>CBESWG010000001.1:0-279359 GCA_965533275.1 uncultured bacterium
AGGATGGTCGCTAACAGCGACTCCGGGCGACCGGAGGAAAGTGCCACAGAAAATATACCGCTCCGTTTCGACGGAGTAAGGGTGAAAAGGTGAGGTAAGAGCTCACCGCCCTACCGGTGACGGTAGGGGCAGGGTAAACCCCATCCGGAGCAAGACCAAATCGGCCCCGTTATGAGGCGGCCCGCCTCGGGGCGGGTAGGTCGCTCGACTCCTTCGGGAGCTAGATAAATAACCGCCCTCGCCGACTCGGCGGGAACAAAATTCGGCTTATGTCCTACTCCGGCCACTTTCCATTTCTAGGGCCTGGGCGACGGCCTCGGCATAGGACAAGGGCTTGATCTCTGGGAAGAGTCGGGCGGCATTCTCGTTCTGCATGAGGGTTTCCGATTTCAGCCCTTCCACGAGCTCCCGTGCGATATGGAAATCTACCCGTGTCATCAGTATAAGCCAGTATGCGGAGAGCCGGGGCGAGAAGAACGGGACCGGAAGGAGAAATCGTCTGAGGCCCATGACCCTGGCAGCGTCTTCGAGCATTTCCTTGAAGCTGAGGGGATCGGTGCCGATATCGATCACAACGTTTCCCTGGTAGGCCAGAGAGGCTGCGCCAACCAGATAATCCAGGACGTCTTCGATCCCGATCGGCTGGGTCATGGTGTGCACCCAGCGAGGGGTGATCATGATTGGCAGCTTCCTGATTAGATTTCGGATGATATCGAAGCTGGCGCTGCCGGATCCGATGATCACCGCCGCACGCAGCCAAATCGTCTGGATCTGGTCGGGTTTATGGCTGAGGATCTCGCCGGTCTCGATTCGGCTCAGGAGATGCTGGCTGGCGGTTTCCTTGGAGCCGAGCCCGCCGAGATAGATGATCCGCCGCGCCCCGGCTTCGATGCAGGCCTCACGGAAATTCTTCGCGCTCTCTCTATCCAGTCTCCTGTAGTCCTTTCCGGCGCCCATGGAATGGATGAGATAGTAGGCGCAGTCGATACCCTCCAGTGCGCTTTGGAGGGATTCAGGCTCAAACGTGCTGCCTTTTACTACCTCAGCCCTCTCTCTGAGTTCGGGGGGCAGCTTATCGGGAGAGCGGACCAGCAGACGCAGGTCCATCTTGGGCTTCGCTAGTAACCTTTGGACCAGGAGCCTGCCGATATAACCCGTGGCTCCAGTGATGAGAATCTTGGCCATGGTATTAGAAGGTGATGGCCGCTCCCACCGAGGCATAGTCTATCCAAGCGAAATTGTAGACCTGGTCCACATCGGCGCCTCCCTCTAGCAGCCGGTAGCCGGCACGAAGCGTCAACCTCTGGGAGGGTCGGAACATGATGGCCAGCAGGATGTCCTCGGCACGTCCCTGGCCTCCTGGTGCGGCAGCGGCATCTCCCTCCAGCAGCAGGCCCCAGAGGTCGGAAAAGTCCCAACGAACGAGGAAATTCAGGAGGGGAACAAAGCCAAAATCGGTCGTATCCGAGGAAATCCCTCCGCCCGAGACTGTGATGGCGGCGTCGCGGATCTTGGCGGTCAGGCCCAGGCCGACGGTCCATTGTTCCGAGCGGACCAGGTCGTACCGATAGGTCAAGCGCCAGGAGTTGAATTGGTAGCTGGCATCCAGGGGCGTTCCGGCCGGATAGTCTTTCCCGGCGAAATGGATGTCTTTGTCGGCTTGTCCGCTGGCCTTCAGGGTGAGAGGAGCGGCAAAGAGCACGATGTGGTGCCGCTCCGCGATCGCAAATCCCAGCCTGGCTCGGATAAAAGGAGCGGATTTTGAGGTCAAGTCATCCGTCAGAGAGAACAGGGTACCTGTCGCATTGGGCACACGCACATCGTTGGAGCGGGGAAAGGCGACGCCGGTCTCGAGGTCCAGGGTCCACTGCCCGGAGAGCGGGAGCGTCGCCAGGAGGCTGAAGCCTAGAATGAGGCATGAAAACTTTAGGCTGCGTCTTTTCATGAGAAACCTCCTTCGAGAAAGGATAGCAGGTTACGGCCTTTCTGTCACGGGGGGGGAAAGCGATCCCAACAGATTGTTTCGCTGCGCTCGCAATGACAGAGGTTTGCTTCTTTGGGTTCGCATTGATAGGATGCGGCGCTGCGGGGGAGGGATCAGAGGATGGGAAGAGCGGCCACGGCCTGTTTGATGATGACCAGGACGTTACCGGGGAAGATCCCCATCTGGAGCACGCCGTACAGGCAGAGGAACAGGACGAGGAACAGCGCCGGATTGTAGGCATCGATCTCGATGTCCTGGGTTGCGGGATGCATGTACATCGTGACCACGATCCTCAGATAGTAGTAGACCGAGATCAGGCTGGCCAAGACCCCGATGATCACGAGCCAGAGGAAACCTCCATGTACTGCGGAAGAGAAAATGTAGAACTTGGCCAAGAAGCCGCCCGTGGGAGGGAAGCCTGCCAGGGAAAACAGGAAGACCGCCAGCGTGGCGCCGATCCAGGGATACCGGAAACCGATCCCCTTATAGTCTTCCAGGTCGAGGTATTCCTTGCCCTTCTTGCTGAGGGCGGTAACGGCGGCAAAGGCACCCATGTTCATGAAGAGATAGACGAGGAGGTAGAAGACCAGTCCGGCATTGTCCTGAGCCAACAGGGCCACCAACAGATATCCGGCATGGGCGATACTGGAATAGGCCAGGATGCGCTTGACGTTGCGCTGCCGCAAAGCCAGAAGGTTTCCTGCCACCATAGTCAGGACCGCGATGACCCACAGGGCCGAAGATACAACCTGGGAGTTCAGAGATTCAGCCCAGTAGAGCTGGAACAGGCGCATCAACACCGCGAATCCCACAACCTTGGGCCCCACCGAAAAGAAGGCCGTGATCGGAGTGGGGGAGCCTTCATATACATCCGGCGTCCACATGTGGAAAGGAACCCAGGCGATCTTGAATCCGAAGCCGATGATAAGGAGGCCCAGGCCTGCAAGGCCCATGAGGCTGAGGCTGTTCTCGGCGCGGAAGAAATTGACGATGTCGGTGATGTTCAGGGAATGGGCGGCCCCGTACAGGAAGGCCAGACCGAAAACGAGGAAGGCGGAGGCAAAGCTGCCCAGCAGGAAATATTTGACCGCGGCTTCAGCGGAGCGGGCATCATCCCGCTTGAGTCCGGCCAGGGCATAGCTGGACATGGAGAGGACTTCGAGTCCCAGGAAGACGACCACGAGGTCCGTTGAAGAGACCATGATGATCATGCCCGAGAGCGCGAAGAGGACAAGTGCGTAATATTCACCGATATTGGCGTTCTGCAGCCGCAGGTATTTCATCGAGATCAGGATCACGAAGAGCGAGGCCAGGATCAAGATGAGGCACAGCAGCAGGGCCAGGTTGTCGAGTTGAAGGGACCCATCGAAATAAGAGTACCCCCGGTTCCAGACCCGGATGCATTCCCTCCCGGCGTTCAAAAGGAACAGGATGGAGACGTACGCCAGGTAATCACGGTTTTCCCGCTTAAGGAAGACTTCCAGAAGAAGAATAACCATGGCGCCCAAGACGACGCTCAGGAGTGGATACAGGGCCGTGAACGTATTCATCGAGAGTCTTCTTCCTTATGGATTTGGGATCCCGGAGTGTCCGTCTGGACCCCCAGGACAATATGATTCTCAGAAGCCTGGGAGAAATAGGTCTCCCGGTTCGTGACTTGGTCGATCAGGTGGTTGATGGATGCGTCCATCTTGCGGAGGAATGTGCCGGGGAAGATCCCCATCCAGAACATCAGGATCACGATGGGCACGAGCACCACGATCTCCCTCAGGCTCAGGTCAGGGAACGTCCGGACCTTTTCGTTGGTGATGGGGCCCTGCATCACACGCTGGAACATCCAGAGCAGATATCCCGCGGCCAGGATGATGGTGGTGATGCCGAAAATGGCCCAGAGGGTGTTGGCCTTGAAGGCTCCGTACAGGCAGAGCGCCTCGCCCACAAATCCGTTCAGACCGGGCAGTCCGACCGAGGAGAGGAGGGCGATGAGGAAAAAGGCCGAAAAAATGGGCATCTGTTTGCTGACGCCTCCATAGTCCTTGATCATGCGCGTGTGGGATCTCTCGTAAAGAATTCCAACACAGAGGAACAGGGCCCCCGTGCTGAGACCGTGGTTGAGCATCTGGTAGAGCGCCCCCTGAAGTCCCTCGACATTGAGCGCGAAGACCGCCAGCATGATGAGTCCCATGTGACTCACGCTGGAATAGGCGACCAGGGATTTGACGTCCTTCTGGATGAGCGCCATGAGCGCTCCATAAATAATGCCTATGATACACAGGACGGCCAAAATGGGTACGAATTTCGCCACGGCATCGGGAAACAGAGGCAAGGCCAGGCGCAGAAAACCATAGGTGCCCAGTTTCAAGAGTACTGCGGCCAGGATGACAGATCCTGCGGTGGGTGCCTCGACGTGTGCGTCTGGCAGCCAGGTATGGAAAGGGAACATCGGTACTTTAATGGCAAAGGCCAGCGCAAAAGCAAGGAAGAGCCAGATCTGGATCTCAGGGTTGAGGATGAGCTTCTGCAGGTCGAAGATGTTGAGTGAGTAGATTCCCGTAGCCTTAAAATAGGAAGAGTACAGAAAGAATATGGCCACCAGCATGAGCAGGCCGCCGAACATGGTGAAGAGGACGAATTTCATGGTGGCGTAAATGCGCCGCTTTCCACCCCAGATCCCGATTAGGAAGTACATGGGGATAAGCATGGCTTCCCAGAAAACGTAAAAGAGGAACAGGTTCAGCGAAACGAATACGCCCAGGATCCCGGTCTGGAGGATGAGGATAAAGATGTGATATTCCTTGACCTTGTCCTGGATATAGTTCCAGGAGGAGAGGATCGCGATGGGGAAGAGGAAGGTGGTGAGCAGGACCAGCAGCAGGCTTATTCCGTCGATACCAACATGGTACTGGATGCCGTAGCCGATCCAGTCGGCTTTCTCCACGAACTGAGGATCCGCGGTCCCGGATTCGAACTGGAAGAAGAGTGAGAGAGAGATAATGAATGTGATGATCGTGAGCACGAGTGCGAAGATGCGGAAAAGGTTCTTATGCTCTTTGGGGATGAAAATGGTGAGCAGGGCTCCGGCCAGGGGCAAAAAGGCGATTACACTGAGTATTGGCATCTTCAACCTTTAAAACACGAAATACCCCAGGAGGATCAGGGCTCCCAGCAGAAAGACCAGGGCGTAGTCTTTTATCAGGCCTGTCTGCAGGAAGCTGAGAAGTCTGCCCAGGGAATTCATGGTCTTTGCGGATCCGTTCAGCGCTCCGTCGATGACCTTCAGGTCAAAATGTTTGTATACGAGCTCTGAACCCTTGAGGGTGGAGTTCACGAACATGGCGTTGTAGATCTCGTCCATGTAATATTTGTTGTAGAGCAGCTTATACAGCCAGGGAAAACGGGCGACAAGTTTGTGGGGAACATCCGGCTTTTTCAGATAGAAGATATAGGCGATGAAGATCCCGAACAGGGCCACGGCCACTGAAGCCAGGATGAGCATCCACTCGCTGCTCAGGCTCAGGTGTGCGCCATGGCCGGCATGGATCACAGGTTCCAGGAACTTGTCGAACAGGTTGACGTTTTCTCCCAGGACGATGGGCAGCCCGACATATCCTGCCACGATGGAGAAAAATGCTAGCAAGGCCAGCGGGATTGTCATGGATTTGGGTGATTCATGCAGATGGGCCTTGGCCTCGGGTTCCAGCCTCTCATTACCATAGAAGGTGAGGAACACCACGCGGAACATGTAGAACGCTGTCATGACGGCGCCCATGAGTCCCAATGCCCAAACCAGATACTGCCCGTTGGCAAAGGCGCTGGTCAGGATTGCGTCTTTGGAGAAAAATCCGGAAAAGAACGGCACCCCTGCGATGGCAATGGTCCCGATCAGGAAGGTAGGAAAGGTGATGGGCAGGTATTTCCTGAGGCCTCCCATCTTTCGCATATCCAGTTCCCCGGACAGCGCATGCATGACGCTCCCGGCCCCGAGGAACAGAAGGCTCTTGAAGAATGCGTGTGTGTAGAGGTGGAATACGGCGGCCGAATAGGCGCCGACTCCCAGGCCGATGAACATGTAGCCCAGCTGAGATATGGTGGAATAAGCCAGCACACGCTTGATGTCATTCTGAGTGAGGGCCATGCTGGCGGCATATACGGCGGTTAGAGCTCCCACGATGGCCACGACCTGCAGGGCCGCGGGAGCGAGAGAATAGAGCAGGTTCATCCGGGCGACCATGTACACTCCGGCCGTCACCATGGTGGCTGCGTGGATCAGGGCGCTGACAGGTGTCGGGCCCTCCATGGCATCGGGCAGCCACACATAGAGGGGGATCTGAGCCGATTTCCCGATCGCCCCCACGAATAGAAGGAGCGCGATCAACGTGGCAAGACCCTGAGTGAATCCTCCTGCCTCGACCGCATGGTTCACGGCACCGAACTCGACGCTGCCGATAGTGAAGAGAATGAAGAAGATGCCGAGCATGAAGCCCGCGTCTCCGATGCGGTTCACGATGAACGCTTTTTTCCCTGCATTGGCTGCCGAGGGCTTCTCGAACCAGAAACCGATCAACAGGTAGGAGCAGAGGCCCACGCCTTCCCAGCCCACGAACATCAGGACCAGGTTGGAGGCCATGACGAGGATCAGCATGGAGAAGGCAAATAGGTTAAGGTAGGCGAAAAAGCGCGCAAAGCTCTTGTCATGTGACATGTAGCCGGACGAGTAGATGTGGATCAGGAATCCCACACCCGATACAACCAGACACATGACAGCAGTGAGTTGATCAAACTGCAGCGAAAAGTCGACCTTGAAGCTTCCGGAATGGATCCACGCGAAGAGGTTCTTGATCAATCCGTGGCCCTCGTGGCCGCTTCCCAACAGAGAGAGGAAGGACAGGAACGAGAGCGCAAACGAGAAAAACACAGCCAGGCAGGCCTGGAACGCGATGTACTTCCTGGGAAGCTTGCGGCCGAACAGGATGAGCAGTAAGGAGCTCAGCGCTGGGAAGAACGGTATCAACCAGAAAAAGTCCGCCATGTTACCCCTTCATTAAGTGGATGTCCTCGGTCTTGATGGATTTGTGGCTGCGGTAGACGAGCAGGATTACTGCCAGACCGATCGCGACCTCTGCTGCGGCCACCGTGATCACGAAGAACACGATGAGCTGGCCGTCCAGGGAACCTGAACTGTGGGCAAAGGTGAGGAAGGCCAGATTGGCAGCGTTCAGCATGACTTCCACCGAGAGAAACTGGGTGATGAGGTCTTTCTTTACAAAGAATCCGACAATCCCCAGGACAAAGAGAATAATGCTGACGATCAGAAAATAGCTGGGGGGAATCATTCCGTGTCCTTCTTTTTGACCAGGACGATGGCGCCCACCATGGCGGCGATGATCAGCACAGATGTGATCTCGAATGGATAGAGGTACTTTGTGAACAGCAGATGCCCGATTTCACTGGCACCGCCCGCTTGGCCAGAGACCGAAGTTGCCATAGGTGACAGCGCGGCTTTGAGGGCTACCAGCAACTCGACCAGCAGCACCCCGGCGAGGATACATGCCATAACCAGTGTCCATTTCTTCTTTTCCGGGGTCAGCCCTTCCTGGATGTCCACCATCATGATCACGAATATAAAGAGGACCAGGATGGCGCCGGCGTAGATGATGATCTGGACGACGGCAATGAAGGGGGCATTCAGAAAGGCGAATAAACCCGCGGTGCAGGCGAATGCCAGCACCAGGAAAAGGGCACTGTAGGCCTGGTTCTTGACGATGATCATCCCCAGGACCGCACCGATACATAGGATGGATAAAAGGCTGAATAGAAATAGACTCATTTTTAGAGTTTCTCATTATATTTTTAGCTGTCATGCTCTGTCAAGAAATTATTTGATATAGTGAAAAATAATATGTAATAGGAGAAAATTTTTGACAAAGGCGTTGAGTGTGGCTATAATCAGTCTCGGTATTGCGGGGTAGAGCAGTCTGGTAGCTCGTCGGGCTCATAACCCGGAGGTCGTTGGTTCAAATCCAACCCCCGCTACCATCTCCCACATCAATCATTTCCCCTGTTGGGGTGTGCCTAATTCCCCTATGCTTGCTTATCTGGGCAAAGTCAAAACATCGTGTTGGCATTGGCCGATGTCGGAGGCACGGCTTGGAGCACATCCCAATGTTCGACAACCTTGCCGTTTTCATCGAGTCGAAAAATATCAATGCCTGCCCAATCGCTGTCACCAGGCCATTGTTGATGGCAATGGAGTACGACGTAGTCTCCTTCAGCAACAACACGTCTATACCGCACATGCTTACCGGGGTGATCCTTCGCCATTTTAGTGAAGTAGTCAATGAATGCCGTCTTTCCGTCAGCGACGAGGGGATTGTGTTGGATGTACACCTCTCCCACGTACTGCTCAATCGCTTCGGCGGGCTGGCATTGGTTGAACATCAGATCATAGAAGGCCTTCACGTTCTTCTTGTTCCGTTCAAGTTTATCGGTCATCGGTAATCCTCTATAATAGGCGGCTGGCGATGGCGACCTCGTGATACAAGATACGCTCGGTTGAGCGACGCCCCTCAATTTCTATACTGCAAATACAGTACAGGTGCACGCGCTTGCTAGGCAGCAGCAATTCATGGGACCTGCCACAGCCCTTGCTCGATTCCACCGTGAAAGTATATTGCGATCTTTCCCTGTCCAGGTATCTCCATGGGCTCGAGAGCGATCTCGGCGCCAAGTTGCCCGGCCTCCTGGACGGCAGTTTCGATATCGGTCACGCGGAGGTAGGTGCGCACAACTGGCTTCTCCTGATCGTGCATCGGGGCGCGAATGCCGCAGAGCGAACCGTCGGGTAGTGTCGCGACGAACGAACTCCCCCATTCGGGTCCCTTGGCCTTAAACTGCCAGCCATACGCCTTGCCATAGAGATGGCACGCAGCCTCAACGTTCGGGGTTACGATTTCAAGGTAGTAGATGGTGTGTTCAGGAACAGCCATTCGTTTGCCTCCTCTTTAATATCTAGTACTATTTCTCGATATCTACACACTTCTATCCTGAAATGAGAGTAGCACATCAATTGGATAAATGCTGCAAATCCCAGCAAAAACGCTCCTCTCCCCATTCAGCTGCTTGCCGGCCGACACAGAGATCTGGGATTTGCTATGGTCCTTTTGACTTGTTCTGGCGCAAGCATTGCTTAATGCCCCGTGTATTGATATTCTAGTTTGGAAATGAAATTGATGACTCATTTGGGAAGGGGATCATGATGACCTTCGAAGGACGCGATATCGTTTCCATTAGAGATTTTACCAAAGAGGACCTGCTGCATATTCTGGAAGTGTCCAAAGATATGGAAGGGGAGAAGCCTCAGCTGCTTGCGGGCAAGATCTTGACGACGCTATTCTTTGAGCCTTCGACACGCACACGCTTGAGTTTCGAGAGCGCGATGTGTCGACTGGGGGGGAGAGTCATCGGTTTTTCGGATGAGAAGGTGTCTTCCGTTAAAAAGGGAGAGACGATCTGGGATACGACCAAGATGGCAGA
Source organism: uncultured bacterium (assembly GCA_965533275.1). Taxonomy (GTDB): domain Bacteria; phylum Acidobacteriota; class Aminicenantia; order Aminicenantales; family Aminicenantaceae; genus JAUXEH01. The sequence goes on from CBESWG010000001.1 coordinate 9,518, forward strand.
ACAGTACGGTGATGTGGTCGTCATCAGGAGCCCTGTGGAAGGATCCGCGAGACTGGCCGCAGAAGCGGTCTCTGTGCCGGTCATCAATGGTGGTGACGGGGCAAACCAGCATCCCACTCAGACCATGCTCGACCTGTACACCATCCAGAAGGCACAGGGGAAGATCGAGGGATTAAAGGTCGGATTCCTGGGAGATCTGAAATATGGACGGACCGTCCATAGCCTGGCCATGGCGCTGCGGTATTGGAACGTGGACCTGTATTTCATCGCCCCGGATGCGCTGCAAATGCCGGCCCAGTACTTGAAGGATCTCAAAAGAGCCGGGATCAAGTGTTCTCAGACACACGATGTGTTCTCGGTCAGTAATGAGCTCGATGTCCTCTATGTCACGAGGATTCAAAAGGAGAGATTCCCTGATCCGATGGAATATGAGAAATATAAGAACGCCTACCGTCTGGATCAATCTCTACTGAAACATATCAAAGGAAACATGAAGATCATGCATCCACTGCCCAGGGTCGGAGAGATAAGCCCAGAGCTGGATGATACGGAGCATGCGGTCTATTTTGAACAGGCCGGCAATGGTGTAACGGTGCGGAAGGCCCTGCTGGCTCTGGTTTTGGGAAAGGCATCCTGAGAGGAAGAATCATATGAATGAAATCGAGAGGAAGATACCTGCCATTAAGGATGGTTCTGTGATCGACCATATCCCCAGCCGCGATACATTCAGGATCATGCGGATCTTGGATCCTCAGGAATTCACCCATCCGATATCTGTGATACTGAATCTGGATAGCGAGAAAATTGGGAAAAAAGGTGTGATCAAGATCGACAATCGGTTCTTGACGGAAAAAGAGGTGAACAAGATCGCCATCCTCGCCCCCAATGCGACAGTGAGTATCATCAAAAACTACACGATCGTGGAGAAGATCCAGGTCAAGATCCCTGAAGAATTGAGGGGAATCGTCAATTGTTCGAATCCGATGTGCGTGACCAACGATGAAGAAGTCAACTCACACTTCAAGGTGGTCGGTGGGGATCCTCTGGAGGTGAAGTGCCTTTACTGCGAACGCGTATATGGGAAGGACGAAATCGAAATTAAAAGATAATTCGTGCGGTGTTCCCCGGGACTACCGCTATTCGATCTTCTCGTAGGTAAACTTTTGTCCTCCGATGGAGGCCTCGTACATGAGGCCGCCTTTGGTCGCGGTGACGACGGCCACGCCTCCGCTGTAGGCCAGGTCAGCCGATACGCCTACGGACAGAGCCACAGCAGAAACCTGGGCTCCGAATTCAAAGTTTTCCTGGGTGAAGTGATCGAAGGCCGTCTTGTTCTTGAAAAAGATCACCTCGCTGAATGCCTGCCCCCCGAATTGAAAGCCGATCGTGATCTGGATCAGGCTCGACTTCCCGACGAGCTTACCTTGCTCGTAGACGAGCCCCTTGCCGTGGGCCCCACCGATCCCGAAGCCGCCCTTGCCGACGTTGGGGAATACCGCATAGGCGTAGGCGTCCCTGAACCAGCCCTGCATGCCCGGATCTCCCTCCTCGAATTGTTCCCTGGCCGCCTGCACCTCAGCCTCGCTCTGTGCAAAGGCAGGAGAGAATGACAGGCTTAAGATAAGCAGTGCCAGTCCCAAGCCCTTCTGTATCCGATTCATCTTTCCTCTCCCAATTGTCTCCAAGTCTGAATTTAGTCGGATTATAGTTTTTTGGGCCGCAGGTGTCCAACCAACATTGATCTGGGTGTCTAAACATAATCCCACGATCATGTTATATTAGGATCAAAGATCAGGAGTATAGGGAGGACTCGATGTTGAGAGGGATTTGCCGTAAAATACTCGGGGCCCTGGCCGTTTCTGTGCTCTGCCTTCTCATGGCGGCGGATCCGGCGTTGTGTGGACAGAGCTGGCAGGATATCACCATAGGCAAGGCCTTCTCGTTCCAGTCACGCATTCTGGAGGAGGAAAGAACCCTCCTGTTCTATCTTCCCGAAGATTATGACACCACATCCGAAAAATATCCCGTACTCTATCTGCTGGACGGGGATGCCCATTTCCACCATGTTTCTGGCATTGTGCAGTTCCTCGCGCAGCAGAAGGTGATCCCTCCACTGATCGTGGTCGCATTGGCCAACACGGACCGGACCCGGGATTTCACCCCTTTCAAGATAGACCGCAGACCGACCAGCGGCGGCGCGGATCGTTTCCAAGAATTCCTGCGCGGGGAAGTGATCCCTCTCGTGGAAGGCCAGTACCGCACACAGCCCTTCCGGATCCTGGTCGGGCATTCCCTGGGAGGGTTGTTTGCGGTGTATTCTCTGTTGAAGTCGCCCGATCTGTTTCAAGCCTACATCACTGTCAGTGCAGCCATCGGCTACGGGAACGGCTCCATACAGGGCATGCTGGAGGAAATCCTGGCCGACAGGGAGTCCCTGAAACGATACCTGTACATCTCGGTGGGCGACGAACCCCGATACATCTCCCGATTGGAGGACTTTTGTGACACTTTGACAAAGAGTGCTCCAGCAGACTTCAGGTGGGATTACAAACACTGGGAGGAAGAGGATCACGCGTCTGTGACCCACCGCAGCATATATTCCGGATTGGAAGGGCTCTATTCGGATTGGCGTTTATCCCAGGAACTCATCGACCGGGGATTGGAAGCGGTGGAGGATCATTTCCATGCTCTGTCCGAATGGTTCGGGTACGGTATCCCGGTTCCCGCCCGAGTGTACAATCTGTACGGGTACAACCTGATCGAGGATAAAAAGATCCCGGAGGCGATCGGGGTTTTCGAAAAGTGCATCCGGATCCATCCTGAGTATTGGTATGCCTACAGCAATCTGGGCTACTGCTTCATGCTGCAGGGGAAACGTGAGTTGGCGATTAGGAACCTGGAAAAAGCGCTGGAACTGAATCCTGGCGATCAGCAGGCTGCGCAGCGCTTGAAGCAGCTGAGATAGAGGATCCTATTCGGCGAAGTAACCCAGGCGGTGGACCACTCGAGCGCCTCTGGCTGGGACGCGGACCTCGATGCTGCGGAACTTGCCATCCGATTGGTAGTTCTTGGGAATGTAGTAGAGAAGGTAGTAGTTTTCTGAAGCGTCCAGCGCTTCCTGGAACAGATATTCCGGATTGCCCGAAGTCTCCACGAAGCCTCCGGTCGCCTTGGACATCTCCCGGAACGCACTGAAAGTGGAATCTGAGATGCCACGCATCATGATGCGCTCGGTACGGGGGGCGGGCCGAGTGAGATAGAGGAAGTGGATGGAGATGGAGGCGTCCGCGTAAGCCTGTTTAATGACATCTATGTCGAAAGGGATGTCCTTGTTGTAGAACTCGTAGAGGCTGGTCAGGGTCTGCATGATATCCGGGCGGTCCTGATAGCGGGCAAAATAATCCTGCAGAATGCTGGGATCGATCATGGGCATGAACTCTTTTTCGTAGAAGATGAATACATATTTCTGCCCGGATTCATATTTTAAGACATCGGCAAATTCCAGCATCTTTTTCTCGCTTACCAGGTTGAAGTTGTCGAGCTGCCCGATCAGGGTGACGTATTTGTAGATCTTTTCGTCGACAAAAAGGCCGTCGTAGGCGGGATTTCCCTCCGTGTCCCGCATCTGGGGCAGGAGTTCTTCGGCCAGGGGGTCTTCGGTCATGGCCAGGGTCAGCTCTGCCAGGTCGGCCATGGTCGACCTGTACTCAAAGTTGCCTGCCATGATGTCGCGCCGCAGGATGCCGATCAGCTGATCTACGATCTGGCTGCGGGATTTCCGGCCCAGGGCCTCGCCGCGGAGGTGGTATGTGCTGTCCGGTGTAATGATCCACAGGTTGTCACTGGGATAGATCTCGTTCTGGATAAAATGCTCCACGGCCCTTCCCATGCGGGGATCATATTCGTTGATTTCGAAAAAGAAGTAGAAATTGCGCTCGGTGTTGGGGGCGAAACGACGGCTTTCCTCGCTCCGCTCCACACTGGTCTTTTTCACCAGATAGACGGCCTCGATGTTCTGTGGATTCCCGTCTTCGAATACCTCGAAATCCCGGATGGTCAGATCGTCAATGAAGCGGCCATCGGCAAAGACCCTTACGGGAACCTCGATGTTGATGACCGTGGATTCCTCGGCGATCTGCTGAGGGAATATCGAAAGACAGAAGAACAGAAGTATGGGGAGGAACCAGAGAGTCTTCTTCATAGAGATTTCCTTTGAGGTGAGTCAGAGCCAGCAGGACATAAATCCAATAACTTGGATAGAATCCAAAAAACAGTACATTTTATTTCGGAGATAGAAAGTAGCCTGTCAAGGTCAACAGGCGTGAAGGCAAGGAAGATAAAACAGCGGCGCGTCAACACGATATATGTGCAGCAAAATGTATGCCAAATCAAGAACGATACCCATCACGGGAGGAGCTCTGGTTACCAACAAACTTGATTTTTCCAGGCAAGTTCGCACATAATACCTGAGAACTTATTGAAGGGTAACATGCGAGCTGCAGTGTATTATAACAACCGGGATGTTCGGCTGGAGGAGCGTTCCCAACCCGAAATCGGCCCGGGAGAGATCCTCATGCGAACCGAGGCGAGCGGCCTGTGTGGGAGCGATGTGCTGGAATGGTACCGCATCAAGAAGGCCCCGCTGGTCCTGGGCCACGAAGTGGCCGGCACTGTTGAGGAAGTCGGAGAGGGAGTGACCGCTTTCCAGAAGGGCGACAGGATCGTGGCGGCGCATCATGTGCCATGCAACACCTGTCATTACTGCCTGACTGGTCATCATACCGCCTGCGACACTCTGCGCTCCACCAATTTCGATCCCGGCGGTTTCGCAGAGCTCATTCGCCTGCCCGCAATTAACGTAGATCGCGGGACATTCCGGATCCCGGAATCCCTGTCCTTCGAGCAGGCCACTTTTCACGAACCCCTTGGCTGTATCATACGCGCGCAGCGGATCCTGAACATCGAATCCGGGCAGTGTTTGGTGATCCTCGGCAGCGGCATTTCCGGACTGCTGTATACGCACCTGGCTCGCCATGCGGGAGCCGGGAGGATCCTGGCCGTGGATCCCGTTCGCTTCCGCCGTGAAGCGGCAATCAAGTTTGGCGCCGACAGGGCCACCGCGCCCGACGAAAACGTGATTGAAATCCTGCGCGGGCTCAACTCAGGCAGGCTGGCCGATCAGGTGATCGTATGCACCGGGGCGGAACAGGCCCAGCATGACGCCCTGAACCTGGTGGAACGGGGAGGATCGATCATGTTTTTCGCCATCCCTGCCGGGGAGGTCCAGGTCCCGGTTTCCATCAATTCTCTTCTTTTCCGGAACGATATCACCCTTACGACCAGCTATGGTGCCGCGCCTCGGGATTCCTGGGAGGCGCTCAGACTGCTGGAGTCTCCAGCCATAGATGTCACCGCCATGGTCACTCACCGCCTTCCTCTGGCTCAAACCGGAGAAGGATTCCGCCTGGTGGCCAGTGCTGGGGAGTCCCTCAAGGTCATAATAAATCCACAGGAATAGACAGAATTCATAATTTGCCGAGGAGGAACACATGGATTGGGGAATACAGAATCGATTGTCCCGTATCATCAAACCAAACAACGGGGGGCGTACAGTCATGCTGGCGGTGGACCATGGATACTTCCTGGGCCCGACTCATCGCTTGGCGAACGTATACAACACCGTGGAGCCGCTGATCGAGTACGCAGATGCCCTGATGCTCACCCGCGGCATCCTGCGTGCTTCCATCCCGGCTGAAAGCCCGGTCCCGGTCGTGCTCCGGGTTTCGGGAGGCAGCAGCATCATCGGTGAGGACCTTTCCAACGAGACCATCATGACCTCCATGGAAGATGCGGTCCGGCTGAATGTTTCTGCCGTCGCCCTCTCCATCTTTGTCGGCTCGGACTACGAGACCCAGACGCTGGAGAACCTGGCGATCCTTGTGGATATGGCCCAGGAATACGGCATCCCGGTGCTGGCCGTGACCGCGGTGGGAAAGGAGCTGGAAAAACGGGACTCTCGTTTCCTGGCGTTGTCCTGCCGGATCGCCGCGGAATTCGGCGCATCCTTTGTCAAGACCTATTACTGCGATGAATTCGAGAAGGTTGTCGAATCTTGTCCGGTGCCGGTGGTGATCGCAGGAGGGCCCAAGCTCGAGACCGAACTCGATGCCTTCCAGATGGCTCATGATGCTATTCAGAGAGGAGCCGTTGGAGTGGACATGGGCCGAAATATCTGGCAGAACGATCATCCCGTGGGCATGATCAAGGGAGTCCGTGCCGTTGTGCATGAGGGAGCCTCTCCTGAAGAAGCCTACGAGATCTTTGCAGCACACAAGGTCTCGTAGACCAGGAGAGAAGGACATGAAGATCGCCCTCATCCAGCAGCATGCCACACAAGACCGGGACGACAACCTGAAGCGCGGGATCGAGGCGTTTCGTGAGGCAGCCACAGCCGGAGCCGAACTGATTGCGTTTGCCGAGCTGGGACTCTTGCCTTTCCTGCCGCAGGCAGAAGCAACGCCGGATTCTGCCCGCTGGGCCGAGACAATTCCCGGGCCCACGACGGAGGTGTTCAGCCGGCTGGCCAGGGAGTACGGGACGGTAGCGGTCCTGAATCTTTTCGAGAGGGAAGGGGACAGGACCTATGATGCATCCCCGGTAATCGATGCGGACGGGTCCCTGCTGGGAGTCACACGTATGGTCCACATCATGGAGGGTCTCGGATTCTATGAGAAAGGCTACTACACGCCCGGAGACAAAGCCGATTTCGTATTCCAGACCAAGGTGGGGAAGGTGGGTGTGGCCATCTGTTATGACAGGCATTTCCCGGAATATATGCGCAACCTCGCGCTCCTCGGTGCCGAGATCGTCATGATCCCCCAGGCGGGGGCTCTGGGCGAATGGACCGAAGGGATCTTCGAGGCGGAACTGCAGGTGGCCGCCTTCCAGAACGGCTACTATGCGGCCCTCGTGAACCGGGTGGGCAAGGAGGAACACCTGCATTTTTCGGGTGAATCGTTCGTGGTGGACCCGGATGGACGCCTGCTGGCCCAGGCCCCGCAGGGGGAGGATCACATCCTGTATGCCGAGATGGATCTGGGTCGAGCAGCCGAGAGCACTGCGAAACGGTTCTTCCTGAGGGATCGTCGTCCTGATGTGTATGGAAAATTTGGTGGATCGGATCGATAAGACATGAAACACTGGTATGTTCTGAACACGAAACCTAAGAAAGAAACCCAGGTGGAACGCATGTTCCTGGAGGCGGGATTCGAGGTCTACAATCCCAAACTGAAACAGGATGATCGGATCGTTCCATTTTTTGCGGGCTATGCATTCCTCCGTTTTGATTTTCCCGAGGAGTACCGCCTGGTCAAGTATACACGGGGAGTCAAAAAAGTCGTGGGCAGCCCGGAAGGCCCCACTCCCGTTCCCGAGGAGGCGATCGAAAGGATCAGAGCCCGCGAGGTCAACGGCCTCGTCGAGTTCGACAAGTATGGCGAGGAACCTTCCGTGGGAGATGAGATCCAGATCATGGAGGGCCCGCTGAAGGGGCTGCGGGGGATTTTCAAGCGGGAGATGACGCAGAACGAACGGGTGCTGATCCTGCTCAACTATGTGGCCTTTCAAGGCCAGATGATCGTAGAGAAAAAAAAGCTGAAAAAAGTCTATTGAGAATTCGAATCCGGACAGAGGAGAATAGGACATGACGATCCCATTTCTGGACCTGAAGGCGCAGTACATAACGATCCGCAAAGAGATCGATGAAAAGATTGCTGAGGTCGTCTCGTCTCAACGTTTCATCCTGGGAGACGAAGTGAAGCAGCTGGAAGAGGAGGTCGCCGCCTACTCCGGAGCGGCATATGGAGTCGGCGTTTCCTCTGGATCCGATGCCCTGATCATATCGCTCATGGCCCTGGGAATCGGAGAGGGCGACCACGTGATCACAACACCCTTCACATTTTTTGCCACAGCCGGCGCTGTGGCCCGGCTGCGCGCCGTCCCGGTATTCTGTGACATCGAACCGGAAGGATACAACCTGGATCCTGCCAGGCTGGAGGAGCTGTTGAGCAAAAAGATCGCGGGTCGGGACAGCTCGCGCATCAAGGCCATTTTGCCCGTGCATCTCTATGGGCAGCTGGCTGACATGGACGCCATCAACACCCTGGCTGACAAGCATGGACTCTATGTAGTGGAGGATGCCGCCCAGGCCATCGGTTCGGAATATCCCGGTGCGAAGGGGACCAAGAGAGCATGTACATTGGGAGATCTGGGGACCCTGTCATTCTTTCCCTCAAAGAACCTGGGCGCCTTCGGCGATGGGGGCATGGTATTGACTGACGACGCAAAGCTGGCAAAAAAACTGCGTGTCCTGCGTGTGCATGGCTCGCAGAACAAGTATATCTACCAGATCCTGGGTGGGAACTTCCGTCTCGATGCCCTCCAGGCGGCAATCCTGCGTATCAAGCTGAAGCACCTGGACGGATGGCATCGCGGGCGGCAGCGTGTCGCCGATGGGTACCGCTCGCGGCTCGGAAACAGCAGCCTTCTGGACTCCGGAGCGGTCCGGCTCCCGACGGAGTTTTACAGAGAGAGGGGAGTGCCTCACTACCACACGTACCATCAGTACGTCCTGCGTGTGCAGGACCGGGATAAACTGCAGCTCCATCTGAGAGACAGGGGAATCCCCACGGCCGTCTACTATCCGCTGGGGCTGCATCTCCAGGAGTGTTTTTCCTACCTGGGTTACAAGAAAGGCGATTTCCCCCAGACGGAGAATGCCTGCCAGGAGGTCCTGGCGCTTCCGGTCTTTCCCGAGCTGACTGAGACCCAACAGGATCAGATCGTAGAGGGGATCGAAGCCTTCTACGCATGATTTCGCTCCATAAGCCTCCTGCAGGCCGAGTTTGCGATCTTAGTCCTGGGAGGAATCCTCCTGAAGGACCTTCTGCAGTGTTGTGAGGCTGAGCGTGGCTCCACTCAGCACCAGCACCACGCATTTCCCCTTGAACCGGTCCTTTTCCCTGATAAGAGCGGCCACGGGCAGGGCCGCCGCCCCTTCGATCAGGATGTGATGCTTCGCCATCACGAGTCTGAGGGCCTCGCCGATCTCCTCCTCGTTCAGGAGGAAAAAGCCGTCCACGAAGTCACGGCACGCGGGGAAGGTCATGGACCCCTCCTCGATCCCACCCGCGGTCCCGTCAGAGAGAGTGGGCAGGGATTCGAGATCAAGGATGTATCCGGCTTTCAAGGATTCAAACATAACTCGAGAGTTTTCAGGCTGACATCCATAGATGGAGGCGGAAGTTTCCTGTGACTTCAGATAACCGGCGATGCCGGCGATCAAACCTCCTCCGCCAACGGGAACCAGAATGCTATCCATGGGTTCGGCCTGCCGCTCGAGCTCCATCCCCACGGTAGCCTGGCCCCCGATGACCTGGGGATCGTTATACGGCGGGACATAGGCAAGTCCCTGCTCCGCGGCTGCTGCCCGCCCGGCGGATTCGGCCCTCACGCAGTCATCTCCCTGAATCCGGATCTCTGCGCCATACATCCTCAGGCTTTCTATCTTTCCGGGATCCGTGGTTTCGGGGAGGTAGATGATGCCGGGGAAGCCAAACTTATCAGCCAGATATGCGAACGCATGCCCGTGATTCCCGGAGGAGGCGGTCACGACACCCTTCTCACGCACTCCGGGGCTCAGTGAGAGGATCTTGTTCATGGCGCCCCTCAATTTGAAGGAGCCCGTGAGCTGGAAGTTTTCCAGCTTCAGAAATGCCCGCCCCCCGATCATTTGGCTGAGGTAGGGGGAGTGCTCCAGGGGAGTTTCGCGGATGTGAGTCCGAATGCGCTCCTCGGCCTCTCGGGCTTCCCTAAGGATGAGATCCAGGTCGGATTCGGTGTTAGGGGGCATGTCGTCCTCCCTCACTCGGTTGACTGTTCCTGCTCTTCCAGTAAAAATAGACCGGGATGCTGGCCAGTGTCAACCCGATGCCGGATCCGATGACGATCCCACCCATCACCATGGTGGCGTCGAACAAACTCAGCTGTCGGGCCAACCCGCAAATCTGGGAAGAGGTTTCTTAGTTGCATGCCGGTATCATATTTAAAAAGGGTTGCGGGTGCAAAAGATTGACTGAAAAGACACGTGCATCCCCCCTCGCTCCATTCCTGGTTTTGCATCTCCTCCAGTTTTTTTGTAGAGTGGGCTTATATTCAACGGAGGCAGTCATGAAAACCATTGGGATGATCGGCGGAATGAGTTGGGAATCCTCGCTCGAGTATTATCGGATCGTGAACGAGACTGTCAAGGAACGCCTGGGCGGCTTCCATTCGGCCCGGTGCGTGATGTATTCCGTGGATTTCGAGGAGATCGAACGCTATCAGCATGAGGGGGATTGGCAGGCCGCCAGCGATATGATGGTGGATGCAGCCAAGCGCGTGGAAAGGGCCGGGGCGGAACTCCTCCTCATCTGCACCAATACGATGCATCTGATGGCCGAAGCCGTGGCGGAAGCAGTGGACATTCCCCTCCTCCACATCGTGGATGTGACAGCGGAGGACATCCTCTCCAAGGGGCAGAAGAAGGTCGGCCTGCTGGGAACCAGGTTCACCATGGAGAGGGCATTCTACCGGGAGCGGCTTCTGGACAAACACGGCATAGAAGTCCTGATCCCCGAAGAGGAGGAGAGAAAGATCATCCACGGCATCCTGTACAATGAATTGTGTCTGGGAGAGATCCGCAGTTCTTCCCGGGATGCGTTCGAGAAGATCATCAACGGCCTCCAGCAGCGTGGAGCCGAGGGGATAATCCTGGGTTGTACCGAGATCCCCCTCATCGTGAGCCAGGAGGACTTTGAACTGCCCCTGTATGATACGACGGCCCTGCACGCCCGTGCCGCCGTGGCAGCGGCATTGGAATAGGTTGAACCAGAGTACGGCGTCTAGATAAAAGGGAGGAGCCGCAGGAGGTTCCAGAGGCCGAGGGCGGAAACGACGATGGTGATGGCGGCGCCGATCAGGTTCTGTCGGCGAGTGTTGACCAGGTCCCCCATCTTCTCGCGGTTGTTCAGGACCACGAGCAAAAAACCAGCCGCAACCGGGAGGATGAGTCCGTTGGCTGCCTGTGCGAAGATGATCACGGAGATAGGATTGAAGCCGAAGAGGGCGACCACACAGCCGATGAGGATGATCCCTGCCCAGACCATACGGAATCGGGGAGACTCCTGGCCTTTCTCCCATCCCAGGATCCCCGACGAGGCAAACGCGGCCGCATAAGGGGCTGTGACGGCCGAGGACAAGCCGGCCGCAAAGAAGCCAAGTCCAAAGAGCACCTGGGCCGCTGATCCGAACAGGGGTTTAAGCTGTTGCGCTATATGGATGCCCTTCTCCACGGTCTCTCCCTGGCCGAAGAAAGCCACAGCGGATGTCACCACGATCGCGGCCGAGATGAGACCACCCAATCCAATCGAGACCAGGAGGTCTTTCTTGACCTCGGGGAGCTGAGACGGAGAATCCCATTTCTGTTTCACCGCAGCTGAGTGGAGGAAAAGGTTGTACGGGACAACCGTGGTGCCCACTAAGGCCAGGAGGAGGATCAGGGAGCCGGGGGGCAGAGTGGGCACGAGTCCGGAGAATACGGCGGAGAGGGAGGGGCGTACGATGATGACAGTAGCCAGGAAGGACAGGCTCATCAAGAACACCAGAGAGATCAGAGTCCTTTCCACGACCTTGTAGCTCTTGAAACCCAGGAGAAGGAGGGCTCCCAGGGAAATCAGTACGACCCAGACACGGTAGGGAAGCGGCGTGAGAATCTCCAGTCCCAAGGCCCCTCCCGTGATGTTCCCGGCTTCATAGGCAGCACACCCAAAGGTGATGGCGGCGAGTGTGAGGACCGTGAAGATGAGACGGGTTGCGACTCGGGCGGGGACGCTGCGCAGAGCCTGACCCAGGTCCTGCCCGGATCCCAGGCTGAGGCGGCCCGTCATCTCCTGGAGGATGACCGTGGTCACGGTGGCGAAGACCAGGGCATACAGGAGAGCATATCCGAAGCGGGCACCGGCCAGGGTGCAGGTGGTCACGGTCCCCGGTCCGATGAACGCGGCCGTGACCAGGAATCCCGGTCCAAAAGAGAGCCGTCTAGTCTTTTTTGCCATACCCTCCGCCTCCGGGTGTCTCGATGCGGAGCACGTCTCCAGGAGCTACTTCCATGTTCACCTTGGAACGCAGGATCCTCTTTCGCCCCTTAGAGATCAGGATGTTCCGACCTCGTTTCCCATCCTGCCCGCCTTTCAGGCCGTAGGGTGCGTGGCGCCGTCTCTCCGACATGATGGAGACCTGGGTAGGGACCGAGAACTCGAACTCGCGAACGATCCCGTTTCCGCCATCGAATTTCCCCTTCCCTCCAGAAGAGCGGCGGATCCCATAGTGACGTATGCGAAGTGGCAGAGTGTTTTCGAGGGCTTCGAGCGGGGTATTGAGTGAATTTGTCATGTGGGTATGCACGGCGTCCAGGCCTACGCATCTGCTTCCCGCGCCCATGCCTCCGCCGATCGTCTCGTAATAGGCAAAACCCGTTTTCTGGACAGGATCCTGGCCTCCGAAGGTGACATTGTTCATGGTGCCCGAACTTGCAGCCGGGATCCGGTCGGGGACAGCTCGGGACAGCGCGCCCAGCAGCACGTCCACGAGGCGCTGGGAGGTCTCGACATTGCCCGCGGCCGTGGGAGCCGGGAAGGCCGCATTGACCACCGATCGATCCGGAAGGATGAGGCGGATGGGGCGGACGAGGCCGGTGTTGAACGGGATATCCTCTTCCACCAGGCAGCGGAATACGTAGAGCACCGCGGACAGCGTGACCGCTGAATTGGCGTTGACGCCTCCTCGGGTCTGTGGATCCGAAGACCGGAAATCCACGGTGGCCTCATCTCCCCTAAATGTGATCTTGACTCCGATCCGGATGGAGGTGGTGTCGAAGCCGTCGTCATCCAGGAAATCGGAGTAGCTGTAGCTGCCGTCCGGAATGGATCGCAGGGTCTCTCGCAGAATGCGCTCTGTATAGTCCTGGATGAGCCGGGAGTAGCGTTGGATCTTGCGTAGGCCGTGAGTCCGGACGACCTCTTCCAATCGCACTACGCCCTTCTGATTGGCCGCCATCTGGGCCATGAGATCTCCCCTCCGCTCATCCGGAGTGCGGACATTGGAAAGCAGCAGTTCCAGGAACTCATGGTTCAACTTGCCTTTCCGCCGGATCTTTAGCGGAGGGATGATGATCCCTTCCTGAAATATCTCCGTAGCGAGCGGCATGGATCCGGGTGTCATCCCTCCGATGTCGGAATGGTGGGCCCGGTTGGCAACAAAGAAGCGAAGGTTCCTATCCACAAAGAGGGGAGAGATGCAGGTCACATCCGGCAGATGGGTTCCTCCCTGATACGGATGGTTGAGCAGGACCATGTCCCCCGGTTCGAAGGACAGGGCTTTCAAGGCCGCCTGGACGGATAGCGGCATCGCCCCCAGATGCACCGGAATGTGTGAGCCCTGGGCAAAGGTGTCTCCACGGTGGTTGAATAGAGCACAGGAAAAGTCGCGCCGCTCCTTGATGTTGGGAGAGAGGGCTGTCCGTTCCAGCACGGCTCCCATCTCTTCTGAGATGGACACAAACATGTTCTTGAAGAGTTCCAGTTCGATGGAATCGTATCCGCTCATGCCCTCCGGCTCCTTTTCATAATGAGATTGAGGTAGTGGTCAACCTTGAGCTCGAAGCCGGGGGGGAGCAGAGTCGTCGATTCCTGGTCTACCACCAAAGCAGGGCCCTTGATCTCATTCCCGGGAAGAAGAAGTGCCCGGTCGAATACTTCTGCTAAATGGTTTCGGCGGGCAAATATTAGGTTCTGTGTGCGCAGCAGCGCGTGTGCGGCACGTTTTCCCGACCATGGATGACGGGGGAGGCGGACCCTTCTGCTTTTGCCGATGGTCTTGATCCGGAGGTTCACGATCTCGACCGGCTGCTGCGGATGGTGATAGGCATAGAGGGCCTTGTGAGCCTTGTGGAAATCCCCAACGAACACGTTGAATCCGCGATAGGGGAGTGTGATCTCATGAGACTGACCCAGATAGCGGAGATCGATGGCCCTGTGTACGGAGACCTGGGCTTCGCTGAATCCTTCGGCCCGCATCTCCTTGCGGCCAGCCTGGGAAAGCTTGTCGAACTTCCTTTCGAGCTCAGGGCCAGAAGCAGTCTGGGCGAGCTTCAGCAGGGACAGCGAGCGGTCTTTGATCGAGTCTGCCAAAAGCAGCCCGAAAGCGGAAAGCACACCCGCATTCCTGGGGATGAGCACTGTTCCGATGTTCAGGTTAGCAGCGATCTCTGCGGCATGCATCCCGCCCGCTCCTCCGAACGATACGAGTGCAAAGCGCCTGGGATCGATCCCTCTCTCGATGGAGGTGACCCGGATCGCCTTTTCCATGTTGGCATTGGCCACGGCGATGATCCCCGCAGCGGTGTCTTCGATCGATTCGCCGATCCTTTCCGCGATGAGCCCCACCGCGGCTTGGCTGCGCTCTGGGAGCAGGATCATGCCGCCTCCCAGAAAATAATTAGGCATCAGGCGGCCCAGTACCAGGTTGGCATCCGTGACCGTTGCCTGGGTTCCCATACCATAACATGCGGGGCCGGGACGGGCTCCGGCACTCTGTGGCCCCACTCTCAGGGCCCCCCCGCTGTCCACATATGCGATGGATCCTCCGCCCGCACCCACGGTATGGATGTCGATCATGGGGAGGCGTATGGGGAACTCCCCGATGTGGTTCTGATTCGAGCGCTGGATGCGACCCGGCACCAGCGAGACATCCGAAGAGGTCCCACCCATGTCAAAAGTTATGATGTTGGAAAAACCCGCGGCCTTGGAAACATGAAAAGCGGCCACAACACCTCCCGCAGGTCCGGAGAGCGCCGTACGGATCGGTTCTAAGCCCGCTGCCGTCGTAGAGATATATCCCTCGTTGGACTGCATGATGCGGAGATCAGCCCCGGTCAGGTCTTTTTGAAGAAGGCTCAGGTAGCGGCTGACCACGGGAATGAGATAAGCGTTGACCGTTGTCACTGTCGTGCGCTCATATTCCCTGTGTTCCGGGAGGATGCGGCTCGACACGGATGTCAGAAAGCCTTCGTCATGCAGGGCTTGGGCGACGCGTTCTTCATTTGAGGGATTGGCATAGGAATGTATGAAACACACCGCGACGGCTTCGACGGCGCGCCGTTTGAGACTCTGGATCAGTTCCCGCAGCTCGGGCTCGGCGACAGGGATCTCTGTCCGGCCTCCCGAGACAACCCGCTCACGTAGTCCAAAACAGAGGGTTCGGGGCAGAAGCGGAGCGCGGGTCTCTCCTGTCAACCGGTAGAGGTCGCGGCGTGTCTGGCGACCGATGAACAGAACATCCTCGAATCCTGAGGTTGTGACCAATGCGATCCTACCTCCCTTGCGTTCCAGGAGCGCGTTGGTGGCGACCGTGGTCCCGTGAACAATGAAGGGCCGGGATTCCGCCTCGAGCTGTTCAGTCAAGCCGGACAGGATGGCTTCTGCGGGATTGTCCGGAGTGGAGGGAACTTTGTGTATCGTGATCCGCCCGCCCCGATAGAAGACAAAGTCCGTGAAGGTGCCCCCCGTGTCGATCCCGATCCGCAAGTTTCTGCTCATCGCCGCTTTCTGTATATGTTTTCGAAGGTTGATTGTCAAGGTGTACTCGGGGTTGTTGTCACCTCGAAGGGCGACCCTGGTGATGGGGATATCACCTTCCGAATCCCCTCCAGAGGCTATTGTCTTCCCTGAATGAACGCGAGAATATATAATAGTATTTTCTTAGATCCTGGAGACTCACATGCCGCTGCGCGTACTTGTTACCTCGTTTGACATAAGCCCGGTCGAATCAAGGGGCAGTTTCCGTTCCCAAGCCACTGACAGCTGGAACCTGGTGGACCAACTGAGCCGGTTCTGTGACGTGACAGTCCTCACGAGCGGCAACCAGGAAGATATCCTTGAGTATTTGAGCCAGGGTGCTCTACCTCGAGTCCAATTCCATTTCGTGGATCTGCCACAACAGCATAGGTTGACGCGTTTCCATGAGACCGAAGGATCTAGTGACGCGTCATTTTTTCTCTGGGAAAGACACGCTCTCCAGGCAGCTCGGGCCCTGCATCAGGAGAAAGCTTTTGATGCCGTGCATCATCTTTCCCCTGTTTTTCCCTCCACGCCCCCGCTGTTGAGCACAGCGCTGAGGATCCCGAGTCTATGGGGCCCTTTGACCTCAGAGGTCAAACAACCTCGAAACGGAGCGCATGCACGGCGTTCCCTGCCTGACCGCCTGGGAGTTGGCTTGAGCCGGATCCTCCAGACCACCGGAGAATTCCACCGCATGCGTCGAAAATACCCGAAGGATGGCGTGGTGCTTCTCAGCGAAAGCACTCCGGAAACCCTGAACAACTTCTCTTCAGAGGCACACGACAAGCTCTACATGTTCCCGTTCGGGGGTATCTCCAAGGACCGGATGGTCAGTGCCGCATCACTGTCCGAGTCTCGTGGCGATTTTTCTGTCCTGGCCGCAGGCGATTTCAGCGGTGCGGAGGGCTATCTGCTGCTTTTGCAGGCGTTTTTTGAGTTTTCAAGGGAGCACAGAAACGCTGAGTTGGCCGTCGTCGGGCGCGGCTGGCAGGATGAGAGGATCGGACGCCTTATGCGGGAACTTTCCCTGGGTTCGCGCATCGAGCTGTGGGACTGGATCCCACGCAGCGACCTTCAGGCTAAGCTGGCTCAGGCCCATGTGTTTGTTGCTCCGGACTTCGACGCTCGGACAGCGTCCCTCTGCGTGGATGCCATGGCGGCTGGAGTACCGGTTGTGGCCTTTCGAGGAAGCGGGGCACATGTGTTTGTGGAAGAAGATTGGGGGATCCAGATCCCTTGGGAAGATCCTCGTCAGATCATAGGTGATCTGAAGGCTGCCCTGGATAGGATTGCCGACCACCCTGGCCAAAGACGCAGGATGGCGCGGGCGGCGCTGCGACAGGTCCGGGAGAATCTTGTGTGGGAACGCCAGGGCAAGACACTGGAATCACTGTACTCTCAGACACTCCTGCAGGGGGAAAACATCCGGGTGGAGCGAAAAAGGGGGGGCAGGGGCCGCTTCTTCTATTGACCTGCAGCCGGGACTGCGTATGACCTGCAACGGTCAGCGGCAGGTGGAACAGGAACCTGAGGCGCAGGAACCACAATCTGCCGAATCCGACTTGATCCGGCTTCCGCCTCTACCTATTCCGAAACACGAGATACATTTCTGCACTTCTGGGCTGTCACACGCCTCGCAGGTGACAGCTTGTTCTCCGCCTAGCGAAACGAGGGCTTCGAATCGAGCTCCGCAACGCCCGCACTTGAATTCATAGATAGGCATGATCTACATATTTTACGTGCAATTGAGTTTCAGGGCAATGCTTCGGCCCGGGTTCGAACGAATTCGTTTTCCACAACCGGGATCCCAGCTCGCCCAGGGGACGTGCCCCTAACACTATTTGATGGCGATGGCTTCGATCTCGACCTTGGCGTCTTTGGGCAGACGTGTGACTTCCACAGCCGCGCGTGCGGGATACGGGGCAGGGAAGAATTCGGCGTACACCGCATTCACGGCGGCATAGTCATTCATGTCCTGCAGGAAGACCGTGCATTTCACGACTTTCGCCATAGAACTTCCCGCCGCATCCAAGACCGCCTTCAGGTTGTTGAGGACCTGTCGGGCCTGCAGCTCTACGCTGAGAGCGGCGTCCATTTTTCCGGTGGCCGGGTCTATAGCGATCTGGCCGGATGCGAACACCATGCCGCTGGCCTCGATAGCCTGGGAATAGGGGCCGAGGGCCTGGGGCGCGTTTTCGGTCTTGATCTCTTTTTTCACAGAAAGACTCCTTTCATTTTCTTGGCAGGCCGGAAAAAGACCGGCGCCCGCTAGGGACATACAGCCGAGGGCTGCGAGCGCTTCTCTTCTCTTCATCGGGCACTCCTGATTTTTTATTTTGTCTATCCTATGCTAACAGGGAGGAAATGGCAAGTGTATCGCTCCTTGACAAAGGGGACATACGAGATAGACTATTTAAACTTGTGACGAAGGCTTGATCCCGTGGCAAAGTCCAAACGAAACGCTAGCGGAGAAAACGGTGCGGTAACGCATCTGGCACGCGACCTGGGATTTTGGGCTGCCCTCTCCATCGGGGTGGGGACCATGATCGGCGCTGGTATCTTCGTGCTGCTTGTCCCGCTGGCCAATCCGGAGACCGAGCAGAGCCTGCTCCACTTGAGCACATCCCTGGCTCGCCAGCGCGAAGCCCGGCTGCGCCTCCTCCATGCCATCCTGGGCCTGCAGCTCGCCGCCGACCTGGCCGCGGAATGGACCGCATCCATCACGGCCCTCTGGATTCAGAAGGGAAAGGGCATCGGCGCGGAGGATTCGGAATTCGATCACGAAAGCGTTGCTCTGTTCCGGGATCAGGCCAAGACCATGGGGATTCAGGTCATGGAAGAACGCGGTGTGCAGGCCGAAGTGGAGGTGGCCACGGGTTCCGATATCGCAGAGGCCATAGTCGATGCGGCGGAGCCGAACGACCTGATCGTCATGGGTGCCTCCAACGAGTGGTCTCTGCGGCAGCGCCTGTTCGGTTCTATACCCGACCAGGTTGCAGACCAGGCTCCAGGCTCCGTCTTGATGGTGCGCTCCAAGGAGTGATCAGCTCCCTGTCTTGTCGTATTACGGGGGCTGTGGCATAATGCCCATAACAATCCATAACTTGTGAAGGATACTGTGAAGAGAATAACACTATTGATCATCGTGGCCACAGGCATACTGGTATTATGTGCATGTGGAGGCAAGAACCTCCAGAGATCCGATCTCGAGACGGTCCAGGAACTCTACAGCTATTCCATCGGTTACGACATCGGCAGGGACCTTCAACAGCGGGAAGCCCCGTTCGATCTGGAGGCCCTTTTTCAGGGCATCGAGGATGTGCTTGCAGAAAATCCCCCCCTGCTCGATCCAGCTGAGAGGCAGCAGGCCATGGCGGCCTTGCAGCTGCAGCTGCGGGACAGATTCGCGGATGAGCGGACCGCCCAGGGAGAGGTGAACAGGGAGGATGGGGAAGCTTTCCTGGCCGAGAACACTGGCCGTGAGGGAGTGATAATCCTGCCCAGCGGCCTCCAATACCAGGTCTTGCGGGAAGGAAACGGACCCAAACCCGAGTTGACCGACCGTGTCTCCGTCCACTATATCGGCAGCCTACTGGATGGAACGGAATTCAACAACTCATATTCGAGCGGGACTCCAATTATCTTTGCCGTAAACAGGGTGGTGGCAGGTTGGACAGAGGTCTTGCAGCTGATGGGGGTCGGAGCCAAATGGAAGGTCTGGTTACCCCCGGAGCTCGGATATGGAACTGCCGGGAGGGGAACGCAGATCGCCCCAAACGCAACGTTGGAGTTCGAGATCGAGCTCCTCTCCATCCTGGAATAGAGAGGTCCTCGCTCAGGACGGTTTGTTTCCCTCCCCTCTGTTGCGGAACCATTCGAGGGTTTGGTGGAGTCCGGTCTTCAGGTCGACGGATGGTTCATATCCCAGGAACGATCGTGCCAGGTTGATATCAGCGAGAGAGTGGAGAACATCTCCTTTGCGTGTTTCTAAGTGCAGAGGTGATAATCGATTTCCGGTGATATTTTCCAGGTGTGAAACGAGCTGGTTGAGGCTCATGCGCTCTCCCGTGGCGATGTTCAGCACTTCACCCGTACAGCGTGATGCCCGGGCGGCCAAAAGATTTGCCTGCACGACGTTCTCGATGAAGGTAAAGTCTCGAGTCTGCTCGCCGTCTCCGTAGACGACAGGTGCTTTCTTTTGCAGCGCTGCGGTGATGAACTTTGGGATGACCGCAGCATATTCCGATTCGGGATTCTGCATGGGGCCGAAAACATTGAAGTACCGCAGCGAAATGGTCTCAAGCCCGTAGAGGGAAGAAAAAAGTCTGCAGTATTGTTCTCCAGCCAGCTTGTTCAGCGCATACGGAGAAAGAAGGGCCGGAGGCATGTCTTCGTGTTTCGGCAGGACCGGGGTGTCTCCGTAGACGGATGAGGAACTGGCAAAGACAAGGCGGCGCACATGGTTGTCCCTGGCAGCGAGGAGCACGTTCAGCGTTCCCGAAATGTTGGTCTCGTGACTCCGAACCGGGTCCTCGATGGAGCGCGGGACAGAGGGAACCGCAGCCTGGTGGAACACCGTATCCACTCCCCCTTTTGTGCACAGATCCAGGGCGGCTGGATCACGGATGTCTCCTTCGATGAGTTCGATATCTGAGAGGATCGGATTCAGATTTTCCCGGCGGCCCGTGGAAAAATTATCCAAGACGCGGACACTCCGGCCTTCCTGTACGAGGCGGTGAACGAGGTTTGAACCGATGAATCCCGCGCCTCCAGTGACTAGGTCTATCTGAGCCATTCTATTCTCTCTACATGAAATTTTACCTAGTGTAACATATACAGGAAGGGAAAAGAATGACCATCTCTGGTGTCACAGACCTCAACGGATGGCTTGGATCTGATCCAGTGCCCGGCCGCCCAGCTCGATCATGTCGCCGTCCTGAAACAGGGAAGTGGGAGCGACATGATCAGATCATCTCTAGATATTTTTTCCCTGAGCTGAACGGATTCAGGGCCTTTTTGATCGTCAGTGTTTCGCTGTCTTTCAGGCTGACTTTCCCCTTTTTCTTCTTTGGGGATAGGACCTCCACTACGGGGCGAAACAGATCCTGTTCATTGGTCTCTCGGACAACGGCCACGCTATTGTCGGAAAGGGAGACAAGAGTCCCTACCGGCCAAACTCCGATGAACTGAAAAAACCGGTCCAGGAGTTGGGGATCGAAGAGCTTACCCTTTTCCTTATTCATGAGCTCATAGATCTTGTCAGGAGGATAGTCTGTCTTATAGGTCCGCTTTTGAGCCAGTGCATCATAGACGTCACACATCGAGATTATCAAGGAGGCGAGATGAGGCTTCTGGGGATAGGCGACCTTGGGGTATCCTTTGAGATCGTATCTCAAGTGATGTTCGAATGCACAGACGATGGGCATGATACCCAAGGCGCCTTTGTATTGGTACAGGATCTTGGTTCCCAGCAGAGTGTGGTCCTTCATGCGTGTGAATTCCTGGTCTTCGAGTTTTCCCTTCTTCTGCAGGATTTTGAGCGAGATGGACAGTTTGCCGATATCGTGGTAGAGTGCGGCGATCCCGATGTCCAGGACATCGTCCTTCCCGAATCCCAGTTTCGATGCCACGAACATCGAGAGCAGCGAGACGTTCAGCAGGTGGACGAATGTGACCAGGTCTCGCTTCTTAACTGTGACCAGGTTGAGCAGTTCCTGATGCCGTCCCATAAAGTTCTCCATGACATTCAGGATGTTGAACCTCAGGTCCAGATAGTCGACCTCCTCGTCATTGAGGACCTGGTTCATGGAGTTGGCGATTGAATCGAGCGAGGTCTCATACTGCTTGACCGTCTCTTCGGCCTGGCCGGCCGCGCCTTCGACTTCGACTTGAGTCTTGAGCCTCCCGGCCCGAATGTTCTGGATACCATGAAGGGAGAAGTATTCGTCGGGATCGATCTCATCCAAGCGCTTGGTTCGCGTGAGAAATGCGATAAACGCCCGGAGTTCGTCGTCCTTCAATCCCTGCTGGAATACGACGCGATGGATCCCGCTTTCCTCCAGAAAAATTATCAATCCGCGTAACTTCCGGCTCAGATCAAAAAATATCTGGTCTTCCCAGGCCAGCTCGTGGTCCACAATTCCGATGATCAGTTCCTTGCGGGAGGAGAGGATCTCATCCAAGCTCGTAAAAAGGCTGGAGGAAAATTCCTGAAACTTGGGATGATCTTCCGCATACAGCTTGCCGGACTGGATCGCATTCATGAAACAGAAGAGAGAAGCCTTGATCTTCTCAAGCATCCCATTTCTCCAGAACTCGGGTCGCTTCGCCTCTCAATCGCCTGTTCCAGAATCCCTTTCGCTTAGTGAGGCCGAGCAGAGACTCCCGGGCTTGAGCGAGGTTTTTCGCATCAACGATGCCGATATGCCGGATCAGCTGCCTGTTGTAGATCCCATAGGGGGACTGGATCTCGAACAGCTTGTCGAGGGCCTGGATCCTGGTTTCCTCATAGCGCATGAGCAGGGCCAATGCTTCGCCTTTCAAAGCCAGGTCTTTGGTCTTAAGAATAGCGAACAGGAATTTATCATCGAACTCGCCGAGGAAATGCATTGCCTGCAGAACTTTGAGCTTCAAGACAGCGTTTCCTATCGGATAAATGGACTTGAGCGTGACAAGAGACATCGGTGTATCGATGGTTTTTAGGGATTCGATCGTTTTTTCCAGGAAGGCTGGATTCGGAGTCTTTTGCTTGAAATTGAGATCGAAGTAGAACAGATATTCGGTGAAAAACTTGAAATAGGCCTTGAGGATCAGGGAGGACATCTTCTCATCTGTAAAGATGCGTTCCAGATAGGTGTTGACATCGAATACGCTCTTCTCAAAACTGAGGCTCATGTATTCCAGGTCGGGGTTGTCCTTTTCCTCCAGGACCGCATTTTCGCAGAACTCCGCGATGGCATGCAGCATGTTTTTGTAATCGGCTTCGTCACACAGGTTCGATTCTTTCTGCCGCAGCACATCCAGGAGGCCGTGCAGGTATGCAAAATCCTCATCTTGTGTGATCTCGTTCCATTCCCCTTGGATGAGCTCGAGGCTGGTCAGGAGTTGTGCCGTGCTTGATTCTTTTTCCAGGATGTTCAGGTAGACGAACCGGCAGTTGCGCTGCAGCTGAGCATGGTCAAAAGTCAGTTTCTGGCCGAAATCGATCTCCTTGAGGAGAGTGTTGAGCGTCTGATGGTAGATATCAGAAATGAATTTGCTTGAAGTTCCAGAGAGGAGAGCCTTGATTTTCTCCTCCACATCTGGCTGACGGTTCACCGCATCGTCCGACTGGAACAGGTCCCTCAAGGAGGTGGAAATCTCCAGGTGCCGGTCCTTTTCGATCAGCTTGGAGAAGATGCTGAAGCTCAGGGAGTCGAAGTTGTTATCGCTGATGATCTCTTCCCACAGAGAGCTGGCCAGGTCTTCCTCCCGCAGGTCAGAAATGAGCAGTTTGAGGTTTTCGAACTTGGAATCCGTAGTTATCTTTCGATTTGTGACGACTGCCTTCACCAAATTTTTGGCACATTTTCTGTACTGTTCCTGGCTGGAATCTTTTAGGTACGTGAAGTAGCTGGAGAATGTACGATGGAGTTCCTCGTTCTTGATCAGTTCCTCGGTGTTGAATTTTCCTATAACGTGCTCAAAACTCTCCGTCACCTGGACCAGTTTTGCCGGATCCTGCTCGGCCAACCCTTCTTCCATGAGGTACGACCAAACATCGGCGATCTCCTCACCTTCGCCTTTGAGCAGCTGGAGATAGTCGAGCTCTTCCACGGTGATGTGATGGATGTTCTCGTGCTTGATGACTTCCGAAGCTCCTCCCTCCCGAAAAAAATCTTTGAGAGGGAGTGTGATCTTGGAAGAAAAATTGATCAGTTCGTCATAGGTGACCCCGGGGCGAACTTCCATGGTCTTGATCTTGCGGAAATGGAAGAGGCGGCCCAGTTCCAGGTAGATCTTTTCGTCTTCCCAAAAACGGTCGTCCAGGAAAAGAGATTTGGGAGTGAAGCTGATGGATAGGGGACTACGAAATTCGAATATGCTGTCGATGAGTTTCTTGAGATTTTCCACGGAACTGATGAAGGCGGGATGTTCAAGGTTGTATATAGAAGCGTTCTTGAAGCAGACTTTCAGGGCTCTCAGGAAATCCTTGAGGATAAGATCCCTCTGATCATCAGCCGGCGGATCAGGACTTAATTCTGCTGACATATGAACCCTCTTTTTCCGGGAACTCCTGCTAAGTGACCCCCTCCCGGACCGGAAAACCTATCAATCTTTATCGAGTTTCATGGAAACTCGGTTCTTGCCTAGCCATTTACTGTGGTCGGCCAGTTTTGCGGCCCTCTCCACCAGGCCGGACGCCGTGTCGCGGAGCTTAGCCAGAGTCGCGCCAACGGAGACCGTGGTCTTGATGAAGAGGTCGGCCTCACGGAGATTGGACTGTTCCACCAACAGCCGCAGTTTATTAGCGACCAGGTCCAGTTTCTCCACGTCGACATTCAAGAGGACCACCAGAAACCGGTCCTTGTCCCAGCGTCCCACGACCTCGAAGAAGCGAGTGCTGCTCGACAGAGTCTGTGATATCATCTTGAGGACCTTGTCTCCTACAACGCTTCCGTAGGTCTCCCGGATGTCTTCCATACCGTCTATGTCGACACAGAGCACTCCGAACGAGAATCCAAGCTGTTTCATCTCTTCCAGCCGCGAATTCAGGTGCATTTCGAGATAGCGCTGGTTCCCCATGGAAGTGAGTGGATCCAGCAGCCCCATGCGCCGCAGCCCTTCCTCAGATTGGGGGAGAGTCACCTTGGGGGACTGCTCCCGAAAGGTCTCGACAGCAGCGATGATCTGGCCTTCCTGGCTTTTGATGGGGATGATGCGCATGTGTACCGGAAACCGGTGCCCCTCCTTGTGCTGAAGGTACGCCTCGAAGCTCCGGACATTGCCGTCTTCCAGAACTTGGGCCACAGGACAGCCTTTGCTGCAGGGAATGATGTCGGAATCCTCAGGATCGATAAGCACATTCTTGAGGCAGGTCTGACCCAATACATCCTCGGCCGTGTAGCCCGTCATCTGCTCGGATGATGCATTCCAGAAGATGACGTTCAGGCTTGGATCCAAGATGTTTACGGCTTCCTGAAGGTTGTTGAGGAGCCGATCATAGAATCGATCCTCAGATTTTTCAGCCAGGATCGCGATCTTATTGTTTGTCATTTCATCCACTTTTTACTTTTGCGATTGTTATTATTATATCCGAGAGATTTTCAGGAAGTCAATGAAGGGCAGGGTTTGTTATTACTGATAGTCATGAAATCATGGCGTTCTTGACTTTTTGATAACCAGCAGTTATAAAAAATATATCCAATGAGGGGAAATCATGCCGGGAAAATTGGGCGCAAAGCTACGTCGGGCACGGGAAAACCTGGGGCTTACTCAGGAAGAACTGTCCAAGGCCGTGGGGCTATCCAGCGAATTCATCTCGCTTCTTGAGATCGGGAAGCGGGCCCCCAGTCTGGATTCGCTTACAAGACTGTCCGGATTTCTGAACAAGGAGATCGGATATTTTTTACAGGAACCCGAGGATAATTTCCAGACCCTCCGCCTGGAGAAAAATCTCAGCAAGGAGGCTCTGAGCATCATCAGACGCTTCCAGCGGTACTGTGAGGACTACCTGCGTGTCGAAGATCTGACGCAGCGGCGTGCGGAGCCGTCTCCCTTCTTCCAGAACGCTTCGCCTGCACGCCTGGCCTCAGAGGAGAGGAAACGCCTCGGCCTGGGAGACGAACCTATCCGTGACATCTTCTCACTGCTCGAGCTCAATGGGCTCAGGATACTTCGTCAGGTCATACCTGAGCAGGCCAAGATCGCTGGAATCTTCGTCTTCTTCGATGCTGAGCAGGCTGGTTTTGCCCTGATAGACGCAAGCAGACCTCTGGGTGAACAGTGTATTGCAGCCGCTCACGAATACGGCCATTACCTGAAAGACCGTTTTGCCGGCCCTATCCTGGACAATCCAGATGTTTTTGTCGACGAATACCTTCCCCTCTATCACCCCAGGGAAAAATTTGCCCAGCAGTTCGCGTATGACTTTCTTGTCCCTCCACAGAAATTGAAACATGTTATCACTAAGGAACTGCACACACGGAGTCTGCATTTCGAAGATGTGATCTTCCTTAAAAAATATTTCGGCGTAAAAACCTCCCATATGCTGACCATACTGCAAAAGCAGGATATCCTCCCTCCCCACCGCGCCAACGATTTCCGCGAGATTGATCACGCAGCCTTCGAGCGCTCCCTGTTTGGTGAAGTGGGAGCCGAGGAACTGCCTGGCAAGACGCGGATAAAGCTTATCCCATCAGACAGATACAAGATCCTCGGAGTTTCCGCCTTTCAAAAATCAGAGCGTGAAAAATCCTGAGGTGGCCGCTGAACACAACGGTTCCCCTGCTTCTCTCAAGTTGATTGAATGAGCAGGCTACGGATCAAGAACATCACGGGAATTGGGGAAGTCTGTTTTAGCAAGAGTGCACGGGCCCGGCGTTTGAATATAACCGTGAGGCCTCCCGGAAGGATCCGAGTGGCCGTTCCCCCCGGAGTTTCGCTGAAACAGGCCGAAGACTTTTTGCTTAAGAAGAAGGGATGGATCCAGAAACACCTACATCGGATGCACCAGGACGCGGTTCACTCACCTGACCGGCCGCAGATAGCATCTCCCCTGAAGGAATCGGAGGCCCGTGACCTTCTCAGACAGAGGGTGGGCGAACTGGCCGCACTCTATGGTTTCACCTACAACCGGATCTTCATCCGGAGGCAGCGAACACGCTGGGGAAGCTGTTCCGGGCAAAACAACATCAATCTGAACCTCAAACTGGTCACACTCCCGGCCATGCTGCGTGACTATGTGATCCTGCACGAGCTGCTGCACACACGCATCAAAAACCATGGAGATGACTTCTGGTCCGAGCTGAACAGATTTGTGGGTGATGCCCGGGGGCTGCGTGATCGGCTGAACCGGGTTCCGCTCGACGATGAACCGCCTTCCCAGGCTTGAAAAAGGTTGGGAGGGCGATCACAGTGTGCTATAGTGAAGACAAAGGGTGGGCATGTGAAGAAGTCTCACTTCGTTCTCCAATTGGCTGTCGGTGTCGTTTTGATGCTGGTGAGCATCTACGGATATTTCCAGCTGAATGGGACCTGGCTTTCTCAGGAGGCTTTAGCTCTGGTGGAGGAGGTTCTGGGAAACGAGGGACAACAGGTCCTCCTCGACGGAGGCGTGGTCGAGGAACGGATCGAGCTGGAATACTACCTCTGCCGACGCATCAGCGGAAAACGTGTGGGAGATCACGTCCGGCTGGAATTCAACGGACCAAATGCAGAAGCCACAAGATCGTTCCCGCTTATCGCCTATTTTGAGGCGGTGCAATTTTCCAACATCCATTTGATCGTCATGGGCCTCTCTTCGCTGATCGGTTTCGTCGTATTTGTGTTAA
Source organism: uncultured bacterium (assembly GCA_965533275.1). Lineage (GTDB taxonomy): Bacteria > Acidobacteriota > Aminicenantia > Aminicenantales > Aminicenantaceae > JAUXEH01. Next base: position 36,762 of record CBESWG010000001.1, read on the forward strand.
AGAAGGAAGATGTGGGGGCCCGGCTGCTCTATTGGGGGATCCTGACCTTTGCCACGGCAGAGGTCATTACCGGAGGATTCCACTGCCTGGATGACACGTGGCTGTCCTATGTCCCTGCCGTCTGTTTCCACATCTGCTACGCCTTGGCGCCGACGATTCTCCTGCATTTTTCTCTCACATTCTCCCCGGACCGTCCCCGGACGCGGATCGGCTGGGTCTATGCTGCGGCTCTCCTGTTCATCCTGGTCCTGGAGATTCTGTTTCTTAAGGCGAGCCTCACGCATTCCATCGAGGCCTACCGCCTCTATTTGTCCGTTTTCTATTTTTTCCGGATCTATGTCTTTGCCTGCATCCTAGCCGCTGTGCTCCATCTCCTCCTCATATACCGGCATGCCTCTCTGGAAGAGGCTCGGGCCCGGATCAAATGGATCCTGTATGGACTTTTTCTCGGCTTGGGGCCTTTTGTACTGCTCTATCTCCTGCCAAAGATCCTCACACTGTCAGAGCCTGTTTCCATGGAGGTGGCCATGGCGTTTTCTCCCATGGTCATGGTGGGAGCGGCCATCGCCATCATCCGCTACCGGCTCCTGGATATCGAGATCGTCATCAACCGCAGCCTGGTCTATTCCATCCTCACGATATTTGTGGTGGGACTCTACCTCTTCCTAGTGAGGCTGCTGCAGGGAATGTTTTCCCATCTCTTGGAGGTCACAGATGCCGCGGTGTCCGCACTTGCTGCCTTTGGAGCCGCATTGGTCCTGCATCCGGCCAGAAAGAAGATCCAGAAATTTGTGGACAGAGCGTTCTTTCGTGTCGCCTATGACTATCAGAAAAGCATCCAGGCTTTCACCGCCTCGGCTTCCGGTGAGATTGATCCGCACCGTCTTCTCGACACGATGCTCCAACAGATCGAATCAGTCCTGCCTGTTTCACGGATGGGGGTGCTCATCCAATTGGCGCGTGGCGATGAAAGGAGCCTTTTCCTGTCAAGAGGACCGCGGGACAGCCTGGTGCGGGTGGCTGCCTTTTTGAAGGAGGGAAGTGACCTGCCGCAGGGACAAATGAAGAGCCTCAGCTTTCATGAGCAGATCGAATTCTCACATGAAGGACTTTTAAAAGAAGAGGGCTGGGACCTGGTGTTCCCCGTGGCCTTCACGCTGCCCAGCTTGACAGGGATTGTCGCCCTGGGCTCTAAGCGCTCAGGCCAGCGTTTTGGACGTGAGGACTTGGCTCTCCTGAGAACCTTGATCCAGGAGTTTGGCGGGAATCTGGAGAGGATACGGCTCCAGGAAGAAGTTGTGTATGAGCGCGCTGAAAAGGACAAGCTTGATGAGCTTAACAAACTCAAGACGGAGTTCATCTCAGCGGTCTCGCATGAACTGCGAACACCCATGAGTACACTGAGCAGCCTCACGGATCTCCTGCAGGAAGACCGGATCAGCAAAGACAAAACGAAACGGGAAAGGCTGCTGCAGCTGATGTCGGATGAATGCACACGCCTCTCTCAGTTCCTACACAATATCCTCGATACCGGCAGGATCGAACGGGAGAGTATGTCCTATTCCCTTGCAGAATCGGATCTTACGGATGTCGTTCAAGAGACTATTCCTCTGTTCGAGCACTGCCTGGAAAAGGAAGGTTTCACATATCATCTCACGCTCCCTTCCCATCCCGTACGGCTCAATCTGGACAGGGATGCCGTCAAACAGGCTCTGACCAATCTGATAGACAATGCGATCAAATATTCGAAAGAACGGCCGGAGATATTCATTGCTCTCACGGAGCATGATCGATGGATCGCGCTCTCGGTCGAAGACCGGGGGATCGGAATCTCTCCGCTAGAGCAGCAGAACATTTTCGAGGGATTCTACAGAGGAAAAACAGCCGCCCATGAAAATCCGGGAGGAGTGGGGATCGGGCTGAAGATCGTGAAACACATCTTGGAAGCCCATTCCGGCAGGGTGAGGGTGGAAAGCACTCCCGGTCTGGGCAGTAAATTCATATTGGAGTTTCCAAAACCATGAAGCGTATATTGATCATCGAAGACGATATGGCCCTGGCGGAGACACTGATAACCGCCTTGGAAATGGAAAACTATGAGGCGTTACATGCAGCGAACGGGGATGAAGGTTTGCAGGTGGCGCGTGGAAATGGGTTCGACCTGATCCTGCTCGACCTGATCCTGCCCAGAATGACAGGTTTCGAAGTGTGTCAAAAGCTGCGGGAGGCTGGGGTGTCGACACCTCTGATATTCATGACCGGGGAGAAAAAAGAGGAGATCGATAAGGTGTTGGGCCTGGAGATGGGAGGGGATGACTACCTCACCAAGCCCTTCGGAATTCGAGAACTCCTGGCCCGCATCAAAGCCGTTTTGAGGCGCTCTCAACAGCCCCTCCCTGAGCCGGAGGAGTATGCCTTTGGGGATATCCGGCTTGATTTTAAGAAACAGACGGCATTCAGGGGGGGGGAGGAACTGCGCTTGACTGCCAAGGAGTTCGGGCTGATGCGGCTCCTCATCCAGAATGAGGGGGGCGTCGTCACGCGTGACACAATCCTGAACGAGGTCTGGGGATATGACAAGTTCCCGGTCACGAGGACCGTGGATACATTCATCCACAGCCTGCGGAGCAAGATAGAAGGGGATCCATCCAATCCCAGACATCTGTTGACGGCACACGGGGTTGGCTACAGATTCGTAAAAGAACCAACCTGATAGGCTGCTAACGGGCTCGTTAGGAAATACTACTTGAGTTCCGAGAGCAGGTGGATGAGAAAGTTCCAGAATTTCTCCACCGATGGGATGTTGACTTTTTCGCTCGGCGAATGGGGAAATTTGATGGTGGGTCCGAACGAGATCATGTCCATCCCCGCGTATTGTTCCCCAATGATGCCGCACTCCAGCCCCGCATGGATGGCCGCGATATGGGCCTCCTGGCCGAATTGACCCTGATAGACATCCTTGAGCTTCTGGAGCAGTGGAGACTGCAGGTTGGGCTTCCACCCGGGATAACCTTCCTCGAGCATGATCTCCGCTCCGGCCAGGCCGCTCAAGGCGGCCAGGATGCCTCGCGTGCCTTCCAGGGCCGTGGCGATGGAACTGCGGGTGCTGCAGATAATCTCGGCCTTGTTTTCCTGCGTGTGGATCACAGCCAGATTGGTCGAGGTCTCCACGAGGCCCTCCATCTCGGGATGCATGGCGATGACGCCATGGGGCATAACAAACAGGAACTCTATCAGTTTTTTATGGGAAGAAGCCGTGAGTACCGAGGATATCTCGGCATCCATCTTCTCTATGCTGATCTTTGCATCCGGATCTACGACCTTTAGTTCGTCCTTTATGCCGTCAAAGGCCGCGTGCACTGCAGCGGAGAAATCGTTGAGTACTCCGCTCTCCAGCTGGACCGTGGCCAGGGCTTCCCTGGGGATCGCATTGCGGAGGTTCCCGCCTTCCACGTTGGCCAGTTTGAAGTGAGGCTTGTGTCCGGCTTCCCAGAGAACGCGAGCGAGAAGCTTTATGGCGTTGCCGCGACCCAGATTGATATCCACGCCGGAATGTCCGCCCTGCAGGCCCGATATCTTTACCGTATATGCCTCGACTGGGCCGGGGGGTTCCCTGTCCAGGGCTATGCTGATCAGTGAGTCCGCCCCGCCGGCACATCCGATGGTGAATTCTCCTTCATCCTCGCTGTCGAGGTTGAGGAGCCGAGTCCCCTTGAGGAAGTCCGGCTCGATGTGTGTTGCTCCGGTCAATCCGGTCTCTTCTTCTACAGTGAACAGGAATTCCAGGGGAGGGTGGACCAGAGTGTCGTCCTCCATGATTGCCATTCCGGCGCCGTTCCCGATGCCGTTATCGGCACCCAAGGTCGTTCCCTGTGCCTGGACCCAATCCTCCACGATCTCTGCCTGGATCGGATCCTTTTCAAAATCGAAATCAACATCCGAGTTTTTCTCACAGACCATGTCGAGGTGTCCCTGGAGGATGACACCGGGAGCGTCCTCCATCCCCCGTGAAGCCTTTTTCGAGACCACTACGTTGCCCACATCGTCGCGTTTCCACTCGAGGTTGTTTTTCTTCGCCACTGAGATGATGTAATCCCCCAGGGCTTTCTCGTTCCCGGAACCATGCGGGATCTTTAGAAATTCTTCGAAGTGTTTCCACAATCCGGTTGGGTTGAGATCACCTAGATTGGCTGTCATGCTGTACCTCCCATACCAAGTAGTAAGATTGAAATTATTATTTTTGATAACTACGAATTTTCACATAAAATGCGGCCCGGTTCAAGAAAAACTTAGCCCTGAATTTGGCCGATCTCACCTTCCATCATGGCAGGTTGTGCCGCAATTCCTTTTCCATCAGGGCCCGGATTTCCTTGCCCAGGTTTGCGGCCTCGTCCTTGAGTCTCGTGGCCTCAGCCTCCATCTCCTCAACGAATCCTTGAGCCTGGATGTCAGGAAGATTGATGAGGACATTGTAGTAGGCCCCCTCCGCACCGGCCTGGCCGGTGAGGGCAGCCACGCCGGCGTCACTCAGGGAGTTCTTGTTGCCGGAGAGTGCCACCTCCCTGGCCAGCTTGATCGTCTCTACACAATTCTGCAGGACCGTGAAGGGGATCCGGGTCGCCTCTTGAGTGGCATTTTCAATGGCTTCGGCACGCTCGCATTTCTGTTCGTCCGTCTTCATGGGAAGGCGGGAGCAGTCCATGACGCGGTTGAATGCCAGCGTATCCAGGTCGATGGCGCGCAGCAGATCCTCTTTGAGGGCCTGCCCTCGCTCTGCCAGCTCCTTGACCGTATCCTGGACAGCTTTGTACTCCTTTTTCCCCACGGTCAGGTTGGAGACCATGGCGGATAGAGAGGCGGAGAGGGCGCCGCAGAGCGCGGCTGTGCTCCCCCCTCCAGGAGCCGGGGAGTCCATGGAAAGCTCATTGCTGAATCCCCGTAAACTCAGGTCAACAAGCGAATCCTCCACATCTTTGAACTGATATTCGATGATCTTTTTCTGGGGATCGAATTCGGCCACGTCATCGAGCCCGAGGGACAAGACGGCGATGCGGATCAGTTCCTCTTCCGGTACGCCGGCGCTCTTTCCCTGCTTCTTCAAAAAATAGCGGCCCGCCATGAGCATGGCTTCCTTGGGGATCAAGCCCACCAGTTCGCTTCCGGTAACTCGGCATCCGATCGACTCCGCCTCTTTGATGACCTCGTCGAAGACCAGGTGGGGGGGAGAGATGTGATAGTTGGTGAAGTTGATAGAGATCTGGGCGATCTGATAATCCTCGACATACCATCCGACAGCCTTGACCTCTTTGAACTTACCCGTGACCTTGATGGTCTTGCCGTTCTCGTCTCGGACGATCTTATCGTCTGCATCGCGCTTGGCGCGGCCGCGTTCCCTTATGTTGAGGGCGATATGCTGCGCGGATTTGCGTTCGCGTGTGTTGAGGTTGACGTTGTAGGCGATCAGGAACTCACGGGCGCCGATGGCCGTTGCCCCAGCTGAGGGATTGAACACGGCCTCGCCGTAATCCGGTTCCCATTCCGGATCCTTGAGTTTTTCCTCCAGGCCCTCGTATTCTCCTGCCCGGACGGTAGCCAGATTCCGCCTCTCGGGCTTCTGGGCCGCCGCCTCGTAGAGGTAAACAGGTATCTGCAGCTCCGCGCCCACGCGTCTTGCCAGTTTGTGAGCCAGTTCGACACAGTCTTCCATCGTGATACCGCTCACCGGTACGAATGGGCAGACGTCGGTGGCGCCCATCCGGCTGTGCGCTCCTGTGTGCTTGCTCATGTCGATCACTTCCGAGGCCTTCCGGATCGCTTTGAAGGCGGCTTCCAGGGCCGCTTCCGGAGTCCCGATAAACGTGACTACCGTCCGGTTTGTCGAGTCGCCGGGATCCACATCCAGGAGCTGTACTCCCTCGGAGGATTCGATCTCCTTGGTTATGGTCTTGATCTTTTCAAGATCTCTGCCTTCGCTGAAATTGGGGACACATTCCACCAGCTTCATTTTCGATCTCCTTTTGGAGTGACGCTCTGTATTAACTCTCCGTTGTGGTTGTATACGTCGATCTTCTCGAATCCGATCGATTCCAGCACTGACCCGTCGCCTACGATGATGATGATGGGCGTGTGGAGCGAGTTCCGTCGGGCTGCATCGTAGACGGCTTGGGAATCGATGAGTGTGATGCGCTTATAGTATCTATCCCAGTGATCGTTGCTCAATCCCAGGGACTGGATATTGGCGATCCGGGCGGAAAGCTCTGCATCGGTCTGGATCTGAAGGGGAAATTGACCGAGGAGGTAGGACTTCGCGGTCTCGATCTCTTCATTGGGAATCCTCTGAGTGGATATGAGACGGATCTCTCTCTGTATCTCCTCCACGGATGCCTTGATGACCTCGGGCCGGACCTGGGCCTGCACATAGAATACGCCGCAGTTTTGATAAAATTCCATTTGGCTGTAGGCGCCGTAGGCGTAGCTCTTTGATTCCCTCAAGTTCATGAACAGGCGGGAGATATAGGTTCCTCCCAGCACCTGATTCAGAACCTGTAACGGGAAATAATCCTCACTGGTCTTGGGAGGGAGGAGCGCCCCCATGATGATCGTGACGTTCTTGAGACGGGGGACTGCAAGGAAACAGACCTGAGGCGCCTCTCCGATCTTTGGAGAGGAATAAGTCAGCCTCCCCACGGTCTTTCCTTCCCAAGTATTGAAATTTTGGCTGACACTCTTCGAGGCCTGATCCAAGCTGAGATCGCCTGTGATGACCAGGATCGTATTATTGGGGCGATAGTAATTGTTGTAGTATGAGCGGATATTGCTCAGGGAATAGGTGCGTATCATGCTTTCGTTGTAGACGATCTTCTGGTAGGCATGATCCCGGAACAAAAGCTGATACAACAACTTTTGTCCCGAGAATTCCGGGTCCAGCCTCCGCCGGGTCAGGTCATAGAAGGTGGTCCGCTGCAGCTCCTCGATCTCACGCCGCAGGAAGGCCGGGCGCACGATCATGTCGCTGAGAAGCAACAAGGCCTGGTCCAGGTTTTCCCTCAGGCAGGAAAGAGAAAATTCGGTGTAATCCGGATTGGTACGCGTGGTGAAATAGCCTCCGATCCCGTCGATGGTCTCTTCGACCTCAGAGGCAGAGAACTCCTCCCCCCCCCGGCTGACCATGTTGGCCGTAAAAGTGGCCAGGCCGGGCCGGTCGTCCGGAGACGCCGCTTCACCCGTCAGGATGGTGAGGTGGATGTTGACGAGGGGAAGATCCGGCCTGTGGATCAGATAAAGCCTGAGTCTGTTGGATAGGGTATGATTGACGACATCGGGGAGCGAGAGGGCCGGGAGAGGATCCGGATAGGGCGGTCGGCGCCTGAAACTTTCCTGTGAATAGGACAGGGAAGGAGAGAAAAAACAGAGGAGACTGAGCAGGGACAACAGCGCTTTCATTTTGTCTTGACGTGGACCAGTACCCGATCTTGCGAAAAATACTTCATGGTGAACATGATCCGCCGGGCGGTCACGGACATGTATCGATCCAGTTCGGTGGGAAGCTCAGCCCAGGGGATCCCGGATATAAAGGCGTTGGTGAGGAAGAGTGACTTGTCGACCGAGGTCGTGTAGCGGTTGACATAGTCACGTTTGAAGACATTTTTTGCCTTGAGCAGTTCCTTTTCGGAAACCGGGGCGGATTTGAGCTTGTTGATCTCTGAAAAGATCTCTTTCAACGAACGTTCTATTTTGAGCTCATTGCTGCTGAAAACCACGAACTGGAATGCCGCCCAGTCGTGGCGGACATCTATCCCGCCGGTCAACTGAGATGCCAGACGCTCTTCTCGTTTGATCAGACGCTGGTAAAGGCGGGAACTGTTTCCTCTCATCAAAATATATTCGATGAGCGTCAGGGCGTAATAATCAATGGACCTCTCCTCGGGGATGCGGTATCCCAGGAAGAATCCGGGTGTGGGAGCCGTAGGATTTTGTAGGGTCCGGGTCATAGCTTGGTCGGGGATGTCCGAGCTCCTGGAAGTCAGGGGTGGGGAGATGTTGGGGCCGCGAGGCAGGCCCTGGAAGTATTTCCGGACCAGATTTCCGGTCCGACTCAGTTCGATGTTGCCGGTGATGCAGAGGACGGCATTGTTGGGCCGGTAATATGCCTCATAAAAGTCGCGCACGTCCTTAACAGATAGCGAAGCGAGATCCTTCTGTGTCCCCAGGGAAAAATGATTTATCGCGTATTCCGGATACAACAGGATATCGAAGATCTGTGCACCCTCCAGGAACGGATCCTGGCTCTCTCGCATCTTCAGCTCCGTCTGGAGTGTGCTTTTCCAAAAATCGACATTGGCCTGGTTTATGGAGAGAGAAGTCATCCTGTCGGATTCAAGCCAGAGAATAGAAGCCAGGTGATGGGAGGGCACGGTCTGGTAGAAGATCGTCCTGTCTCTTTCGGTAACCGCATTCAGGCGGCCCCCGATCCTCTGTATAAATCGGACATGCTGCATGCGGCTGACGTTTCGGGAACCCCCAAACATAAGGTTCTCCATTAGGTGAGCCAGGCCGGATTTGTCCAGATCCTCATGCATGGATCCCACCTTGTAGGCCACTGCCACGGTGACGACCGGTAGGGTGTCGTCTTGAGCGAGGATCACAGTCAATCCGTTCTTCAACTCAAAGGTGGAAAAAGGGAATGGATCCTGCTGCTCGAGCTGCGCTCCCTGGTGGGAGGCAGGAAACAGCAGGCAGACCGCCAGCACGATCAAGAGCCAGGTTCCGTATCGCATCTTGGTTACAGTCCCTAGAGATACACGAGGACAATTTGGGATAATAGCAAATTTAGGGGCAAACGTACAATCGGATTACCCGTTGCGCTTAATGATGACCAGGGTCATGTCATCCATTGGATCGGCCCCATCGGTGAAGGCAACAAGCTCATCGAAGATCGTCTGCATCAGCTCTGCTGCTGGCAGCTTGTAGTGCTTTTTAAGTATTTTGCTCAGCCCTTCTTCTGTAAGTTCCTGATTATTCTTGTCACGGCTCTCAGTCAATCCATCGGTGTAGAGAAGGACGATTTCACCCGGATTCAACTTGATGACGCTGGACTTATAAACCTGGGCCGGAAACATTCCCAGACAGAGCCCGCAGCTTTCCAGATGGGTGACCTTCTTTTTTTTGTCCAAAACAATGGGGGGATTGTGTCCTGAATTCAGGTAGCGCAGATCTCCGGTTTTGGTGTTGAGTTCGCAGTAAAAAAAACTGATGAAAAGATTGGGTGCGGTGGTGCGGTGGACCAGGTTGTTCAGGCGGCCGGCCACATCATCGATGTTGTATCCGGCGTGGGCTTCGGTCTGCACAGCGGCACTGAGGGAAGCCATGAGGAGTGCAGATCCCACTCCCTTGCCAGAGACATCCGCGATCACGATACCCATCCGGTCTTCATCGATCTCGAGGAAGTCATAGTAATCGCCCCCGACCTGGAGGCAGGGGATGTTGGTGCCGACGATGTCGTATCCCTCGACCTCTGGATTCTTCTGAGGAAGTAGGCCCCTCTGGATCTCCTGGGCCAAAGCCAGTTCCTTTTTCTGCTTCTCTTGTTCGAGGGTTTTATCGAAGAGGATGGCGTTTTCGATCTTAACGGCTGCTACATTCGATAGAAGGGTTAGGAGTCGGAGGTCGTCGTTGTTGAACTGCTCCGGGGTGGCGATGCGGTCGGAGTAGATGATCCCGATGATCTCCTTGTTGTTCCACAGAGGAACGCACATGGCGGACTGAATGTTGAGCTTGAGGATGCTGTCCTGTGCCTTGAACCGGGTATCTGACTGGACGTCGGATATCAGGATCGAAGAGTGACGATCCACGGCGGTGTTGATGATGCTCTGGCTGACCTGAATCTTCTGGTTCATCAGCTGTTTGTTGTTGATCCTGACAACCTTGGGATCGAGCTGGGCCGATTCATCGTCCCGAAGCATCATTATACCGCGATCCATCGGGATGCGTTCGCAGATGAGATCCATGATGTGCTCAACCAGTTCATCCAGAGGCATATGCAGGATCAGGGCCTTGGTAACCTCGCTGATTACCGAGATCTCTTTGTGTTCGGTCTTGATCGCCTCGATATCCAGGGACTTGGCATCGGCGCGGATGGTCGTGCTGACGTCCGGTTTGCGCAGCACGTCCTTCAGGTGCATGATGGTATTTATGTTTGCAGAGGAAGAAGGCTCGTCCGTGACCTCCACTTTGGTGTCGATCTTCAGGTCGTAGACAACACGCGTGGAGCCGAGGAGGATCTCGTCTCCCTTTTTGAGCTCTATATCCCTCTCGATCTTCTTGCCGTTGAGAAACACGCCGTTCTTGCTGTTGTTATCCCGAATGAAATACCGCTCGCCTTTGGGAACGATGATAGCGTGGTTGCTCGAGCAGAACGGATCGGGCAGGGGGATGTCATTGTCGGCAGATCTCCCCAGGCTGACCTGGGAGTCTCCCAGTTTGATGTGGAAATCATCACCTTTTTTTGGGTAGACATATATTTTGGGCATGGTCCCTCGATTTTGGATTATAATCTGTACATTGGACTAAATTCAAGCAAAACCACACCCCGCTTTCTCAATTCATCAGGAAACCTTTGAGTATCTGCTGGAATCGTCTCTCCCGATCATGCGGGGACAGGTCTTCGATCAAGGGCAGCAGCACGTCTCTCAGGCCCTTTGATAAAGTGTTGTCCAACAGCTCAATGGCGTACGCAGTCGATTCTTTGGTCCCCCGTTCGATATTTTGATAGGCCTTGGCTATGTCATCGTGGGGGTAGAACAGCCCCAGCAGCTTGAAGATATCTCGAAAATGGGTGTTCAACCGTTTTTGAAGATGATCCCGCAGTTCGATATCCTTCTTTCCGGACTTGAGCCCCTGCAGCTCCAGGTAGGTCTTGCAGTAGCTCTTGACCAACAAAAGCGTCTCGCGTTTCGCAATATGGGCGGAGATCTTGATCTCGGGCCTTTCCGAGCGGATCCTGTCCAGGGCGTCTATGATATCCGTATCGAGGTCCGAGGCCTTGCGGTCGAGATCCTTCAGGAGGACATTGGTAGCCTCCTGAGTCCCCATGCGGGCCAGCGCTTTCACCAGAGCGGCCCTCAGGTCGATGTCCCTGTGATGGTCGCCAAGATAGGCGTTCATGGCGCCGATGGCCTCGTTGCCATATTTGAGGAGTGCGGAGATCGCGTCCTCACGTGTGAGGGGATTGGCCAGGCGGTTGATCAGGGCCGCGAGGTGTTCAGGTCTCCTGAGCCGGGCCGCACTCTCGATGGCGTAGCGGGCGACCTCGGGAGAGTCGTCGTGTATGAGACTTTCAAGATGGCGGACGAGCGGTGCGTCGGGCTCCATCATGCCTATGGCCTTGGCAACCTCCATCTTGTCGGTCACTGCCTTCTTGCTGTCTTCCAGGACCTGCTCCGCGTGGGCCTTCATCACTTCCTGGTAGGCATCCAGCGAGAGTATCTCCTGGATGTTGGCTTCGAAATCATCCTGCTCCACGTCGTCTTCGACATCCGGGAACCACAGCGCGCCCTCCGCATTGAACATATCGCTGATCGAGGCCGCCTTGACCTCATCCGCCTTCTGCGAGATGAGGGTCTTTATCTCGGGGGTCAGTTTGTCCTGTTTCAGCAGGTCGTACATGTGCATCGCATATAAAACCGAGCTGCGGTTTTTGCTCTCGATGGTGTCAAAGACCTGCTTGGTATAGTCCACATCGACCTTTTCAGCCACATCCCGGTCCGCCCGTGCCCATTTAAGCTTGATGTTGTCTTTGACTGTAACGACGTACTGCCTGCCTCCCTTCATGTTGAGCGCAAACCACACCAGGATCAGGAAAACGATCGCGATCCCGAAGGAACGTACGATGACGCTCGTGGTTCCGGCGATCAGCTCCGGGTTCTCCGTCGCCTTTGCCATGGTGAGATCTGTACCTATAAGGGAAAGGATGCCCATGATCAGGAAGATCAGGACAGCGCCTATGGCCTTTGCGAAGCGATTGAGGAAGAGGTCTATGAAGATCTTGGCCTTGGCCCTGACTTCAGAGGGGACGGGGATGTAGAGGATCTCCCGCACAGACTGGTTCAGCGAAAAAGCGAGGCTCTCCTCTCCGCCTTTGACCAGCATGGCAGAGAGAAGGGCCAGCGGATAGATCAGGAAGACACCAGTGCAGGCCACGAGGATAACGGGGGCGAGAAGCAGCGTGTACTGGATTCCGAATCTGCGGATGATAGAGCTCGTCAGCAGGAGCTGAACCAGGAAGGCAAACACGGTCAGCCCGGCAAAAAAGAGTCCATAGAATCCCTGCATCGCCGATTTGTCAGGGAAACGGATGTCCACGATGCTGCTGAACTGGAAATCGATCAGCGTGGAGACGATGACCGTCATCATCACTATCGATGCGATCAGCAGCAGGTAGCGATTGCTGCGTACGGTCTTCCAGCTGTCCCTGAAACCGGATTTTTGGGCCTCCGCCGTTTTTTGCTCAACGGCGACGGTACGGGAGGAAGAAGGCAGCTGCCGGATTTTGGAGTAGATGGTCCTGACGATGAATATGCAGAAAAAAAGCGACAGGCAGGCGAGGGGCAGGGAGAGGCCCGCAAGTTTTGGGCTGCTGATGGCCCTGGCGAGAAGACCGCCGAACACCCCGCCGAGCAGTCCTCCCGAGCCGAAAAAACCGATCAGGCGTTTCGCCTCTCTGGGATTAAACACATCCTGAACGGTCAGCCAGAACTGAGCCAGGACCACGGCCGTTAGGACATAGGCCCAAACCCACAGGACCAGGGACAGAGTTTTGCCTCCATTCGGCAGGAGATATGCAAGGATCAGGCCAGTCACGATGAAAAAAACCAGGCTGGATACGCTGAGGACCTGTTTGGGGATCGCGAACTGGATCTTGGAGAGCAGCACGACCACCAGGCCCGTGACCAGCGCGGCCAGCAGATAGCCCAGAGGGAGCCCCTGGATCCCCTCGAACTTGTCCAGGATCTCGGCGTACCGCACGGCCTTGATGATGGTGTGCGGCAGGGTGATCAGGAAAAAATATGTGAACAGGAGGACGGCAATGTTTTCCTCGCCGCGCCGAATGTCCACTATGCGAGAGAGGAGGCGGTAGAAACGGCTGCTCTCCATACGTTTCCCTTTTACCGAAAAAAATGGAGATCAGGCTTAAGTGAAGCTGTCCAAGGCAGTTTCCTCGGAATCGAAGATCTCGAGAACCTTGGTGAGCATGGTGATCTGGAACACGACATAGAGTTTTTTAGAGATGTTGCTCAGCTTCAGGTGTCCGCCGAGGTTCTGAGTCGAGATATAGCTGGCCAGGATCTCGCCCACTCCGAAACTGTCAATGAATTCAACGTTTCCCAGATTGAGGAGGATATTACGCCTGCCATCGTCCAGCTGGTCCTTTACCGATTGATGCAGGGTCACATCCATTACATCTGAGCGCCGGATCTCGCCCGTGATCTCGATAACGGTGACGTTACTATTTTCTCTGAGATTGATATCCATTTCTGCTATAGCTTTATCAAAAGAGTAATTTAAAGTCAATGCTTTTCCATTTGGCCTACGCATAAGCCCATACAGATGCGTTTGAAAGACTAAACGCATTTTTATGCTATAATATACAAAAGAGAGAGACGGTATCCGATGTCATTCTGGACAAGTTTAAGGAAAACTCAGAGAATTCATCCTGAAAAGCCTGCCTTGATCCTTCTCGCTCTGCTGCTGATCCTGACGCCGCTCCACGCGGGCAAGATTCCCTGCAAATTTGTGACGGAGGCCAAAATAGTAGCCGTGGCCGATATCCACGGGGACTATGACAACTTCGTGAAGATCCTGAGAGGAACGGGCTTGGTCGATGACAGCCTGGACTGGATCGGTGGCAAAACGCATCTCGTCCAGTTGGGCGACATCCTGGACCGGGGGGATGATGCCAAACAGGCCTTCGATCTCCTCATGAAACTGGAAAAGCAGGCCGAGGCCGCCGGCGGCATGGTCCATGTGCTGCTCGGCAACCACGAGGAAGTGAATATCGTCGGGGTGGTCTTCGATACCGCCCGCTATGTGACCCTGGCCCAGTTCGAGTCTTTTCTGCCTCAGAGGCATATAGATTTAATTAAAGATCGTGTCCGCAAGAAACTCGAGTCTGATCAAGGTGCAAATGGTAAAGTGAATGAGGCCGTCGTTGAGAAGGCCTACAATGACGCCTTACAAGCGGAATTGGATAAGATTCCCAAGAAAGGTGGTAGCCAGGCTTATCTCAAAATGGACAAATGGAAGAAAAAAAAGGAGAGTTGGTATCAATACTTTGAGTTTTTCCACGAAAACTACGGAAAATGGCTTCTGACAAAGAACATCGCAATAAAGATCAATGACATAGTATTTGTGCATGGCGGTTTTTCTGAACAAGATACTTTCCTGGACTTGGGACTGCAGAGATTGAATGACGAGGCGCGCCGAGAATATTCCGCATATGCTGAATTCGTCATTTTTGGTGGGGCTCCTCCTTTGAGCCCGCCGAAATTCCTGCTAGTGCCCGTATCTCCACAATGGGACAGGAGTTGGGCCCGCGGCCGGGATAATGATCACACCACCATAGATCGAGTGCTGTCCAGGCTGAATGCCAATCATATGGTGGTCGGACACACGGTACGTGATGTCCAGTATATCGAGACTCAGGAGCTTTCCCGTTTCGAGGAGAAGGTCTGGGCGATAGATGTCGGGATATCAAAATATTACAATAATCTTCTGTTTGCTTTGATCATAACGAAAGGTGACCAGGGGAGTGAATTTACTCCCTGGTGGGGGGACGATGAAAATGAGGAAATATTCGGTGTTTATGGGATTGCTTGCGTTTCTCGGTGTCTTCTGCTCCTTTCAATCTGTGGAGGTCATTGCTGAGCAAGATCCCGAGCTAGCCGAGCTCGAGTCCTATCTCCGCCGGGCAAAAATCGTCCACGTCGAGGAAGGCGCAGACCTTGGGACCACGGATCCCTGGAATGTTCGACTGGATGATGGCAAGACCCAGAGAAGGGCCATGTTCAAGCATGCGCCGCGCTGCCGCCCCAATTTTATGCCAGACTGCTATAAATACGAGATTGCAGCTTACGAGCTAAGCAAGATGCTCGGCATGCCGCTCGTGCCTCCGACCGTGGAGCGGACCGTAAACGACACCCCGGGGGCCCTACAGATTTTCCTGGAGGATTGTACGCCTTTGAACCAACTCGAGAGCGTCCCAGATACAGAACAATTCCACCGCCGCATGCTGGACATCCTCGTGCTCGACAACCTGACGTACTGGGATACAGGGATGGATGACATCAACGAGGATATCTTCTATCACAACAACGATGGCCGGATCTGCCGCGTGGATTTTTCTAAGGCATTCAAAGAAGAACATGCACTCCTTCCGGTAGATAGAGAAGTTAGACAGTGCTCGGACAAGGTTTACCGGGCTTTGGAAGAGCTCGACGCTAACGAGGTCCGCACAAAGCTTGCCGCCTACTTGAACGAGGATGAGATAGAGGCCCTGCTGGTGCGCAGGGACCTGCTCCTGGCCCAGCTCACGGTGATCAAGTAGCTCGTAGAAACAGGTGCCCAGATATTGGGCAAACTCCCATAATTCTTGCTAAATCAATCCATTAAAACCGAATCCCGCGGTTTTTCAACAAGCTTTTTCACAGGATTGGTGGAAATATCGTTTGACATTCAACCGGGGATTGAAAATGATGGGCTTAAGATCATGGGAGGGGAACATGACTGACAGATCTGAATCGCCCGGCATCCTGCACAAGATTCTGAGGCTCTTCACGGTGATCTACCCTGGTGAGGCGACCAAGGCTTTTTTATTGACCTTCAACATCTATCTTCTCTTGTTGGCCTATTACATCATCAAACCCGTGCGTGAGGCCCTGATCCTGGGAGGGCAGGGCGCCGACATCAAGTCCTATTTAAATGCTGCCAGTGCATTCCTGTTGATCTTTGTTGTCAAGGCTTTCAGCGCTACCGCATCGAAGTTGCCGCGACACAAGCTGATTACTTGGGTGACCCTGTTTTTCATCTCCAACCTGGTCATCTTTTATTTTATATCCCTGCTGAATGTCACCTCCGCCACAATGGGGATCATCTTCTTCATCTGGATGGCGATCTTTAACGTTATGGTCGTGGCCCAGTTCTGGGGATTTGCCAACGACTTGTATTCTCTAGAGTCTGGAAAAAGGCTGTTTCCACTGATCGCCTTCGGGGCTACTTTTGGTGGCTTTTCCGGTGCCACGGTCGCGGGTTGGCTGGTGGAACCCATTGGCGTATACCAGATGATGCTGGTGGCCGGAGCCGTGCTTCTGCTGTGCATCGTCCTGACCTGGGTGATCCACCTTAGGGAAATGAAGGGATCAGATACATCCGATGCAAAAGCAGGGGGAATCCAGGAGGAGAAACAGGAAGACAAGGAAAAACCCCTTGAAAAAGGGGGGGGGTTCCAGCTGGTCTTCAAAAAGAGATACCTGCTGTACATCGCCCTTTTTGTGCTCCTGCTGAACTTTATTAATTCAAACGGTGAATACATCCTGGGCAACTACGTGACGGAAAGTGCCAATGAGCTCATGGAGATGGGAAAACTGGAGGGATTGACCGCCGAGGAGTACATCGGCAAATTCAGCGCCGACTGGATGAAATACTTCAACCTCCTGGCCATGTTCATCCAGCTGTTCCTGGTATCGCGCCTTTTCCGCTGGATCGGCGTGCGAGGTGCAATTTTCATTCTGCCTTTCATTGCTCTTGGGGGATACATGGCCATCGCCATCGGGGCCTCCCTCATGATGGTGTTCTGGGTCAAGGTCATGGAAAACGGCACGGACTATTCCCTGATGAACACCACGCGGCATGCCCTCTTCCTGATCCTCTCGAGGGAGGAAAAATACAAGGCCAAGGCTGCCATCGATACGTTCTTCCACCGCGGAGGCGACGTGCTGTCCGCGGTGTTGGTGTATCTCGGACTCAATTTCCTGGCATTAAAGACCGCCGGATTCGCAGCCTTCAACGTCGTGCTGTGCATCCTTTTTATCGGAGTCGGCATCCTCATTGCCAAAGAACACAAAAGGCTATCCGCGAATATGAAGTCCGATTCATAAGGGAATTGATTTTTTCGGAATCTGGGCCTAATATATGAATAGGAAATAGTTGGGGTAATGGGATTGACGCGCCATTCAGGCTTGATATTCATTCTCCTCCCTATAGCTCTATTCGCCCTGTGTGATGCAGCCCTGGCCCAGTTCACGCAGGAAGAACTGGCGCGCCGACCTGAGATCGAAAAACAGCTCAAGGACGCGGAGATCATCCGGGCGCAGGAGATAGGGGAGGGAGTGACGCGCCCCTTTCGCCTCTTCCTTGTTTGCGAAGAAGGCGAGCTCAGCGGCTGCTGGAAGAATCCCAGAGGAATGAGCAAGGGATATCTGGAGGGTTGGCAGTATGAGATCGCCGCCTATGAGATGGACAAGCTGCTGAGCCTCAACATGATCCCGCCCACGGTGGAGCGGGAGTATGGCGAAGAGAAGGGTTCCTTCCAGTATTGGATCTCTGGGGGGATGAGCGACCTGGACCGGTCAGACGAGGGGATAGAGATTCCAAAAAACAAGATCCCGAACTGGAACCAGAGAAAGTACTTGCAGCGGGCCTTCGACTGCCTCATTGGCAACGAGGACCGGACCCAGCAGAACATCCGCTATACGGATGACTGGCGTATGATCCTCATCGATCACTCGCGAAGTTTTCGCAGTTCAGCGAAATACACAGATCACCTGATATACGGCACCGAGGGGATCAAGGAGCAGAAGCTGATCCGGATGCTGCCGCGTTTTTTTGTGGCCCAGATCAGGTCGCTGACCTACGATTCGGTGAAAGAAGCGGTTGGCCCCCATCTGACTAAGAAGGAGATCAATTCGATCCTGAAACGCAGAGATCTTCTGCTTGAAGAGATCCAGAAGATGATTGAATCGGTGGGAGAGGCAAAGTTCCTGTATTGAACGAAACGAAACTCTTCTGAGGAGGAGAGGGATGAGAAAAAGACTATTGGGATTATTTATGGTGTTGTTGGTGGGAGTATGCCTGCCGGCATTCGCTCAGTTCACCCCTGAGGAGCTGGAAAAAAGGGCGGAATGGGAGGGTTTCCTAGTCAACGCTGATTCCGTCGAACAAAGCCGGATGAACACCGGACAGGCTGTTACCAACCCCTGGGTTCTGACACTGGCCCACGACGGCGTCAGCAACAAGGCCATTTGGAAGAATCCATCGGGCCGGATGAAGGGCTATCTGGAAAACTGGAAGTGGGAGATCGCGGCATACAAACTGGACAAGCTCCTCGGACTCAACATGGTGCCGCCTACGGTGGAGCGTGAGTTCGGCGGGGACAGGGGCTCGGCCCAACTCTGGATAAACGGCTGCTTCACCATGAGGGACAAGACTGAAAAGAAGATCAAAACCCCGTCCCACAGGGTGTTTCATTTCAACCGTGCTTACTACCTGCAGCGGGCGTTTGACAACCTGATCGCCAATGAGGATCGGCACCAGAACCAGTACTTGATCACCGAGGACTTCCGTATGCTGTTGATCGACCACTCACGCTCGTTCCGGACGTCCGGCAAGTTCACGAAGAGCCTCATCTTTTCTAAGAAGAATAAAAAAGAGATGAAGCAGCTGCCGGCCGTCTTCGTTGAAAAACTGCGCGCCCTGGATTTTGCGGTGATCAAGGAGGCCGTGGGCGAATATCTCAACGAGAAGGAGATCAACGCGGTCCTCAAGCGCCGGGACCTGATCCTCAAGGATGTCGACAAACTGATCGCAGACCTTGGTGAGGACAAGGTGCTCTACTAGCCGGGATCAGGCCTTCCTCACGATATCACGCTCTTCCAGGAAACGGATCACTTTCTCTACACTTTGATCCAGGTCGAGCTCGCCGGTATCGACCACGATCTCGGCTGAAAGGGGCTCTTCATAGGGGGCAGAGATACCGGTGAACTCCTTGATCTCACCTGCCCGTGCTTTTTTGTAAAGTCCCTTGGGATCGCGTTCCTCGGCTATCGCCAGCAGGACCTTCACATAGATCTCCACAAAACTACCTTCCGCCAACAGCTCCCGGGCTTTATCTCTATCCTGTCGGTAGGGTGAGATGAACGCTGTCATGGCGATCACTCCCGCATCGGCAAAGAGATTGCCGACTTCCCCGATCCGGCGGATGTTCTCTTCCCGGTCTTCAGGAGAAAAACCCAGGTTCTTGTTGAGCCCGTGTCGTATGTTGTCCCCATCCAGCACAAAACAAAGATGGGCCCGCTCGAAGAGCTTCTCTTCGACTGCCAGGGCCAGCGTGGATTTCCCGGAACCGGAGAGGCCGGTGAACCACAGGACCGCTCCTTTCTGCTGCAGCAGGCGCTCCCGGTCTGCGCTGGTGATCGTACCTTCATGCCAGGTGATATTGGTGGCTTTCTGTATTGTCATGTCTATACTCCCTTTCATTCATGGGGTTCTTAAAGGCCCTTGTAATAGTCCATAAGTATCTGAGCCACTTCCGGCCGCGAGAACTCTTTGGGGGGAAGCTTGCCCTCGGACAACATGTCGCGTACCTTGGTACCGCTGATGAGAACCCGGTCTTCCTTGCTGTGCGGACAGGATTTCATGGATGCCATGCCGTCACATTTGTAGCACCAGAATGTCCAGTCGATGTTCAGAGGCTCGATGTGAAGCTCCCCGGAGGGGATCTCTTCAAAGATCTTCTGGGCATCGAAGGGGCCGTAGTAATCTCCCACGCCGGCATGGTCCCTCCCCACGATCAGGTGGCTGCAGCCGTAATTCTGTCTGAAGATGGCGTGCAGCACAGCCTCTCTCGGGCCGCCGTACCGCATTTCCATGGGATAGACCTTCAGGACGACGCGGTCCTGGGGATAGTAGTTATCCAGAAGCACTTCATAGCATTTCATCCGGACGTCAGCGGGGATATCGCCAGCCTTGAGTTTGCCGACCAGGGGATGGATCAGGATGCCATCCGACACCTCGAGAGCGATCTTGGTGCAGTATTCATGGCTGCGGTGGATCGGATTGCGGGTCTGGAATGCCGAGACCGTATGCCAACCCCGTTCTTCGAAAATGGCCCGTGTGTCTGCGGGACGGCCGTAGTGATCGCTGTAAAGCTCGGGGTAGGGGCCCTCGCTCACCGCTTTCACAGGCCCGGCCAGCAGGACGTTTCCCTGGGCATAGACCTTTGCGACCCCAGGATGGGCCTCATCCTCGGTCCTAAAGACCATTCGGGCCTCGCGTTTCTTGTCGTAGGTGAATTTTTCCTCGACAGACATTACTCCCATGAGCTCGGAACTCTCATCATCGAACAGCGAGACTTCTGCTCCGATCTGGATTCCCTCGGCTTGTTCAGTGGTGACTGCAAGCGTGATCGGTATCGGCCACAGGGTTCCGTCTGCCAGGTGCATGTTCTCGACTACGCCGGTGTAGTCCGCCTCTCCCATAAAACCGCCGAGGGGGCTGAAGGCGCCGATTGCCAGCATGATCAGATCGGATGTCTCTCGGGAGGTGAGTCGGACCGCAGGGAGGTCCTGTGCCCGCTGAACGAGCTCTTCACGCTCTAATCCTTCTAAGAGCAGGGGTTTGAGTTCTCCGCCGTGCGGGGGAACCAGTTTGGATGTCATGTTCACTCCTTAATATTGCTTACTTACTTATTATGATTGGCCTATGAGAGATAACCCAGAGATTTGAGACGTTTTCGAATGGCCTCGACCTCTTCCTTGCTCAGCTTCTCCTGATCTCCATTCTTGGCAGGATTCTCTCGGCTCTGGCTGGAGGCCAGGTCCCTCATCACATAAATAATGAAGTCCGTGACCGAATTGAATCCCGTCCCGGATACGATCTCGGAGAGACGATTGTACAGGGCCCTGGGTATTTTTATGGTTACTTTGGTGTCCTGGGTTTGGGTAACACTCATATAACACTCCTATGAGAGTGTAATTTTAGAGATCAAGAGAAAAAAGTCAAGGGCATATCTAGGTCAGGGGCCGAGGACCTTGTAGATCGTGAGGATATTCTGATCATCACCTCGGTTGTATTCGAAGCCGTCCATGAGTTTCCGCGTCAGGAAAACGCCCAATCCACCCTGCTTGCCGGTTTTCATTATCTCATCGATATCCGGTGTCTTGGTATGACGGGGATCGAAAGGGATGCCATTGTCTCGAATCTCGAGGTAGACTCGATCCCCTTCCTGCCAGGTCTTGAGAAAGATCTCCCCCTGTTCATCCTCGGGGTAAGCATACCGGATGATGTTGATGCAGATCTCCAGCAGGGAAAGCTCGATGATGTAGTAGTCCTCTTCGGTAAGGTGCAGGACCTGCATGTTGCGCTTGAGAAATGCTCGGATCTTGTTGAGCTCCGAGAGGTCGCTGCGGACAGACAGTGTATTCATAAGAATCGGTTTTTTGACTTTGTACCATGAATGGTAGTTCAATTCAACCGAATTTATGTGGTATTGCAAATCACAGGTAAATGTGCTAATTATGCAGGTTATATTTTGAATGAATGAGTCCTCAAGGAGATTGATTCATGAGCAAACAAGGAAACCATCTCTTCACGTCGGAATCCGTGACAGAGGGACATCCCGATAAAGTCTGTGACCAGATATCTGATTCCATCCTGGATGATCTGCTGGCTCAGGATCCCAACAGCCGTGTAGCTTGTGAGACCCTGGTCACTACCGGGCTGGTCCTCATCGCAGGAGAGGTCTCGAGCCAGGGATATACCGACCTGCAGAAGGTTGTGAGAGAAACGGTCAAGGGGATCGGCTATGTAAAAGCCGCTTATGGATTCGACTATGAGACGTGCAGCGTGCTGTCATCTCTCCACGACCAGTCCTCGGATATTGCCGCGGGAGTGGATGAGCTTGAGGAGCATGAACAGGGTGCCGGCGACCAGGGCCTGATGTTTGGCTTTGCCTGCAACGAGACCGAAGAACTCATGCCTCTTCCGATCATGCTGGCTCACAAATTATCACGTCGTTTGAGCGATGTCCGCAGACAGGGCATCCTGGATTACCTGCGGCCCGATGGAAAATCCCAGGTCACAGTGGAGTATGAAGGGCATACCCCTAAGCGGATCGATGCGGTCGTGATCGCTGCGCAGCATAATGCCGAGGTCGACATGGGTGACCTCCGTTCAGACATCCGGCGCTCCGTGATCGAACAGATCATTCCCAGCGACATGCTAGATGAGAACACGAGCATTTTCATCAACCGTACGGGGCGCTTCGTCCAGGGTGGCCCCTTCGCCGACACGGGCGTCACCGGTCGCAAGATCATCGTCGACACCTACGGCGGCGTCGGGAGCCATGGCGGCGGATGTTTTTCTGGCAAGGATCCCTCCAAGGTGGATCGGTCCGGCTCATACATGGCCCGCTACATCGCCAAGAACCTGGTGGCGGCCGGCATCGCCTCACGGATCGAGGTCCAGGTTGCCTATGCCATCGGCGTGGCCGAGCCTGTCTCGATCATGGTGGATTCCTATGGGACCTCTACGATCTCCGAGGACCGGATCAAGGAACTGATCCGGGGGCATTTTGGCCTCAAGCCCAAGGAGATGATCGCGCAGCTCGATCTGCTCCGCCCGATCTACCGGAATACAGCAGCCTTCGGTCATTTTGGCCGCACCGAACCGGAATTCACCTGGGAATGGACAGATAAGGCTGAGGCGCTCAAGCGTGACGCCGGATTGTGATCTCCGGGAGTTCGAGACTTACTATGGATTCACCATCCGTCAGTTTAAGCGGATTTCTTTGTCGATCAGCTCAAGGTAGCGGACAATATTGGCCTTCATCTCAGGATCTAGCACCTGCGCCTGAAGTTCCGTGAACAGCTCCTTGGCTTTGACGTAGTTCTTATCCTTGAAAAAAGCTCCTGCCAGGTTGTAGGTCAAGCTGACGTCCTCGGGGATGATACGCAAGGCATCTTGATAGCAGATGATCGCATCCTGAAAACGCTCCAGCCTTTCGAAGATCAGTCCCCTGAGGTTGTAGGCCATGGCCATCCTTCGGTTGATGGAGACAGCTCGGTCGATATACTGCATGGCCAGCTCGTTCTTTTCCTGAATGTAGTAAAGCCTGGACAGGTTGTAGAGGGGAAGCTCTCGTGAGTGATAGGTCTCGTCGGCTATGGCCGCCTGGAACTGCTGCTCGGCCTCACTAAGCATGCCGGTTTCCTGATAGACGGAGCCCAGGTGATTGTGGGCATCGGTCAAGGTGGGATTGGCGATCAGGCACTGATTGTAGTACTTGATGGCCTCAGGGAGATTCCCTTTCATGGTGTGGGCCAGCCCCATTCCGTCCAGTGCCAGATCGAAGTCGGCCTGCAGGGACAAGGCTTTTTCCAGGTACTTGATGGCTTCGTCCGGCTGGCCGTTATTCAAATAGAAAATGCCGACGTTGTATTGATATCTCGGATTCTGTTCTCGTTCCTTTTCGACCTTTTGTTCTTTGGATGCGCAGGCACAGAGCAAAACCGCAAAGCAAAACACTGTGGTGATTCGAAATATTTTCATATTGCCCCCTCGCTGGAGATGTATTCATTTTTGAGTTTTCGAGCCATAAGATCCTGGAGCGCGGTACGCGCATCCTTGTCTTTGTAGAGTATCTGGTAGACCTGCTCGAGGATGGGCATCTCCACCGCCTCCTTTTGCGCCAGTTGATATGCCGACAGCGTCGTGCCGATACCTTCTGCCACCATATTCATGCCCGCTACGATGCTTTTCAATGCCTTTCCCTTGCCCAGCTCGTAGCCCACGTGGCGATTCCGGCTGAGACTTCCGGTGCAGGTCAGGACCAGGTCGCCGATCCCGGCGAGCCCGGCAAAGGTCTCCTGTCTCGCACCCAATTGTACGCCAAGTCGGGTGACCTCTGCAATTCCCCGTGTGATCAGGGCCGCCAACGAGTTAGAACCGAATTCCAATCCGTCCGAGATCCCCGCCGCGATCGCGATCACATTTTTTAGCGCTCCAGCCAGTTCAACCCCGATAATATCGTCGGAGGCATAGGCTCTGAAATAGGCATTGGAGACAAGGCGCTGGACCTCCTGAGCTACCCCCTCTTTCTGCGAGGCGACCACCACGGCCGTGGGATGCGACTCGGCCACTTCTCTGGCAAAACTGGGTCCGGAGAGAGAAGCTACGCGTGGGTTGAAGCGGGGGGCAAAAACTTCGAACATGAGTTCGCTCATCCTTTTCAGGGTGTCTTTTTCGATCCCCTTGGTGAGGCTGACCAGCAGGGCCCCCGGATCCAGCACCGGCCGGAGCAGCGCAAACATCTCCCGGCAGTATTTAGAAGGGATGGCGATGAAGACCACGTCAGCCCCCGCCGCCGCGCCTTCGAGCTCATGATGGAAGGTTACGGAAGCCGGGAAGACCGCTCCGGGTAGGAACGTCCGGTTTTCTCTGAACTTTACAGCCTGTTGAAAGACCTCCTTTTCTCGGATCCAGAGTCGTGTCGGCAGGTTTTTTCTGCCCAAGTGAAGGGCGAATGCGCTGCCCCAACTCCCTGCGCCGATCACACATGTATTCATGCTTCTTTCCTCCCCAACTTTTTCTCTGTCCCGGCGAGAAGGCGGACGATATTCGCACGATGGCGGACTGCGATCAAGAGGAATATGGCTGCCGCCAGTGCGGCGGCTTCCCTCTCATCCCGGAAGACCCAGACGAAAAAGGGGAGGCAGAAGAAGGCGGTCAGCGATCCGAGGGAAACGTGGCGTGTGAGACTCACGAAGAGCACAAAGACTGCGATGCTGCACAGCAGGGGAAGGGGGGCGAGTACTGCAAAGACACCGATAGAGGTGGCCACTCCTTTGCCTCCCCGGAACCGGATGTAGATGGGATAACAGTGTCCCAGCACTGCCAGGAAACCCGCCGCATAGGCTGTCCAGGACTCGGGGAACCAGAGGAGCGCCAAGTAGACAGGAACGGCTCCCTTCAGGATGTCGATCAATGCCACTGGCAGGGCCATCTTCCAGCCAGTTAGCCTCAGCACATTGGTAGCCCCGATGTTCGTGCTTCCCAGGCCACGGATATCCTTTTTTTCTTTGAAGCGGTAAAGAAGATATCCAGTAGGGATTGAACCGAAGAGGTAGGCAAAGACACAGAACAGGATCATCATGATAATCTCGCTTGATGGAGCCTGGAGTATTCGGCCCCGGAAGGTTTCAGCGTGCTCTTGAATAGGACGACCTCTGGGACTGTCAGGCTCCCAAATGGGGTGAGCTCATGGTTTTGCACGAGCTGGAGGATCCGATCCAGGCCGTGCGGGGACTTGACCCGACCCAGAGTCAAATGCGGATGAAATTGGCGCCTTTCGCGAGGAAATCCCAAAGGCTCCAGCGCGTCCTCCAGGTCTTGGTTAAGGTCTGCCAGGGGACGACTCTGATCGATCCCTGCCCAGATCACACGGGGTATCCGGGACTTGGGTGGGAATGTCCCCAAACCCGAAAAATCCAGCGCAAATGATTCGTGGCGGGCGGTGACCTCATCCAAGGCATCACCAATGTCGGACTCCTGCGTGGAGGAAATTTCTCCCAGGAATTTGAGAGTCAGGTGCATGCCCTCCGGCCTGACCCAACGTACAGCAGCGTCGGGGCGCCTGGCCTCCTTCATGAATCCGAGGAGGGCCTTCCTCACATATTCATTTAGCTCGATGGCGATGAAAGCCCGCATGGCCTATCCTCGGGGTCTCGCTGTTTGCTCCCGCTCCAGCGTGCGGCGCAGCATATCCAGGGCCGTCTGGCTGGCCCGCCGCTTCACCGAGAGGCGATCACCCAGGAAAAGGTTCTTTTTGGTTTGCATCCCTTTCGGACCGGCCAGGGATATGTAGACCAGTCCAACCGGTTTCTCGTCGCTCCCGCCGGTAGGGCCGGCGATACCGGTAATGCTGAGGCCGTAGGTCGCACCGGAACCGGCACGGATGCCTTCGGCCATGGAGGCTGACACCTCCGGGCTCACGGCCCCACAATTCTCCAGGAGAGAGGGAGACACACCCAAAAGCCGGATCTTTGCCGCATTGGAATAGGCTTCCACGCCTTCCAGGAAGTAGACCGAGCTGCCGGGCACGTTCGTGATGCGGTGCCCCAGGAGTCCTCCCGTGCAGGATTCTGCTACTGCCAGGGTTGCAGCGTCCTGTTCGAGGAGTTTTCCTACCACCTCCTCCAGGTTCTCTTCCTGCGTACTGAAGACATCTTCACCAAGGCGTTCGCGCATGGCTGTGAAGACCCGGCTCAAATTATGCTCGGCATCATTTTCACTCCGTCCGGAGAAAGCGGTCAAATGGATCTCGATCTCTTCGGGACTGGCGAGCACGGTCACTTCGAGGTCCTGATTTTCTTCGGGATAGAGGTCGGAGATCCTATCTTCGATCCGTGATTCTGACACCCCGGCCAGTTTCAGTACCCTCCGAACCAGATAGCCCTCTCTCTGTTCCTGCATTCGAGAGGCGATCAGATCAGCAACCATGGGTTCGAATTCTCTTGGTGGGCCGGGCAGAAGCGCGATGGTGTGTTGAGGAGACTCCAGCCAGAGTCCCGGAGCTGTTCCATTGGGATTGTCCAGGGGCACGGAGCCCTCGATGATGAAGGCCTGCTTTCGATTCACATCGGAGATAGAGATGCCGCGTTTCTGAAAGCGGTCCTGGATCTGCTCCCAGAGGTGTTCCTGGAACAGAAGCCTTTTCTCCAGAGTGGAGGCAACGGTTTCCCGTGTCCTGTCGTCTCGTGTCGGGCCGAGGCCGCCGATGGTGAAAATGACATCGGAACGCTCAAAGGCAGTCCGGAGACAGGCTGCCAGGTCTTCCGCATCGTCGCCCACCACTGTTTTATAGGAAACCCGAAGCCCGAGCCGGTTGAGGTGGCGTGTTAGGAAGAGAGAATCTGTATCCAGGTGATAGGGGGTGAGCATTTCCGAACCGACGGCAAGGATCTCGATCTTCGTGCGTCCGCGGTTGTTCATAACACCAGCAGCAGTACGTTCAGGACAATGCTGGCATATATGCCGGCCAGGATATCATCCAGCATTATGCCCCAACCGCCTCGGAAGGATTCGGCCTTGTGAATGAACAGCGGCTTGATAACGTCGAAGAATCGGAATAGAAAAAAACTAGCCAACACCATCCACCAGATGGGGGGGACGAGAAGGAGGGCAATCCACTGTCCCACCACCTCATCGATGACCACGGTCCTGGGATCTTCCTTCTTTCTCCGCGTGGCATACGCCGAGGATGCCCAGACTCCCACGAAATAGCCAACCAGCCCGATGATCAGATAGAGCGGCCAGGAAATGTTGTGGAACCAGAACCGGTAACCCAGCGCAACGATCAAACTGGCGAGCGTGCCCGGAGCGACTGGGAAATATCCGGATCCGAAAAAAGTGGCCAGGCCGTCTATCAGAATGCGTCTCATTTTATTGTCCCATATAGATCATATACATCGCTGCGCAGGATTTCAACTTCTTGGAGTACATCAAATAATGGCTGAGGGCCTTCGGGCTGTTCGATTAACACCACTCCGTCTACCTCTGGAGCCTGGTACTGGGTCCTGCCGATGAGCATGCCCGGTTTCTCCTTCAGGTGTCCCTCCAGAAGTACGGGGATATGGGTGCCGACGTAGCGTTTCAGGCGTTGCGCCGAGATCTCGGCCTGCATCTCCATGATCTCCTGCCTCCTCTGAACTTTTTCTTGGGTAGGGATATCGTCCTGCCACGCGAAGCTGGGCGTATCCTTTTCGTGGGAATAGGTGAAGACCCCCAGATGGTCGAAGCTCGCTTCTCGGACGAAGTTCTTGAGATGCTCGAATTCTTCGGGGCCTTCGCCTGGGAATCCAACGATCAGTGAGGTGCGGAGCACAGCGTCGGGAAGACTCTGCCGGATCTTTCCGATCAGTTCGAGTGATTGTGATCCCTTCAGACCCCGGCCCATCTTCCTGATCACTTCCGGGGATGCATGCTGGAAAGGGCTGTCGATATAGGTGCATACCTTGTCTGAACGCATGCTATCCAGCAGACTATCGGAGATCTCTTCCGGATAGCAGTAAAGGATACGGATCCACCTCAGGTCCGGGATCCTATCCAGCGCCGCTATGAGTTGAGACAGACCTTCGTCCAATCCCAGATCGCGGCCGTAATATGTGGAGTCCTGAGAGATGAGGTTGACCTCCCTGATACCCTGCTCGGCCAATCGGCGTGTCTCCTGGACGATGGAATCGATGCTGCGGGACCTGTAAGGGCCTTTTATTCGTGGTATGGTGCAGAACGTGCAGTGGTTCGAACAACCTTCGGAGATCTTGACATATGCCCAGGCTGGGGGGGTCGACAGGATGCGCGGCGAAGCGTGATCGTAGAGGAAGCATCGTTCCTCAGGATCGTAGGGCCTGTCTTCGATGAGGTGAACGATGTGGTGGAAATCGGATACTCCTGTCCAGAGATCGATCCCCGGATATCGCTGTCTCAGCGCAGGCAGTTCCTTCTGGACATAGCAGCCCGAGGCCACGATCTTGATATGGGGCCGTTTCTTTTTGAATGAGAGGGCCTCCTGAAAATGCTGTTCGGCTTCCTCCCGGGCGGGCTGGATAAAGCCGCAGGTGTTGACGATGATGATGTCCGATTCTCCAAGTTCGGGCTCTACCTGATAGTTGCCGGACTGGAGTAGGTAGCCCAGCATGACCTCACTGTCCACGAGATTCTTGGCGCAGCCGAGACTCACCAGTGCGATGCGTTTCTTTTGATCCCCCATGTTAGGCGAGCTCGGACACGCTACCCCTGTTAGGGATAGATGCGGTGGAGGAGGCGGGGGAAGGGTATGGTTTCCCGGATATGTTTGATGCCGCACAACCATGAGAGCATGCGTTCCACACCCAATCCGAATCCGGAATGCGGCACTGAGCCGTATTTCCTGAGGTCAATGTACCATTCATAGGCATCGCGGGGCAGGTTGTGTTCCTTGATCTTTTCCTCCAGGAGCACGGGATCATGGATCCTCTGCCCCCCTCCGATGATCTCTCCGTATCCTTCGGAGGCCAGCACATCCATCCCGAGGACCAGATCCGGTCTCCCCTCCGCAGGCTGCATGTAGAATGCCTTGATTTTGGTGGGGAAGTGGGTGACGCAAACAGGAGAGTTGAAGTGTTCGCTGAGTGCCGTCTCCTCAGGCGCGCCAAAATCGTCCCCGAAGGAGACCGAGCTGCCTTTTTCGTTCAACACCCGGATCGCGTCTTCATATGTGATCCGGGGAAAAGGCTTCTTGATATTCTCGAGGGGAGCCCTGTCTCTTTCGAGCACGTCGAGGGCCTCTTTCTTGTTTTCCAGGACGCGGTCTATGATGTAAACGATGAGATCTTCGCCCAGGACCTTGATATCATCCAGGGTGGCAAAGGCGATTTCGGGCTCCACCATCCAGAATTCGATGAGGTGTTTGCGGGTTTTCGATTTTTCGGCCCGAAAGGTGGGACCGAAACAGTAGACTTTGCCGAAGGCCATGGCCGTCGCCTCGTTGTACAGCTGGCCACTCTGGCTGAGGTAGGCCTTCTGATCGAAATACTCCGTCTCGAAAAGGGTGGTGGTGCCTTCACAGGCGCTGGGAGTCAGGATGGGCGTGTCCATGTTCCGGAAACCCCGGCCGTCGAAAAAATCCCGTATGGCCTTGATGAGTTCGGTCCTCACCTCCAGTACGGCATGTTGTTTGCTCGAGCGCAGCCAGAGGTGGCGGTGATCCATGAGGAACGAGATCCCGTGTTCTTTGGGCGTGATCGGATATTCCTCTGCGATCTGGACGATCTCGATGTCCGCGATGCTCATCTCGAGGCCTCCGGGGGCGCGCTTGTCTTCCCTAACCTGCCCGCGGAGGATGAGTGAGGATTCCAGGGTCAGCTCATCGAATTTCTGGAAGAGCGGGTGATCTTTCTCCGCGCTGTAGATCGTTCCCTGCAGGAGGCCCGTCCCGTCGCGGACCAATAGAAAACGGATCTTGCCGCTGGAGCGCTTATTGTACAGCCAACCCCTGATCTCGATGTCTTGGTTCAGATGGCCTTTGAGGTCCTCGATATATACCCATTGCATAGTGTCCGAAATTATAAACCTTTCGGGTGCGGTTGACAATCCTGTGAGGTTCGATTTATATAGAAGTCGCAATGAATAAAGAATATTTGCGCAAGATCGCGCTGTGTGTCGAACGAGGCAAAATCGATGGGAAATCTCCGCATCCCCCTGATATGAGGGAACAGGATGGAGCGGATGAATTGACCGCCAAAGCCCTGGAGTCCGGCCTCATGCCTCATGAGATCCTATCGAATTCGCTGATTGAGGGGATGAAGATTGTGGGGGAGAGGTTCCGCAACAACGAGATCTACCTTCCCGATGTTTTAATGTCGGCGCGAGCCATGACCGCGGCTATGGTGCACCTGAAACCTTTTTTCAACTCCGGGAACGTGAAGTACAAAGGCCGGATCGTACTGGGGACCGTGGCCGGTGATCTGCATGACATCGGCAAGAAGATCGTCGGCATGTTCTTCGAGGGGGGTGGTTGGGAGGTCATCGACTGCGGCGTGGATGTGTCTGCTCCTCAGTTTCTTCAGAGCATCGAGGATCACGCACCCAACGCCGTAGGATTGAGCGCCCTCTTGACGACCACTATGGTCAACATGGAAGAAATCGTCAGGAAGATCAAAGACAGATACCCGGATATCAAGGTCATTGTCGGGGGGGCCCCGGTGACGGGAAAATTTTCCGACGAGATCGGGGCGGATGGCTACTCCCCAGATCCCCAGGGAGCCCTGGACAGGCTCACGAGCCCACCCGAGATATAGGAAAAAAATGTCGGAGGCCGGCCCTTTTACTCCGGTCAAACTGATCTGCGGAGTGATGTCCGGTGTCGCTTCGGCTTTTGAAACCGCAGAATCAGTGCTTGCCAATGAGTTCGGGCCCATTGATTCCTCCTCGGAACCATTCCCTTTTGACTTGACAACATATTACTCAAACCAGATGGGGGAGGGGCTCCGGCGCCGATTCCACAGCTTTGAGCGGCTGATCCAGCCTGAGGATTTAAGTGATATTAAACTACGGACAAACAGGATAGAGGAGGACATGCGCCACCGCTATTCTGCTGGGTCCCGAATCCTCAACCTGGATCCGGGATGCCTGAGTGGCTATTCTCTTGTTTTTGGGACCACCAAGAACTTCGCCCACCGTATCCCACTAAACCGTGGGATCTATGCCCACCTGGAACTCATTTTCAGCAAGGACTCGATCAAGGCTCTCGACTGGACGTATCCGGATTTCAAGTCGCCGCAATATCATGAATGGCTGTGGGAAGTGAGGCGAATCTATCTTACCCAACACAAGACGATCGGAATCTGAGCACCTGGGACTGGACCTTAATCGAGTTCCGGATCGTAGGCCGAGATCTCCCGCAGCTTGCGGACGATCTCCGGAAGCTCCCGCAGGACAGTTTCGATATCGCCCTCCGTGTTGAAGCGGCCCAGTGAGATGCGCAGCGTGGAGCGGGCGAATTGGGGAGGCATCCCGATCGCACTCAGCACATGAGATACCTCCTCGGAATCCTCACTGCAGGCTGAGCCCGTGGAAACATAGATGTCTTTGGTGGCCAGGGCGAGCAGGATAGCCTCGGCTTCGAGGCCGGGGAAAGCGTAGTTGAGTGTCGATTTCACACGACCGTCCTCCGGCCCGTTGAACCTCACCTTGGGGATGCTCGCATCGATCCCATGCTTTAGCTGTGCGGCAAGCTCGCCGATCCGGATGTTGTCTGCTGCGCTCTGTTCGACCAGGATGCGGACAGCCTCTCCGAATCCCACGATTCCTGCTGTATTCTCTGTCCCGGAACGCATCTGCCTTTCCTGATGCCCCCCGTATATCAGGGGCTGAATCCGGGTCCCCTTACGGATGTACAGCGCACCCACGCCCTTGGGGCCGTACACTTTGTGCGCGGAGAGGGTGAGGAGGTCCACCCCGAGTTCATCGACATCCACCGGGATCTTCCCGAAACTCTGAACGGCGTCGGTATGCAGGATCACACCCGCTTCCCGGGCGATCCGGGAGATCTCTTTGATGGGCTGAATGGTCCCGAGCTCATTGTTGGCGTGCATGACGGAAATGAGTGCCGTACGGGGAGATACCGCCGCCTCGAGGGCCTCAAGGTCGATGTAGCCGGTAGCGTCCACCGGGACATATGTGACCCTTTTCCCGTTCTTTTCCAGGTAAGCGGCGGATTCTATAACGGCCGGATGTTCGATGGCCGAGGTGATGAGCTCGTTCTTGTCAGGGAGCGCATCAAAAACACCCCGAATGGCGAAATTATCCGATTCCGTGCCGGAGCCGGTGAATACGATCTCAGAACGGCTCGCTCCCAGGGCGGAGGCGATGACCTCACGTGCCTCGGTCAAGAGTTCCTTCGCGTCTCTCCCGATGGGGTAGAGTGACGAAGGATTGCCAAAATGTTCCTTGAGAAACCAGGTCATCCTATCACAGACCCGAGGATCGAGTGGAGTCGTAGCGTTATTGTCCAGGTATATCATGACGCTCGTATCAGTCCCGGTGGAGATCAGAGATATTTGTCCTTCAGTATCTTGACCACTTCCAATCCGGCCCGCTTCTGGCCTTCACCTGCCGCGGATCCGATATGGGGAGTGGCCAGCACATTGGGGTGATCAACCAGAGCGAAGTTCGTGGCCGGTTCTTCTTCATAGACGTCGATGGCGGCCGCCCTGACCTTGCCCGCTTCCAATGCTCTGAGCAGGGCCTCTTCGTCCACCACTCCTCCCCGGGCAGCATTGACGATGACGACGCCGTCCTTCATCGAGTCGAACTGCGCATCGCTGATCATGTGTCGGGTGGACGCATTAAAAGGCAAGTGGAGTGAGATGACATCCGCAGTTCCAAAAAGTTCGTCCAGGGTAACCTGCCGGACATCCAGATCTGTGTCGATGTCGACGATGTCAAAGGCGACGGCCTGCATCCCGAAAGCCAGCCCACGCTCCGCGACAGCCAGGCCGATCCGGCCGCTGCCAATGATCCCGAGGGTCTTGCCGTAGAGTTCGCTGCCCTTGAATTTCTTCTTTTCCCACAAGTGGGCCTTCATGGAGAGATTGGCTGGGCCGTGGTTGCGAACGGCGGCCAGCATCAAACCGAATGTGTGCTCGGCAACCGTGATGGTGGTGGCCGACGGCGTGTTGTTCACCTGTATACCTTTTTCCTGGGCTGCGGCCACATCCACATTGTCGAGCCCGATCCCTGCCCTGACAACGATCTCCAGCTCATCAGATGCTGCGATCACGTTCTTGGTGATCTTGGTGGCGCTGCGCACGACAGCAGCATTATATCCGGGGATGGTCTCGATGAGTGCGTTCTCATCCATGCCTGTTTTTAGAGTTACGTCAAAGTCCTGAACAGCCTCCAGCCCGGCGAAGGCGTCCGAATCCAGCGCGTCGCATACGAGTATTTTCTTCATGTCCAATTCTCCTTTATGATGGCTTGGGCGGCCTTGAGAGAGCCTCCCTTTTCAAAATTTGTGTAGCCCAGAGCCCCCAGGGTCATTTCCAGGGCGCTCAGAGCGGTTATTATATCAAATCCACCGATGAAACCAAGATGTCCGATGCGGAAAAATTCTCCCTTGTGGGGATCCTGCGCACCGGCTATATGGGCCTTGAACCTATCCTGCATGACTTTGACAAGGTGGGCCCCGTCCTGGCCTTCCGGAGTTTTTACTGCGGTGAGGATGTTACCGGGTTTCTGCGAAAGGAAATCCAGTCCGAGTTCCCGTACCCCGGCGCGGGTGGCATCGGCCAAGGCCCGATGATGAGAAAAGAGTCCCTCAAGTCCAATGCCGCGCATGATCTTGAGTGCTTCCCGAAGCTGACGGACGAGAGAGATGGCGGGCGTCCAGGCGGAGGTCTGCTTCTGGAGTGCTTTCTGTGCCGCCTGCGCATCAAAATAAAAACGGGGAAGGCTCGAGGTCTCGACAGAACGCCAGGCCTTGGCACTGAAAGCGATGAAGGCCAGCCCTGGGGGAGTCATGAACGACTTCTGTGATCCCGATATCAAAACATCCACGCCCCAGCTGTCCATGGGACAGGGCATGGCGCCCATGCCGGATATCCCATCGACAACCAGCAGTGTCTCTGTGTTCGCAGTGAGCCCGGCAAAGCCTTCGATGTCGTAAACGGTTCCAGTGGAAGTCTCGGAAAGTGTACTGAAAACGGCTCGCGTCCCTGGATGTTTCTCGAGATGTTCGGCCAGCAGTCCTGTGGGAATATCCGTGCCCCAGGGGACCTTGATCTCCCGGACTTCCACCCCGTATGAGCGGCAGAGTCTTGTCCATCGGTCCCCAAATTTCCCCGCATTCAAAACCAGGACCTCATCCCCGGGATCGAGGATGTTTACTACAGCTGCCTCCATGGCTCCCGATCCGGAGGACGTCAGTGTATAGACGTCCCGGGCAGTCTGGAATATGTATCTCAAATTCTCGCTGACTTCCCCAAAAATATCCGAGAACTCGGAGGTGCGGTGATGGATGAGAGGCAGGGCTCCGGCCTGGCGCACCTCAGGTGGCACGGGAGTGGGGCCTGGAGAAAGGAGATAGGGCTTCTTGATCATGCGGTTCGTATTGTCCTTGTTAAAGGTAAACCGTATTATAGTACGAAACAGGTTCTCGATAAAGGCCCAGGCCCATTTTAGGGGCCGGATTCCATCTTTAGAGCTGGAGCAGGAGATGTGTCAACAGGGCCGTGCGTTCGACGAGAGAAGGAAGCAGGACATGCTCCTTTTCCGCATGAATGCCTCCTCCCTCAGGTCCGAGGCCGTCAATGGTGGGGATCCCGAGATGGGAGGCGATGGAGGCGTCCGATCCGCCGCCTGTCTTCCCTCCTGGAAGCACAAGCCCCAGGGGGCGTGCGATCCTGCGGATTTGGGATAAAAGGTGCGCCGATTCCGGCGTGTGTACCATGGGAGGTGTGTGGCGCTCTATGAACCACCGGATATCTGCTCCGGGATTTGAAGGCTCTGCCTGCTGGATATGGTCCCTGATCTTTTGCTCCTGGACCGGCGTCCAGAAGCGGATGTCCAGGAGGGCACGGGCATGGTCAGCCACGACGTTGACGGCCTGTCCACCCCGGATCAATCCCGTATTTATGGTGAGGGTCTGCGAACGAATCCCGCGGAGGATTCTCAGTTGGGACGTCAGTTCATCGATGGCGCTCACTCCATGCCGAGGATCTCCTGCGTGCGCGGCTCTGCCATTGGCTTCCAACCGGACGATCAGCCGGCCCTTGCGTCTCAGTTTCAAGTGTCCACCGGACAGCGCGGGTTCCAGACACAGAACACGGGCGGAATTTTCGGCCGCATCCCGTAAGGCCTGGTCTGTTTCGTCGTTCCCCACCTCTTCGTATGAATTGAGAAATACGGCGACGGATCTCCGTGGAGGCAAGCTGTGCTCATGCAGAGCCTGCAGCGCAGCGATGATCATCACAAGTCCGGCTTTCATGTCCAGGACGCCCGGTCCAAAGGCCGTATCGTCTTGTATGGTCCAAGGCATCTTCTCGAGTGTTCCCAGGGGCCAGACCGTATCCGTGTGTGCCAGGAGCAGGGTGCGTCCGAATGAGTCTACCTTGCTTTGTGCCGGATATTCCAAAAGCGTGAGATCCCCGATTTTTTCCTGGGGGATAAGTGTCTTGCGGGCCCCCAGGCTTTCGAGCTTTTTTGCTACGAATGCAGAACAGGCGTCGACGGCGTTCTTATCCTCCGACGGGGACTCCAGCTCAACGAGATTTTGCAGCAGTGTGATCAATTCGGTCCGACGAGAGTGGAAATAGGGAAGAAACTCCATGTTTGTACTATACCGTCTTCGGTCAAGATTGACAAAACACAGGTGATGACGGATGATATTTCAGGGATTTCAAATGAGCATTTTTGGATTTCTTTTCCTACTGATCATCGCATCCATCTCCGGAGCCCTGGGTGCTCGGATAGCCGGCCGCAGAGGCATGGGCTGTCTGGGCTCCATTGTCCTGGGTTTTATCGGGGCCCTGATCGGCACTTTCCTTGCCCGGCAGCTGCAGCTTCCCCTGTTCCCCTGGATCAGGATCGGCGAGCACCCCTTCCCTGTGATATGGGCCGTGTTGGGGGCGGCGCTGTTCGTGGCGCTCCTGAATCTATTCTCGCGACCCGGCAGGTGATGTGACTGTGTGGCCCCTCATCGGATTCCCTGTCCTCGGCATTTTGTTCCTGGCTTGTCTCTATTTTACCTCGGTGAGCATGAGGGAGCGGGAACGACGCGCTGCATGCCGCAGCGGGATGGCTGCTGCCGTACTGGGTGCAGGGATCCTGGGATTGGTCTTGGCGCCAGTAGGCGCCCGTGATACTGTTCTGATCGCTGTCCTGGGAATCGTGTTACTTGGACTGGCTTATATTCTTCTCTCACGCCGTCCCCGCAGCGCTCTGGTCTTTAGAAGTTCCCCGAAGAGGATCGATGAGAGAGACGTAATGTTTGCGCGCTTCGATCTTCAGGAGGGGAGCCCCCGGCATGCGGAGTATTATACCCGGAAGCCAGAGTATGAAGTGATCGATTCAGAGATCCGAGAACTTCCGGACATTCTCTCTCCCTCCCATCTGCCCAAAAATCCCCCTCTTTTTGCTCTGGCAGATGCCGAATTCGAGCTGCTGGAGCACCTGTTGGTCACCGTGGACGGTCCTGTAGCGGAAGCCCAAGAACACAGAGGCATAGAGGCGAATACTCGGTTGATCAAGGAAACCGTTCACTACCTGGGCGCCGACCTGTGCGGCATATGTACCCTGGATCCGGCATTTGTCTATTCGCATGTGGGACGTGGGCCGGAACCCTACGGCAAGGAGATCGAATTGCCGCATGCCTTTGCCGTGGTTTTTGCCGTGCAGATGGATTTCGACATGATCGCGGCAGCTCCCAAGGCACCCGTGATCGTAGAAACAGCCAAACAGTATCTTACGGCGGCCCGCATCGCAACAATCACCGCCGGGATGATTCGCCGCTTGGGATTCCCCGCTCGAGCCCACATGGCAGGGAGCAACTATGCGGCCGTAGTTCCTCCGCTCGCCTGGAAAGCGGGACTGGGGGAAATCGGCAGGATCGGCATACTGCTCACGGAAAAATACGGGCCTCGTGTGAGGCTTGGCCTGGTGACGACAGACCTCCCCATGCAGAAGGACCACCCGGTGGTATTCGGCGTACAAGATTTTTGTGAGCGCTGTTTAAAATGTGCTGACAACTGTCCCTCGAGTGCGATTTCCAAGGGCCAGAAAGCAATGGACAATGGTGCGGAACGCTGGGTGATCGACCGGGAGGCCTGCTACCGCTACTGGCGAAAGGTTGGGACGGATTGTGCACGCTGTCTTTTTGTTTGTCCTTACAGCAAGCCCGATACTCCTCTCCACGATGCGGTTCGCTGGGCAGCATCACACTCATCCCGGGCCCAAATCATGGCCATCAAAGCCGACAATTTTTTCTACGGCCGGCACCCCAAACCTCATGCCCTGCCCTTCTCGAGATAGGTTTTCAGTTTCCCCAGGAAGTGTGATATGTTAGGTTTCGATACTTTGGCCTAAACAATCCAGATTTGAGGAGAGACGAATGGGGACGAGTCGGAGAGATTTTGTGAAGGGATTGGGGCTGGGTATATCCGGCCTGAGCGTTTTCGGACTGGCCGGTAAGCGTGCGGAAGCAGCGCTTAGGACCAAGCTCGATAGTATGAGCGGAGTTTCTCCCGCCGCGGCAGCCAGGGATGAGAGTTTCTGGTTCCAGGTGCAGCAATCTTTCGGCATAGATCGGAGTGTCATAAACCTGAACAATGGCGGTGTTCATCCTGCTCCCAAGGTGGTCGTCGATGCAGTGAAACGGTATATGGATGCGTCCAACGGCGCGCCCGTCTTGAATTCCTGGAGGTATCTGCGTCCCAGGAAGGAGCTGATCCGGAAGAAGCTGGCGGATACATTCGGGTGTTCACCGGAAGAGATAGCCATCACACGCAACGTGACCGAAGCCATGCAGATACCTCTGCTGGGGCTGGAACTGAAGTCCGGTGACGAGGTGCTGACAACCTCCCATGATTATCCTTCCATGAAGAGTGCGCTCTTCCAGAGGGAGGCACGGGAGGGGGTGAAGGTCAAGATGTTTTCGTTCCCTTACCCTCCCAAGAACCTCAAGGTTTTAGCCGATCTCTTCGAGAAGAATGTGACCTCCCGGACCAAGGTCATCCTTCTCTGTCATATCACGAACCTGACCGGACAGATTTTCCCGATCAAGGAGATTTGCGGTATGGCGAGAGAGCGTGGGATCGAGGCGGTCATAGACGGAGCGCATGCGTTTGGACATTTTGTATTCGAACAGAAGGACCTGGACTGTGACATCTATGGTGCCAACCTACACAAGTGGATGATGGGACCCATTGGGACGGGCTTCCTGTATGTGAAAAAAGAGAAGATCTCCAAGATCTGGCCTCTGTTTCCGGCAGCCGATCCGCAGGGGGACGACATCCGAAAATTCGAACATGTCGGGACACAGCCGGAGGCCCTCAAGCTGGCACTGGGTGAGGCCCTCGCCTTCCATCATGGGATCGGAGGGGAAAGAAAGGAAGCGCGCCTGCGCTACCTGAGAGACTATTGGGCCAAGGCGATAGCCAAGGTTCCCGGCGTCCGCATCCTGACCTCCCTGGAACCCGAACAATCATGCGGGATCGGTACCTTCACGGTCGATCAGCTCGATATGGGTAAGCTGAGTGCGGAGCTGTTCAATCGCTTCAAGATCGTCACCACCAGTGTTGGCATCCCCGCACCGGAGGGGCCAGAGGGTACCAATGTGATCGGGATCCGGGTCACTCCCAGCATATACACTCTTCCGCGGGAACTGGATATCTTTATCGAAGCGGTTAGCAGCATTGTCTCTGAAGGATTGCCTGTCTGAGTCACGAGGCAATGAAAGATCCGCGCCGGGGCTGGGACCTGGAGACCGACCTGAAGTCGGTACGGTCGAAATTTCCGGTTTTGGGACGATGTACATATCTGATCTCCAATTCCCTGGGAGCAGTGCCCGAAGGCGCCAGGGAGGGGCTGAACCGCTATTACTCTCTCTGGGCTGAACAGGGCGTCAGTGCCTGGAGGAGCGAGTGGTGGGATCTTTCGCGGAGAGTGGGAAACCTGGTGGCTTCATTGATAGGGGCAACGGAAGATTCGGTAACCATGCTGCCCAATGCCACCAACGCCCACTGGGTTGCCCTTTCCACTCTTTTCAGGGAAAAGCCTCCAGGCAGAGACACCATCATCATGACCGACTTTGACTTTCCCTCAACGATCTATGCCGTGTCCGAGATCGCGGGATTCATGGGGTGGAAGGTCCGCCGGATCAGGAGCCGGGGAAGGTCCGGCATCGAATGGGAACAGATCGTACGGGAGATCGATGAAAAGACCTTGTGCGTTGCGGTCTCGCACGTCTTCTTTAGATCGGCCACCATCCTGGATGTGCGCCGCATTGCTCGAGAAGCCCGGCACAGGGGCGCCCTTACTCTGATCGATGGTTATCATGCTCCGGGCACGATACCTGTCGATGTGACGGACCTGGGAGTGGACTTCTATGTGGGGGGCTGTCTGAAATGGCTGTGCGGGGGTCCCGGAAATGCGTTTCTCTATGTACAGCCGGCGCACTCAAAGCTAGCTCCTCCTTCGTTAACGGGTTGGCTGGGGCACCGGTCTCCATTCCGGTTCGAAACCGAGATGGAACACGCGGAAGGAGCATACCGCTACATGTCGGGAACACCCCCGGTTGCATGCCTGTACACGGCTGAACCTGGATTGGAGATCATACAGAAGATCGGCATCGAGGCGATACGTGCCCGTTCGCTGAAGCTGACTGCGCTTATCCTGCAAGAGGCGCAGACGCGTGGCTTTGACATCTTCACACCCACTCAAGCGGAAAGACGCGGTGGAGCGGTGTCCATGGGGGTACCGCACGCCTATCAAGTCAAGCAGGCGCTGGAGAACCGGGGAATAAAAGTGGACTACAGGAAGGGGGACGGGACAGGCGAAGAGGATGTGATCCGGATCGGGCCCCATTTTTATACGCTGGAAGATGAGGTCGATCACCTTTTTATAGCAATGGACGAGATCCTGGCATCGGGAGAGCACCTGAAGTTTCCGGACAGCATCGACCATGTGACATGATATTGATTTAAGACCGGATTTTCTTTACAGTAGTGCATAGACATCAGAGCATCTACAGAGAGCAGAAAACGGCATGAAGATCAGAACAGCATTCCTGCTTGTGATCCTCATTCTATGCCTGGGAAAGGGCGGTTGGGCCGAGATCGCATACCCTTGGAAAAATGTGTATATAGGAGCCATGGATGCTTCGGGTTGGGCGGGTCTGGCAATGGCACCCCATCCGGATGCAGGATTCGCATTCAAGGTGCGGGTCAACCGAGGCTCTGAAGCCGCCGAGGGAATCGACTTTTGTTACCTGGTCTCTGAAGTCGGTCCGCATTCCCCCGACGGGCGATATGCGCGCATACGATTCGATCTCAGTCTTCCGTTCGGTCAGGGCGACGACACACCAGTCCTGAAAAAACCTTCTTCGAAATCCACAACTATGACACTGGAATGGTCGAGGCAGAACGAGGATACCGTGATCGGGCGGATCATCGCACCCAAGGATGTCCAACTGCAGCTGATCCATTACTTTCCCTGGAATAGCCGAGGCCGATACCGGCTCCGTGAGGATGGCCAGCTGGAGGGAGAAGGGCTGGCGCTGCAGAAATATCACTATCTTTTCTGGGCCGGCCGTCCCGGGGATCCGGAGGGAAGGGGGGAGGAGGGGAGTGAAGTCGTGCTCTCCTATCCCATGAACAAAAACAGCACGATCTACTTCGTAGCTGGAGTCGGAGAAGATCCTGAGGTGTTGAGCAACCGCATCTACAGGTATAAAAACGAGAAGACCATCCAGTCGTTCCTGGCCGAAGAGGCCCAGATCTATGACCAGAACCGAGTAAGGGCCTTCGGCGCCCACAGGGGATTGGCTGCGGCCGTGACCAACAACCTGTTTTGGGGAACACTCTACCAGCCGGGTAAGCACCGCTTCTATACGCCTTCGGGCAGGAATCATATCCTGGAGACGGGAATGACCGAGTCCTTTCCCTGGATTACATTTTCCGGGGATTCGTTCTTCAATGCCCTGGTCCTTTCCCTGGAAAGCCCCAAGCATGCCAAGGACATGCTCAGCGCCGCGCTGGAAACTCAGTTCCCCAACGGAAACATCCCCCAGTGGAGGGCTGGGGCGGAGGGCAGCCCGGACAGGTCTCAACCACCCATCGGAGCCTATGTGGTCCTCAAGCTCTTCCAGAAGACCGGGGATGAAGAGTTGCTGCGCTTCGCGTATCCCTACCTGACTCGCTGGCACGCTTTCTGGACCGCCACCAAGTCCAACGGGCTCATTCGGCGAGACGGGAACGGGGATGGCCTCCTGGAATGGGGGTCGGACAGTGAGCTCGTTTCGGAAAACGATCCTTTTTCGAACGCCAGCACGGGACTGGACAGGGCCCGCCTGGAATCCGGGATGCCGGATCTCCCCAATTGGGAAGATGCCGGATTCGACCGCCTGACAGGTACCATGACCATGAACTGCCTGGATCTTAACTGCTTGTTCGCCTTGGATGCGTACTGCCTGGCCCAGATGGCAAGCGTGCTGCAGAATCCGAGGGAAAACAGCGAGTACTTAGAGGAGTATGACAACCTGAAGCGGTTGATCAATGACAATCTCTGGGACAGCCAGCGAGGTTTCTATGTCGATCGTCATTGGGACGGCCGTGTCTCCCGCAAGGTTACCGTAACCAGCTTTTACCCACTCCTGGCGCGTATCCCCGATGCTGAAAGGGCGAGACAGCTCCGTGCCCACCTCCTCGACAGGACTGAATTTTGGGGGGATTATGTGATGCCCACCGTCTCGCGTGCCTCCGAAATATATCAGGAACAGCAGGCGTGGCGCGGTGCCGTATGGCCGAGCGCGAACTATCTGATCTATCAGGGATTGAAAGCCTTCGGCATGGATGTGGAAGCACAGGAGTTTGCAAAAAAGAGCGCCGACCTGTTCCAGCTGGCCTGGAAAAATTTTCAGATCTGTCCCCAAAATTATGATTCGCGTACCGGCGAAGCGACGGGTGCCAGATATCACAGCTGGGGACCGTTGATGGCTTTGATCGCGCTGGAGGAACTGATCGACATTACGCCCTGGGAGGGATTCCGATTCGGAGTCCTGCAGCCGGACAGCAAAGGCGAGGTGCGGCGTGTTGCCATCCAGGGAAGGCACTATGATGTGAGGGTATCCTCTGGCGAGATCCGGCTGATGGAAGAAGGTAGAGAGATCGTCAAGAGCAAGGGGAGCATGGTCGTTCGCCGATTCCTCTACAACGAACAGCTCGTTTCGTTCGATGTCATGACCCTGGCGAAGAGAAAGATCCGGATCCGCTTCTTGACGAAGGGGAAGTATCAGTATTTTCTAGATGACCAGGTCAAGGAGATCTTTACCGGGGATGTCGTGGACATCGAGGTGCCGGAAGGCGGGCATGAAGTCTTGATCATGCTCGTGGAAAAGGCCCGATAGCGCGTTCCCTGATTAGTGAGTATAGATAGGATTCCTCCAATGGACGTCTTGATCGTTGGGAGGCGGATCGAATCGGT
The DNA here is from genome assembly GCA_965533275.1 of uncultured bacterium. Taxonomy (GTDB): domain Bacteria; phylum Acidobacteriota; class Aminicenantia; order Aminicenantales; family Aminicenantaceae; genus JAUXEH01. The sequence goes on from CBESWG010000001.1 coordinate 79,545, forward strand.
CCGTCAGCTGCAGCAGGAACTCACGGCTCTGGACTATTCGGCTCTGGTAGCCGGCGAAGGGGTCGAGGTGCTGGGCCGCTTGAAGGACAATCCCGGAGTACAACTGGTCTTTCTGGAGAGCGATTCGGACCTGGAGGGCAGCCTGGAATTGAGCAGGCGCATCAAATCCACCGATTGGAAGCGGTACATCCATATTGTGCTGATATTGGACGACCGTCCCGGTGAAGATGCCCCCAACCTACTGGATTACGGGATTGATGACTGCCTCAAACGTCCGTTTGGCCGCCGAGAACTCAACGGAAGAGTCCTTACCGGCATGCGGATCGTCAAATTGAATGAAAAACTCCGATATGCGAGGGAGACCAGCCTGGGTGATCTGCGTTCGGGACGAGAGGCCCAGGAGAGTTTGCTCCCCGTGCATTTTCCCGACATCCCGCAGCTGGAGATCGCCGCTCGATTTATACCCAGCGCCTATGTATCGGGAGATCTTTATGACATCTTTCGCTTGGACGAGTCTCGCCTTGGCATGTACAGCATGGATGTGTCCGGGCACGGCGTTGCCGCTGCAATGTTCAGTGTGGGACTCAGCCAGCGGCTCTCAAGCCAGCTTCAGCCAGGAGCCTTGTTGAAAGTGCCCGTGGATCAACCACCCTACTACCGCATCAATCAGCCCGCTGAAGTGTTGAGCGTCCTGGATAAAGAAGATATGTTGGGGAAGTTCGGGCGCTTCTTCACCATGGTGTATGCTGTGATCCACCTGGATTCCAATATCGTGTCGTTCTGCCGAGCGGGCCACAACCTCCCTCTGGTCATCCATGCTGACGGGACGTCTGAATATATTCCGGGGGGCGGCCTTCCGTTGGGACTGGGTATTACGAGCGAAAACAGAGAAGATCAGGAGATCGAATTGCAGCCCGGAGACGCTTTTGTCCTGTTCTCGGATGGGATCAACGAAACTTTTGCCGGCAGCGGGACCAAGGGCTATGGCTTCAGCCGGGTTAAGGATATTCTGAGCGAAGATCCCAACCGTTCTCTGGAGGATTCCTTCGAGGCTCTGATCGCGGATGCGAAAGCCTATCAGGGACGGCCTGAATTCTCCGATGATATCTCGATCATCGGATTCCGCTGGAGACAGATCTGAACAATGGATGAGTTCTATCTCCGAATCCCAGCCCGCATCGAGTTCCTCCATCTGGCGACGACGCTCTGCCGGGAGCTGTGCGGCCACGTTCCGAAACAGAACAGGAAGAAAGACCTGGTAGAGGATATCGAGCTCTGTATCTGCGAAGCGTGTACCAATGCCATCAAATACGGGAGCGGGGGCGATGCAGGTGAAACCATCTCCATATGTTTCCGCCTGTTCTCAGAACAGGTGACCATTCGGATCGGGGATCAAGGCCAAGGATTCAATATGGATAAGATCCCTGTCCCGGATCTGGATACACACCCGGAACGAGGCTACGGCCTCTACATCATCAAGGCCAAGATGGACAATGTCCGCTATGTTCGCGGCCGGGATGGGAATTATCTGGAAATGACAAAGCATTTCAATGTACCATTGGATGAGAGGAGCGCTTGATGGAGATCACACAGAAGAAGGCGGGTCAGGTGTGCATCGTCACCCCGCACGTCAGTAAGATCGATGCCAGTGTAGCAGTGGAGTTTAGGAAGAAAATGCTGGAGCTGGTCGAAAAGGGGGAAAACCGCCTCGTGCTCGACCTGGAGGAAGTGGAGTTTATCGACAGCTCGGGACTGGGAGCCCTGGTGTCCGTCCTCAAGCACTCAGGTCCGGACGGCACGATCAAGCTGTTTGCCGTGAAAGACGCAGTACGCTCAATTTTCGAGCTCACACGCCTGGACCGCGTGTTCGCCATCCATATCTCCGAGGAGGGCGCCGTGGAGAGCATGAGATGAGCCGCATTCTCGAGAATCCGGATAAGGTTCGCCGTGCCGAGATAGTGGTCGGAATCCCCTCGTACAAAGAGGCGGACTCCATCGGTCATGTCGTTGCACAGGTGGATGCCGGCCTGCAAAAATATTTCGGTCGAAAAGATTGCGTGATCATCAACGTCGACAACAACTCTCCCGACGACACCAGGGGAGCGTTCCTGAAAGCCAAGACCCGGCAGCCTAAAATGTATATCTCGACTCCCGAGGGCGTACGGGGGAAGGGCCGCAACATACGGAATCTGTTAGAGGCAGGCGTGGAACTGGGTGCGCGGGCTATCGCCATGGTGGATGCGGACTTGACCAGCATCACGCCGGCATGGATCCAGTACCTGGTGGAGCCTGTCTACATGGATCATGACTATGTGATCCCCATCTATGTGCGCCATAAATACGATGGAACGATCACCAACAACATCGCCTATCCCCTCACGCGCGTGCTCTACGGACTGCGAACCCGTCAGCCCATCGCGGGCGACTTCGGATTTTCCGGTAAGCTGGCCCGGGCCTATCTCACGGAAAAGACCTGGGATGAGAACGTTTCGGAATTCGGGATCGATATCTGGATGACAACCATCGCCATATCCCGCGGTTTCAAGGTCTGCCAGGCGTTCATGGGGGCACCAAAATCCCACCGTGCCAAAGATCCGGGAGCTCACCTGGGTCCTATGTTCTATCAAGTTGTCGGGACGGTCTTCAACCTGGCTGTGGATTTCGAGTACCTCTGGAAATATTCTTCAGAAAGCCAGCCCACCAATATATTCGGATTTGGCCTGGGTGTGACAGATGAGCCCGAGTCCGTATCTGTGGACAGGGAGCGGTTGCTAAAGAGTTTTATCGAAGGCCTGATCAAATTCTGGAAAGTCTGGAGTAAAGTGATCGCTCCCTTGAACCTGGATGACCTCAATCACCTGCAGAAGATGTCGGCGGACAAGATCCGGGTACCGGCTGACCTCTGGGCACGCATCCTATTCGACTATGTCGTAGCCTACCGAGATCGCCTGGCCGATAGGGCACTGCTCCTGAATTCGCTGATCCCGATCTACTACATTCGCACCCTGGCATTCGTGAACGACACAAAAGATATGCGCACCAAGGAAGCAGAAGATTTCCTGGAGGATGAGTGCCGGATCATGGAAGAGGAAATCTATTACTTGATCGCAAAATGGAACCAAACCCCACGCCAGGATGGGATCCCGTCCATAGCTCAATATCTGGCGGAGTGAACCGAGGTGTGCCTGACCCAGTACCGGGGACGGCGCGGCTACCGGCTCCAGTCTTTGTCGGCCAGGTAGGCCTGTTTCAGTGTATCACCGCGGACTCCCTGACGTAGTGCCTCCAGGGCCAGTATCTCATCCGGGGGAATATTGCCCAAGTTGACGTTGGTGCCGCAGCGCATGATCAGGGTCTGCTGCTGATTCTTGATCGGTGCCTCCCACATAATGCGGTCCAGGTCATCGACTCCGGCAATGATGCCCTCCATGTCATCCTGCTTTATCTTGCCGTCCTTGTCGAAGATCCCAACGCCTTTGCCCGCCTCCCTGGCTTCGATGATCACCATGAAGGCGCCAGCGGCCGCATCTTCGCGTATAAGGCGGTGTGTATCCTCCAGGGAGAGCGCCTCAGACGGATCCTTTTTCCCCACCTCGGTATAGACCTTAAAACCGGCCGCCAGCGTTTTGTCGATGGTCGTCTTTCGGGTATCGATATCCATCTCGATGGAACCGTCCGAAATCTCGATCGCCGAAAATTCCAATTCTCGAGCACGTTTCAAGTATTCTTCGAGCCGCCCCTGCCAGATGGCGACTTCACAGAAGGTCCCGCCCGGCATGACATCGATCCCGGCCTTGACCAGCATCCTGTTTTTTTCTCTGAGCAGATCCCCCGAGTAGAAAGCGGATGTCCCGAAGGTAAGCTTGACTACATCGATGTAGTCCCCTGCGAGCTGGATAAGGTCCTCGAGCCTGTTGAGGCCCATGTGTTTATCGATCACCATGGTGAGCCCATTGCTGCGGGGTTTTCCGGAGCGTCCTTCAACGGGGATGGTGATGACGTTTTCCCAAGCTTTACTCATGTACTGTCTCCTTGTGTGATTTCTGTCAGGATATTTCCCCAGCAGTGCTGAGGGTCGGAGAGGACCGAGGCGATCATCCGGATCCTGGGGTTCTGCACGAATTTTCTCATGACATCTATTCGATGCTGTGCGGAGGAGTCGGTATCGAATCCGGGCACAGCGAGTGTATCGTAGAGGACGAAGGACTCCGAGACTTTTTCTGAGATGTTGTCGAAAAGCAGCTTGGACGCTTTTTCTCTGCAAGGCATCCGGTCCATGAAAAAGCCACCGCGGCCCATCTCGATGTGAGGGAACAACAGCACGATGGAATCCGGATCCGGGAGGGCCTCTTCCGCCCAGCGATAGGGAGTGAGGTCTAGAGCGACCTTCTCCTGCCAGATCCTGTCAGATGAAAGGGGGAGGGGGATGTCCGGCAGGAATTCGGGAAAGTCATATTTGAGCGTACCCAACCGGATGTTGTCGACCAGCGACCCCATGTGCCAGAGAGTGGAATCGCCGCGCAGTTCCAGGTGGACGGTCTCCGTCGAAAAGAGGCGCAAACCCTTTGCCAGGCCGCTGAGCAGGTACACGGTCTTGCCGCTCCCGGCTCCGCCTGCGATCACGAACAGGGCCCGTTGTTCAGGAGAATATAGGGCACAGGCGTGAAGATTGAATATCTGATGGCTTACTTCCAGCAGGTGGAGCGCGAACCGGTAGAGCAGGCCCTGGTTACCCCAGAGCGAGTACCTCTGATCCGTGGCCCCTTCTGAAAGCTTGCGGATGGGGCCCCTCAACGTGAATATCCCGTCACAATACCTGCAGCTGGGTTGCCCTTCGGACTCTTCGATGTGGATGTACCCATCCAGTCCCTCAGTATAGGAGATTGGTTCCACACTCAGAAAGTCCGTGAGCAGAGATTTGACTTCGATCGGGCCGGGAAAAACAGGCATGTGGGCCGGATGGTTGCTTGCGATCCCTACGCGTAGGGGACCGATCCGGACTGCTGTTGTATGCTGCATTTTCTTCATTCTTGAAGAGCCACTCATCTTACACCTTTCCGCCTGAAACGTAAAACAGAATCAGGCCCGAGGATGGGCTGGTTCCCGCTCCGATTGCGTCGGCTCCCAAGCTGTATGGAGAGCGGCAACATGGAAGAGAAAAGGCCGGACCTCGATCCGGGAAAAACCTGCACGGCTCATGAGCCTGGATAGATCTCCTGCCGGATAGAAACGTGGAACGGTGTGAGAGAGGTACTTATAGCCTGCCGAAGATCCCGAAATGCGGCTGCCCAGCGGCCGGACGACGGATCTGACATAGGTATGGAAGAGGGAGCGGAGTGGGCGGAGACGGGGTTGGCTTGTCTCCAGGTGGACGAAGATTCCCCCCGGTTTGAGCACCCGTCGAAACTCTTGAAAGAAGGCCACGAGCACCTCCGGGCTGGAGTTGAGATTGCGGGTTGCGAAGGAGATAGTGAGCATGTCGAATACGTTCGTGGGGAAGGGGAGGCTGCCGACATCGGCGAGGACGAACTCGGCCTGGGAGGCATAGGTCTTGGAAGCGGCCACGCCGAGCATGGACAGACTGAAATCCACTCCGATGATCTGAGCGCCGGGGGGAACTTTGCGAGAAAATTCTACCGCCATGTCTCCAGTCCCGCAGCAGATATCCAGGACGCGCAGAGGAGAGAGTTCCCGAGCCTTTCGAGCCGCGATCTTGCGCCAGACTATATCAAAACCGAGCGTCATGATGTGATTGACGAGGTCATAGCTGTGGGCTACCTCTGTATAGATCTTCTGTACGCCTTTTTTCATCGCCTGGCTCTGTTCAAGAGTTGGTGCGAAAGTGTAAAACTATCCGGGGTGCAGCACTTGAGGGCCGGGGCATATCCGGATGGATCACTGCTCTTCCAGTACCATGACCGTATAGCCTTCCTCCTGGAGTCGGCGGGCCAGTGCCCGGGCGCTGTTCATGCTTTCCGCCTTGATCCGGACACGATAGTATATCTGGCGCGAGGTCCGGAAGGTGGAGACATAAGCTCCTGCGTAGCGCTCCTTGAGGCTGTCCTGGAGGGCTTTGGCATTGGATTTGACGGTAAAGGATCCAACCTGGACGGAAAACCTCTGGTCGTCGGGATCGGGGGACATCTCGGGCAGCACCTCGATCCTGACCTTGACAACCCCCGGCTCGAGCATGCCCAGCTGCATGGCTGCTGCGTAGGAGAGGTCGATGATGCGGTCATTAACGAAGGGGCCGCGATCATTGATGCGGACCGTGACCGAGCGCCCATTCTGTAGATTGGTGACCATAACATGTGTACCGAAAGGGAGGGTGCGGTGCGCGGCCGTCATGTCATACATGTCATAGATCTCTTTGTTGGACGTGGTCTTGCCATGAAATCCGGGTCCATACCAGGAGGCCATCCCCTGTTCCAGGTAGGCGGGTTCGCGCGGCTCCAGGGTCGCGCAACCGCTGAGGAACAGCCCCATGAGAAGGAGCAGCAGAGGGGCCCGACCTCGTCTGGTGATGTTCATGGTCACAAAACTCCTGTCTCACTCCTCGGATTTGAGGTCGGGGAGGAGCTGAGATTTGAGGAACTCGAAGGCTTCTTGCGGATCCGAACTGTAACGAAACAGTTTCAGATCCTCGGGGCTAATCGCCTGATGTTCTGCCAGGACCTCCAGGTTGAGAACCCGGCGCCAGTATTCCTCGCCATAGAGGAGTACACTGATGTCGCGGCGGTCAATCTTCTCCGTCTGGGTCAGCGTGAGGACTTCGAAGATCTCATCCAGCGTGCCGTATCCGCCGGGAAAGGCAACGACGGCCCGGGCCATGTAGACGAGCCAGAATTTCCGCATGAAAAAGTAGTGGAAATCGAATGCCAATTCAGGGGAGATGAAAGGATTGGGGGCCTGTTCCATGGGGAGGGAGATATTCATGCCGATGGATTTTCCACCGGCCCTGTCGGCCCCCCGGTTGGCGGCCTCCATGATCCCGCCGCCCCCACCTGTACAGATCACGAAGTTCTTGCCCCTGGGCTTGAGCTTGATCGCCCAGCACGCCAGCAGGTAGGCCAGCTCTTCCGCTTCTTCATAATAGCGAGCCAGCACAGAGTCGCTGTTTTCCCCGGCGGCACGGGCGGATCCGAAAAAGAGGACCGTGTTGTTGACCTTATATTTCCTCAGTCGCGTCAGGGGCTCTTGATACTCGCTCAGGATGCGCAGGGTGCGGGCGTCATCGGACTTGAGGAAATCCAGATTTTCATAGGCTTTCAATAGATTGGGGGGCTTCTTCATGGTCCTCCCATTGTACCCGGAAAGGGCCGCGGTTTACAGAGGAATCTTGCCCCGAGGTATTTTTTTGACTCGACCTGCCGGGTATGCTATCAATAGACCCACATACGAAATATTCTTATAAAAGGATCATGATGCAAGAGCGAAAAGAGATCGGAGACCTGGAGGCGCTGAGCCGCATGGAGTATCCCGGCAGGGTGATCATTTTGGGAAAAACATTAGGGGAAGGCTTCCCTTTCGCGGTGTACTGCATAACGGGCAGATCGCCTTCCAGCCAGGCCCGCCGGATCGTCTTCGAAGAAACACGCGCGATGGTCAAACCTACGGATGAAGACCTCCTGGCCGAGGGAGATCCAGACCTTCTCCTCTATGCCGCCATCTCCATCCGGCAGGGTGTCGTAGTAAGCAACGGCCGGCAGACGTCATCCATAAAACCGATACAGGTCTCCAATCCGGAGCCGGTCGGGGTCCTGGCACAGGGCATGGAGGAGTGGGACTTTGAGCCCGACCCCCCTAACTGGACCCCGAGGATCAGTGGGTGTATCCTGACGGCCGACCGGGGAGCCTTGAGCATCGTCAAGAATGGCGGCGGTGGCGAAAGCATCAAGAATTATTTCGAATTCCCGCTGCAGCCGGGCAGGGCTAAGATGATCAGCACCTACATGGGCCAAAACGTGAATCCGCTCCCCTCATTCCAGGGAGAACCTCTGGACATCTGCCTTCGTCATGTGACGGCTCAAAAGGCGGCGGAGGAGGTCTACGCAGCAATGGCTCCCGCTGATCCAGAGCATGATTTCCGAGTTGCGACCGCCTGTGTATATCTGCACGACCTGCAGAGAGATGTGTTCGAGAAGGCGGTGATCAACCGCCATGATCGGACATCCGAAGAGTGAAAACTTGAAGAGAAAGGAAGGGGAAAACCATGACTGAAAAGATCGATAGGAGCTCAAGATCACAGTATCGAACCCAGGTGGAGGAGGATTTTCCGGAAACTCTGGGAGTCGGCGATATCCGTTTCGCAAAGAAGCTGAGCATGCGCTACGGCGAAAATCCCGGCTATCCCGCTGCATTCTACCAGGAAGAGGGGGCATCCGGGCCGAATATGGCGACCCTGGAGGTGCTCCAGCAGGGGAGCAAGGGCCTGGGATACATCAATGTGGGAGACATGGACCTGGGCCAGCGTCTGGCTCGCAAGCTCACGGCGATCTTTCCCGATGAGCAGGTGTGTGTCCTCATCAAACACGAGATGCCCAGCGGCGTGGCCATGGGCGGGGATCCCAAGGAGACGTTCCTCAAGGCCTGGGGCTGTGATCCCCTTTCCAACTTTGGCAGCGTCGATGTCTTCAACTATACGGTAACCAAAGAACTGGCCGAAGCCATCGTGGAGAAGGGGAGAAACGTGGAGGTGGTGTATGCACCGCACTTCAGTACTGAAGCACTTGAGGTTCTGGCTGGACGCAAGCCGCTGCGTGTGGTCCGCATGGGAGGGGCGCTGGATGCCCCCTCCAGCGATCAGGATATCGAGATCAAACGGATTGCAGGGGGGCTCCTCGTTCAGAAACGTTTCGATTCGCGCATCATGTCAGCGCGAGATGTCGAAGTGGTCTCGCACCGCGAAGCGACTCCCGAAGAACTCGATGCCGCTGTTTTTAACTGGACGGTGGCGTGTTTTACCCGATCCAACGCCATCGTCATCGGCTCCCGGGACAGGGTACACGGCATCGGTTCAGGGCAGCGCAGCCGGATCGATGCGGCCGAAGATGCAGTGAAGTTTTCACATAGAGGATATGGCTCGGAAGGGTGCGTCATGGCATCGGACGCTTTCATGCCCTTTCCCGATGTCGTGGAACTGGCTGCAGCTAACGGGATCACAGCTCTGATCTATCCTCTGGGCGCCATACGTGACAACGAGATAATAGCCAGGGCAGACGAGTTGAACCTGGCCATGATCGCTACGCGGCGCCCTGGAGAATCGGCCAGCGAACGCTGTTTTCTTCACCGCTGAACCGCTTCGGGAGCACCCATGGAGCCCGACCTGATGTCTTTCTGAACCGCGCCGGAATCCTGGATACATCTAATTCGGGAATAATCGGCCTGAAGCTTGACTTTAAGGGCTGTGGGGATATAATAATTCTCTTTCTTTATCATCATAAATATCTATAAGAGAAGGGTGGTATAAAAGCAAACGCTGCAACCACCGCAAAGGAGCACTAAAATGAGTGAACAGGTCACAGTGGAAGAGCTGCTCAAAAAGGCAGAACAGCCTTCCAAGGATGCCTTACGCCTTCATCCCTTTTACCGCGGAAAGATCGAGGTCCTCCCAAAATGCCGGATCCGAGATTTCAATGATTTTGCCATCTGGTACACGCCCGGAGTGGCCGCCCCCTGTAAAGAGATCCACGAAAATCTCGACAAAGTCTATGACTATACGAACAAGGGCAATTTTGTCGCCGTCATCTCCGATGGCACGCGTGTGCTGGGACTGGGGGATATCGGACCCGAGGCCGGCCTCCCCGTCATGGAGGGCAAGGCCCTGTTATACAAGTACCTGGGAGGCGTGGATGCATTCCCGGTGATGCTCGATACCAAGGATCCCGATGAGATCATCCGGACCGTCAAACTGCTGCAGCCGACGTTCGGTGGGATCAATCTTGAAGACATCTCCCATCCCAAATGCTTCCGCATCCTGGACACGCTCAGAGAAGAATGTCACATCCCCGTCTGGCACGACGACCAGCAGGGGACGGCTTTGGTAACGGTTGCCGGACTCATCAATGCCGTTAAAATCGTCAAGAAGAACATGAGCGACATCAAGGTGGCCCTGGTCGGTGCCGGGGCCGCCAACATCGCCATCGCCCGCCTGATCATCACCGCTGGTGTGGAACCCGGAAATATCATCCAGTGCGATTCGAAGGGAATCCTTCACCGCGACCGAGAGGACAAGGATGTCCTGAAGGAACGGTTCAAGGAAAAATGGCACATCTGCGAGATCACCAATAAAAACAGCGTGGTTGGTGACGTATCCGATGCTATGCGAGGCGCAGATGTGGTCATTTCCGCCTCGAAGCCGGGCCCCGGTGTTATCAAGAAAGAGTGGGTTGAGGGCATGGCGGAGGATGCCATTGTGTTTGCAGAGGCCAACCCCATCCCAGAGATCTGGCCCTGGGAAGCCCTGGAAGCGGGTGCGCGGATCGTGGCGACAGGCCGATCCGATTTTCCCAACCAGGTCAACAACTCCCTTGGTTTTCCGGGGATATTCCGCGGGACTTTAGATGTGCGCGCCAGCAAGATCACGGATGAGATGTGCATCGTCGCGGCCCAGGAGATCGCAAAGGTCGCCGAGGACAATGGGCTGCACGAAGAATACATCGTCCCCAACATGGACGAGTGGGAAGTCTTCCCGAGAGAGGCAGTGGCTGTCGGAAGCAAGGCGATCGAGCAGGGCGTTGCCAGGCTCGAGCTATCGGCAGAGGAGCGCTTCAAGCTGGCCGAAGTTACCATCAAGAAAGCCAGAGATGAAGTCCAGCTCCTGATGCGGGAGAATTTCATCCTCGATCCTGAAGACTGATAAACTTGAAAGAACAGGCCGCTTTTTGAGCGGTTCTTGATAGAAAAGCCCGGCTATAAAAGCCGGGTTTTTTTTATGCCTTTAAATCTAACAACAACGTGATAAGTTATACTTGACAACGCGAGACTCAAGTATTATATTAGTGTAGAACTCATTTTACAGCCACACACTTACATCAGGAGGAAAACATGTCAAAAATTATAGGAATCGATCTGGGAACCACGAATTCGGTGGTTGCCATAACAGAAGGCGATAAGCCGATCATAATCCAGAATGAAGAGGGTGGGAGGACAACTCCATCGGTTGTCGCCTTCACGGACAAGGGCGAGCGACTGGTCGGCCAGGTCGCCAAGCGGCAGCGAGTGACAAACCCTGAAAACACGATCTATTCGACCAAAAGATTCATGGGGCGTCGATTCAAAGAGGTTTCTTCGGAGATCAAAACGGTCCCGTTCAAGGTAGTCGAGGCGGCCAACGGCGATGTTCGGATCGAGGCGCTGGGAAAATCCTACGCCCCGCCCGAGATCTCGGCCATGATACTGCAGAAGCTTAAAAAGTCTGCTGAGGATTACTTGGGAGAGAAGATCGAGAAGGCCGTGATCACAGTGCCGGCTTACTTCAATGACAGCCAGCGCAAGGCCACCAAGGATGCCGGCAAGATCGCTGGACTCGACGTCCAGAGGATCATCAACGAGCCCACAGCCGCTGCGCTGGCTTATGGCATGGACAAGAAGACCGATCAGACCATCGCAGTTTATGACTTCGGAGGCGGTACATTCGATGTCTCCATACTCGAAGTCGGGGAAGGGATCGTCGAGGTCAAATCCACCAATGGTGACTCACACCTGGGAGGAGACGACATAGACCAGGTAGTACAGGACTGGCTGGTTAAGGAATTCAAGAAGGAATCCGGCATCGATCTGACCAAAGACAAAATGGCACTGCAGCGGCTCAAAGAGTCCGCCGAAAAAGCCAAGATGGAACTGTCCACCGCCATGGAGACAGAGGTCAACCTGCCCTTTGTCACCGCAGATCAGTCCGGACCCAAGCACCTGCTCATAAAGCTGACACGAGCCAAGCTCGAGCAGCTCATGGATCCGCTTATCCAGAGGACCATCCAGCCCTGCAAGAGCGCCATCACCGACGCAGGCCTCAAGACAGAGGAAATCGACGAGGTCATCCTCGTGGGAGGCTCTACGCGTATACCCAAGGTTCAGGAACTTGTGCAGAGCCTTTTCGGGAAGGAACCCCACAAGGGCGTCAATCCTGATGAGGTTGTGGCGGCAGGTGCGGCCATCCAGGGCGCGGTCCTCTCCGGAGATGTCAAGGATGTCCTGCTCCTGGATGTAACACCATTGACCCTGGGGATAGAGACTCTGGGTGGAGTATTCACCAAGATGATCGCCCGCAACACCACCATCCCGACGAAAAAAGGGGAGACATTTTCCACAGCCGCAGACAACCAGCCCAGCGTCGAAGTGCATGTTCTTCAGGGGGAGCGGGAGATGGCAGCTGATAATCGCACTCTGGGTCGGTTCCATTTAGACGGCATCCCCCCAGCTCCGCGCGGCGTGCCCAAGATCGAAGTGACCTTCGACATCAACGCCGACGGAATATTACATGTCTCAGCCAAAGATATGGGCACTGGCAAACAGCAGGCCATCACCATCACAGGTCACAGCGGGCTGGATGACGGCGAGATCGACCGTATGGTAAATGACGCCGACAGTCATTCAGAAGAAGATAAGAAACGGCGTGAGGTGATCGACACCAAGAATCAGGCGGACTCGCTGGTCTATGCGTTGGAAAAGACGCTGCGTGAGAGCAAGGACAAGATCGATCCTCAAGAAGCCAGCAAGATCCAGGCCGAGATCGACAACACCAAATCTGCCATCGAGACCGACAACATCGATCAGATCAAGAAGGCCGTAGAATCCCTGACACAGGTATCACATAAGATGACGGAGATGATGTACCAGCAGGCAGCTCAGGAGCAGCCGGGACAGCAGGCAGCTTCCGGAGAAGCTCCCGGACCCGACGCCGGCCACGAAGAAGAAGAAGTCATCGACGCGGAAGTCGTGGACGAAGACAAGGAAAAGAAGTAAGCTTTCGGCTGATTACGACAACACAAGGCAAAAAAAGACGTATAATTCTTAGGGGCATCCGCCCGGTCGGCGATGTGTCGCCGGGCGGCGAGCCTCAGGGATGCGTGTTAGACCATGGCCAAAGACTACTATAAGACGCTGGGGATCGACCGAAAGGCCTCCGCGGCCGACGTCAAAAAGGCCTATCGCAAACTGGCCCGCAAATATCACCCGGACCTCAATCCGGGGGATAATAATTCGGAAGCCCGCTTCAAGGAGATCCAGGAGGCAAATTCCGTTCTCAGCGATCCCAAAAAAAAGAGCCAATACGACCAGTTCGGAGTCGTGGGCGACGGGCCGGGTCAGGGTGCATCCCAGCAGGGATATTCCACAGGAGGATTCGAGGGCTTCAATTTTTCCGACCTCGGATCGTCTTCTTTCCGGGACTTCTTCGATAATGTCTTCGGAGGAACGGGACCGGGCGGCCGTACTCCCCAACGCGGTCCTCAGCGCGGCGAAGACCTCATGTATTCCATGAAGGTAGGCTTTACCGATGCGGTGAAGGGCGTACAAACCCGAATCCGTCTGACCCGCATGACAGCTTGTGAGACGTGCAAGGGACAGGGCCATATCCAATCTGGAGGCAGCCAGGCCTGTCCCTCCTGTGGGGGTTCCGGCCGCGGCAGTATGCAGTCCGGAACCATGCGCTTCGCCACCGTGTGCGGCGCCTGCGGCGGATCAGGCCAGGCCCGGGGGCCCGAGTGTTCCAGCTGCCACGGCATGGGGCTGATCCAGAAAACCGAACGGATCAAGGTCCGCATCCCCGCAGGCGTAGACAATGGATCGCGCGTCCGCATTGCCGGGAAGGGCAATGCGGGGGAAGGCGGCGGTCCGATCGGAGATCTTTACATCGCGATCGAAGTGACCCCCCACAAACTGTTCAAGCGGGATGGCAGCAACGTAAATATCCGTCTGCCCATCACCGTGCCCGAGGCGACACTGGGAGCCAAGATCGAGGTCCCGACCCTCCATGGGAATACGACCATGAAGATCCCGCCAGGTACAAAATCCGGACAAAAGTTTCGACTGCGGGACAAGGGAATCACAAAAGTAGGCAAGAAAACTCACGGCGACCAGTTTGTCGAGGTCTACATCGTCCCGCCCGACTCTGAGAACGAAAGAGTCAGAGAGTTGATGAGGGAACTCCAGACTGCTTCGGATGAAGACCCGCGCAAAGACCTGAGGCTGGACTAAGATGAAGAACGAGAGCGCGCAGAGCAAATACTACCACATCAGCAGCGTGGCCAGGCTCTATGACATACATCCCCAAACCCTCCGCCTCTATGAACGGGAAGGGCTTCTGAAGCCGTCCCGCAGCGAGGGCAACACGCGGCTGTACTCAGACGATGACCTCAAGCAGCTCGAGGTCATCCTGAATCTCAGCCGGGACCTGGGAGTCAATCTGGCCGGGATCGAGATCATACTCAACATGCGTCAAAAGATCGAGCGGATCGAGGTGGAGATCAACCAGTTTCTGGAGTATATTCGTCACAATTTTTTTGAGGGCAGGGAAGAGGAGTTCGAACAAACCCGGATGTCTCTGGTGCGCCAAAGCTCTGTCAAGTTGGTAAAAATCGAAAAAATTGATAAAATAGACACATGAGGGATGGGTACAGCGACTCTCTTCAATCTCGGAATCTAAAGCTCTATCTCAACCAGATATCCAAATTCAAGCCGTTATCTCAGGAAGCGGAGCGCGAGTTGGGGTACCTCATCCAGAAAGGAGATAAGGTCGCGCAGAGTAAGATGATCGAGGCCAACCTCAAGTTCGTTGTGTCCTATGTCAAGAAATATCGGGGAATGGGGCTCGGCCTGCTGGACCTCATCAACGAAGGCAATCTTGGTTTGATCGAGGCGGCACGGCGCTATGATCCGGAGAAAAACGTGAAGTTCATCTCCTATGCGGTCTGGTGGATCCGGCAGGCCGTATTCCATGCCTTGACGCGCAATTCCCGCATCTATCACATCCCGCAGAAGCTCTCCGATCAGGTCTCGGAGATGAAGCGGGTGCAGGCGGGTCTCAAGAAGGAGTTGGGCCGTACCCCCAATCGGGAGGAGATCGCGGGCCGGATGAAGATCGCTGTGGCAGAGGTCGAGGACCTGGAGATATTGGGTAGCCGAGACATCTCTCTGAGTGACAAGTATTTCGACGAGGACATCGAATTCGGAGACAAGATCGAAGACAGCATGTCTCCCTCAGTGGAATACAGCATCATCAAAAATTCCGTACAGGAGCAGATCCGTGAGATCCTCCACGACCTGGATGACAAGGAAGCTCTGGTGCTCAAACTGCGATTTGGCCTGGACGATGACCATCCTCGAACACTACAGGAGATCGGGGACCAGCTCCACCTGACACGGGAGAGGATCCGACAGATCGAAAAAAAGGCCATGCGGAAACTAGCTCGCCAGCCCAGCCTGCAGCAGCTAAGGGGGTCACTGAACTGATGCCAGAGGATAAATGCGCCCTCTGCCAGGATACGCACTGGGTCCTGGAGGAGGTGGAGGAGCGGACGGTGGCGAAACGGTGCCGGTGTTTCGTGAAGCGCCAGAACCAGATCCTCTTTGAACAAGCCAACATCCCCCGGAGGTATCGAGAATGCAGCTTCGAAAATTTCAAGCCTCTCAATGCCTCGCACCGTGATGCGGTTAAGATCGCGACCAAGCTGATCTCCAACTATCCTGTCCAGGAATCGGGACTGCTCTTCCAGGGGCCGTGCGGGGTGGGGAAGACGCACCTGGCAGTTGCCATCATCAATGAACTGATCTGGAAGAAGGGCGTGCCCTGCTACTTCTATGATTTTCGCCAGCTCATGCGAGACCTGCAGAATTCATATTCGTCGGACTCTCCCATGACCGAATCAGGAGTCCTGGCCCCTGTGTTCGAGAAGAAGGTTATGGTGCTGGACGAGTTGGGGGCCAAGCGCACCACGCCCTGGGTCGAGGAGACCATCTTCTACATCATCAACCACCGATATAACAATAAGCAGCTGACTATCTTTACCACCAACTACCTCGACGGTCGTGAAGAAGAGGATCCGGAACGCGAGGTGTGGAGCCGGAAAAAGATGTATGAACAGAAGCAGGAAGAATCCCTGGAGAGCCGCATCGGCGTGCGGCTCCACTCCCGTATGCACGAGATGTGTAAGATCGTGAATGTCGAGGGCAAGGATTTTCGCAAGACGGCCCTGCAAGCCAGTTTTCGCTGAGCTTTATCTTCACTCCGATCCACAGTTACCTGCTGGGGGCTCATTCTTTATGGACTTAGTCAACAAGGGTTGAAAAGATTGCTGGATTCTGATAAATTGTGATTGAAGTATTGCTGCTCCTCGGTAGCTCAATCGGCAGAGCGGGTGGCTGTTAACCACTAGGTTGTAGGTTCGAGTCCTACCCGAGGAGCCACTCCTATTTCTTCTTTTCCTCTGCTTTTTTCTCTTCCACGATGTAGTACCCCTCCCGCGACAGGAGGTGGTCCAGGTTGGCGACCCCATAGGCGATGACGGCGGTCACGACAGAACTGTGCTCCTGATAGTCCGGGATCATCTTGTTGTACAGATCCCGCTCCGTGTGCCAGATCTCGCCATAGCTGAAGTTGTCTCCCCGCGGATATCCGCCCTCGATGCCCATCGTGGGTACTCCCTTGACGGAGAATGGGCCGGAATCGGTTCCGGATGCCCGCTCAGGGAGAGGCCTTGGCCGCCTCTCGAGAATCTCGAAAGGGAACTCGGGATTGATGCCGTTGATCGGGGCACAGATCTTCTCGATATCCTCTCGCATGGCTTCGGTAGCCCGGATCCCGGTCGGACAGGACGGGCCCCCGTCCCGGTTGAACATGTTAGAAATCTTCTCCAGCTTGTCCGCGTTGCGTTCCACCCAGCTCTTTGAGCCGAAGAGGCCGAACTCTTCTCCCGCGAACAGCATGAACAGCATCGTGCGTTTTGGCCTGCCCCCGGCTTTCGCGATCAGGCGGGCCGCCTCCATGGCGTTTGTGACGCCTACGCCGCAGTCAACCCCGCCGGTGGCAACATCGTATGCGTCCAGGTGTCCGGACACGATGACGTATTCATCCGGGAATTCGGATCCCCGAAGGATGCCGATCACGTTGTGGTATTTAACGGGACCCATCCGGAAGTGATTGCGTATATCGAATTCCAGAAGGAAATACCTGCGCTCCTCGACCTTTTTCTTGATCAGCTCGAATTGGTTTTCATCCAGCTTGATGTCCGGTACCGTGGGAAGGCTCTCCCATGTCATCCTCAGGATCGCATCCGTATCGCGAGTGGCCCGAAGCGGGACTGGGGCAGACTGGATTATGCCGAGAATCCCAGCCTCCTTCATCTGTGTGTAGAAAAGAGCAGGCTCGTGTTTGAGGGGAAGCAGCTCCTTCTGGGCATCGGGTTTGTCGCGGTTCGCGCGGTTTTCGCTTCGGATTGCAGCGTTCTGTTTCTCGATCTCAAGATTTTCCGCAATAATCTTGGCCCTCTCCTCGTCCGCTTCTGCCGATGTGTTTATGGGCCTGCCTCCGGTGCTGGAACCGGAGATCAGAACCCAAGCACCCCGAAGGGCTCCCTTCATGCTGTCGAACTCACGCTGGGTTCTGGGTTCCCGGAGTACGGGGCCGCGCTGAACGCCCTTGGTCCCGGCGGTGTAAGAGGGGGTCACGAAATGCAGGGTCATGCCGTCGTCCGACAGCATCCTGCCGAACCAAGGACCGCGGTTGAATCCCACCGGGAGTTCCCCGGTCTCGTCAATGTCGACCTCCAGTCCCTATTTTCTGAATTCGCTGGAGGTCCATTTCACCGCATCCGCGTACGCGGCGGAACCTATGACTCGGCCTCCGATGCGGTTGCTCAGTGTGTCGAGATGGTCCATCACGCGGTTATCCGTCGTCCCGATTTTGATGATCTTCTTTACGACGGAATCGGTTTGGGCGACTCCCATAGAACAGATGAATAGTGACAGGATCAGTAGGATAGGAATGCGTTGTTTCATGAGATGACCTCCATGGCAAAAAGAAAGGTCTATATGTATTCCAAATATCGGTCAGGGTCAAGCCCTATTTCCAGCCTAAGCGTTACTGGAGATCTGAGGGTGTTCCCGTGCCGATGTTGATCGGATTGAGACAATGGGGATCTTTTGTTAAACGGCCGAAAACAGGGCCAAAAGTGGCACTTTAAGGCCGAAAAATGGGGCCTCTAAGGGTGTAAATGCAGCAGAATCAATGGGATTTCGAGGTCCGACCCCAAAATATCAATATCGGTAGTGGTCAGGCTTGAAAGGGCCATCCTTAGGAACACCCAGATAGTCGGACTGTTCCTGGGTCATCCGCGTCAGACGGGCACTCAGCTTGCCGAGGTGGAGCCTCGCGACCTCTTCATCCAGGATCTTGGGCAGCGTGTAGACCTGCAGCTCGTGCTCCTTGGTGGCGAGCTCGATCTGGGCCAGGCACTGGTTGGTGAAGCTGTTGCTCATGACGAAGCTGGGATGTCCTGTGGCACAGCCCAGGTTCACCAGGCGGCCTTCGGCCAGCACGAGGATGGAGCGGCCGGATTCCAGTGCCCAACTATCCACCTGAGGCTTTACGGTGGTCTTGATGCACTTGGGATTGTTTTCCAGGTAGGACATCTCGATCTCGTTGTCGAAGTGGCCGATGTTGCAGAGGATGGCCCCGTCCTTCATCCGCTCCATGTGCGTTCCGATGATAACGTTGTAGTTGCCGGTGGCCGTGACAAAGATGTCCGCTTCCTCAATGATATCTTCCAGCTGGACCACGGAGTAGCCCTCCATGGCCGCCTGCAGAGCGCAGATGGGATCGATCTCGGTCACATAGATCCGGGCCCCGAATCCCTTCATGGATTGGACACTCCCTTTCCCGACGTCCCCGTAGCCCAGGATCACGACCTTCTTCCCGGCCAGCATGATGTCCGTGGCGCGCTTTATCCCATCGACCAGGGACTCGCGGCAGCCGTACAGGTTGTCGAATTTGGACTTGGTGACCGAATCATTCACATTGATGGCCGGAAACAACAGCCGCTTTTCGGCGGCCAGTTGATACAGCCGGTGAACTCCGGTGGTCGTCTCCTCGGACACGCCCCGGATCCTGGCCGCGATCCCGGTCCAGAAATTCGGAGCCCGCTGTGAGCTGTCCTTGAAGCGATCGATCAGGATCTGGAACTCCTTGATGGGGTACTCCTCCTCGAGCAGCGTGGGATCGTTCTCCACCTTGACGCCCTCGTGGACCATGAGGGTTGCATCTCCTCCGTCGTCCACGATCAGGTCCGGCCCAGTGCCATCCGGCCAGACCAGAGCCTGCTCCAGGCACCACCAGTATTCCTCCAGGCTCTCTCCCTTCCAGGCAAACACGGCCGCAGATCCGTTCTTGGCGATGGCCGCGGCCGCGTGGTCCTGAGTAGAGAATATGTTGCATGACGACCAGCGGATGTCCGCACCCAGATCGGCCAGGGTCTCGATCAGCATGGCCGTCTGGATGGTCATGTGGAGGCTTCCTGTGATCCTCAGACCCTTCAGTGGTTTTTGCACTCCGTATTTTTCCCGAACGGACATGAGGCCCGGCATCTCATTCTCGGCCAGTCTCATCTCTTCCAGCCCCCAATCCGCCAGGGACAGGTCCTTGACCTTGAATTTCAGAGTGGGATCGAATTTCAAAGAGTTCATGCTGGTCTCCTTCATGAATGTATTTTCTTGGTGTGTATGATGAATCCTTCGAGTCCTTTTTTCTTTAGGTCGAAGCGCTCATTCCGAATTATGTCGAAGCCGAACTCATGGAGCCAGCTCTCCAGGACATTGGGCTGGAAGCCAAGCCAATGGTCGCCGAAGGCTTCGCGCATGCTTTCGTCTTCGTGCTGGATCAGATCAACGATCAGAAGCGTCCCGTGTTTCCTCAATATTCGATTCGCTTCCTGGAGTGCTCTGCGGGGTTCGGGCAAGTGATGCAAAACCATGTTCGTGATTGCCGTATCCGCTTCGCCGTCTCTTAGCGGGAGGTGTTCGAGTTCGCCGACGCGGATGTCCACGGTCTCGGGCTTGGAACCATAGGATTTTCGAGCTTCCTCCAACATCTTACTGGACCGCTCGACGCCGATGACGTGGTCGGCCTTCTGCAGCAGGACCGGGAATAGGTCTCCGGTTCCACAGCCGAGATCGACCACGGTGCCGCCCTCGGGAAGCGAGTCGCAGATCCTGCGGTTTATGTCCACATCTCCCAGAATCTCCTTCTTAAGCCCTTCCCAGCGTCCCGCCACGGAATCGAAGAACCGCTTGGTTCTTTCGGATCTTTCCGCGATTAAGGCAGCAGCGGTAGACAGGTCCTGGTCATACTGTCCATTCCGGTCCAACAGATATCGGACGGAGTGTATAAATTCAATTCCCGGGCCGTCTTTGACTGCGGAGTAGAAAACCCAGAGACCGTCTCGTCTGTGGGTGATGAGGCCGGCTTCGGTGAGGATTTTCAGGTGGTGGGAGACACGCGATTGGCCTATTTCAAGGATACGCACGATCTCGTTGACGTTCAGCTCATGCTGCAGCGAAAGGTTTAAAAGACGCAAACGGGTTCCGTCGGAAAGAGCTTTGAACAGTACCACGGGATCCATATAAATCAACATATCAACATATGTTGATATTGTCAAGTATTTTGATCAATGTGAGAGTATTTCGTCTATTTTCGTTTTAGCCTGAGGATTCCCCGTCTGCTGTCTATCTCCAGTTCAAAATACTTGAGAAAGCTCTGGCCGAGGAGGCCGATGCCGGGCTGTCCGGGGATGTCGATCACTAGAGCGGGCACATTGAAGACACGCTGCCCCTTGACCTCCATCTGATTGAGAGACACTTCATAGGCGATCATGTAACCAGATGCCGTGGAAACCCTGTGTACCGGCGTGTCGTTGTCTATCTCTATTCCGAGCTGCTCGAGTGCAGAGGAGGGTATTGTCACCATGGTCGCACCTGTATCGATGATGAACCTCTGGATCATGCGCTTGTTGAGAAGGACATCGAGTGGGATTTCGGCCGCACCAGATGGAAAACGAATAGTGACCTTGCCTTCCTCGCTCCTGCGCTCCAGGATGATGAGTTCAAGGGTGCTGGCTCGGGTCTTGAAGGCGGACGGGAAACTCCTGTTCTTGAGGAGATCTTCGGCACGGCTCCATTCCTTGCCTGCGATGGCCAACTCCACACCCAGGAGATGGAGATCGACATCCTCCGGAAATGCATTCTGCCCGGCCTCGAAGGCCTCCCACCCTCGCGAAAACAGCTCCTGCTCGATATCGCCCTGGATCCATTCCTTATAGAGGCTGAGGTGAAACCTGTCCAGCGAGGCCCGGTCGAGTCGGGAATCGGACGAAACAGAGTCTTTCAGGCTTTCGAAGAACCGAAGGGCGCGCCTGTGATCCAAAGCACTCAGACGGGCACGGGTTGCGATCTTCAGTAGCTCGATATCCCGGGAAGGGCGGATGACATTCTCATCCAGGATGCGGGTGAGCTCCTCCGCCTGGCCGGACTGGAGGATCTTATTGGCGTACTGTGTGGTCTGTTTTAACAGCGATGGGAGTTGCAGATGGTCGGGTTTATCTTCCGGAGCGATCCTGGCGGGAAGGGAGAGGCCCTCGGCCAGCGCCCTCAGCTTGGGGAGGTCGTTGTTCCTCTCATCCATACCCAGGGCCCGTGACGCGGATCTTTCCTGGGATTCGGCAAAGGCGACGCCTACCAGATCCGAGGCACGGATGTTGGGATCCAGCTCAGCCATATCGGCTCCGATCCACAGGAGAGCGTGATCCCAACCGGATCCAAAGGTCCAGCCTACGATCCGATTCTGTTGGAGGAAAACTCCCTCTGTCTTGAAGTGGGCCGGGATGGGGAAACGCGCAAGGTCCCCGTAGGGTTGCGGAGAGGTGTCCAGGCTGACCCTGTTCAAAGGGGCAGCTGGCTGCAGTGACTGCCAGTACAGGGGAGCGTTCTTATCCCAGGGAGAGAGGGGGGGGGAGGAGTCTCCTCCCAAAGGGGTGTCGAGCTGCCAGAGTCCCAGAGGCATCCCTTCTTTCCAAAATCCATGTGTGATCCGTATTTCCTCACCTTCGTCGCCTTGGAATCTCCATACATCGCCTCCGACAAAAGACCAGAGCGGGAGGGCGATCCAGGTGCCGTCCATGACCGCGGAGCGAGCTCGATAAACATGTTCTCCCAGCCGGGTGCGGACAACAACCTGGCCGAGGCTCAAGGCCAGGGATTCCATGGCCTCAGAGGATTCAGGGGCGATCGAGTTTTGGGAGGACTCGGATTCAACAACGGTCTCAGCAGAGCCGTCCCTTGGGGAGCCTGAACGGTCCTGGAATACCAGATATGAAGCAAACGCGGCCAGGACCAGGCCTATAACCAGGTAGGCGTACCAGGGGATCCTTTTTTTGGATATCGGCCTGGCCGCCCTGAGGGGGGTGCCGCAGTGGACACAGGAGGTCGTTGACTGTGCGTTTTCCGAGGAACAGCGAGGACATCGCATTCTTCTATCCTTGTTTGTGGATTTAGTCGGGTCGGAGCACTCCTGTTCGTGTTCCCTTGGGGAAATCTTCGATCGTCATCTGTCCCATTGGCCAGCCAGGACATCCTGCATCTGGGGGCGGCCTGAGTCCAGATCCCCCAACTCCTGACGAAGTATTATCAGCTGCTGTTTCAGGTTTTGAATAATATCTTGATACCGGGGATCGCTGTAAGCATTGTGCATCTCAGAAGCATCGGTATGAAGATCATAGAACTCCCAGGCCGGCGGAGTTGTCTCTTCGTGTGCTCCCGGCATGTTCAGAGGTAAGCCGTAGAAAAAAATCAGCTTGTACCGCTCCGTCCTGATGCCGAGATGGGCCGGACGCTGAACCTGATGGAGCCAATAGCGGTAGTACATGGAGCTCCGCCAGCTTGATGGTGTGTGACCCTGCAGATTCAGCTTGAAGCTCGTGCCCTGCATCCCATCAGGCACAGGCAGCCCCGCATAGTCAAGGAACAAGGGGGCGAAATCGACGTTGAGCACCATATCGCTGAGGTTAGATCCGGGTGCGATCTCCCGGGGATAGCGTATGACAAAAGGCATGCGCAAGGGCTCTTCATACATGATACGCTTGTCGAAGAAACCATGTTCACCGAGAAAGTAGCCCTGATCGGAGGTGTAGATCACGACCGTGTCGCGCGTCAGGTCCGCCCTGTCTAGAAAGGACAGCAGGCGGCCGATGTTCTCATCGATCCCGGCTACGCCCCGGAGATAATCTTTGATGAATTTCTGGTAGATCTTACTCCGCGCTGCCCGGGGAGTCAGCCCTGCCAGCTTGAATATCTCTCCCGGGTAGCGACGGTTGGGATTCTCAACGTACCGCTCGCCCAGGATCTCAAGCACCTGGCCCGTAAATGTCCTCCCGCTATGGACCGGCCCTGACTCGTGCAGGCTCTCTGGTTCGGGGAGGTCCTCTTCCATGAACAAAGATGCAAAGCGGGGAGCGTGGTCGAAGGGCTCATGGGTCGCTTTGTAATGGCAGAGAAGGAAGAACGGGCGGTCATCGTCCCGATCCTCGAGCCAGTCCAGGCTGAGGTCGGTGATGACATCGGTGGAAAAGCCGGTATGTTCCGTGCCGGTATCCCAGTTTTCTGCGGATCGCAGCAGGGGATCATGGTAGCGTCCCTGTCCTTGGAGCACATTGTAAGAATCGAATCCGCTGGGGGGGCTTTTCAGGTGCCATTTTCCGAACACGGCAGTCTGATATCCTCCGGCCTGCAGCCTTTTGGCGACATTGTCGACACTTGGATCCAGAGCTTCGGAGAGGGTGTAGATGCCGTTCCTGTGACTGTATTGTCCTGTCAGGATCGTAGCGCGGCTCGGGGTGCAGATGGAGTTGGTGCAGAAACAGTTCAGGAGGAGACTGCCCTCTTGCGCGAGTCGCTGGATGTGGGGAGTGGGGGCCGCGTCATCCAGGTGGGAGCCATAGACTCCCCATGCTTGTGCAGAGTGGTCGTCGGACATGATGAACAGGATATTGGGGCGAAAGCCCTTGCTTTCCCGTTCACTCGATGTACAGCTGAAACCCGCGAAACAGATCAGGAATATCAGGCCCAGAATGGGTCCCACCTTTCCTGGTGAGTTTTGCTTAGCAGTCATTTCAATCCCCCTAATGGGAATCCGATTACTTGATATTGAACGTGTAGGAATATTTGATCAGAATGGTCCGGCTCTCCGTGTAGGGGAGGCTCGGAATCTCACGAAATCGGTCGGTGTTCAGGCCGTCGTTGTAGACGAGATAGAGGTCGTTCCCTTCGCGTGGGTTGTAGCGGAACCTCACGTTGGCGATCAGGACGTCCCCAGCTCCATTATACTGGACAAAAGCGCTGGCCGTAACCTTCGTGGAGATGGTTGCCAGGACCCTCAACCTTGCCAGATGGGCTGTGAAGCTTTGGCCTCGGTCGGGGAAGTCCACACGGTTGTACTGATAGAATCCCTCGAACTGCCAGGTGGAGTTCAGGTTCCAGAGGGGCATCAGTCCCAGGCTCACTCGGTTTCCATCATAGAATCCCCCCCCTTGAAACAGGGCCATCAGAGCGACTGTCCTTCCCATGGGCGTATTGAACATTCCCTCTATCCCGAAAAAAGAATAGCGGCCGATGGGTACCTCAACGTCCTTGGGCAGCTCGAATTCTTCCGATAGGTACTCCTCGTAGTACTTGGGCTGGATGCTCCCCCCGAAGCCCGATTTGGTTGTACCGGTCCAGCCGGGGCCGAGCTCGGCGGACTCCACCGAGTTGTCGTTGTTGCTCAACGTGAGCGACCCGCCCAGAAACACCTGATGCCGCTGAAGTAGGGACCCTTCTCCGGGGATCCAGCCGTACAGGATCCGATTCCCGAAGCGTGAGTAGTTTTCCCGAGCCTCGAATCCTAACCCGGGGTCGTAGTCCACTCCGGCACGGGAATAGCTGAAGTCATAGGCGGGACCGTTGACCGTCCTCCGCTCCCAGGAGATCCTCAGCTTGGCCGGATCCAGGGAGTCGAAGCGATTGGCCGCGCCATCCTGGAATGTCTGAGCCCAGTTCACGGTCAGGTAGTCCTGACCGAACATGCGGATGATACTGTCCAGTCCGTAGGCCACGTTGTAGCTCCCGTCCCTCCCGATCCTGGAGGTCAGCATGCCTCCCACGTAGGAGTTGCGGTTGAACACACTGCGGCGCAGCCTGAGCACGCCGAAGTTTTCCGAGGGCAGCTCGAGCTCCCCCACGGCAGCGGTCTGCATGTTCAGAAAACCCAGGTCCCAGGCACCCATGCGCCCGACAAGGCGGACGCCGCCGTAGATGGGGATGATGTCACCCTCGTAGAGTCCGATGCGCCGGCTGTAGAACAGGCGGTTCGGCCCCCCGAAGTTGAACTCGAAAGTACTGGATCGTTCCTGGAAAAACAGCCGTTTCTCAGGAAAAAACAGGGAGAAGCGCGTCAGGTTGACCTGTTCTTCATCTGCCTCCACCTGAGCAAAATCCGTGTTCAGAGTGAGGTCCAGCGTCAGGTTGGAGGTCAGCCCGTATTTTACGTCCAACCCGATCTCACTCACGGGTTCTTCCTCCCGGAGGTACTCGGTCTCCTCATCATTCAACTCGTTGCTGATGCCGTATCCCCCCAGGACATAGGGCGTGATGTACAGGGGCCTCCGGCTCTCGATCCCCTTGAGAACGATCTCCTGGGCCTGGGAGGGCTTCCATGTGCTCCAGTCGCCCCAATCCGGCGGGATGGCGGGGAAGATGGACATCTCGTTGCGGCGAGGGATGAACCTCCAGGCGATCATCCCCATCACGACCTCGCCTTCTATGTCCTGGAACCGGAGGCTCGACAGGGGGATGCGCATCTCCACGAACCATCCCCGGTCGTCACGGTCGATCTCCACGTCCCAGAACGTGTTCCAGCTGATGTTCACGGGAGGTTCCTGCGTGACCTGATTGGTGGGTTGTCCGTCATTATAGACCGAACCGTCCCAGCGGAGCCCAGCGGGTGTCGTGAAGAAGCCCAGCGCATTCTCCTT
The DNA here is from genome assembly GCA_965533275.1 of uncultured bacterium. Taxonomy (GTDB): domain Bacteria; phylum Acidobacteriota; class Aminicenantia; order Aminicenantales; family Aminicenantaceae; genus JAUXEH01. The sequence continues at coordinate 105,596 of CBESWG010000001.1, forward strand.
GTCGTTGAAGGTATCGAAGGTGATGCCGAACCAGTCGTTGCTGGGACTCATGGTGTCTCTTTTTTTGGTGGAGGCCTGGATCTTGTCCGGTTCGCTGTCGAAAAGGCGGGCGGCGACGTAGAGAAATTCGTTATCGAAACCGACCAGGACCTCTGTCCTATCGGAAGCGGGACTCAGGAAATTGGGGGCATGCTGGACCATCACGAAGGGTGTGACGGCCTGCCAAGCCGGTTCATTACTCGAACCGTCCAGGGTGATAGGGCCGCTCAGGCGGGGCACAGAGATGGATTCGGCCCGCTGGGGGTCATGCGCTACCTGAGCTTGGGAGGGAGAGGGAGCCGGTCTCTCAGCTCCGTAGAGGGAACTGCTCAGCAGAATGGCCACCAGGACTGTCCTGAGTTGAATGTCTGTAAACATTGTCTGAATTGTCTCTTTTTAGGGCCCGTTCTGTGTTTTATAACAGAGCCTCGAGTCCGCGTCAATCTTGGGGACATGCGAAACAGAAATGTGTATAATCGAATGGATTCAGGCAGGCCGTGAGTACGGTGCCTGACCGAATCACAGGGAGGAGGAGCCCATGAATAAAATGGATCGCAGGGAATTTCTCGGGAAGTCGGCCGCAGCAGTCACATCGGCTATTATCCTGCCGCGGCATGTCCTGGGGGGAAAAGGGCACATTCCACCCAGCGACAAGCTGAACATCGCCGGCATCGGAGTGGGCGGCCAGGGGGGTGGAGACATTTCTCAGATGCAGAGTGAAAATATCGTGGCACTCTGTGATGTCGATTGGGAGCGGGCGGCCCGGACCGTCACTAAATTTCCCCATGCTAAACGTTACGATGATTTCCGGATCATGCTGGAGCGGCAGAAGGATATCGATGCTGTGGTTGTGGCCACGCCCGATCATGTCCATGCGGTCGCAGCCCTGACCGCGATCCGGCACGGAAAACATGTCTTCTGCGAAAAGCCCCTGACGCACACTCTGTACGAGGCGAGGCTCCTGACCGAGACTGCACGGGAAGCGGGCGTGGCCACCCAGATGGGCAACCAGGGACATGCCATGGAGAGCATCCGGCTGCTCTGTGAATGGATCTGGGACGGGGCCATCGGAGATGTGAATGAAGTCCATGCCTGGACCCCGCACCCGGTCTGGCCTCAGGGGATCAACCGGCCCACAGAGACGCCACACGTACCGAGTACGCTGAAATGGGACCTCTGGCTGGGCCCGGCTCCCTCCCGCCCCTACCATTCTGCCTATGCCCCGCAGAAGTGGCGCGGGTGGTGGGATTTCGGGACCGGCGGGCTGGGGGATATGGGGTGCCACATCTTCGACCATATTGTCTGGGCCCTCAAGCTGGGGGCTCCCACAAGTGTCGAGGCCAGCTTTTCCGAATTTGTGCCGGATAAAATGACTTGGGATAAGCCCCGCAACACGGAGACCTATCCCAGGGCCAGCATCGTTACCTACTCATTCCCCGCCCGCACGGGATTTCCTGCCCTGACCCTGACTTGGTATGACGGGGGCTTGATGCCCCCACGTCCCGAAGGCCTGCCCGATGACCGCCAGATGGGCGACACCTATGGCGGTGCGCTCTATGTTGGATCCAAGGGGAAGATCCTGTGCGGTTCCCACGGAGCCAACGGGCTCCGGATCCTTCCGGAAGAGAGGATGCTGGCCTACACAAGGCCCCCCAAGACACTGCCCAGATCCATCGGCCACTACGCGGAGTGGATCCAGGCCTGCAAGGGGGGAGAGGCCGCGGCCTCCAGTTTTGACTATGCCGGGCCCTTGACCGAAACGGTCCTCCTTGGGAACGCAGCGCTCCGGACCGGGACGCGGCTCCAGTGGGATACAAAGGCGTTGAGCTTTCCCAACCATCCCGATACGGATGCCTTGATCCACCGCACGTACAGGCAGGGGTGGAGCCTGTCAGATTGAACCGTGGCGAATTCGAAAGGAACATAGAAATAATCATGGCAAAAAAACATAGAGCCAACCTGATCGTGATATTCAGTTTGCTGGCAGGCCTGGCGGTGTCGGTGATACCGGGATGTAAGCTTCAGGCACCACCGCCCAACTTTGTTTTTATCCTGGTGGACGACCTGGGCTGGGCCGACCTATCCTGTTATGGAAGCCTGTTCTATGAGACACCCCGAATCGACGGCCTGGCTGCATCCGGAGTGCGTTTCACGAGCGCCTATGCCGCGTGTCCTGTGTGCAGCCCCACCCGGGCCAGCATCCTAACGGGCAAGTTCCCGGCCCGTCTCAAGACCACTGACTATTTCGGCGCTCCTCAACCTGACCGGATCCCGCAACACTGGACCAGGAACAAGCCTCTCCTGCCAGCGCCCTATGTCGAGCATCTCCCTCTGGAAGAGGTCACGCTGGCCGAGTCTTTGCAGGAGGAGGGATACGCCACTTTTTTTGCCGGCAAGTGGCATCTTGGACGCGAGGGATATTATCCCGAAGACCAGGGATTCGAAGTCAATCGAGGCGGCTGGGAAAGAGGTGGCCCCTATGGAGGGAACAAGTACTTCTCTCCCTACGGGAATCCCAGGTTGTCTGACGGCCCCGAAGGGGAACACCTCCCGGACCGGCTGGCTGAGGAAACCTGCATGTTCATAGAGGAGATGCGAGACCGGCCTTTCCTGGCATACCTGTCGTTCTATTCGGTGCATACCCCCTTGATCTCCCGTCCGGATCTGGAGGATAAGTACCGCTCCAAAGCCCAAGATCTGGGAATCCAGGACGAAGAGTGGGGACAGGAGGGAGAGCGCCGGGTCCGTATGGTCCAGAACCATGCTGTCTATGCGGGCATGGTAGAGGCCATGGATCAGGCCGTGGGCAAGGTCCTGGACAGGCTCCAGGAATTGAAGCTGGAGGAAAATACTATTGTGATCCTGATGTCGGACAACGGAGGCCTGTCTACCTCGGAAGGCCATCCCACATCGAACCTGCCCCTGCGGGCCGGGAAGGGCTGGCTGTACGAAGGAGGGATCCGAGAGCCCATGATCATCCGCTGGCCCGGAGCGGTTGAGCCGGGGCGAGTCTGTGATCAGATCGTTGTCAGCACGGATTTCTATCCCACCATCCTGGAGATGGCCGGTATGGATCAGCGTCCCGAACAGCACACAGATGGCGTGAGCCTAGTCCCGCTGCTGAAGCAGGAAGAGGCTCTCCCTGACCGCCCCGTGTTCTGGCACTATCCGCACTATGGCAACCAGGGAGGGACACCAGGTTCAGCTATTCGTTGGGGAGATTACAAACTGATCCGGTTCTATGAAGGCAACAGTCTGGAATTGTACGATATCCGGAGAGATATCTCAGAACAGCATGACCTCTCGACCGAGCTTTCGGGGAAAGCAGGCGAGATGAAAGACATGCTGAAAACGTGGCTGCGGGAGATCGAGGCAGAGGAGCCATCACCGAATCCTGCTTTTAGAGGCCCAGAGGAAATCAGATGAAAAACGCCATAGTCTTGATCACAGGCCTGGGCATGCTCCTGGGCTTCCTGGCTTGCTCGGGATCCGATACACAGAGAGGGGAGGAGCGTGACATGATCTCTGATAAGGCAAATCATTCCCTGAATCCGAGTCTGAAGCCCGTGGCTCTGCAGCCGCTTTCTCTTGGCAGCATCAAACCTGCGGGATGGCTCGAAGGCCAGCTCCGTTTGCAGGCGGAAGGGCTCAGCGGGCACCTCGATGAATTCTGGCCAGACATCAAGGACAGTTCCTGGTTCGGAGGAGAGGCGGATGCATGGGAGAGGGCTCCCTACTGGCTGGATGGTATTGTTCCGCTGGCGTTCCTGCTGGAGGATGAAGGCCTCAAAGCCCGGGTCATGAAATACATGGACGGGATCCTTGCCGGACAAGCAGCTTCGGGATGGATCGCACCCGGGGACGAGGGGGGGCAATATGACCTCTGGGCCATCTTCCTGATCATGAAGCCTCTGATCCAGTACTATGAGGCCACAGGAGATGACCGTGTACCAGGCGCGGTGGAACGCAGCCTGCGCTGGGTGGACGGCCACATCGATTCCCGTCCGCTCTTCAATTGGGGAAAATACCGCTGGTTCGAATCTCTGATCGCCATCTACTGGCTCTATGAACAGACCAAGGAAGACTGGCTGCTGGACCTGGCAGTCAAACTCCATGCCCAGGGCTTCAACTGGCTCGATTTTTTCCGCCGCTGGCCCCTGACCGAGCCCACCGCAAAGGGAAAGTGGACATACATGGGCCATGTCGTCAACAATGCCATGGCGATCAAGTCCCCGGCACTCTGGTGGCGGCTGAGCGGTGAGGACAGGGACCTGGCCATGGGAAACGAGATGATGCGTCTCCAGGACCAGTATCATGGGCAGGTGACCGGGATGTTCACGGGGGACGAGTGTTTCGCGGGGCAGAATCCTTCTCAGGGAACCGAGCTCTGCGCGGTCATGGAATACCTGTACTCACTGGAGCTCATGCTGTCCGTGACCGGGGAGGCCCGACTGGGAGATCAGATGGAAAAGATCGCCTACAACGCCTTGCCAGCCACATTCACTCCGGACATGTGGGCCCATCAGTATGATCAGCAGGTGAATCAGGTCGAATGCAGCATCAGGGAGAATCGTCTCTGGACCACGAACGGTCCGGATTCCAATATCTATGGGCTGGAGCCGAACTATGGCTGCTGCACGGCCAACCTCAGCCAGGGATGGCCCAAGTTCGCCGCCCACCTGTGGATGCGGAGCGTATCAGATGGCGGGCTTGCCGTCGCCGCCTATGCGCCCTGTGTTGTACGAACGGTCATTCATGGGATCCTGGTTGAGGTCGAGGTCGAGACGCAGTATCCCTTCCGCGATGAAATCAACATAAACTTGCGCACGGAAGAACCGGTGAGTTTTCCGCTTCACCTGCGCATCCCGCGCTGGGCAGGTGATGCGTCCCTTACCGTGAATCAGAAATCGCTGGGGGCCTTGGAGGCTGGAACGTATTTCCGGCTCGAGCGAAAATGGCACGGAGAGGACCGGATCATTTTACGTCTACCTATGCATGCGCGAGCATCGCGGCGCTACAACAACGCCCTGGCGGTGGAGAGGGGCCCCCTGGTCTATGCGCTCAAGATGGGGGAGGAGTGGAAACGGGTCAATGCGGAACTGCCGCACCGGGAACTGCCTCATGGGGACTGGGAGGTCTACCCTACGACCGCTTGGAACTACGCCCTGGACGTAAACGAGGAGACACTGAAAAACGATATCGAGTTTAGTGAACATGCCATGGGAGAGATGCCCTTTTCGCCGGATGGGGCTCCCATATCGGCCAGAGTAAAGGGAGTTCTGCTTCCCGAATGGACACTGGAGAACGGGTCCGCGGGAGACCTGCCTCGTTCACCTGTAAGGATCGAGGGACCGCTCAAGGAGCTCACGCTGATCCCCTATGGGTGCACCAACCTCCGTGTGGCGGAGTTCCCCACCTTACGATGATGCAGGCTTGGGATAGGGGGGGGGCTGGCTTTGGGGTTAGCGGGGCTTTGCTTTGCGGGAGGATCCTGCTCAGCCAGCAGAAACAGGATACTTGTTTAGTCGAACAAAGACGGCTGGGGTGAATAAGAAAAATGCATAATGTGCTGCCTGGGGTGGGAGTTTTCATGGAGGAACATCTCGTGCTCATAGATGGGCTTCGAGTCGGGCTCCTCACCAATCCCAGTGGTGTTGATAGTCAGGGGAAATCGACGATCGACCTCCTCGCCGGCCATTCGCGGGTTAAGCTGGTCGCGCTGTTCAGTCCGGAGCATGGGATCCGTGGCTCTGCAGAAGCCGGCGAATACGTGCCCTTCGCGCTTGACGGGGCTACGGGCCTCCCGGTTCACAGCCTTTACGGCCAGCACCTCTCTCTCGCTCCGGACATGCGGGGCCGCCTGGACGAGGTCATGCGATCATTCGATGCATGCGAAGAGGGAAAGGTCCCGGATGAGGACATGCTCGAGGGCCTCGATGTGTTGATCTGTGATCTCCAGGATGTGGGCACACGCGTCTACACCTATGCTGCCACCATGGCCTACTGCATGCGCAGGTGTGCACAGAGGGGCATCCACTTCCTGGTACTCGACCGACCGAATCCGATCAATGGGCGCACCATGGAAGGTCCGATCCTGGATTATCCCACCTACAGCTCATTCGTGGGCCTCTATCCGATCCCCCTGCGCCATGGCATGACAATGGGAGAACTGGCGCTGCTCTACAATGACCGATTCCTGGCTGAAAAGGCGGAGCTCACCGTGATCCCTCTTCGAGGCTGGGAGCGGGGGATGTGGTTCGACGAGACAGGCCTCCCCTGGGTGCGTCCCTCTCCCAATCTCCCCGATCTGGCTGCGGCCTTGGTTTATCCGGGCCAGGTGCTATTAGAAGGCACCAACCTTTCGGAAGGCCGAGGCACTGCCCGGCCCTTCGAGCAGTTTGGATCCCCCTGGATCGATGCTCGGGCCCTCTCGAAGAGGCTCGATCGGTCTGCCCTGCCCGGGGTTTGTTTTAAACAGGTTCAATTCAAACCAGGCTCCTCAAAATTCGCAGGTGAGGTGTGTTCCGGCCTACGGCTGGAGTTAACGGACCGGGATGCTTATCGGCCGCTGTCCGTCACGCTGCATGTTCTGGAAGCGGTCCTGGAGATATATCCGGATAAACTGGAGTTCCATGAGGGTTACTTCGACAGGGTCATGGGGACGGATAGGATTCGACTGGCCCTGCAGGATGGCATCCCTGCATCCGAGATCGTACTCAGCTTCAAAGGAGATCTAGCCGAGTTCAGAGATAGCCGGAATCCCTTCCTGCTCTATCCCTGATCAGCGGAGATTGCGGACACGCACCTCGACCTCGGGGAGATCATTGAGCAGCGCGACCAGCTCCTGAGGATCGGTGTCGCCGAAGTGATAGGGATAGAGGAACCTGGGCTTGAAAGCCCTGGCTGCCTCAGCCGCCATCTCGGGAGTCATGGTGTAGGGCCGGTTCATAGGCAGAAATGCCACGTCGATGTCCTGCAGCGAGTTCATCTCCGGAATGTTCTCCGTGTCTCCAGCTATGTAGATCCGCTGTTCTCCGATGGTGAGGACATATCCATTGTCCCGTCCCTTGGGATGGAAGCGTGTCTCCGGATCAAGGTTGTATGCCGGCACGGCCTCGATCTTGAGCCCACCGAATGTCTTGACATCCCCGTTCCTCATCACGGTTCCGCCTGCGAGTTTCGCCTGGCTGGCCTCGTTCAAGACGATCTCCGTACCCGGCTTTTTCAGGACCTCGATCACCTTGAGGTCCAGGTGGTCTCCGTGTTCGTGTGTGATGAGGATTAGGTCGGCCTGGGGCAGATCACTGTAATCGGCGTAGCGGCCGACCGGATCGATATGGATGACCTTATCCCCCAGGGAAAACATCAAGGTCCCATGCCCGATGAAGGTCATCTTGAGGTCGCCGAGCGAGGTCTTCAACGTATCCGACTCGAAATCGGCGGCAAGAGCAAGGGCGGTTCCTATAGCGGTGATGAAAAGCACTCCCCAGATAACATATTTCTTCATATTCGTTCTCCTATTAGCATGATTCCCTCCTTGGACATGTCCGCCATTTTATGTGATGTTTAATGGATCTGCAAGCAGAGCTGGAGGAGGGGAACGGCATGGCAGAACTTCTCAGACTGAAGTAACCACTTGCCCAGTCTGAATTGATGGTGGTAATGAGGATGTTTCAGTCGAAATGGATGTCGTTGTTTCCATCGACGCAGGTATGCTATAATCCATGGTTAATTTTGCGAAGGAGCCGAACATGCCTGAGATAATAGCTAGTGGAAATACCATCCAACTCAACGAAGAAGGATTTATGCAGAATCCGGATGAGTGGAATGAAGATATCGCAGTGGCTCTGGCCAAATCTGAAGAAGGATTGGACTCCCTGACCGACGAACACTGGTCTGCGATCCGTTACATCCGTGAATACTATGAAGAGAAAAAGATGGCACCTATGGTGCGCAAGGTGTGTAAGAACTCGGGTCTCTCTTTGACCAGAATATTCGAACTTTTCCCCTCTGGCCCGGCAAAAGGTGCGTGCAAGCTGGCAGGTCTGCCCAAACCCGACGGCTGCGTCTAAAAGACTGCAAAAATGGAAACCGCTCTGGCTGTCGGAGTCATTGTGACCGCCTTTATTTGCGGCTGTGCGCTGGTAGTCCTGGTCTTCAACACCCTATCATTCGGAAGAAGAGACACTTTCGCGGTTTCTCAAGGCAATCCCGGTAAAGGGATTCGCTACGCCTTCGGATTGGGCATGATGCCGTGGGAGAAGGAGAGTGCCCGCCGACACCTCATAACCTACGCGGCCGGATTCATGTACCATTTCGGGATCTTTTCGGCGCTGTTCTGGCTTATTCTCCAGATCGCGTCCTTGAATGTTGGAGGATACGTAGCAAGCGCCCTCCGAATCTTGGCGGGTGCCGGGCTCCTTGCAGGCTTAGGGCTGTTTCTGAAGCGCTGTCTGAAGCCTATGATGCGGAGCATAAGCTCTCCTGATGACTTCATTGCTAATCTGCTGGTCGATATTTTTATCGGAGCGGCGCTCGGCAGTATGTTGTTTCCCGGGCTCAAAGGGCCTTTGTATGCTGTGGCTATATTGCTTTTTCTCTATATTCCGCTTGGCAAGATTCGGCATTGTATATTTTTCTTTTACAGCCGTATCCTATTTGGATATTTTTTCGGCAGGCGGGGTATTTATCCGCGCGCGGCTGATCCCTACCGCCAGGAGTGATCATGCCGCAACCTGAAAAATCCGAGTCAACTTTTGAAGAAAGGGTGAAGTCCCTCACCACGCGAGACCGGGAGCTCATTCTGGAGGCTTTTAAGACCAGCCTCACGCATGAGTATGCGGCTTTTCTTCAGACCTGCGCCCACTGCGGATTGTGTGCCGATTCCTGTCATTACTACCTCACAGACAAGGATCCCAAGTCGATACCGGCGTATAAACTTCATCAGATCACTAAGGTCTACAAGAAAAGCTTCGACCTGATAGGCCGCAAGCTGCCTGCCCTGGTGGGGGCCGAGGCACTCAGTAATGAGCTGATCGAAGAATGGGTAGACACACTGTTCGGCCGCTGCAGCCTATGCGGCCGCTGCGGGATCAACTGTACCATGGGGATCAACATCACTTCCCTGATCCGAGCGGCCCGGGGAGCCTTGGCAGCGGTAGGGATCGTTCCGCCGGGACTCCAGTCTACTGTCGACACGGCAATAGAAAAGGGAAATAACATGGGGATTTCCCTGGAGGACTGGTTGGAGACGGTCGAGTGGCTGGAGGAGGAACTGCAGCAGGATGTGAACGACCCGGAAGCCAAACTGCCGCTGGACAAACCCGGTGCACGTTTACTCTACACCATCAATCCGCGCGAAGCGATGTTTTTCCCTTTGTCCATAACAGCGGCAGGGAAAATCTTCTATGCCGCGGGAGAAAATTGGACTTTTTCATCAAAAAATTTCGATGTTACCAACTATGGCCTGTACAACGGGGACGATGAGGCGGCCGGGGTCATGTCCGGCCGGTTAGTGAAGGCTCTGGAGGAGTTGAAATGCCGGGAACTGATCTTGGCTGAATGCGGGCATGGTTTCAATTCAAACCGCTGGGAAGCCCCGGAATGGTTAAGTAGGCAGTACGGATTCCCGGTAAAAAGTATCCTTCAGGTTATAGCGGAATATATCAAGGAGGGCCGGATCAGGCTTGATCCGGAGCGCAATCAAAAGTCCGTGACCATTCATGATCCCTGTAACCTGGTGCGGTTGGGAGGAGTCGTAGAAGAGCAGCGATTTATCCTCCGTCACAGCGTCAAAAACCTGGTAGAAATGTATCCCAATCGTGAGAAAAACTACTGTTGTGGAGGTGGCGGAGGTCAACTGGCAATGACACGATTTGCTGAGAGACGCCTTGCCGCAGGCCGGATCAAAGCCGATCAGATTATAGCAACCGGAGCCGAGGTGGTGGCTACTCCCTGTCACAATTGTATCGATCAGCTCATGGAACTGAATAAACACTACAAGCTGAATGTTGAAATCAAAACTGTGAGTGAGCTCGTCGCCAACGCTCTCGTCATTTCGGAATGACTTCACTCTCCGTCTCGGGATATATCCAGAAATACGCCTGATAGAAACACCACCATCCCGATTAAAACCATGGGTTCACTGGAACTATCGGCTTGACTGTGCTACATTTCGATGTATCAAAAGAGGAGACAGCCCGCCATGATCTATGAGAATGTCCTGGAATTGATCGGAAATACACCCCTGGTAAAGCTCAGCAGGATCAAGGGGGACCTGAAGGCCAACATCCTGGCCAAGCTGGAATTTTACAATCCTACCGGGAGTGTCAAGGACCGGATCGCGCTGAACATGATAGAGGAGGCGGAAAGGCAGGGGATCATAAAGAGGGGGGACTGCATCGTGGAACCCACCAGCGGGAACACGGGCACCAGTCTGGCGCTGGTCTGCGCAATGAAGGGGTACCAGATGATCGCTGTCATGCCGGAGCAGATGAGCCAGGGGCGCAAGGATATGATCACGGCCTTCGGCGCCGAGATAGCGCTGGTTCCAAGTCAGGGCGAGGCCGCACCAGGGACGTTTGCCCTCGAGGACCTTGAAGCCACGCTGGCCCGGGCAGTAGAACTTGCGGACCAGCCCGGCTATTACATGCCCAACCAGTTCGCCAATCCCTCCAACACACTCGCGCATGAGACCACTACCGCCGAGGAGATCTGGGCACAGACAGGGGGACGGATCGATGCCTTTGTTGCCGGAGTCGGAACTTCGGGGACGGCGATGGGCGTAAGCCGGGGCCTGAAGAAAAAAAATCCCGGGATAAAGATCTTTGTCATCGAGCCCGAAAATTCGGCGGTGATCTCCGGGGAAGATCCAGGCCACCACAGGATCCAGGGGATAGGGGAGGGATTCATTCCGGAGCTCTATGATCATTCCTTCAGCGACGGCGTGGTCAAGGTGTCGGATATAGAAGCCAAGGCGACCGCCTGTCGGCTGGCCAGGGTTGAAGGGATATTCAGTGGCTATTCGGCAGGGGCCAATGTGTTTGCCAGCATTCAAGTGGCTGACGAAATCGGTTCAGACAAGACCATCGTCACCGTCATCCCGGATACCGGAATGAAATACTTGAGCACGGAGCTTTTTCGCCGCAGCCCGGAGATCTGCTCCATCCACTGCTGTACGCTGAAGAGTGATGAGGCGCGGGAAGAGTGCCTCCGGGCCCACGGTGCGGCCCGCTGCTGCGTGCTGGAGCCGTGCTGACCTAAGACAACTTCTTCCGCTGCAGATCGGCGATCTCCGCTACGGCCTCGATGGCAGCCTGGATGTGGGCCTCGGTGTTGAAAGGGCCGATCCCAAAGCGGACGGCGCCGTGGATCTCGGCGGTCCCCAACTGATCGTGCACCAGGGGGGCGCAGTGCAGGCCGGTTCGGCAGGCGATGTTGTAATCCACATCCAGGAGAGTCCCCGTATTCAGGGCCTCCATTCCATCGACGTTGAAGAGCAGCACGGCGATGTGATCCGTCAGGTCGTCCTGGCAGTACATGGTAACTCCCTCGATGGCGGCCAGTCCATCCCGCAGCATACGCGTGAGCTTCATCTCAAGCGCGTGTATATTATCCAGGCCCTTCTGTGTCACCCAATCCAGGCCAGCTTTAAGGCCTGCGATCCCCAAGGTATTGGGTGTGCCGTATTCCAGGCGGAAGGGGTATTCGTAGAGGTGCGTTTTGACCGCGGAGCGGACGCCTGTCCCTCCCGCTCGAGTGTGCCGGATCTCGATGCCCTCCCTTACATACAGGCCGCCGATCCCGGTGGGACCCAGCAGCGACTTGTGCCCCGTGAAGGCCACGACGTCGAGGTTCAGATCATCCATATCCACTGGGATCTTCCCCGCGGATTGGGAAGCATCGGTCGCCAGGGGAATCCCGCTCTCCCGGCAGAGACGCCCGATCTCTTTCAGGGGCTGGATGGTGCCGATCACGTTGGAGGCATGATTTACCATGACCAGCTTGGTGTTGGGCTTGAACTTCTTCTTAAAATCATCGGGATCCACAAATCCTTTGTCATCGAAGGGGATGTGATCGAGCTCTACTCCGTTGAACTTCCAGAGATGATAGAGTGGACGGAGCACGGAGTTATGCTCGATTGTGGTGGTGATGGCGTGATCGCCCTTTTCCAGCATGCCGTATGCGATGAGATTGAGGGCGTCGGTCGAATTATAGGAGAAGCACAGTCGATTTGGATCCGTGCCGTGGAAGAATTCAGTCAGGGCTTTGCGAGTGTCCTCGACGACTTCACCCGCTTCCATGCAGATGTCATACCCCGAGCGTCCCGGATTGACTCCCAGTTTTCGATAGAAGGTATCCATATATGTGTAGACCTCTTCCGGTTTGGGATAGGATGTCGCCCCACCGTCCAGATAGATGAATTCGTTCATGTCTGCCTCCCGATGATCGAGGGATCAATTGTTTTGTGGAATATTAACAAATGCCAAGCCACACATGGTAAAAAAAAAGGAGATTAAAATCAAATGATTTCACAAAATTTGACAGGACTTTCCTACTTGGAATAGAATCTATGCTTTAAGAAGAGATGAGGAGAACGCAATGACTCGGAGAATAGGGGCTTGGCAGATTTTGCTGCTGTCTGCCCTTATTCTGATTTCCAGCCTCAACTGTGGGAGGGCCGCCCAAGGCTATGATCTGGTCATCAAGGGAGGCACGCTGATCGATGGCTCAGGCAGCGCCGGTTTTGTGGGTGATATCGGCATACGGGGTGACCGCATAGTCAAGATCGGCCGGATCAATGGGAGCCCGGCGCGCACCACGATTAAGGCACAGGGACTCATCGTTTCCCCAGGTTTCATAGATGTCCATACCCACTGCGACCGCGCTATTGCCGATGTTCCGACCGTGGACAATTATGTGCTGCAGGGAGTGACCACGGTCATCGGGGGGAACTGCGGCGGGCATCCCTTTCCGGTCTCACAGCTGTTTGCTCGGATAGATGGACAGGGGATCGTGCCCAACTTCGGGACGTTGATCGGACATAACACGATCCGAAGAGAGGTCATGGATATGGCCATGGAGAGCCCCTCTGCGCAGCAGATGGAGAGGATGAAGGAATTGCTGCGCCAGGAAATGCTGGCCGGCGGGATGGGGCTGTCCACCGGGCTGGCTTACCTTCCGGGAACGTATTCTGACACAGCGGAACTCGTGGAGCTTGCCTCGGTGCTCACGTCATTTGGAGGGATCTACGCCACACACCTGAGGGATCAGGGCGAGGGCATCACGGAATCGATCGAAGAGGCCCTGAGGATCGGGGGGGAGAATGGGATCCCGGTACAGATCTCACACATCAAGCTGTCTGACGACAAGGTTTGGGGGGAGATCGAACGCATCACAATTCCGGTTGAAAATGCCAGGGCCAGTGGCATGGAAGTTTATCTGGATCAGTATCCCTATGTAGCCACCAGCTCGGGATTCACATCGAGCTTTCCTGCCTGGGCTTTTGAGGGAGGAAGGGAGCAATTCCTCGCTCGGCTTGAGGATCCGTCGGATTTCTCCCGTATCAAGGATGTGATAATCCAGCGTAGGTTGAACTCTTCGAGAGGGATCGACAAGCTTGCGGCGATCTGTCTCGCCTCATATGCGCACGAACCCGGATATCAAGGAAAGAACCTCAGGGAGATCCTGACAGAACTTGGTAAGGAACCTACCGTAGACAACGCTGCGTTTCTGATCATCGATATTCAGAAAAACGGGGGGGCGCAGGGTGTCTTTTTTCAGATGGACGAAGCCGATGTCGAATCCCTGATGAAACTGGAATACAATATGCATGCCTCGGACGGCGGGATCCAGATCCCAGGCCAGGGCGTCCCACATCCCCGGAATTATGGGACGTTTCCCAGGATCTTTGCTCTCTATGTTAAGGAGCGCGGCGTGCTCAAACTTGACGAAGCCGTACGCAAGATGACCTCTCTGCCGGCAGCCGCATTCCGCATCCAGAAAAGGGGTCGGCTGGAGGAGGGCTACTTCGCGGATGTCACTATATTTGATTTTCAGCGTTTCGGCGACCAGGCAACGTTCTCCCAGCCGCACCAGTATAGTCAGGGGCTGGAGTACGTGATCGTCAACGGCGAAATCGTCGTCGAACACGAGCGTCTCACAGGCCGGCTGCCAGGACGTGTGCTCTATGGTCCGGGAAAAAATCTTACTGAGGGGTTGACGTGAATAGTCCATATATGTTGCTTTTGTGCATGAGAAATCTGGTCAGGTCGAATCGATAATATGCAAGCCAATACCAACAAAGCCATAGAGTTTTTGCTTGCGCGAGGAAACCTCCCTATCCTGTACTGGTTGAAAAATGACATCCTGGAAGTTCCGGTTGACCGGGAATACAAAAACCTGCAGAAGTTCGCCTCCCGGATCCGTATCCTGGAAAGCCAGCGTGAAAACGGAGGGTGGTGCCGGAAAGAGTATGAGGGCAATCCCCGTTGGGAAAAAACGTATTACATAGTGGAAACTCTGCACAATGCATTCAGGCTCCATGATTATGCGTGCAACCTTGAGCTCGAAGAGATCCAGCGGATGGTCGATTTTCTCTTTTCCACTCAGACCACCGAGGGAGATTTCAGAGGTGCCTACTTCAACGAGTATGCCCCGACCTACCACGCCCTTACCCTGGAAGTGCTCTGCCTCTTCGGCCTGGATGCGGACAAAAGGGTACAGAAAGGATTCCGCTGGCTGAGTCGAAATCGGCAGACAGATGGGGGCTGGGTCATTCCTTACCGCACGATCGACAAGACCGAACTGAAGGAACGCTACAATCTGGACGCCCAGAAAAACATCAAACCACTTAAGCCAGATCCCTCCAATCCCTCCTCTCATTTGGTCACGGGTATGGTCTTGAGGGCCTTGGCCGCCTCGCCCACATGGCGGAAAAACAGGGATGCCCGCAGGGCGGTAGAGATGATGACTCAGCGCTTTTTTAAGCCCGATGTCTACGAGGATCGACAGCAGGCACGCTACTGGGAGGAGATTTCGTATCCCTTCTGGGCGACTGATATACTGAGCAGCCTTGATTCAATGGCCAAGATCGGTTTTACCGTGGAACATCCCGAGGTGAATAAGGCGTTCGAATGGCTCCTGAAACGACAGGACAGCCACGGATACTGGAAAGCGGGGTCAAAGAAGGCCACGCTCGAAGATCACCTCTGGATCACACTCTCGGTGCTGCGGGTGATTAAGAACCTGGGTTTGCTCAGCCTCTGACCGAGGGGGTCAGTGCACGAATTCCACGAATCGTGTCTGCAGGTCTGTGAGAAGATGGTACAGACGAGCCTGCAGATGGTGAAACTGCCTGTTTTTTCTCAGGCTCTCTTCCGTTTCCCCTGGATACAGGACCATTCGGCGGAAAGAATCTCCTTCAAGATAGCAGCAGAGGATGTTGTGCACCAGGCGTTTGAATTCTTCGACGTGCACACGGTCTTTCAGGAGGAAGCGTTCGGCTTCGTTGAGGTAGTGCGAGAAAACATTGGCCCATTCACGATTCTCTCCCTGCTGCAGTGTTTCAACTAGATCACCCAGGACCAGGGTCAGTTCCTCGATCCGCCATTTTTCGATCTTGAGCATGGTTTCTTTTTCTTCTTTCATACTGCCAGAACTTCCTCAGAAAAGAAAGGCGGAACCGACTTTTTTGAAACTGTCCGCACAAGCTGATATCATGTTCATATGCAGTACCACCTGAGCCTGGGAAGCAACCTGGGCGATCGCGAAGAGTCTCTCCGGCGGTGCCGGGAAGAGCTCCTCGGCTCCGGGATGCGGATCGAGAGGGAGTCTTCAATCTATGAGACAGAGCCTGTGGGGCTTCGGGATCAGCCCTGGTTCCTGAACCAGGCAGTCGTTGTGGAGACAGACCAGCGGCCCGGCGATCTCTTAAAGACCTTGAATGCCATTGAGGCCGACATGGGGAGGATCTCCGGGAAAGTGGGCGGCCCCCGAGTGATCGACATCGACATCCTCCTGGCAGGCGACCTGACCAAAAACACGGAGCGGCTCAGGATCCCGCATCCCCGGATGGTTTTGCGCATGTTTGTGCTCGTACCGCTGGCCGAGATCGCAGCCGAGGTAGTCCATCCTGTCCTCGGAAAGACCATCGGAGAGCTCCTGCGGGACTGTCGAGACACATCCGCATATAATCCGCTTCGTTAAATATTTGTTCGGGTTTCATTTTTTAGTCGACTGTTTTAAACTGAAAAGAAACCGGATCCTGAGCCGGCCCGGATACTCAGAAAAGGATCACAAAAATGCCGAACAAATCCAATGATAAAAGCAGCCGCCCCCCACGACCGACCCATACTAAGATCATCGACGATGTCTTCACAGACGCCGTTGAGATGGTGAAGCCGCGTTTCGAGGTCGACTACGATGCATACCTGGAGCGGCTGTGGCAGGCGAACCCGGAAATACACAGGAGGATAAAGCGATCGCGCACCCTGGAGGAGGCGCGGCGTTCGCTTTTCATCTATCTGGAAAAAGCGGAGAGGCGTCTCTTTGACCTGGACAATGATTTCCACATCCTGGAAAAGGCTACCGTGCGGGAATGCATACGTGCGTTCAAGAGCATCATCGGCCCCATCAACGAATACAGGACCGGCACCTCTGCACTGGACAACCTCTGGAAGATGGCGCGAGGCAGGACCGAGGAATTGACCCAACCGGTAGGCGTGGGATTCCTCATGGAGTTCATCAACCTCTTTCGTGGAGTGGCGGGAAAATCCAATATCTATTTTGAGTCACATGAAGCGAAAAAGGGGATCCCGGATTTCCTCCGCCTGGAGGGCCGCGAGGCGGGCTCGGCACGTTCAGAGGCGTTGGATGAACTGGGTTCAACCATCCATAAATACTTCAAGAAATATCCCTCGGGGCTTGAGCCCGACGTCATAACCTGGCGAAGAGAAAACCGGGACCGCATCCTCAATTTTTTCGGAGCCTCTCAGGAGGATTGGAACGATTACACATGGCAGCTGCGCCATGTGATCCGCACTGCGGACCCCTTGAAGAGCCTGATCGAGCTGACCATGGAGCAGCAGGAGGCCATCGATAAGGCCATACAGAACCGCATCCCCTTTGGGATCACGCCGTACTATCTCCATCTCATGGACCGGGAGATAGCCCTGGATTATGATCACGCCGTGAGGGCCCAGGTTATCCCCCCCCCGGATTATGTCGATATCCTGGCCGACCACCGGAGGGACCGTGATCTGGTCTTCGATTTCATGGGGGAGCATGACACGTCGCCCATTGACCTGATCACGCGCCGCTATCCGGGAATCGCGATCATCAAGCCGTTCAACACCTGTTCCCAGATCTGCGTCTATTGTCAGCGCAACTGGGAGATCGACGAAGTCCTTGATCCCAAGGCCATGTCTCCCCAGAAGATCCTGCAGGCGGCGGTGGACTGGCTGTCCGCTCATCCTGCGGTGGGTGATGTCCTGGTCACGGGAGGGGACCCTCTGATCATGAACGACGACCAGGTCTCCTGGCTGATGAAGGCCCTGTGTAAGATTCCGCACATATACAGGATCCGCATCGGGTCCCGAACTCCCGTGGTCCTTCCGATGCGATGGACGGACCGACTCCTCGATATCTTGAGCGATGCTCACGAACCGGGGAAGCGGGAGGTCGCCGTTGTGACGCATTTCGAGCACTGCTATGAGATCACTCCTGAGGCACGCGACGCCGTACAGAAGATCCGGCGCACCGGCATGGGCGTCTACAACCAGCAGGTGTTCACCGTGGAAAACTCCCGGCGCTTCGAAACCGCCAAGATGCGAAAGGATCTGCGCCTGATCGGGGTGGACCCCTATTACACGTTCAACATGAAAGGCAAGGAAGAAACCCGCCGATATATGGTGCCCATCGCTCGTATCCTGCAGGAGCGCAAGGAGGAGGCCAGGCTTCTTCCGGGGCTTGACCGCACGGATGAACCTGTGTTTAACGTTCCCAAGCTGGGGAAAAACCACCTTCGTTCCTGGCAGGACCACAGGTTGGTCATGGTGTTGCCCGACGGATCCCGTGTGTACGAGTTCCATCCCTGGGAAAAGAATATAGAGCCGGTCCCGCCCTATAACTACATCGATGTACCGATCTATGACTATCTGGAGGAACTGGCGGCTCGAGGAGAGAACATCCGGGATTATCGAACCATCTGGTTCTATTATTAACCTATCGGATCGCAGGCCATGAGACGTTTTCGAGGTGTAGTTGCGGCACTCCTATTGATCTGCGCTGCATCTCTCCAGGCCCAAGAGCGCCCGAAGATCGCCCTGGTGCTCGGATCAGGCGGCGCAAAGGGCCTTGCTCATATCCCGGTCCTGCAACTGCTCGATGAATTGGAGATTCCCGTCGACTGCATTGTCGGCACCAGCATCGGAGGGATCGTGGGTGCGTTGTATGCCATGGGCCATACCGGCGATGAGATCGAGGAGATTACAGAGGCGCTGGATTGGGACGGGCTGTTCCGCGACATGCCGCCACGAGCCCGCAGACCCTTCTTCACTAAAAATCAGGACGGGAAATATCAATTGGACCTCGTCTGGGACGACTGGCTCCCTTCCCCTCCTCAGGGACTCATCTTCGGCCAGAATATCTTCCAGATGCTGTCATCCCTAACGTTTCCATATGCAGCGGTCCGTGACTTCGACAGCCTGCCGATTCCTTTCCGCTGTGTGGCCGTGGATCTCGTGACGGGCTCTCAGGTCATCCTTGAGAACGGATCCCTTCCCTTGGCCCTGCGCGCAACCATGGCCATCCCGACCGTGTTCAGCCCTGTGGTATGGGGAGAACGCATCCTGATTGATGGTGGGATCCTCAACAGCCTCCCAGTCAATGCGGCCAGGGAAATGGGGGCTGATATCGTCATCGCCGTTGACCTGGCCTCGCCCTTGAGCGGCCCCGAGGAACTGGACTCTGCAAACCGTGTCCTTGCTCAGAGTATCCGCCTTGTCGAGCACGAACACCGCCGCGCCAATGCAGATGCTGCGGATATATTGATCCGGCCCGACATGACCGGGATGGGAGCCATGGACTTTTTTTCCGCGCGCAAACGGGAAGAGATCAGAAACAGGGGAGAGGACGCAGCCCTGGATGCCAGGCCTGCCCTGCTGCGGATCAAGCAGCAACATGATCTGTCCTCCTCGGATCGATCTCCTGGGAAGGCTAAAAACGAGGTCCTTAAGGTCGCTGTGATAAATGTTGAGGGCCACGAAAAACTATCCAAGGAATTCATTTTGTCCCAGCTCGAGATCCCTCGGGGCGCACAAGTCGGTGTGGATGATATAAACCGGAAGGTCCAGGACCTCTACAGCCTGGGGTATTTCGAACACATCTACTATGAGATCAAACCACTCGTCAAGACGGAGATCGAACTCGTATTGAATGTCAAGGAGCTCCCCAGCGGGAGTCTACGCCTCGGTCTCCGCTATGATGGCCTGCATAGGCTGGTGGGGATCGCCGGCGTGAATTTCGCAAACATGCTTGTTTCAGGATTGCGCTTCGAGAACGAACTCCAGGTTTTCGGCTTGACACGATTTCGTTCCCGCCTGTTCTACCCCTCACGTACATTGAACCTCCCGGTTTATCCTCTGTTGGAGGCTCGGTATCGCAACATCCCCACTCGCGTCTTCAATGGAGAAGGCGACCGCGTTGCCTCATATGATGATCAGGCCTGGAGCCTGGACCTGGGTTTCGGACTGCTGCCAGCCAGGTGGATAAACCTTGAGGTTGTCTTCCGCATGGAGGCGATAAGCCTCAGGCTGACCTCCTCTCCCCCCGACTCGGAGATCCTACCCGGCCTTAAGGATCGACTGAATCAAATTGCGGCCAGATTCACACTCGACACTCTGGATGATGTGCTGCTCCCCGATCAAGGTGTGAAACTCGATGTGTCTTATGAGGGGAGCTTCAAGGAACTGTCCTCAGACTTGGACTACGATCGATTGGGATTCTCGCTTGACGGCTATCTCGATCTGGGAGAAAAACACACGGGCCGTCTCTTCCTGTTTTTAGGGAGGACCTGGGGTGAGATCCCATTTTACAAATACTTCAACCTGGGACGTCCACAGTACTTCGTCGGCATGCGCTATGACCAGATGTTCGGCAGCCGGATGGAGGTCCTCAGAGCGGAATACAGGTTCCAATACAATGGTTTCCTCAATCTCAGCCTGATGGGGAACGTTGCTTTCGATTTTGCCCAGAAAGCCAGGCCCGAGATCGGCAGCCCGGTGCTGTGGGGTTTGGGTGCTGCAGTGGTGATCGATTCTCCCCTCGGGACCATAGAACTGATCTATAGCCTGGGCAGCCGGAGCCTTTCTGAGCCGGAGATGGTTCAGGGAGTGGCCTATGTGACCTTGGGGACACGGTTCTAGAGTCCTCATCAATCGAAGGCATCGCGATAGTGCCGGATATGCGCTCCTCCGGATCCGGGATCGACCAGGATAGCCAGCACATCAAAACGGCATTTCTCGTCTTCGAGGTTTCGATGGAAGAGGTATGCTTCGGCTATACGCCGGATCTGACGCTGTTTCGCTGGAGTGACCGCATCCTCCGGAGAACAGAAGGCCCAATCCGCTCGGGTTTTAACTTCAATAAAAACAAGCACATCCTGTTCATAGGCGATGATGTCGATCTCTCCGCGCCCGAACCGATATCCCTGCTCGATAAGCCGAAAATTCCGGCGCTGTAGATATTGACGAGCAATGCGCTCACCCAGGATCCCCAGGTCATGGGGAGAGGACCGAGAATCGTCTGACATGCATTTTCCTCATTCCTCCGGGCGGAAGAGAGGGGGAACTGAAAAACTCAACCAGCGTTTTTACCGGGAGGCGAAGCCGGCGCCCTTTTCCAGCGGACGCCCTCCTTGGTATCTTCCAGAACGATCCCCAAGGAAAGGAGTTCACCGCGGAGAAGGTCGGCCAGGGCAAAATCCTTGGAGACCCGAGCCTGCTCGCGCTGGTCGATCTTCTGCTGAAGACCGGCCGGTAAGTCCTTCGCGCGCTCATCCGTCAGGAGCCCCAACACACCATCCCAGGAAAGGATGGCTGACATCAAGTGATCGGATCCTTGCTTCGTGACCTCATCGCGAGACAACAGGATGTTGGCCTTCTTGATCATCCCGAACAAGGACGATAAAGCCGTGGAAATGTTGAGATCATCGCTCAGTCCGGAAACGAATCCAGCTTCGGCTTCCTGGACCAAGGCCTCCACATCCCCGATGTGTCCCTCAGGAAAGGATCGTGTTTCCAGTTCATAGAGAAAATCTCGGATCCTCTGCAGGGAAGTTTCAGCTTGGTGCAGGGCGTCGGAGGTGAAGTTGAGCATTTTGCGGTAGTGGGTCGAAAGCAGCAGCATCCGGATGGCCATGGGATCGGCCCCCTGCTGGGTCGTCAGTTCCAGGATGGAGATGGTGTTGCCCTTGGATTTCGACATCTTCTGGCCGTCCCTCACGAGATGCTGACAGTGAAGCCAGTAATTGACGAATCTCTGGCCTGAATAGGCCTCGGATTGGGCGATCTCGTTCTCGTGATGGGGGAAAATATTGTCTACGCCTCCACAGTGGATATCGAATGTTTGTCCGAGATACTTCATGCTCATGACCGAGCATTCGAGGTGCCATCCCGGACGGCCGGGGCCCAGTTTCGTATCCCAGTAGAATTCGCCCTCTTTCTGTCTCTTCCAGAGGGCGAAATCGTGTACGCTTTCCTTCTCGTATTCGTCGGAGTCGATGCGCACTCCGGCCTTCCGTGATTCCATGTCGATCCCGGATAATCGGCCGTAGTTCGGAAAGCGGGAGAGGTCGAAGTAGTAGCTGCCGTCTTTCAGGTAGGCAAATCCCTTGTCCATCAGAGCCTGGACCATCTCGACCATCTCTGGGATGTGTTCCGTGGCACGGGGATATACGTCGGCAGGCTGGATATTGAGCCGCTCCAGGTCCTGGAAAAACGCCTCCGTGTATTGATCCGTGTATTCCCTCAAGCTGATCCCCTGTTCGGTTGCGGCCCGGATTATCTTGTCCTCCACATCCGTGATGTTCATGACGTGTTTCACGTTGTGACCTGTATAGATCAGGAACCTTTTCAGCAGATCTTCGAACATGTAGGCGCGGAAGTTCCCTATATGCGCATAATCATAGACCGTGGGGCCGCAGGTATAGAGCTTGACCTCTCCCTCTATGAGAGGACGGAAGTCTTCGAGTGTTCCGCTCAGTGTGTTGAAAAATTGAATCATGTGGTTCATTATCAGCGATATTCCATGTCAGGTCAACCAGGCGTGACCATGGAGGATAACCTTCCAATTTGGTACTGAATGTGCCATAATCTTTCCCTTTATTGCTACAAGGAATATGAGCCATGGCGCCTCACGGTATCGGAATTCGCAGAGAAGATAAAAATCCCTGGGAGCGGCGGGCGCCGCTGGTCCCCACACATGTTCGTGAGCTCATCAGACAGCAAAACCTCTCCGTCTATGTCCAGCCATCGGAGATTCGCGTGTTTTCCGACCGGGAATATGCCTTGGAAGGCACCGGTCTCTCAGAAGATCTTTCGGAATGCAAGGTCATTCTGGCGATCAAGGAGGTCCCTATCTCGCGGATAACACGCGGGAAGGTCTATGCCTTTTTTTCGCACACCATAAAGGGTCAGGAATACAACCGTCCCATGCTCAAAAAACTCAAGGAGGAGGGCTGCACCCTGATCGACTACGAGCGGATTCGTGATAATGCCGGGTGCCGGCTTCTATTCTTCGGGATACAGGCGGGCCAGGCCGGCATGGTCGAAACCCTCGCGGCTTTAGGGCAGAGGCTTGCCCGCCAGGGCATCGATTCCCCCTTTACCGAGATCGAACAGCCCTATCGCTACGGCAGCCTGGTTGAGATCAGGGAAGTTATCGGTAAGGTGGGCCGGCGCATCCACGAACAGGGGCTGGATCCCCGGAACGTGCCGTTCGTGTGCGGATTCCTGGGCTACGGCAACACATCACAGGGAGCTCAGGACATGTTCGACCTGCTTCCGATGGAGGAAATTCCAGCACCTGACCTCCCTCTCTTTTATAAGAAGGGAGATTTTTCTGCGCACCGAGTCTACAAGGTCGTGTTCAAGGAAGAACACATGGTGCAGGCGATAGATCCGGAAAAGGATTTTGAGCTGCAGGACTACTATGACAATCCTCAGTACTACAGATCGATCTTTTCAGAGAACCTCCCTTACCTGAATGTTCTCGTCAACTGCATATACTGGGAGGACCGATACCCCCGCTTCGTGACCAGCGCTGCTGTCAGAGAACTCTTTGAGAACGGAGGAGCCCCCGCC
This sequence comes from uncultured bacterium, assembly GCA_965533275.1. Taxonomy (GTDB): domain Bacteria; phylum Acidobacteriota; class Aminicenantia; order Aminicenantales; family Aminicenantaceae; genus JAUXEH01. Next base: position 128,995 of record CBESWG010000001.1, read on the forward strand.
CTCCAGGTTATCGGAGACATCTCCTGTGATATTGGGGGTGCAATCGAGTTTACGCGTAAGGTCACGACACCGGAAACCCCGGTATTCGTATACGATCCGATCGAGGACGAGGTCCGGGATGGATTTGAAGGAAGGGGAGTGGCGGTCATGTCCATAGACAACCTTCCTGCAGAGATCCCGAGGGAATCTTCGCTCAGTTTTTCTGCTGCCCTGAAACGCTTCGTCCCGGCTCTGGCGCATGCAGATTATGATGCCGAGTTGTCGGGCTGTGGGCTGCCGCCTGAGATCCTTCAGGCCGTCATCCTATTCCGAGGTGAATTCACGCCCGCGTATGAATACATGCGGGAGTTCATTTCCTGAGCTTCCGAAAACGAGGAGCAACCTCAATGGAAAAGAATGTCCTGGTTCTAGGTGCCGGGATGGTCGCTCCCCCTCTTGTACGCTTCCTCCTGGCGCTGCCCGATACACGGGTCACTGTCACGGATGTCGAGAGGGACAAGGCCGAGTCTCTTGTAGCCGGATCTTCTCGAGGAACCGGGCTGGTCCTGAATTTCGAGAATACCGAGCGCGTCAAAAGGGAGATCGAGGGCGCGGAGTTGGTCATCAGCCTGCTTCCCTTCCCATTTCATCCTGGAGTCGCGGGAATCTGCGTGGAAACCCGCACCGATCTGATCACGGCATCCTATTCTTCTCCAGCGATGCAGAAATTGAAGCCGGAGATAGAGCGTGCCGGGATCCTGGTTCTGAACGAGGTCGGCCTCGATCCGGGGATCGATCACATGGAGGCCATGCGGATCATTCATCAGGTGGAAGCAGGAGGCGGGCGAATCCGATCCTTTGTCTCTTTCTGTGGAGGCCTCCCTGCGCCTGAAGCCAATACCAATCCGCTCGGATACAAGTTTTCGTGGAGTCCCCAGGCTGTCCTGGCCGCCAGCACAAGCCCGGCCAGGTATTTGGAGAAGGGCGAAGAGGTCCCGGTGTCAGCGGGTGACCTGTTCAAGGATCCACGCACGTTTCATCTTCCGGGTATCGGGGAACTCGAGGGATACCCTAACCGGGATTCACTTCCCTATGTCTCCCTCTACGGCATCTCTTCAACAAGAACGCTTCTCCGTGGGACGTTCCGCTATCCTGGCTGGTGCGCCTTCATGCGGTCCCTGGGGATATTGGGTATGCTCGACAACCAAATCCCGATCCCGGTGGGGGAGACGTACGCGGGGCTGCTGAAGCGGATGTCGGATTCGCACTCAACCACGGATGCCCTGGATTCTCTTCGACAAGAACTTGACCCCTCGCATTTTGTGCATGCGGTTGAGGGGATGCGCTGGCTGGGCCTTCTGGACGAGGATCCCATCCCCCCCAGACCAGAGACAGCCCTGCAGGCGCTCGGTGCCCGAATGGAGGCCCGGCTAAAGTTTGGAGAGGGAGAGCGGGATATGATCGTGCTTCAGCATCGTTTCGAATTGGAGTATCCGAGTGGGCGGGACCAGGTAACCTCAACACTGGTAGATTACGGAATCCCTGGCGGGGACTCCGCCATGGCCCGGACAGTGGGGCTGCCGGTGGCTGTAGCAGCGAAGATGATACTGCAGAATAAAATACAGCTTAAAGGCCTTCACATTCCGGTCCGGACAGAGATCTATCGTCCCATTTTGGATGAACTGAAAACTTATAACATCTCTTTTAAAGAATCCTCCGAAACGCTATAATAGAGTGGTTCAGAGGAGGGGAATCATGCTCAGAGAACCCTATGTAGCCGGGTATTTCTATCCAAGTCAGAGAGAAACTCTGATCAGAGAACTCTCTCAAAAGGTCGACAAGACAAGAGCTGAAGGTCCTGCCATCGCCATGATCGCTCCTCATGCAGGCTATCTGTATTCCGGAGAAGTCGCAGGCGCTGTGTATTCTTCGGCTGTAATACCGGACAGGGTCGTGCTTCTGGGACCAAGCCATCGTCCCTTGGACTCACGCTTCGCCCTCATGAGAAAAGGATCCTGGGGAACACCACTGGGTGAAGTGCCAATCGATCCTCACCTGGCAGACAGGATACTGGCTGCCTGCGATCTAGTCAGCGAAGACAGCGATGCCCATCAAGGTGAGCATTCCCTGGAGGTTCAGCTCCCTTTCCTGCGCTATCTCAATTCGCAGGTCAAGATCGTCCCTATAAGCATCACATATTTTGCTGAGCTGCCGGAGCTCGAAGCGCTGGGGCATGCCATTGCCTCCGCCATCAGGAACGATGATCAGGGCGATGTGCTGATCGTCGCCTCCACCGACATGAGCCACCAAGTGAAGGAAGAAATGGCGCGGGAGAAGGACAATCTGGCGATCGAGCAGATCAAGGCAATTGATGCGAAGGGGCTCTACGAGACGGTCAGACGCGAGCAGATCAGCATGTGCGGATTCCAGGCTACGACGGCTGCCCTGTTTGCTGCCAAGGATCTGGGTGCGACAAAGGCCGAGGTCATATCCTACAAGACTTCCGGGGACGTGACCGGAGATTTGGAATCCGTAGTGGGCTACGCCGGCATACGTGTCGGATAAAAATCGCAGCGGCCTCCTCCCGATATCCGATCCCTCATTTGCCCGTTTTCCCGGGGGAAATACGACTAAAACCAGTCCCGGGACAAGTTGAATGTTTAAGGATTTAGTGCTATAAGACACATGGAGTTATACAGGTGAAAAAAGCCGTCCTGCGTGACAAAGACAAACACATCCTCTATGTGATTGTCGAAAACTACCTCAAGGTCGGCAAACCCGTTAGTTCCGGCCTGGTCGTACGCAGAAGCGGGATCGATATCTCCTCGGCCACGGTCCGCAACATCATGGCGAAGCTGGAAAAGAACCTGTACCTGCGCCAACCCCATACTTCAGCGGGTCGCATACCTACCGATAAGGGGCTCCGATTCTATGTCAACTATCTGTTCGAAGAGGCCCTCGTGGGAGAGCGCTCCCTGGATCTCTCCGGTGAGGACCTGGCGTCTGGTTCTGGAGATATCCAATCACTGTTGAACAAGACCTCGCGGCTCCTCTCGGAATATTCAGACAACATGGGATTTGTCATCTCGCCTCAGATTTCCCGCCTCGATTTTCGGCATCTCAGGCTGATCAAGATATCGGAAGAAAAGGTCCTTCTCCTGCTGGTCACGACCTCTGACATGGTACTGAACGAGGTCCTGAAGACGCGCCACTACTTCACACAAACGGAACTGGACCGTGCTTCGCGCTATCTCAACGAGAATTTTCGCGGAAAAAACCTTGAACTGGTGAGGGATTATCTCCTCAAAGAGATCCCGGAACAACGCCTGAGGGTGGAAGATACCATGCACAAGCTGACAAAGCTGCTGCATGCCTATTTTTCTCTCGATGAAAGCGAAAGCCAGATATTTTTACAGGGGACATCGAAGCTTCTGGGCAAGGTCGAGCTGTTTGATATGGACCGGCTCAAATCCCTGTTCCGGAGTTTCGAACAGAAAGCCAAGCTGACAAAGCTGCTGTCCGATTTCATCAGCTTGGATCGAGTCAAGGTGGTCATCGGGTCGGAGATGGATATCCCGGATACCGCCGATTGCAGCCTCATCCTCTCGCATTACGGGTATGACCATCAGGTCCTGGGCACTCTCGGGATCATCGGACCCAAACGTCTTCCATACAAGAGGATCATTCCATTGGTGGACTGCATCGCAAAACAGTTGAGCCACACGATTAGCTACAGGTAGGAGTGTCAATGACAAAGAAGATCGAAACGGAACAAGACATCCAGGAAGGGCAGGAACGGGATATTGAGATCGAATTCCTTACGGATACAGCCAAGGGCGCCAAAAAAAAGGGCACAGCCTCAACAGCTAAAAAGGCTGTGGCGGACAAGGCCCTGAAGGCCAAACTGAAAAAAAAAGAGGAAGAGCTCAAGGAATTAAAGAAGGCCCAAGAGGATCTAAGAGACGAATTCCTTAGGCTTGCCGCAGAGAAAGACAACCTGCGCAAAAGGTTGGAACGGGAGAAGAACGACTATTTCCAATTCGCTTTGAGCGACGTGCTCAAAGAATTTCTGGCTGTGCTGGACAACTTCGAGAGGGCGCTGGAGAGCGAGAAAGGAGAGGGGGGCGAAAGCCTGCGTGAGGGCATCGAGATGATCTACAAGCAGTATCTGGACCTGCTAAAGAAACAGGGAGTCCACCCCATCATCAACGAGGATTCCGTGTTCGATCCTCGCATACAGCAAGCCTTCATGACCGAGGAATCCGATGAGATCGAGGAACCCACGGTGGGCGAGGAATTCCAGAGAGGGTATATGCATCATGACCGCCTGTTGAGGCCCGCCCTGGTCAAGGTCCTGCTCCCTAAAAAAGCAGAGGAGCAAGAAAAAGAATGAGCCATGTAATCGGAATCGATCTGGGAACCACATACTCCTGTGTTGCCTACCTGGAAGGCGGAGAACCGAGGGTCATCCCCAATCTCGAGGGCCTGCCAACGACCCCATCCGTGGTGAGTTTCACTCAAAGCGGGGAAGAGCTTGTCGGGAACTTGGCCCTTCGTCAGGCCATCACCAACCCATCCAACACGGTGTCGGCAATAAAGCGCCTTCTGGGTAAGAAATTCGATTCTCCCGAAGTCCAGGATGTGATGCTGAAGATCCCATATATCCTTTCTGCGGCGCAGAACGGAGATGTGACGGTCCAGATCGAGGACCGGGACATCACTCCACAGGAGATCTCGGCCAAGATCCTTGCGTATCTCAAGAAATGCGCTGAGGCCTATTTCGGAGCTTCCGTTACTCAGGCTGTGATCACGGTCCCTGCCCACTTCGATGACCACCAACGCCAGGCAACCAAAGACGCAGCCAGGATCGCTGGGCTCGATGTCATGCGCGTGATCAATGAACCGACCTCTGCCAGCCTGGCCTATGGATTGGACAAAAAGATAAACCAGACCATTGCGGTATATGATATCGGAGGCGGTACTTTCGACATCACGCTGATGGAGATCAACGACGGCATTTTCCATGCCCTTGCGACGAACGGCAACACGTTCCTGGGCGGAGAGGATTTCGACAACCGGATCGTGGACTGGGTGACTGAGGACTTCCGCAGCGAGCACTCTGTCGACCTTGGGAAAGACAAACTTGCCCGGCAGAGGATCAAGGAGGCAGCAGAAAAAGCCAAGCGCGAGCTATCCTTCACGATCGAGAGCGAGATCAATCTGCCCTTCATCTGCACCGACGATTCCGCCTCCAAGCACATCCAGAAGAACCTGACCAGGAAAAAGCTGGAGGAGCTAACGGGGGATCTTATCGAGAAGACCTTCCCCTTCATCGAACAGGCTCTGACAGATGCCGGATTAGGACCGGACCGGATCGACGAGATCATTCTGGTCGGAGGCCAATCACGCATGCCGTTGATCAAAAAGAAGATCGCGGAATTCTTCCAAAAAGAGCCCGTGGAGCACCTCAATCCGGATGAGATCGTTGCTATGGGAGCCTGCATCCAGTCATCCATCCTGCAGGGAGACATGACAGACCTCGTTGTCCTGCTGGATGTCACGCCTCTCTCATTGGGCATCGAAACGGAGAATGGACGGTTTACTAAGATCATCGAAAAAAACACCACCATACCGACAAAAAAAGCCATGGCTTTCACCACCGTAGAGGCGAATCAACGGCGCGTCCGTGTGCACGTGCTCCAGGGCGAAGACGATTTTGCCGAAAACAACATCTCGCTTGCCGTCTTCGACCTGGTGGGGATCGCGCTGGCACCGGCCGGAGTCCCCCAGATCGATGTTAGTTTCGAGATCGATGCGGATGGGCTGGTCCGGGTGTTAGCCAGCGATATGTCAACTGGGAGAAGCCAGAACATCGAGGTCAAATCCTCCTCAGGCCTGTCGCATGAGGAAGTCAACAAGATAATAAAGAGATCAGAGGAAGTGGAAGAAGAGGCTGACATCGATGAGCAAGCGTGACGCCTATGAGGTCCTAGGCGTCTCCCGTGATGCCGCCCCCGAAGAGATCAAGAAGGCCTACCGGAAATCGGCCATGCAGTTCCATCCGGACAGGAATCCTGGAGATGCAGAGGCCGAAGAAAATTTTAAGGAAGCGGCCGAGGCATACAGCGTCCTGGCGGATCCAGAGAAACGCGCCACCTATGATCGATTTGGCTATGACGGCTTGAGGGGAGAGGGTTTCAACGGCTTCTCTGGATTCAACTCGACGGTCTTCTCTGATTTCGAGGATATCCTGGGCGATTTTTTCGGTTTCGGCCTGGGAGACCTCTTCGGAGGGAGGACGCGGCGCAGGCCCGGTCAGCCCTCTCAAGGACGGGACCTGCTCCTGGATGTGGATATCACACTGGATGAGGCGGCATCCGGTGTACAAAGAGAGCTCAAGATCAATCGGTCCAAGCACTGCCCTGAATGCAGGGGAACAGGACTGAAGCCCGGTACCCAGAGAGCCACTTGCCCTCAATGCCAGGGGAGGGGGCAGGTCCGATATCAGCAAGGATTCTTTGCCGTGGCCCGCCCCTGCTCCCAGTGCAGTGGCTCCGGTCAGATCATCACTTCGCCTTGCGAGCACTGCCAGGGGAGGGGAAAAGAAAAGGAAAAAAAGACCCTTACGATCACCGTCCCGCCCGGCGTTGACACGGGGATGAGGTTGCGAGTGGAGGGGGAAGGAGACGCCGGTGACTATGGGGGGCGCTCAGGAGATCTCTATGTGGCCATACGTGTGAGACCGCATAAATATTTTGAACGGGAACACGACAATCTGTTCTGTCAGGCATCCATCTCATTTCCCAGGGCGGCCGTGGGAACCAAGATCGAAATCGGTACTTTCGGGGGCGAAGAGACTCTGGATGTGCCATCGGGAACCCAGTCTGGTGAGGTACTTAAACTCAAGGGGAAAGGGCTCCGGAATGTGAACAACCACAGGCGGGGCGACTTGTTCGTCCGGATCAATGTGGAGACACCTCGGAACATGTCCAGGAAGGAGAAACAGATAATCCGGTCTTTTGCGGAAGCCAGGGGCGAGGACCTGGATTCCGTCGAGAAAGATACCATCAGCAAACTAAAGAAAGTGTCTCAGTGAAATCAGCGTAGTGACGTCCAACCGATTTTTTGTACGAAAAAACCAGATCCGGTCCTCCGAGGTATCACTCGAAGGAGAGGAACACCATCACCTGAGCCGAGTAGCCAGGATCAAGCCTCCCGACCGCGTGTGGCTGTTTGACGAAGAGGGCGGCAATTACCTAGTGATCCTGGTGGGGCCGGAAGGAGGCTGGACAAACGGGGAGGCAAAAGATATATTGGGGCGTGGCTTTAAGGCTGTGTCTCTGGGAGAGACTATCCTGAGGGCCGAGACGGCTGCGATCTGCAGCTTGGCAATCTTGAATCAATTCTGGGAATGAAAGCATGTTTCTGGCCGGACAAAAAGTAGGAAAGTATCAGGTCCTCCGCTCTCTGGGCAGTGGGGGATTTGGGGCCGTATTCCTGGCCAAAGACACATGGCTCAACATCCTGGTTGCGATCAAAGTTCCCCATAAACAGACCATCGAACTCTTCAAGCTTCTCAAAGAACCTCGGCTGCAGGCAGCCCTCGATCATCCTAATATTGTCCGCATGATCTCAGCGGAGAAAGAGAATAAGATATTTTTTATGGTCATGGAGTACATAAAGGGCCGTTCCCTGGAGAAGGTCCTGGATGAACAAAAAACCCTGTCATGTGCTCAGGCAACCGAATACATCTTGCAGATGGTCTCTGCGGTGAGCCACGCTCATGCAAGTAAGATCGTTCACCGGGATCTCAGGCCCTCCAACATCATGATCGCGGACGAAGACGGCCGGGTCAAGATCACGGATTTCGGGACTTCGGTCTGGCTGAACAACGTGCCCTATGCGTCCACACGCATCGGATCGCCTCCTTATATGGCACCGGAACAGTTCCAGGGAAAGGCAACCTTCTGCTCAGATATCTATTCCATTGGTTGCGTATTTTATGAAATGCTGATCGGGCGTCCTCCCATCTTCGATCCCGATCCCTTCAAGATCCTGGAAAAGGCCAAACAGGGCAAGATCACTCCCCCTCGTCTGAAGAACACGAATATCCCCAAGGAGATCGACCGGATCATAATGCACTGCTTGTCAGCCAGTGTCGAGAACAGATATCAGACTCCGGAGGAGATCGTCAGAGAGCTCTCTCGTTTTAAGGGTACGGACTCCAAGAAATCTGAGATCGAGGATATACGGCGCCGCATACAGGCAAGGGACAGCCGTGAAACTCAGCGGTGTTGGAACTGCCGAAAATCCCTCCCCTATAAAGCCACACAGTGTCCCTACTGCGGGGAAAAGGTCGAGATCCACTAAAATCCAAAGGAGAGCGCATGAGTGCCTTCAACGAAAGTCTGAAAGTTTGGAAGAACGGCAAGATCATCCCTTGGAATGATGCCAGGATCCATCTGGCCTCTCACGTTATACACTACGGGAGCTCGATCTTCGAAGGCTTTCGGGCTTATCAAAATTCTCAAGGCACAGCCATTTTTCGCCTCCAGGACCATACGCGCCGCATGTTCAACTCCGCCAAAATATACCGGATGGAGATCCCGTTCAGCCAGGACGAGTTCAACCAGGCTATAATCCAGACCGTCCAGGTCAATGGATTCCGGGAATGTTACATCCGCCCGATCGTATTTCGGGGCTACGGCACCCTGGGAGTGGATCCCTTCCCCAATCCTGTGGAGTGCGCGGTCCTGGTCTGGGAGTGGGGGAAATACCTCGGAGAGGATTCCCAGGAAAAGGGGGTGGATGTCAAGGTGTCCACCTGGCGCCGTATGGCTCCGGATACACTCCCGGCTCTGGCCAAAGCGGGCGCCAACTACATGAACTCTCAGCTTATCAAGATGGAAGCGAAAATCGAGGGCTACGCGGAAGGGATCGCGCTGAACACCCATGGGGAGGTCAGCGAAGGCAGCGGTGAAAACCTGTTTCTCGTTCAGGATGGCTGCCTCTGGACGCCTCCACTTTCCACTTCGATCCTGCCGGGTATTACAAGGGATTCGATTCTCAAGCTTGCTCGTGAACTCGGGATCAATGTGCGTGAAGAAATCATCCCGCGGGAGATGCTCTACATAGCGGATGAGGTGTTTTTCACGGGTTCTGCTGTTGAGGTTACCCCTGTCCGGAGCATCGACAGGATCGAGATCGGAGCGGGGGGCCGGGGGCCGATCACCAAGCTGTTGCAGGATGCGTTCTTCGATACCATCGCAGGAACCCGGGCGGATGATCACGGCTGGCTTTCCTATATAGATCATCAGCCCACCTCCCAACCTATAGAGTCCCTGCCCGACTAAATGTTTTCCCCGGGGACATGCATCTTCACGGGGCAAAAAAGGAACTGACAAAAGCGATAAAAAAGTCTAAGCTTAGCAGAGAAAGAAAATACGGAGGGAACCATGGATATTGATGAACTCTTAAAGATCGCCATCGAGAGCGACGCTTCTGATCTCCATGTCAAAGCCGGCAATTATCCTCTTATGCGTGTGCACGGCAAACTACAGGCCCTGTCCAATTTTCCACGCTTGAGCAATGAGAATACCAGGGAACTGGTTGATCAGATCACAAACGATTTCCAGAAGGAATCCTTGAAAAAGGATATGGACCTGGATCTCGCATATAGCCTGGCAGGATTCGGACGTTTTCGCGGGAGCATCTATCAGCAGAGGGGCACAATGGCTCTTGTGCTCCGGATCATCCCACTCGAGGTCATGACAATCAGGGAACTGCTGCTGCCGGAGACACTGGAAACCATCGCCATGGAGCAGCGTGGCCTGGTGCTGGTCACCGGAACCACGGGTTCCGGAAAAAGCACCACCCTTGCCGCCATGATCAATCATATCAATGAGAGCCGCACGGAGAACATCATCACCATCGAAGATCCGATCGAATACCTCCATCGAGACAAGCAGAGCAACATCAGCCAGCGGGAAGTGGGCATGGATGTGAAATCATTCACCCGTGGACTCCGGGCCTCTTTGCGTGAAGATCCCGACATCATCCTGGTTGGAGAGATGAGAGACCTCGATACCATCGAAACGGCCCTACTGGCAGCCGAAACCGGCCACATGGTGCTGAGCACCCTGCACACGACGGATGCGCCGGAGACCATCAACCGCATCATCTCGGTGTTTGCTCCCCACCACCAGCGTCAGGTCCGTCTGCAGCTTTCCAGTATCTTGAAGGCGGTAGTGTCCATGCGCCTGATCCCCCGAAAGGAAGGAGGAGGGCGGGTGCCCGCGGTCGAAGTCATGATCAACACACCTTATATCGCCGAATGCATCCGTGATCGAGACAAGACTGTCTTGATCCGGGATGCCATCGCTTCGGGCGTATCCCAGTATGGGATGCAGACCTTCGACCAGTCGATCTATCAGCTCTACAAGGACGGTTACATTTCCTATGAACAGGGCCTGCGGTACTCCTCGAGCCCTGACAATTTCAAGCTCCGTGTGATGGGGATCCGGTCGACTCTCGATGTCGCACTGGAGGACATGGAGAAGGAAATGGGCAAGATCGAGCGGGAAGAGCAGTCACCAAACAAATTCGACGACGAATAGATGAAGACACAGGAAGTCCGAGAAGCATTCCTGGATTTTTTTTTGCAGAAGGGCCACAAGATCGTAGAGAGTTCGGCCCTCCTTCCCCAAGATGATCCCACCCTCCTGTTCACCAATGCGGGGATGAACCAGTTCAAGAATGTCTTCCTGGGGCTCGAGAAAAGGAGCTATACACGCGCCGCCTCGGTACAGAAATGTATGCGTGTCAGCGGAAAGCACAACGACCTGGACACCGTGGGCAAGACCGGCAAACACCATACTTTTTTTGAGATGCTGGGAAATTTTTCCTTTGGAGACTATTTCAAGCAGGATGCGATCGCGTTTGCCTGGGAACTCATGATCGAGGTTTTCCACCTGAAGGAGGAGCGCCTCTACGCCACAGTGTATACGGATGATGATGAGGCGTTCTCCATCTGGGAAACGGAGATCGGCCTCCCGGAAGACCGGATCTTCCGGTTGGGCAAGGAAGACAACTACTGGAGCATGGGGGAGACGGGCCCCTGTGGGCCATGTTCCGAGCTCCACTATGATCTTGGACGAGAATTCGGAGAGGGGAGCCCCGAAGACCTGATCCGTTCGGGGAATGATCGTTTCGTCGAGCTCTGGAACCTGGTTTTCATGCAGTTTAATCAGGAAGGCGGCGGACGGATAGAGCCCCTCCCATCCCCCTCCGTGGACACGGGCATGGGATTGGAGCGCATGGCGGCCGTTCTGCAGGGCAAGCTCAGTAACTTCGAGACCGATGTTTTTTTGCCCATCATCGATGCTGTCGGGGAGATGACAGGCCGGGAGTTTCCCACTCATGATGAGGCGGACGTTTCTGTCCGGATCATCGCTGACCACATCCGAGCCGTGTCATTTCTGCTGAGCGACGGGATCATGCCGGCTAACGACGGGCGCGGGTATGTGCTCCGACGATTGCTTCGGCGAGCCTTCCGGGCCGGGAATTCCCTAGGTCTGGAGGAGCCTTTCCTATTCAACCTCGTGGGGGTGGTCAGTGATATCATGAAAGACGCGTATCCAGAGCTCCTGACCTCTGCGTCATATATCTCCAATGTCTGCCGTTCCGAGGAACAACGCTTCGCCTCAACCCTGACATCCGGCCTGAAGGTTTTTCAACAGTTTGTAAAGGAAACTCGGGGCGAGGGAGCTTCCGCCGTCCCCGGTGATAAAGCATTTAAGCTGTATGACACGTTCGGATTTCCCCTTGACCTGACGCGCGAGCTGGCCGAAGAAGAGGGCCTGAGCGTGGACGAAGGAGGTTTCCGAAGCGAGCTGGAGGAGCAGCGGAACAGGGCCCGCTCGGCCTGGAAGGGAGAAGAACGCCAGAAGGAGCTGCAGGCCTACGAGCCGCTCAAGGACCTTGTTTCGAATTTTGTAGGTTATGACCGGGACAGATTGGCCGATACCCCCGTGATCGCCTTGAGGAAAGATGGGGAAGCAACCGAAGAACTCAGCGAAGGGGACCTGGGGGAGATCTTCCTGCAGGAGACTCCATTCTATGCAGAAGCCGGAGGACAGGTCGGTGATATCGGGGTCCTGAAGAATCCCCATTTCTCGGCGCTGGTTGAAAACACTGCCGCCCCCCTCCCAGACCTGATCTCACACAAGGCACGGATCCTGTCGGGCAGTTTGCGGGTGGGCGACAGGGTGGAGGCTTCCGTGGACTTGGCCCGAAGACAGGCGATTCGCCGGAACCATACTGCCACCCACCTCCTGCACGCCTCACTCAGGCAGATCCTTGGGGACCACGTGAAACAGGCCGGCTCTCTGGTTGCACATGACCGGTTCCGCTTCGATTTTACCCATTTCTCTCCTCTGACTCCCAGCGAGCGGAATGGAATCGAGACACTGGTGAACAGCAAGATTCAGGAGGCCCTTCCAGTGCTCACGGAGCTGACCTCCCTGGAAGATGGCATCGCATCTGGAGCGATGGCGATATTCGAGGAGAAATACCGGGAACATGTGAGGGTGGTTGTGATCGATGATTTCAGCCGCGAGTTGTGTGGAGGCGTACATGCCCGCAATACCGGTGAAATAGGATTGTTCAAGATCACATCCGAAAGCAGCATCGCCGCCGGGATGCGGCGGATCGAGGCGGTCACCGGAGGGGCGGCCTTGCAGTATGTTCAGGAAAACGAAGATCTGCTGGAGGATGTGCAGGCTTCCCTGGGTTCGGCTCGGATAGACCTCCTTACGCAGTTGGAACGCCTCAAAAAGACGCTGAAAGAGAGCGAAAAGGAGATCCGGTCTCTCCGGCAGAAAATTGCTAATCGGGAGTTCAGCGAAGAGGAGGAAGAGATCCGCAGTGTCGAAGGGATCTCTGTCCTCACCAAACTGGTCCCCGGCCTGAACATATCGGAGATGCGGGATCTGGCCGATGTGCTCAGGCAGCGGCTTGGCTCGGGTGTTGTGGTCCTGGGAAGCGAAAACCAGGGAAAGGCGATGCTCGTCGCTGCCGTGACCAAGGACCTGGTTGCGAGGATCAAAGCGGATGAACTCATCCGGCAGATATCTCCTCTGGTCAAGGGCGGCGGGGGCGGCCGGCCGGACTTTGCTCAAGCAGGGGGATCGGAGCCCTCGGGACTCGGCAAGGCCCTGCAGGCTGCGTATGATGCGCTTAAATTCACCCCAAAAGGGGATTGATTAATCAGGCAGCATTTGCCAAAATCTGCATCAGAGACCATGAGAATTCGATCCATTCAAGTCCTTGGCCTGGGATGGGTATGTCTTTCCCTTATCATCCTTACCGCCACGGCGGGAATCCTGGATTCCAAAGAGGAATACGACGGGATCGTCAAATCCCTTGCTCGGGAATATCGGATGCCTCCCGAACTCATCCACTCGATAATCAAAGTGGAGTCGAATTACGACCCCCGGGCGGTTTCTAAAAAGGGGGCGATGGGATTGATGCAGCTCATGCCGGCAACGGCCGAGCAATACGGCGTGAATAACGTTTTCGATCCCATTGAGAATATAGAGGGGGGCATCAGGTACCTCAAGGACCTGATGAATCTCTACGACAACAACACCAACCTCGTTCTGGCGGCATACAATGCCGGCCAGTCTGCTGTTGAAAAATACGGAGGAATCCCTCCCTATAGAGAAACCATCGATTACATCGATAAGATCAGGCGGAGTGGATACCGAAAGAGCACAATCGTGAGTGGCAGCGAAATCTACCGCTATGTGGATGAGAAGGGCCGTACCGTGCTCACGAACGACTACCTAGCCTACAAACAGCACGTCACCAGAAACAAGAAAAAATAGCCCTTGTTTTCCCGCCTCCCCCTGGCAGCACTTCTATAGGTGGGCCTTGATGGGGAAACATCCGGGCAGGATCGTGAAGCGAACAGGGACCTGGCCGACCTGTTCTCCGTCGACTTCGATGAAGACATCCTGATCTTCCTCCGCTGCATGGGAGACCTCTACGGTCTTGCAGCGGATCAAGTCGATCTTGGGGTGGGGGAGGTGTGTGCCAGAGTAAAGGCGCCGCATTGTGCGAATGAATTCCACCAATCTCATGCCCTTGACCAGTAGCACATCGAACAGGCCATCGTCCAGCTTCGCATCAGGAGCGGCTTTCATGCCCTTGCCGAAGACCTTGCCGTTGGCAATGGCCCCCATCAGATACTCGTCCTCCGGGAGCTCTTCCCCGTCGATCCGGATCCGAAGCCTTTTATTCTTATAATGCAGGAAGGTGGAGAAGGCACTCCGGAAGTAGGAGGATTTTTTCTTCTCCATCTTTTTCAGGTTCATATGGTGGACGACTTCGCCCCCGAATCCGAAGTCAGAGATATTCAGGAAGAACCGCTCACAGGCGGCCCCAGTGTGATCCGCGAAGGACACTTTGCCCGTATCGATCGCATGGGAGGGGGCTTCCGTGATCAATTCCAGGGCGTTCCGGTAGCTGAGCGGTATATGCAGGCTGCGGCTGAGGTCGGAACCCGTTCCGGACGGGACCACGCCCAAGGCAGTCTCGGGATTCAATATGCAGTCATTTTCGAAAAAACCGTTCGCGATCTCGTTCATGGTCCCATCGCCGCCGATGCCCACGATGAGCTCTGTGCCGTCCTTGATGGCTGACCGGGAGATCTCGGTGGCATGACAAGGCTTTTCGGTGAATTCGAAGTGATATTCTTTGAAGACCGAACGGACGGCTTCCTTGATGTGGTTCCATCGTTTCCCGGTCCGGCCTTTGTCGGATTCAGGATTGATGATTATCTGTGGCTTCAGTCTCGATTTCGTCTTTAGGAACATCGATCACTCCCTGAGCGGATGGTGCCGCCTTTTTCTTAAACAACGAGATCCCTATGATCCCTCCCAAGGCACCCAGGGCGGAGAACACCACGATGTTGATGAAAAATTCCAACACCATGAAAGGAACGGATGCATTCAATCCCTCCCCCGTCATCATGGATTCCCAGAACTCGGGCATCTGATCCGCATATTCGGAGGCCCATTCCATCATGCTGCGGGCAAGGGCATTGTCAAGGGGCGCCAAAGGGATGCTGACCAAGAACGCGACTACTGCCGCCACCATCCCTGCAAAGATCCCGACAATGGCGCCGTCACCTGCGGTCAGCTCCACGGGTGAATCTTTCCGCAAAAAGTAGGCAGCGAGCGCCCCGCCACCCACGAGCCAGAGGCAGCAGAAACAGTTTACGAGTGGTATCCCGGTGAGGATGCCTGCGAGCACCCCGCCGATCAGGGCGGGTACGAACATTCTCGGTCTTTGATTGCTCATAAGGTCAACTCC
This sequence comes from uncultured bacterium, assembly GCA_965533275.1. GTDB lineage: Bacteria > Acidobacteriota > Aminicenantia > Aminicenantales > Aminicenantaceae > JAUXEH01. The sequence continues at coordinate 144,349 of CBESWG010000001.1, forward strand.
TGGGAGGACTTAGTTTATTCTATGGATTCATCGGATTCATTTCAAGGGAAATATTCGGGGGAGCCTAGGCAGGAGATCCGTCAAACCGGGGATGAGATAGGAAGGAAGGATGAGTCCCCAGGAGATCCCGAGGAGCATTCGGAGAATTGAGGGGGTCGGCCAAATGTGGAGCATATTGGCGAATGTATCCAAGGCGATGGGGGCCGTAAAGAGCAGAAACGTACGGGGTCGAGGCAGCCGCAGGGGACGGGATGAAAGCCAGGGGAACAGGACGGTGCCGATAAGAATGCCCAGGTATACTCCCAGGCAGCGGGCACAGACAGCCATGGGATGCCCGAAAATGTGCAGACAGCGGGAATCGATCTGATGACACGTGGGGGCGAAAAAAGAGTAGAGCAGAGGACTTATGGGGGAATGGATCGATCTGAGATAAGGTGCCAGGCCCAGGAGCCCGATCCATATCAGGACACTGAACAGGATTCCTGCAAGCACTATCCGGAGGGCACGCTGCGAGGCAGCCTCGGATCGCTGTTGTGTAAGAGAGAATGGTCCCTTTGCCTCTGAATTCTGCACGGCACTAGGCTAGGTTAAGGCCCGGGTGATGTCAAGCCATCTCTCCACCCCTACCACCCACCTTATAGGGAAGAGGAAAAGAATTCAGATCCTCCACCCCAGCCTTCAGCCTTCAGTCAACAGCTGAGTTCAGCCCTATCTTGGGTAAAATATTTGACAGGCGTGGAGGAGATTGTGTAAATTGGAAAAGTCGTTATACATGCATACATAGATGGAGGTGACGATGCGCAATTTACGACAGGCGACCGCCTTTTTAGTTATCTTATTTTTGTGCGTCTCCGCAGTACCGCTTTTCTCGCAGGAAGAAGACGGCGGAGCGATCTTCGAAAAGAACAAGGGCAGCATCATATTTGTCATGGCTCAGGATGAAGACAAAATGGAGATAGCCCGGGGCACAGGATTCGTGATCGGGAAAGACCTCATGATTACGAACTACCACCTGCTCAGCGAAGCCAAGAATGCTGAGGGTTTGGATATCATGGGCAAGAAGGTCAAGATCGAAGGCATCATTTCCTTCGATACAGCGAGCGACCTGGCCATAGTCGCGATCAAGAGTAAAGCGCCGACGCTCACCCCCGCTGGATTCGAGACCGTCAAATTCGGCAGCCAGCTTTATGCCGTCGGATGCAATGAGGCAGGTCAGATCCAGGCGTATCCTGGGAAGATCATCAACTTGGCGGAATACGCAACTGGAAAACAAGTGGCGGATACCAGCATCACAGCTCCTGATACAGCGAGCGGAGCACCGGTCTTCGATGAGAATGGCGTGGTCGTAGGCGTCCTGACGTTTATCGACTCAACTTCGAAATTCGTGCTTCCCGGCAGCCTTACCAGCACTCTCAGCGCCTCGGGGAAGTCCGTCAAGTTCAAGAGACAGGAATCAGTGGATTACTTTGATACCGAGGAAGGAGTCCTCCTGGCCTCACGTTTGTTCGGAGCCGTGGAGAGCACGAGCAAAGCCTCCAAGTATCTCAAAGAGTACTTGAAATTCAAGCCAGAAGACCTGGCATCTCATAAGTTGTTGGCCCGGATCGAATCAAAGCAGAGGAATTTTAACGCTGCGGTCGAGACCTATAAGAAGATCCAGCAGCTCGATCCCGGTGACGCAACGGCCTATTTCGGTCTCGGCCAGGTATATGTCAACATGATGAAATGGACCGACGCGATTGCACCCTTGGAGCGGTCCGTACAGATGGATCCGCTGAACTTGGAAGCATACCATCTGATCGGGCGGGCTTACTACGAACAGAGGATCTTCGATAAGGCTGCTGACGCCTATGAGAAATTCCTGGATTCGGAACCCCAGGTCCCCGGAGAGAGCCATTTTGAACTGGGAGAGTGCTATATGGAACTCGAGCGCTTTCCAGACGCGGTGCGGTTTTTCCAGAGGGCCGTCGAGATAGATCCCCAGAGCGTCCACAAGAGTTCCAAGCTGGCCCAGGCATTCGAAAAGGCCGCCATGTACGATGAGGCGTCGGCGAAATACGAAGAGCTCGCGCAGTTGAGCCCCAGTGACGCGAAGATCTATTACAACATCATCGTCCGCATGTATGACGAGGCCAAGATGCCGGAAAAGGCTTTGGAGGCGGCTCAAAAGATGGTCGACCAAGACCCCAATAATCCGGAAGCCTATTACAATCTGGGGATCATGTTCTCCAACCAGAAAAAGTTCGAGGAGGCGATCGGAGCGCTTAACAAAGCCATAGAGCTGAATCCAGGATTCGATTTCGCATATCTCAACCTGGGAAACATCTATTACCAGATGAAAAACTACAAGGAAGCGATCCCCGTTTTTCAAAAGCTTGTCGAGATCGTACCGGATAATTCACAGGGATGGCTGTTCCTTGGCATCTGCAACATGCAGTTGAAGCGGTGGTCGCCGGCAGTGGAGCCTCTGCTCAAGGCCATTGAGCTTGAACCACAGAACGGGAATGCCCTTTACAACCTTGCCATCGCTTACTTGAACCTCAAGGACAATGCCAGCGCACGGGAAGTCTATGCCAATCTGCAGACTATCGACCCCAGTCTTGCCCAGAAGCTGAGCAAATACATAAAATAGATAAATAGAATGGGCACCGGCACCACGATGCTGTGAATCCGGCTTCCACGGCCTCACGAGTAATGGTTTGTTTCTTGACCACGGTCGTGATCAGCCCGCGACGGTGCAATATGGGACTGTTTGGTCTCACCAGGTACCAGGTAGAAGGGGAAGTCCGCGCATAGGAACTCGGAGTGAACAAAGAAAAAATATACCAGAGCCTCAGGCGAGAGTATGCGCAAACCCGGCCTCGGTCCGAACAGCGATTCCGTGAGCTGTCACACTCTCAGATCCGTGGCGGAAGCCATAACCTGCGGTTGTTCCCCCCCTTTCCCTTCTATGATTCCTGGGCGGGGGGCTCACAGATAAGAGACATTGACGGTCATGAGTACGTTGATTTCTGGCAGGGCCATTTCGGAAATATATTGGGGCACAATCCTCATATGGTTATCGAGGCTCTGGTCGAGCACTTTCAGAGCGGATTGGGGCTTGCCACAGGATTCCCCGGGATTTACCAAGGAGAACTCGCGAAGCTGATCTTGAGCCGCATGGGAGGCGGAAAGATCCGCTTCACAACCAGCGGGGCACTCGCAACCATGTATGCCATCATGCTGGCCAGGTCCTTTACGGGCCGCGATATGGTACTCAAGATAGGGGGGGGCTGGCACGGTGCCCAACCCTATGTCCTCAAGGGGATCTCCGTGTTCAAAGGGGGGCTGGCCGAAGTGGAGTCCGCAGGACTACCCAAGGAGCTGAATGCCTCTTTGATCACGTGCGAGTTCAACAACGTTTCGGATCTGGAGGAAAAGTTTGCTTCACATGGCGACAGGATCGCCTGCCTTATCATGGAGCCTTTTATTGGGGCCGGTGGATTTCTCTTCGGGGAGAGAGAGTACATCCTGCGCTCACGGGAATTGACAAAGCAATACGGCTCGGTATTGATATTCGATGAAGTCGTTTCTGGATTCCGGTTTCATGCCGGCCCGCTCCAGAGCCTGTATGAAATTGAGGCCGACCTCACTGTCTTCGGGAAAGCCATTGGCGGAGGGATGCCCGTAAGCGCCCTCGCTGGGAGGAGCGAGATCATGGAGCTTTGTGATCCCGGAGCGCATCCTGACAAAATGGTCAAGTTCGAAGGGGGGACCTTCTCTGCGCACCCCTCCTGCATGCTGGCGGGACTGCGGTTTCTGGAACACCTGATCGAAAATGAAAACCTGATCTATCCCCGACTGGGGCGCTTGGGGAAGCGGGTGCGGACGGAGATAGAAAAGATCTTTGGACACCATGATTTCGTTGTCCGCTGCACAGGCGAAAATGAGGATATCACTTCCAACTCCTCTGTGATCGGTGTGCATTTTCTGCATGAGGATATCGCACGGATCACCTCTCCAGAACAGGTCTGGGATCCTGCTATAAACGACTTTGATATGAGGGAGAATCTATTCAAGCTGGCCATGCTGCTGGAAGGCTTCAACATCTTTCACGGCTATGGGACCATTTCCAATGCGCACTCGGAACAGGAGATCGATGCATCCCTCGAAGCCGTCGAGAGGATAGCCGGACATTGGCGAAAGCATCTCGATTGACAAACAGAAATTAATATGATATTGTTTGGTTCCAATATCTTGCCTCTGTTTAGTTCCAAATCCTCCTGCGAGAACAGCAAATGGATTAGGATTTTATTTTGGGCAGGTGGCGAAATTGGCATACGCGCTAGGCTTAGGACCTAGTTCCTGTTAAAGGAGTGCGGGTTCGAGTCCCGCTCTGCCCATTCCATAGTATTCAATTAAGAAGGAATTGAGATGGCGGAACCGAAAAGCAAAATCACAGAACTGAGTGCATCCAAGCGGGAGTTGGAACTGGAAGTCCCCGCAGACGAAACCCTGAAAGAGTACGAGACAGCGCTACGGCAGTACATTGCAGGGGCGAAGGTGAAAGGTTTCAGGCAGGGGAAAGCGCCTGAAAATGTCGTGAAACGCATGTATCAGGCAGAGATCCGGGAAGCTATGTTCGATTCTCTTGCGCCCAAGGCTGTGGGACGTGAACTTGCTGCCCACCAGGCTTCCCCTGTGAGCACCCCCGTCATCACCGACCTTTCCTGGGAAGAGGGCCAGGCCCTGAAGCTGAAGGCTGAGTTCGAAGTCTGGCCCGAGTTCATCCTCCCAGCCTATACCAAGGTCAAAGTAAAGAAGAAAGAGGCCACGGTCACCGAGAAAGATGTCGAGCAGTCCCTAGCGGAGCTTAGAGAGCGTTCTGCGCAGTATGAGCCGGTCGAGGACCGGGGAATCCAGCAGGAGGACTACGTGATGATCCGTATCCAGGGAAAAGATGCCGCGACGGGTCGACTTCTCCCTTCGGAAAAGGTCTTCGTGCTGACAGGGCACCCAGACAATGAAAAGGCGCTGAACGAGAATCTTCCGGGATTGAAAGCAAATGAGGAGAAAGACTTTAGGGTCGAATATCCGGGAGATCATGCCAACAAAAAGGTCGCCGGCAAGTCTATCGAATATCATTTGGCCGTGCTCTCTATCAAGGAGAAGAAGCTGGCAGAGATCGATGATGGCTTTGCCAAGGACATGGGCAAGTTCGAGAATCTGAAGGAGCTCAAGGACGAGATACGCAAGCAGCTCGAAGAAGCTCGGGAAAGCAGCCAGAAGCGGGAGATATCAGAGGAGGTCGTCAAAAACGTCACGGATAAGGTCGACCCGGAACTTCCTGATTCTCTGATCCAGCAAGAAACAGTCGTCCAACTGCGCCGAATCATCCAATCCTTGGGGCAGACTCCGACTAAACAAGAGGAGCAGGCCCGTTGGGAGGAGGAGGCTCGGCAAAAAGCCCAGCAGACCGTGAAAAACCACCTGATCCTGATGCGGATTGCAGAGGCAGAAAAGTTGACGGTGTCAGAGCAGGAGATGACCGATGAATTCCAATCCTTGGCAGACGCGAACAACGTGCCTCTGGCACAGGTGGTCGATGCCATGAACCGTGAAAACAGGAAATCAGAGGTGGAACAGAACCTCCTCCTCCGGAAGACCATTGATTTTTTGGTCGAAAATGCTATAATTGAATAACCGATCACCCCAAATGACTTTGATCCCCTTTATCGTCGACCAGGAAGGCAAGAGCGAACGTGCCTACGACATCTATTCCCGTCTGCTCAAAGATAACATCATCTTCATCGGAACCGAGATCACAGACGAGGTGGCCAACTCGGTTGTCGCACAGCTTCTCTATCTTGAAGCAGAACGACCGGAGGCCGAGGTTTCTGTGTACATCAATTCCCCAGGCGGGAACATAACCTCGGGACTGGGGATCTATGACACCATGCAGTACATCAGCTCCGATATATCCACCATTTGTGTGGGCCAGGCCGCCAGCATGGCAGCCATCCTGTTGTCAGCAGGGACGCCCGGCAAGAGATTCTGTCTCCCTAATGCCCGGATCATCATCCATCAGCCTATGGGTGGCTTCAAGGGACAAGCCACCGATATAGCCATCCAGGCAAAGGAGATATTGAGGATCAGAGAGAGGATCAACCAGATCCTCAAGCACCACACCCTGCAGCCGCTAAAACGTATTCAGGAGGATATCGAAAGAGATTTTATTATGACTCCAGATCAGGCCAAAGCCTATGGCATCATCGACGAAGTGATCATGTCCCGACGCAAGGCCAAAAAGGCCTGAACGAGATTTTCAGAGCGAAATCACAGGAAATTACACATATGAACGACAATTTTCGACAGGACTACAGCAGCGCCGCAAAGTGCAATTTTTGCAACCGCCCGCAGCCTCTGGTCAAGAAGCTGATTGCGGGACCGGGTGGTGTATATATCTGTGACAATTGTATAGAACTGGCCCATTCCATCATCTTCAACGAAGCCAAGGAAGAGGAAGCCAAGGAAACAAAGGCCGAGTTTCCCACACCCTTCGAGATAAAACGGGCTCTGGATGAATACATCGTTGGCCAGGAGGATGCCAAGAAGAAGATCGCCGTTGCGGTGTACAACCACTACAAGCGCATTCACTTCGCAGATCAGCAGGATGACGTGGAGATATCCAAGAGCAATATTCTCCTGATAGGTCCTACCGGAACCGGAAAGACACTCATGGCCCAAACCCTGGCACGGATCCTCGAGGTCCCGTTTGCCATCGCCGATGCCACATCTCTGACCGAGGCCGGCTATGTGGGCGAGGACGTGGAAAACATCGTTCTCAAATTGTTCCAGGCCTCGAAGGGCAACCTGGAAAAGACTCAAAAAGGTATTATCTATGTGGATGAGATCGATAAGATCTCCCGCAAAACCGACACTCCCTCGATCACTCGGGATGTGTCCGGAGAGGGAGTCCAACAGGCCCTCCTGAAGATCATCGAGGGAACGGTCGCCAATATCCCACCCCAAGGGGGGCGCAAGCATCCCCAGCAGGAGTTCATCCCGATCGATACGACTAACATCCTGTTTATCTTTGGAGGGGCCTTCAACGGCCTGGACAGGATCGTCTCCCAACGGATAGGAAAAGCCACAGTCGGCTTCAGGTCGGAATCGGGAAAAAAAAGGATGAAGCCCACGGACGAGATCTATCACCATATGCTCCCTCAGGACCTGATGAAATATGGGATGATACCCGAACTGGTGGGTCGCATCCCTGTGATCTCGATCTTCTCCGACCTATCCGTCAAAGACCTGATCGACATCCTCACCAAACCCAAGAATGCTATTATAAAGCAGTACCAAAAACTCTTCGAAATGGAGGATGTCAAGCTGGAATTCACGAAAGAAGCCATCAATTCGATCGCACAGATGTCGACCGAAAAAAAGCTGGGAGCCAGGGGCCTGAGGAGCATCATCGAGGACCTCATGCTGGACCTCATGTTCCACCTGCCTTCCTCCAAACAGACGTCCACCATCCGTATCACCAAAAAGATGGTGGAGGACAACACCCTTGTTTTCGACAGTTTAAAACAGGCTGCCGGAGTATAAAACATGCAATCTCAAGCCAAAAGTGAAGTGATCAAAAACCTGCCCATGATCCCTCTGCGGGACCTCGTAGTATTCCCGTCCACCCTGGTCCCCTTCATCATCGGTCGCTCCTCCTCGGTCCAGGCTCTGGAAAGAGCCTCGGGACAGGATAAGATGATCTACCTGTCGGCACAGATGGACGCATCGCTGGATAATCCCCGGCCCTTAGATATCTATTCCATGGGGATCATTGCCAAGATCATCCGTGTCGTTAAGATGGATGACAAGAACATGAAGGTCATTGTCGAGGGAAAAAAGAGGGCTCGGATCGTCGAATATCTGAGCACATTCCCCTTCTATCAAGTTCTGGTCAAGGAGATCCGTGAGATTGAAGCGGACAACGATAAGACGCGCGAATTACTCAGGGTCGTGCTGACCCTCTTCGAGGATTATCTGAAACTCAGCCAGCATGCCAACTTTGATTCCATCATTCCCGCTCTCAGGGAAAACAGTGCCAACCGCATTTCGGATATTATTTCGTCTCATCTATTCCTGCCTGTCGAGGAGAAGCAGAACCTGCTCGAAACGATCAATCCACTCGAGCGCCTGCGACGCCTGAATTTTGTCCTGGAAAACGAACTGATCAAGATCCATGCTAAACTCCGCAAGGAAGGCAAGGGGGGAGGGCGCAAATCCCCGTTCCGAGAGGGAATCGGCCAAAAGATCTTCACACCCGGCATGGGAGGGAAGAAGGACGATCAGCCTAACGAGGTAGAGGAACTCCGCAAGCGAGTCGCAGAGGCTAAGATGCCCAAGGATGCGGAAGAAAAGGCCAACAAGGAGATCGAACGACTGGAGGTCATGCCGCCCATGTCCGCCGAAGCGACGGTCTGCCGCAACTATCTGGATTGGCTTCTCTCCCTCCCCTGGACTAAAAAATCTCGGGAGAAGCGCAGCCTCGCCGAAGCGGAAAAGATCCTGAATGAAGATCACTACGGCCTGGAAAAGGTCAAGGAACGCATCCTGGAATATCTTTCCATCCGCCAGCTCGTCAAGAATCCCAAGGGAGTCATCCTTGGCTTTGTCGGCCCTCCCGGCGTGGGGAAGAGTTCCCTGGGGAAGTCGATTGCCAGGGCCACCGGACGCAAGTTCGTGAGGCTGTCGCTAGGAGGAGTCCGGGATGAGGCGGAGATCCGGGGGCATCGCCGCACTTATATCGGAGCCTATCCCGGCCGGATCATTCAGATGATCAAGAAGGCCGGCACGAGAAATCCCGTTTTCCTTCTGGACGAGGTCGATAAGATGAGCGTGGATTTCCGGGGTGACCCGGCGTCGGCGCTTATGGAAGTCCTGGATCCAGAGCAGAACAACACATTCCTGGATCATTACATCGACACCGAATATGACCTGTCTCAAGTCATGTTCATCGTGACCGCAAACGTCCTCGAATCCATACCTCGTCCACTCATCGATCGTATGGAAATAATACGCATCCCCGGCTACACCGAAGAGGAAAAACTGCAGATCGCGAAACAGTTTCTTCTTCCGAAACAGCTGAAAGCACATGGATTGAAAACAGCGAATATCGGTATCTCCGACAAGGCTTTCCGTAAGCTCATCCGAGAATATACTCGAGAAGCCGGGGTTAGAAACCTGGAGCGTGAAATCACTTCCGTATGCCGTAAGGTTGTCAAGAAGGTTGTGGACAAGGGAAAGACCTACAGAGAATCGGTCACCCCTCGCAACCTGGAAAAATTCCTGGGAATTCCACGTTTCAAGCGAAGCGAGATCGAGAGGAAAAACGAGGTGGGCGTAGCGCTGGGAATGGCCTGGACTGAGTTCGGAGGCGAGATCCTGTCGTTTGAAGTGACCAAGGTGCACGGAAAGGGAAATTTCACCCTCACGGGCCAGTTGGGAGAGGTCATGCAGGAATCGGCCCAGGCGGCGTTTTCCTATGTGCGCGGCAAGATGTACCAGCTCAATATCGCGCGAGACCTGCACAAAAATTACGATATCCACGTCCATGTCCCTGAAGCTGCAACACCCAAAGAAGGCCCTTCAGCCGGGATCACGATCGCAACAGCCATCATCTCCCTGGTTACCAACATCCCCGCGGATAAAAAAGTGGTCATTAGCGGTGAGCTAACCCTGCTTGGCAAGGTCCTTCCGGTGGGAGGCGTCAAGGAAAAACTCCTGGCAGCACATCGCGAAGGGATTTTCGAAGCCATCCTCCCCCTGGAAAACATGTGTGACCTCAAGGATATGCCCAAGAATGTCAAGGATGCCATGAAGATCCACTTCGTTGAAACGATGGATGAGGTCTTGAAGATCGCCTTGACCAAGGAGATCCCTGACAAGGGCAAGAAGACCCTTCCAGAGGACTCAGAGGCTCCGGACGACGGAGAAGAACACGAAGAAACTCAAGAGCCTCCGATCGCACATTAAAAAAAAAAGAAAGCAGTAAATAAAATAGATCCTTCGAGTTAATACCTACAGAGGAGTAAAGACGATGAAAGAGCACAACCTAGCTGAATTGAATGGATTGAAAGTCAAGGAACTTGTCGAGATTGCCAAGGCATTGGGCGTGACAGACGCAGAGATCAAGGAATCCAAGAAGCAGAACCTGATTTTCCGCATACTGGAGGCGCAGGCCAAAAAGAGCGGATTGCTCTTTTCTGAAGGTGTCCTGGAATGCCTGGAAGACGGATTCGGTTTTCTACGAGCTCCGGAGTTCAGTTATCTTCCCAGTCAGGATGATATCTATGTATCTCCCTCTCAGATCCGAAAATTTCATCTGCGCACGGGGGACACTATATCCGGCGTAGTCAGGCCGCCCAAAGAGGGAGAGAAGTACTTCGCCTTGATAAAGATCGAAGCCATTAACTTCGGGCACCCGGAAGAGATCATGACAGCGCGTCGCAATGTGCACTTCGAGCAATTGACACCGCTCTACCCCTTTGAAAAACTCAACCTCGAGGACGGCAAGCCCAACAACCTCAATGCCAGGGTCATGGACCTGTTGACGCCAATCGGCAAGGGGCAGCGCGGACTCATTGTCTCTCCTCCGAGGGCCGGAAAGACCACTCTCCTGAAGACCATCGCTCACTCCATCGAAAAAAACCATCCAGAAGTTTTTCTCATCGTACTGCTGGTCGCGGAGCGACCTGAAGAGGTGACAGACTTCCAACGCAGCATCAACGGGGAAGTCGTAGCCTCCACCTTTGATGAGCCTCCGATTCGCAACGCCCAGGTGTCGCACATCGTACTGGAAAAGGCAAAACGCCTGGTAGAGCTGAAGCGCGATGTCTGTATCGTCCTGGATAGCATCACACGCCTGGCACGTGCGCACAACGCCATCATCCCTCCCTCCGGTAAGGTGCTGTCTGGTGGAATAGACGCCAATGCCCTTAATAAGCCCAAAAAGTTCTTCGGGCAGGCCCGAAAGATCGAGGAGGGGGGAAGCCTCACCATCATCGCCACCGCCCTGGTGGACACCGGAAGCCGTATGGACGATGTGATTTTCGAAGAGTTCAAGGGGACTGGAAACCTCGAAGTCAATCTGGATCGGAGACTCGTAGACAAGCGGCTGTTCCCGGCAATCGACATAAACCGGTCGGCCACACGAAAAGAAGAACTCCTGATACCAGAAAAGGATCTCATGCGCATCTGGGTCCTCCGCAAGGTCCTCAGCAACCTGAACGAGGTTGAGGCAATGGAACTCCTGCTCGATAAAATGGGCAAGACCAAGACCAATGCCGAATTCCTGGATGCCATGAGCCGGGGACTGTAAACTTCTCCAAACGCTAAGAGGGAGAATTCCCGCATTCTCTTTCGTTTGCCTGTTCGGCGCTTTTCGGGACAGGCATCGAGTCCGTATTCCTTTTCCACAAAGATTTGTTTTGAAATTGGGCAGGAAACGTGATATACAAATCAGCTTGAGGTTGAATATGAGACGTGCCGCTCCCTGGAAAATCCTGCTTTTTGCCATGGTGGTTTTCCCTCTCCTGCTCTCGGGCCAGGATGACAAGCCTGCATCCTTTGCACGAAAAACAGCAGAGGAACCCTTGATCGACGGAGTCTTGAACGAATCCATCTGGAGGAGGACCGAAGAAGCCAATCACCTGCTCGTCCTCCAGCCCGATCGCTTCTCTCCCGAGAAGGCTCAGACCTCGATCAAGGTGGTTTTCGACGATAAGCGGCTCTATGTGGGGATCATCTGCAGGGATGCGGAACCAGAACAGATCAAATCTGAGATCACCATCCGTGATGGCGACATCCGTGTAGACGACTCAGTGTACGTGCTCCTCGATCTGTTCGAGAACATCGAAAACTACTACTTTTACGCTACGAATCCTGCCGGGACACAGACGGACGGGCTTGTTCGGAAGGACGGCCAGCTTGTCAATCCGGAATGGAACGGGGACTGGGATGTGGGAGTGCAGCGGACGGACGAGGGGTGGACGGCAGAGTTTTCGATCAATCTCACGACGCTCATGTTCGAGCCGGTGGCGGGAGAAAATATTGGGATCAGCGTTTCGAGGATAGTCCCCCGGCTGGATACCAGTTTCTGGTCCGATCCCATGGAACCAGCTTTCAGGACAGAGGATCTGATGTTGATTGATAAGATATCGTTCGCGCTTGTCGATAAACTGGTCGAAGCGATTCCCTATGCCATGGCCTTCCAAAAATCAGAGGGCGGGATAGAATTCCAGGCGGGAATTGACATCCCTATCAAGTTCTCTTCGAGTGTCATGGGCCATCTTACGATCAATCCTGATTTTGTAACCTTCGAACCCGATTCCGAAAGAATCAACCTGACTCGATATGAGCTGTATCTGGATGAGCGCAGGGACTACCTGAGTGATGGAGTGGACCTGTTCGGACTCGAACAGGAAAAGCTTTTCTACTCAAAACGCCAGGGCGATCTGTACGGAGGTGCAAAATTTGACGGGACCTTCGGCGCCTTCCAGGTTTCTGCCATGAGCAACCAGGCCAAAGAGACCGAGAAAGCAGGGGACAAATCGACCAATTTCAGTGTGATGCGCATCAACAGCCGCCTGGGCGGCAATTCGTCTCTGGGGATCCTGGCCTCCAACAAGATGCTGGACGGAAAGAACTACGGTACTGCCGGGGTGGACGGATCTTTCGGTGTGACCCAAGAGTTCAGGATCTCGGGTCAATTCGCCACCAGCTATGGGGACCATTCAGAGGACAATCTCACCTTTTCCTTGATCCCGAGCTATGATACCGAGACCTTCCATTTCCACGTCGGCTACATACAAGTAGGCAAGAACTTCGGAGAAAACGTCAACCATGTGGGGTATGTCTGGGATGATAACCGGAGGGAGATCGATTCCGTGCTGGAAAAATCCTTCATCATGCAGAAATGGGGGATAGAGTACCTGAAATACATGTCTGCTTACAACATCTTTTGGGGAACGGATGGGACTCTTCGCAGCTGGGAGATCGAGCAGGGATTCGCACTCTTCAAACAGAACCGTTTCGAGATCAACTTCGTGCATACCGAGGAATACAAGCTGTTCGATCAAGAATACCGCAACCACCGCTCGCGTATTTTTCTCGGGCTGGATACGCGGGAGTGGCAGTTGTTTAATATCATCCTGACCATGGGGAAAAACTTTGGTGATGTCTTCCGGCTCGCAGAACTCAACAAGCGTTTCATCGTCAGCCGTGAATTTTCCTTCGAGTACTCGCTGCAGTTCCTCCTCCTCCCTCAGCTAGGGGGCGGACGGGAAACCGAAAACGACTTCATGTATCACCTCTTGAAAGTGACACACAATTTCAACCAGAATCTCTACCTCAAGGGCTATCTCCAATACAGCGAGCAGATCAAGAAGACCAACTTCCAGGCCTTCCTTTTCTATCGCATTCGCCCCCCCGCAGGACTGATCCAGATCGGATTCCAGAAAGGCAATCCCTACCGAGGACTCCAGGACGACTGGCCCACTACGCTGCTGGTAAAGTGCTCTTACGCGTTTTAGTCTACCTCGATCGAGTCCGACACGAACACCCACTGACCTCGCAAGGCGACAGCTGCCAGCGAAAGAGGACACAGGATCAAGTGGAGTACGATTGCTTCCTCAAGGGGCTGCTGGCATGAGTATTGCATAGAAAACACCTGAGTTAATCTAGCCGACGGGGCAGTACAGTGCTATAATAACAGTTGGAATCCAGATGGAAGGCAGCATGAAAAAGAAAAGAGCAATCTTGATCTATTTCGTGTTTCTGATGGGAGTCACTCTTGTCGCCCAACAGCAGTCCTTCATCGAACAGTCCCTGGTGGTCAATATCGAGGTCCCGGTTCGCGTTTTCGACGGCCCCAAGTTCGTCGCCGACCTGACGATCAAAGATTTCGAGCTGCTCGAGAACGGAGTGGAGCAGAAGATCGAGGCCGTGTACTTGATCAGCGACCGCAGTATCGAAAGGAGCGATGAGAAGAAACGCTTTATGCCGGACACAGAACGATCGTTCTATCTATTTTTTGAGATCGAGGTCTATACGCCGGAGCTCCAGCGTGCGATGCGGCTCTTTATTGACGAGGTCTATCTGCCCGGCGACAACCTGATAATAGTGACCCCGATCAAGACCTATCGCCTGAAACAGGATGCCACGGAGATCAAAAACGAGCAGGAGATCCTCGAGGAGATGCGGGGCTTTCTACGCAGGGATTCCCGTTCAGGAAACACGGAATTCCGCAACACGGTCGATGACCTCGAAGATCTGGCCCAGAACATCCAGTCAGATATTGATCTCAAGAAAAATACCGGGGGTGCGTTGACCGAGGGCGAGTTGGAGTTATTGGACCGGGCGGATTCCCAGAGAGTCATCGAGTACGCCGGGCTCATGACACGTCTCCAGACCATGAGACAGGCGGACGAGCTGAGGCTGCTCGATCTGGCTGATCATTTAAAGGGCCAGATGGGACAGAAATATGTGTTCATGTTCTGGGAAAGAAAATACATCCCCCAGGTCGAGCCCCAACTCATCAAGGAATACTTGGAGCTGTGGGAACAGGACCCCTATATGGAACAGACACTGTCGACGATCCTCGATGACCGTTTGATGTACAACACTCGCGAGACCTATCTGGATTTAGATCGGATCAAGAAAAAATTCGCTGACAGCTCCACGGCCATCCACTTCCTGCAGATCAACCGTCCTCGAGCTAACCGCCGGGGGATCAAGTATTTCGAGAGGGCCGAGGACACCTACCACGCCTTCCGTGAGATCGTGGAGGCAACCGGAGGCTACTCAGAGAGCTCACAGAATCCCGAATATCTGTTCAAGAATGCCCTGGACGCCTCGCGGAACTACTACCTGATCTATTATTCTCCCAAGGAACCCAAAGGAGACGGCGAGTTCAAGAACATCAAAGTGCGGATAAAAGGGGAGGAGCGGAAGCTCCGGATCCTGCACCGTGCCGGCTACTTCGATTATTAGTGTGGGGATGCGGTTTCTTAACGCTCCCCAAATCAGATACAATGGCCCCAGGAATATAGAGGAGAAGACGATGAAAAAAGCTGTGTTCATTATTTTGGCATTCCTTCTGAGTTTCAGTACTTTCGCGCAGGAGCAGCATGAGGTTTCTGTCATCAACATCGAAGTGCCCGTTCGTGTCATGAGCGGGGGAAATTTTGTGGATACACTCAGCGCCCAGGATTTCGAGATATTCGAGAACGGGGAGCCGCAGAAAGTAAGCGCATTTTATCTGGTCAAGAACACCACTCTTGAGAAACAGGAGGGTGCATCCTGGTCCACGCCCAACACCGCACGGCGATTCTACATGCTCTTCCAGTTCCTGGAATACAATCCCCAGATCAACGCGGCCTTTGACCATTTCTTCCAGAATGTCATTCGGCCCAACGATACCCTTACGATCATGACACCCATGAAACGCTATGACCTGTCGCGTGAGGCCCTGCAGAGCCAACCTCCCGAAAAACTGTCCCGGGACCTGCAGACCGTGGTACGTAAAGATACCAAGATCGGTGCCGGCGACTATAACAGCCTCATGAACGACCTGAAGAAGATTGTACGCAGCATCTCCAGTCAGACCGGTGGAGTGGGAGGAATGGGGGGCGGGACCGAAGCTTCAGATACAGGGAGTGGATTTGGCATCGAGTTCCAGCTCCCGCGATACAAGGAAACGCTGACGAGGCTGGACGAACTCCGCTTGGTCAATGAGCAGAAATTCCTGGCCTTTGCAGGCCAGATGAAGCGCCTGGACGCCCAGAAGGTTGTCTTCTTTTTCTATCAGAGGGAATTCAGGCCGGAGATCGAAGGCCGCATACTCAACCTCTTGATGTCTCAGTACCAGGATCAACCCAATATCATGTCCGCCGTACAGGACCTCTTCACGCTGTACAGCCGGGACACTGCCATGGACGTGGAGAGGCTGAGCCAGGCGTTCGCCGATTCGGCCACCATGTTCAATTTCATTTTTATGAACAAAGAACCCGATAACGTGCGGGGGATTTCCATGCGGGAACAATCCGAAGATGTCTTCAACACCTTTATGGAAGTCGCTGCTGCCACTGGAGGCATTGTTGACAACGCTCAGAATCCCGAGGCGGGATTTCGATCGGCTGCTAAAGCAGCCTCGGATTATTATCTCCTTTACTACAGCCCCGCAAACTACCAGAAAGACGGCACTTTTAAAAAGATCACCATAAAGATAAAGGGCCAAGAATATAAAGTCATTCATCGTTCGGGTTATTTCGCAACTGAATGATCAGATAAATATCGTCCACATACGTTGACAAAGCAGCCGCAATATCCGATCATAGGAAATACAATAACTATAGGATAACTATACATAACGAGGAGGGACACAATGACAGATTTGAACGGCCTATTCCAGACTGCAGATTGGACCCAGGAGAAACATGTGCCTGTGATCGATTCACCGGATGTCGTTAACAGCGGAGAGATAGTTGAGGTCAAGGTTACCGTGGGAAAGGAGATATCCCATCCCAACACCACTCCGCATCATATCCGATGGATCACTGTGTTTTTTCATCCCGAGGGAAGCAAGTTTCCGTACCAGATAGGCAAAGCGGAATTTTCAGCACATGGGGAATCCGCCGAAGGTCCGGATACGAGTTCGGTGTACACACAGCATGAGGCTGTTTTGAGCTTCAAGACCGATGTGGCCGGTACCATCATCGCTGCCAGCCACTGCAACATACACGGGCTCTGGCAGGGATCTAAGAGTCTTTCCGTAGAGTAGTAATGGGAGGGCATTCTCCCCACTCCCTCCGGTGACCTTTCTCCGAAGGGGATTATCTTATCTCAGCTTCCTTTTCCGCTAACGGGAACAGGTCTTTGTCTTTCTTTATAATTTGCTCTGCGCCGTAGGTCGAGAGCAGGAACGGATATGCATTCTCGGAAGAAATAGCGGGATATTTGCCGCTATCACCTTCCTGTTTCGTGAAAATCTTAAGAGTGAAGTCCTTCGTGCCCTTGACTGTCACGCTGAATACAGGCTCCATACTCTGTTCAGGGGATTCATCTTCCAGGAACTCGTCGCAGCGGAGGTCAGAGAGCGCAGAGAGGATGCCATCGAGGACGGATTTTTCTCCCATTCGGCCATCGGCCAAGACCCAGGCTTCCTGTTCCCCGGGCGGTGGGGTAGTGGTGGCATTGTCCTGTTGCGCTACAGCCGTGTCTTCCTGAGCCGGAGGCAGCATGGTTTTCGTAAAGGTCATCGCCTCACCAGCCGTTGAGATGATTATCTCGCTGATCTCATTTTTATCAAAGCCCATCACGGTCTTGTAACGCAGATCATTTATCTCGAGCTCGAACCTGCTGCGGAAGGATCCCTTGGCATAATAGATCCGAGTGTCGTCCATCATCCGGACGAATGTATGTCGATATGTCGAGGGTGTCTTACCGATGTCGAACTGCCGCAGCAGTTCATCCCCATGGAAAGCTTTGACCATGATCTTGCTGTCTTCATCCAGGTCATAACGCTGGAAATCCTGGCTTTCTGCGGCCAGATCGGTGAGCTGCAGTTCGGATATGGTTTTCAGCATATCCTGGATCTTGACCGGGTCGGCCGGAAATTCCTGAGGATGTATCGTCCACACATCACCCTCACCGGACATAACCTGGGATCCATCCGCCTTTATTACTTCGATCCGGGTGATATCCGCCTGATCAAAGGCCTTGAGACGGGGGACGGAATAGCTCATCTTGCTGCGCCCGGTTCCGAACAGCAGGTAGATGAGAAGAACGGCGATGATTCCCAACAGGATCATGTATTCTTTTTTCTTTATTTTCATGGTCTTGCTCCCTGATCAGACCTTCCCGCCGCTGAACATGGCCTGAATGGTTTTGCGTCTGGCCTTGCGTCGGAACCACACATAGATACCACACAGCACGAGCAAGGCCGGCAGGCCGGCAATGTTCACGACCTTGACCAGGGTTCGTGTGAATGCTTTAGTATCTTTGAGGGGATTGAAGCGCTGATTCTTGCCACGCATGACCGCGATGTCCTCCTGGTCGTTGAGGAAGTCGATGGTATTGAGAAGGAAGACCGAATTGGGTGACTGGCCCTGCTGGCCGAGGATGTTGTCGGTGAGGATCTCGCTCGATGAGATGAGGAAGATTCGGCCGGGACGGCCCTTGGTCAGGACGCCCTTTTCCCCAGTTATCTGTGATTCCACCCTCGCTGGTTCTTCTTCGGGTTTTTCCTCGGAAGTGGCTTCGTCCCCTATTTCCTCGCCGGCAAGATTGTCCGGTTCGTCGGATACGGGCTCGGGTTTGTCCGGGACCGGTCTGTCCGCAAAATAACTGGGGAATTCACCCTCGAGGAGATAGGCCAGAGCATGCTGAGATTTTTCGTCGGGATTCATGGGCGGGCGGATCATGAAGGGTGTCAGGTTGATCTGGCCCGCCATCTCCCAGGCATCTCCGGTGGTGGCCATCATCTGCGTGGCATCCAGACCGTTTTCGTTTAAACGTTCCTCATCCAGCACGACCGGGGAGACCCGGTACATGATGAGTTCCTTAACATTCGATAAAAAATCCAGGCGGTGGTTGATGTTCTCGTTTTTGATGATGGGGGCGAAGTAGATCGGAGTTTCGCCCATCTGCTGATCCCGGGAGACATAGCAGCTCTCATCCATCACATAGGATTTCCTGATGGACGCACCATAGTGGTCCAGGAGTTTTTCGAGGCCTGTGTTGAGGGGGAGATAGGCCGGCTGCTGCATTCCGTACATCTGCTGTTGCTGCTGAGGGCGGATTTCGTTGAAGGCATCCAGGAAAAGAGCCAGCGATTTCCCCTTCATCAGGAACTGGTCGATCTGGAGCAGCTCCCAGTCGCTGAAGCTCTGCTTGGGGCCTGCGATGATGAGGGTGTCCACACTCTCTGGGATCCCATTCTCAGTCATGTCTATCTGATTGATGGTGTAGCGTTCGCTGAGGAGGGCGTTGAATTGGGTGAGGGATCCGACCTGCTGCTGCATCATCTGCAGCTGAGGCGGGAGGTCACCGGCGAGGGCCTGGGTGCCGTGCGTCGAGAGATATCCGATCTCCTCGTGTATATTGATCAGGTTGTCCACGTTCTCTTCGATGAAGCTCTCGATCTGGGCGCCCTCAACGATCGCGAACTGATCCTGGAGCCCCTGGCTGGTCAGGTTCAGGCTGGAACTCAGGAGCTGCATCTCCACGGATTTACCTCCAAATTCCATGCCCAGCCCAAGATACCCGGAGCCGGCGGGACTGATGCTGCCGTCGGGGCGCGTGAATTCGGGCCATTGCAGGCCAAAGCGGCGGTAGGGTGCGAGCTCCTCTTCCGGCGGTTGCTGGAGAGAAGGGTCCATCGTAATGAATTCCAGTTGGCCGTATGTCTTGTCATTCTGGGCTTTGACGACCTCTGCTACGCGGTCCTTGAGCCCCTCCAGGCCCTCTAAGCCCACCTGAGGCGCAATCTCAGCAAGAGACGAAGACTGGACCAGTTTGACGCGAATCTTCTCCGGGAGATTGAGCAGAGCAGAGATCTTGTTGTTCATTTTCTGTATGGTGCTGGTGATCTGGTATTCCAGCCCTTCGGTAGAGGTGAGGGCGGGAAGGCGTTCGATGATATCGCCGTGTACGAAGGCCATCCCCATATATGCCCGCTGGACCTTGGCCTCGTCCTGTTCGATCGTCTGGACATTGACAGGATAGATGCCGTAATCCTGGGCCATCTGGCGATTTTCCTCGGCTTCCTCGCTGAGTTCACTCTCCTTGGCGCTTACATTGAAGAAACGGTAGCTCAGGTTCTTCCGGGCATGCGCCCCATACTCGTCCAGGAGATCGTGCAGATAGCGTTCGATGTTGTTGTAGGGGGCGGGCAGGTTCTTCGAAAAGAACACATTGATGGTCATTGGTTCGTTGAGGGTCGATACTGCCCTCTTACTGGCCCTAGACAGGGAATAGAGTCCATTGGCCGTGAGGTCCAGGCGGAAAAAAAGATTCTGTCCGACCAGGATCACGAGGATCAGGATGACCAGATAGAGCCCGAAGGTAGTGAACTTTGTCATGTCTCTTTTCTTTTCCATGAGGATCTCCTATTTTTTCTCCTGCATGACCAGGTGGGTCGTGAACAGAGTAACGAATGTGAGGGCCAGGAAATACAAAATGTTCCGGGAGTCCAGTACACCCTTTGCTATGCTCTGGAAATGGAAGTTGGCACTCAGGTACTGAAACAATCCTACAAGCCAGCTCGGAAGGAAAAAGAGGACAAAATCCATGAGCATGGTGAGGCTAAAACAGATGGCGACGGCAATGATGAACGCGACCACTTGATTGCGTGTTAAGGAAGAGGCCAACAGACCGATCGCGCTGAAAGCCGCGCCCAGCAGGAGTGCTCCAAAGTATCCTCCTATAACCGGCCCCCAATCGAGATCTCCCAGCAGGCTAGTGGTCACGGCATACACAAGAGTCGGGGAGAGCATGAGGGCCACGAAGGCGACTGCGGCCAGGAATTTTCCCAGGATGATGTCTCTGTATGTCACCGGCAGGGTAATCAGCAGCTCAAAGGAGCCTACATTGATCTCCTCGGAAAAGAGCCGCATGGTCACCGCCGGGATCACAAAAGCAAATGTTATGGGCAGCAGGGAAAAAAAGCGTGTGAGGCTGGCCTGACGTTCCAGAAAAAATGTGGAATAGAAGAGCCAGCCGATGATGACCAGGAAAACGGAGATCACGATGTAGGCGATGGGTGAAACGAAATACGCCCTGAATTCCTTCTTGAAGATGTGTTTCGTGTTTTGCATGGTCAGTTTCCTTGCGTGAGTCTGTGGAATATGGCCTCGAAGGTTTGTTCCTTGAATTCCTTGCGCAGATTCTCCAGCGTATCGTCGGCTACCTTCTGGCCCTGGTTCACGATGACGATCCGGTCGCAAGTCGCCTCTGCCTCGCTGAGGATATGGGTGGAGAAAATGATG
Organism: uncultured bacterium; assembly: GCA_965533275.1. Classification (GTDB taxonomy): domain Bacteria; phylum Acidobacteriota; class Aminicenantia; order Aminicenantales; family Aminicenantaceae; genus JAUXEH01. The sequence goes on from CBESWG010000001.1 coordinate 165,375, forward strand.
GTCTTTTCCTTGCCGATGCGCCGTATGATATCCCGCGTTTCCACGATCTGATTGGGATCGAGACCTGAAGTCGGCTCGTCCAGCACCAGGATCTCCGGATCTCCCATGAGCGCATGGGCGATCCCCACCCTCTGGCGATATCCCTTTGACAGCTCATTGATCGCCATGTGCATGACCTGATTGAGGCTGCACAGGTCTGCCAGGTCTCGGATGTGAGCGACCTTCCTGTCGGATGCGACTCCGCGCACGTCGGCCACAAAGTCGAGGTAGTCATATACCAGCATCTCCTGGTAGAGGGGGGCGGCCTCGGGCAGGTAGCCGATAAGCCTCTTTATCTCTGTCATATCCTCGGAGATATGAAAGTCCTTGACGCGGATATCTCCCGAACTTGGTTTCAGGTATCCGGTGAGTATGCGGTAAATGGTCGTTTTCCCAGCGCCATTGGGTCCCAACAGACCCAGGATTTCTCCCTTGTGGATGTCGAAGCTCACATGATCCACTGCGCAGAGATCTCCATAGTATTTCGTCAGATCTTGGATCGCGATCATCATCCTCTCCTTTTCAGTCCTGATCACTTAACAAGCAATCAAAAAACATCACTTTCCTAGTTATTTTTGTCAAAACGAGGTATCCCGGATTGACCGGGCCCTCACTAAGCGGTATCGGTCTGGATAATAGTGTATACACCAAGATGCGTTTGAAGTCAACATCCTGAAAAGAAACGTGTTAGATACGGCTTCAGTATTCGTCCAGGTGGCTGAACTCCGCGTCTTCCAGCCACTGCTCGGGTCTCTCCACCATTTGGATGATGTTATCCAGAACTTGCGCCTGTTTCCCTTCCTCTTTGATCAAGGCTTCCAGTCGATTCCGCCCGGGCAGATCAGGGAGCGTGCTTTGGATCTTCTTGTATAGCTCCTGTTTTTCCAGGACCAGGTCCCGGGCTTCGCGGTAGAGATGGAGCTGATTCATACTGCAGCTAAAGGTGTCTTTCTGTGCTCTCATTTTCTCGAGAAGCTGCTTTATTTCGGAGAATGTTTCTGGCTCTCCCCGGCTCGCTCCCTTCTCGTCCTGCATGGTCCTGAGGCTTGCCAGATGCTCCTCATGGTCAGCTATCAACATGTGGAGGATACGGCGCACTCCTTCATGAGCGGAACACTGTTCCGCCAGGTCTCGGTACTTTTTAATGGCCTCGATCTCGAGCTCCATCGCAGTTTTCATGAATTCCATATTTTCTCCTTTCAGAGGGTAACGTTATTATCGTTCCTATTGCTCCGGATATCAATTAAAATAGCGAAGCCATGTCCACTCCGAGAACGATAATGTTCTGCATTCGCAGCCTCTGGTACGAGTATGGGATTTCGTTCCTGCGGCGTGTTGTTTTGAGGCACCCGCTTCCCACTCTGCGCGGCATCCGGCATTATCTGCGAAACAGAGACACACAAGATGAGGCCTGTGCAGGCTCATCAAATGCACCACTCTCACGATCGCCTCATGGGATCCCTCACCGGACGGTCGTCGGGCTCGGATTCTGTTTGAAGCCCTTGGACCCGGAGTGCCCTTCAGGTCGAGCCAATCACCTCTGTGAGTACCTGGAGCGGCTTGGGGCCTCCGAGAAGCATGATGGATCCCCAACAGCCTGCGGCGCCTGTCAGATCCGGGAATTGGGGCAGACGGCCCTGGACAAGGGCTGTGCTGTCTACGTCATGACCTCGGCCCGGGATATCCTTTTCGACGTTCTGCTGCCTGCTCTGGAGGAGCGGCGCTTCGAGAATGCCATGCTAGCGCTCTGTCAATATTCGTTCGAGCCCTTCCGGATTGCCCTGGCCGTAGTAGGGCTCAAGGCTAGATTGTTCTCCTTCCAGAGTGGAGACTGCAAGGACTACCAGACATGGCTACTGGCGGACAGGGGGATCAAACACGAACAGACCTGCTTCACCTCGAGCCACCTTGTTGAGCTCAATGAGTTTCTGGCGTCCGGTAGTGAAAGCGGGCCCGCACGGTTCGGGAAAGTCGGGAATGTTTTTTTCCCCGAAGGCTGGTAGAATTCAGTCCAGGTAATAAAAGTATTTGAGCGCCTCGATATCGGCTCTGTCTTCCTTGAAGGGAAATACGTTCCGGGAACTCAGATCTTTTGCCAGATGCTCAGCCTGTTCCAGGTAGGATTTGCGGAGATCCGGAACCCTCACGGGTTCAACAGATCGTCCGGAATAATCCTGTTCGAGGTCCAACACCTGTACCAAAGTCGGCGATTCCCGGTGCGACCACTCGGAGGTCTCCAGGTCGAAGGAATAGAGGGACAGGAAAAGGTGGCCGCTACGAGCCACAAAGGCGATGGCGTCGAGGAGAAAGTCGATGTCGTCCCGTGTGAGTGTGTAGTGCAGGTTCACGCGAACCCAACCGGGCTTGATGCCTCCGTATCCGCTGCGAACATTGTCACGGATCTTCTGGGAGAACTGTGTGTCGATGCCCAACAGGACATGCCCGTAAGGCCCGGCACAGCTGCATCCAGCACGGGACTGGATCCCGAAAAGGTCATTGATCAGCTTGGTGACGTATTTCGGGTGCAGGATGCGGTCCCGGTGCTTGATATTGAAGGAGACGATCGAAAGACAGTCTCTGGGATCGGCATTGCCGATGGGTTCGATATTGTCGATCGCGAGCAGCCTCTCGTGGAAATAAGCCGTATAGTCGGCTTCGATCTCTTCGATCTTCTCCACGCCGACCCGGTCCTTGACTTCCATGGCCAATGCAGCCTTTATGGTCTGTAAGATGGGGGGGGTGCCCGCCTTTTCCCTGGCCTCGATGTCTTCAGAGAAATCATGCTGCTCGAAACCAACAAATACGACGGTTCCACCACCTGCAGTGGTGGGGGGCAGGTCCTTCCGGTAGATCCTCTGGTTAAATACGAGGATGCCGCTGGATCCCGGGCCCCCCAGGAACTTGTGCGGGGAGAAAAATATGGCATCGAAATAGGATTGCGGGTTCCTGTTCATGTCGATCTCGATGTAGGGCGCCACAGCGGCGAAATCGAAAAAGACCAGCGCATCGTGGGCGTGGCCGATCCGGGCCACATCATAGACCGGTGTCCTGATGCCTGTGATATTGGAGCCCGCGGACATGGACACGATCTTGGCCCTCTCCTTGAGGCCGGGCGCCGCTAGTTTTTCCTCCAGGTCCTCCAAGTCCAGGAGGCCCTTCGTATCGAATCCCACCACAACCACTTCGGCGAACGCCTCCCTCCACATCAACTCGTTCGTGTGGTGTTCGTAAGGGCCGATAAAAACCACAGGCTTCCGGCTCTCGAGCTCAGCGAACACCTCCTCGGGATTGTGGGACACCTCTCTGATGGATTTTTCATAGTGCTCGCGTGTGACGGGAGGCATGGATACCCCGATGATCTCATGGAGTTTTTTAAGCGCTCCCGTGGTTCCGGATCCGATGGGGATGATCTTCCCCTCAGGGCCAGCATTGACCATCTGCTTTATGTTTTCCTCTGCGGCGTGCAGGAGTCGTGTCGTGAATTTTCCTGTATAGTCATCCTCGGTGTGCGTGTTCGCATAGGACTTCTGCAGTTCGAGCATGATCTCTTCAATGAAACGCAAACCCCGTCCCGATGCGGTGAAGTCCGCATAGAGAAGGTGCCGATCGCCGAAGGGGGTGGGTATCAGCAGATCTCGGCCCAGGATCTGTCCCCGGATGGACTCAAGATCGAATCTCATGGCCACTGACTCCTTGTTTCGATTCAGGTCAGAAAATCATTATAGAGCAAAGAGAACTCCCAAACCAGCCATATGCCTGATCCTGGTGCGATTGCTGGTCTGGCCCGCTCATTTAACATAGAGATGAATAACGGCTATGTTCTGAATGGCATGCTGACCGGGCGTGAGCGCCCCATCATTTTTTCTCACTCCACTGGAGATCTCTTGGGCGATCATGCCATTCTGCTGGGGCGGAGCCCGGGAGAGAGGGTTGAGCAGGTCGCCACTTTTGCCGGATCCGCGTTCACGGCGGGCGAGGATTTCGAGCCTCTGTTGATCCTTGGACCCGGACGGCGCTCCTGGATGCCTGAGAAGTACTGGGAATTTCCCGCCGGGACACCCAATATCAGTGTCGCGGGGTGGTATCAGGGAGGAGTCAAGGAGTTCGGAAAGGGGAAACTGGCATGTTTTGCTGAGGCCGCGATGTTTACTGCCCAGGTTTTTGACAGCGGGAACATCAAGGCCGGCATGAATCATCCAGATGCGCAGGGGAATGCCCGCCTTCTCCTCAATGTCATGCACTGGCTCACTGAAATGCAGTGATGGAAAGCCCGGAAATCCATTTGTAATTCTATCGGGTCTGTGTTTAACTTACAGGTCATTTTATTAAACACAGACCATCCGGAATCTCACGATGGTCGAGGAGTATGGATGGGAAAGAACATCTTGACATTGATTCTGGTGTTGACGCTGATGGCCGTCGGCTGTTCGAAGCAGGGCAAGGTCTTCAAGCTTGCCAAGGATACGCCGGCCTATCAGCTTGCACAGGACCTCTCAGCTACACTCCCTTCGCTTGACCCCGAAGCTGATTTTGTCATCGTCTCCACACAGGATTTCAGCATCACGGCCGCCCAGGTCATGCAGGCGATCCAAGACAACATGGGGAGTCAGGCCGCACAGCTGAAAGGCATGGATCAAGATCAATTAAGGGATATTATCATACAGAATGCAGAACGCATGGCGGAACGGGAACTCCTCCTGAACGCGGCGGAGGATGCAGGAACCAAGTTAGAAGCCGGAGACGTGGAAAACGCCCTCGCGGACCAGTATACCCGTGTGGGAGGGGAGGAACAGTTCCTTCAGATGCTTTCTCAGGCGGGGGTGTCCATGGACCACGTCAAAGAGAACATCGAAACCGACCTCCTCATACAGGCCTATCTGGATTCCCAGTTGGAGAAGCTGACGAATGTGACGGAAGCCGAGATCCGGCAGGCCTACGAAACAGACAAAACGGCCTCGGTGAGGCATATACTCCTCCTGACACAGGGAAAAACGGATGAAGAGAAGACTGAGATCCGCAAGGCCATGGAAGATATCCTCGCACGAGCCAGGGCTGGAGAGGATTTCGCAGAGCTGGCGCAGCAGTACACGGAGGATCCTGGCTCCAAGGAAAGCGGTGGGCTCTATGAAGATTTCGGCAGGGGGCGCATGGTCAAGCCCTTCGAGGATGCGGCCTTCTCTGTTCCCGTGGGAGAGATCAGCGACCTCGTTGAGACACAATACGGATATCACATCCTGAAGATCGTCGAACGGAAGAGGGAGACACGCCCCTTCGAGGAAGCGCGCAGCGAGATCGAGACGCAGCTGCGCCAGGGCAAACAGGGGACTGCAGTACAGGAATATATCGTTCGATTGAAAGAAGACGTGGGTTTTGAGGTCCACGATCTCTAACGTTCCAAAGGTCGAAACCTGGTACCCGGCCGTATTTGCCCGGCGTTCGCGCCGCAGTTACAAAACCAAGAGCCCTTCTGCGGAATCCCTGAAACGTCTGGATTCCACCTGCAGAGCATTCGTGCCTTTTCCGGAGGCCCGGGCTGTCCTCATCCAGGAAGGAAGTGACGCTGTTTTTAGGGGAATCGTGGGACGCTACGGGAAGATCGACAACGCTCCCAGCTACGTCGCATTCATCGGAGACCTGGCCTCACCCCGTGTTCAGGAAGCGGTGGGCTATACGGGCGAGGGTATCGTCCTCGAAGCAACCGCACTGGAACTGGGGACGTGCTGGGTGGGAGGTTATTTTGATCCAGAGGCCGTCGCGCAGCAAATCACTCTTGATGGCCGCGAGAGAGTCCTGGCCGTCACTCCGGTAGGACTCGTCCCCGAAACCTTCACATTTCAGGAGCGGATCATGTCCGGCTTCGGGGGCATGCACCGGAGAAAACCACTCAAGCAGCTCTTGACCGGAATGCCGACAGAGGATTGGATGAGCACCGCACTCGAGGCCGCCCGTGCCGCGCCTTCCGCTGTAAACCGCCAGCCATGGCGCTTCGACGTTTCCGAGAAGGCCGTATCGATCGGGCTGGCTGCTAGCCGGGATACCTACCGCATCTCACGGCGTCTGGACTGCGGGATCGCAATGCTGCATCTGGAGCTGGGGGCCAGGCATGAGGGCGCCTCTGTGGATTGGTCCTATCCCCCGGGATTCGTGGCCCGGCTCTCCCCCTCACGCTAGTCGGGGATCAATCGATCTCAAGCCAGGTAAACCAGATCGGATGGTGTTTCTTATACCACTGCAGGATATCGCGCAGGATCTCCTGTTCAGATTCGGAGATGACTTCGGGGGGGATGCGGTCGAATCTGACCTGCATGCGTCCGTCTTTTTTGTGTTCGAGCGCCTCTGAGCAAAGGGTCTGAAGCTCGTTGCGGATGCGTCCCGAATCGGATATTTTGACCGGTCGGTTGCGGTAGTCTTCTCCATAGAAAAAACGGCTGAGAAGGGGATTGAATACCAGCTTCTGTTCCACAGGCTTTTCCATCAGGCGCAGCGTGAAGGTAATCCTTTTGTCTCCCTTGGGCGTGGCGATCCGAGCGGTCGCCCTGTAGAGGTCGTCCTCGACCTGCACTACGCCCTCAGCCCCAGAATATGGATCATCACACATGTATCCGGAGAGGGCGATCAGGTCCCAGCTCTTTTCAGGGAAGAAATCATCCACCCGGATGACCCGGTCCGAGACCGGCATCCCTGCATCACGTGCTTCCAGGATCATATTTTTGTAGTCTTCGACCTGCTCGTCATCGGGCGGCGTTTCGAAATGCGCTCCCAGCTGTTCCGGGAAGTCCGGGTCCGTGGGATTCAGGCCCATTATGTGCCGTTCTTCCTCGATGGAGAGCTTGAACTTGGAGGTGAATGTGACCAGGGTCCCGTCCAGCCCCAGCATGGGAGCCAGGCTGACGGCCTGCATGGCCTCTGCCGAGGCCGCATATCCATCCACCAGGAAGAGGTGGGTCTGTCCTTCGTCGTCGTTCCATCTGCCCACCAGATAGGTCGGCGCATAGGTCCCGGAGTCGACGAAGGCCTTCAATCCCGTGGGCAGTGTCCACCCGGCCTCAACCAGGTGAACTCCCAGGGCCTGCCACTGCTTCCAGAGCCAACCGAGCCGTTTGATGCGGCTCTCGCCACCCAGGGTCCAGACGTGGATGTTCGGGCGTTGGATCCCGGGATAGGCAGCTTCTATCGCCTGAACGACCTTTTCGCGGGGAGTCATGAAGTCCAGGAGAACGGAATCTTCCTGGGCCTTTTGGACGACTTCGATGGGAAGAAAGAGATGCCCCATGTAGCCCTCATAGGGCTTCGTGATGCGCAGCGGCTGGTTAAAGAGGTGAATGACAGTCAGGGGACCGGTTTCCTTTCCCTTGGCGAAGCGTGAGGTGTTTTCCAGCGTATCAATGGCCGCGCCCCAGACCGTTATGCCGGACTCCTTGATCTCTTTCCAGAATTCATTCCAGCCGTAATCCTGATCGTTCAATAGTCGGGTTACGTGCGCATCGAGCCACTTGGCGACCTGGGGCCGCGCATAGACACGCCCGAAACCGAGCTGCGGATTGGATCCCATCTCCCTGGTTTCGCCAACCTTGGGCATTAGCCCTTCACCCATGCACACGAGGATGGCGTGATTCTCAGGGAGCTGTCTGGAGGCATACCAGAGGCTCTCGCTCATGGCATAGGCGGAGATGGCATCCGCATCCTTTTTTACGCGGTTGAGTTCAGCCTTCTCTTGCCCCTCTCCTTCACCGAAGCGTCCGAAAAGGCGTGTGCCCAGTGCCGTCACAGCGACGGTCATGGCCATAAGCCGTTCCATTCGGCCGTCCATGAAGGATATGTTCTGTGTGAACTCCGGGGCCGTCTTCCCTCTGAGCCACTCCACCTCAACATCTTCGAGCCAGAGGTGCATCCGGCCCAGGATGGGGCGCGTGTCAAAGGCCCATTGAGCGACCAGGTCTCGTTTTTCTCGTTCGGATAAATTCATGGCATTAACCCTTTTATCTTCTGTATCTGATTATTCTGCCATGCCGGGGTTCGAGATTCAACCTATTATGCCTCGATTATCTCTTGAATCGTGCCGGGAACATCGGATACAGTAAGGCAAATGTGTCCAATCCGGGCTTGTCGGAGGTACTTCATGCCTAATTCAAAGAAGATTGTCCTGCTGGGAATCCTCGTGGCGGTGCTGGCTCCTTTTCATATCGGCCAAGAAACCACCGCCGATCTGGAGATGCTCGCAAAGATACGCGAGGAAGGCCTCCAACGGTCCCAGGTAATGGACCTGGCCGGATATATGTCGGATGTTCTCGGAGCCCGGCTGACACTGTCTTTGGATATGAAGCGGGCTCAGGCTTGGGCCGTAGAGAAGATGAAGGAGATCGGACTCGAAAACACAGCACTTGAGCCGTTCATGGACTATGGGATTTCCTGGGATAATGAGTATTTCTCTCTCCACCTGATCGAACCCGATTACCAGCCCATGGTGGGATTTCCCCTAACTCACACCCCGAGCACGGAGGGAAAGATAACCTGCCGGGTGGTGATCGCGGACGGTCAGACGCGAAAGGACCTGGAAGTCCTCGATGGCAACCTGAAGGGAGCGGTGGTGCTGGCCACCCCACCCGTGGTCTACGACCTGGAGCGCATGGCCCAGGCAAGACCGAGGAGGACTCCTGAGGAACTGAAGCAGATGGGAACTGATAGTGTACCGAATCCGGCACGCCGCAGGGGTCCGTCCGTCCCCCCCAATCCAGAGATTCTCAAGGCCCAGGAGAAACTCAATTGGTTCCGGTCTCAGGGTGTCCTGGCAGTCCTCGAATGCCGCAGCGGCGCTCCCGGCCTAGTACGGGGCTTTGCACGGCCCGGAACCAAGGAAGACCGCTGGTCTCGAGAGGCAAGTCTGGAGAGCCTCCCCATCATCGCGGTCACTCCTGAACACTACAACCGCATGTACCGGATCCTGAAGAGAGATATCGCGGTCAAAGTGGAGCTCGAGGTCCGCAACAATCTGGGGAGACATGTGGAGAAGGCAAGCAATATCCTGGGCGAGATAGTCGGGACGGATCTCAAGGAAAAGGTTGTGATGATCGGGGCGCACTTCGACACCTGGCACGCTAGCCCCAATTCCAGTGACAACACATCCGGTTGTGCCGTAGCCCTCGAGGCGGCTCGCATCCTTAAAGCTGTGGGAGCCCGTCCCCGGCGTACCATCCGCGTCGCCCTCTGGGCCGGAGAAGAGCAGGGGATCCATGGGTCCCGGGAATACGTGAACCGCCATTTTGGGAATCCCGCCGATCCTATGACGAGTGTCAAGCCGGCCTACGATCTGTTTTCGGCATATTTCAACCAGGACTATGGGGCAGGCGCCTTTCGCGGGATCTTCCTGCAGGGGAATGAACATGCCCGGCGAATCTTTTCCGGATGGATGGAGCCCTTATACGACCTGGGCTTCACGACGATCTCGATCCAGAGCGTGGGGAGCACCGACCATGTGCCTTTTGACCGCGCGGGCCTCCCAGGTTTCCAATTCATCCAAGACCGGATCCCCGGGACTGCAGGCCACACGAACCTCGATTTCTTCGATACCCTTCAAGCCGAGGATCTGATGAAGAACGCGGTGATCATGGCAGTATTTGCTTATCAGACAGCCATGCTGGATGAGAGGATCCCTAGAAAAAAAGCGCACTAGTTCTGGAGGATCTTGTCATCCAGACCTTGGCATCTCAGTTAGAAAGCCAGAAAGGCGTGCGGCCGTATTAATGGGAGCTTATGCCTACTTCTTGTTTTTCAAGAGATAGAGCGTGAAGGATTTCCCCTCGAGCTTGGTGTATTTGAAGTCAACGGAATCTTCGAACTCCGTGCCCTCGAAATCGAAAGGTTCCGAAAACTTGGTGTATTTGAAGTTCGCATCGCCCTGAAAAATGGCGTTTTTGAAGTTAACACCTCTCGGGAACTCGGTGTATTTGAAATTGGCGAGGTCCTGGAATTCCACTCCTGAAAAATCGACGTTCCAGGGGAACTCGGTATACTTGAAGTTTGCATCATTTTCAAAGCTGGAATCGGCGAAACTGACCTCGGTCTTGAACTTGGTGTATTTAAAAAGGGCTTCCTTGTGATACTTCGTTTTCGCGAAATCTGCGGCCTCATGAAATGTGGAGTACTTGAAGGCGGATGTCCCCTTGAACTCGCATCCTGTGAAAATGGCATCGTCATGGAAGATTGCGTTGTGTGTCTCGTTCTTGCGGTCATCATGATAATAAGCGATGACATCGTCCTCGAAGCTGCAGTCGACAAACTTCAGTGCGCTGCGCACATGATACCAGTAGGTCTTGGTTGAGTTGCGGGAGCGTTTGTTGTCTTTGTCCGGTGTCATGTCCTGGAGTTTGGTCAGATCCAGATCCCCAAGGATCGTCACATCCCGATACTCGACAGCATTCCCCTCATCGATGCTCTTCAGGATGTCTTTAGCGTCGACCCGGGATTGCGCGTTGGCTGAAACTCCAACCAAAGCCAGAGTTAGGATTATGGCAGCGGTCTTTCTCATAGTATTCTCCTCTTAATTGGGCTCATCCCTTTTGAATCATCATACAAGTGATAAGTGTCTCTCTGTTATAAATACGAAATATATGAGAAATAGGTTCACAAATTCGCAATTGAACTAAATGTGAGTGTGGTGTACGTTAGCCAAAAGCCTTTATCAGGATAGGGACATGAAAATATGTCGGATCGGGATAATCGGCACAGGAAAGATCAATTCCGCTGTAACGGATGGACTGTTTCGGTCAGGCATCGAAGGCCTGGAAACCGTGGTTTCGCCGCGCAACCGGGACCGTGCCGAGAGGTTAGCCTCAGTACATGATGGAGTCAGAATCGCAGGGGATAATCAGGAAGTGGCGGACAGCTCCGATGTGATTTTTGCCGCCCTTCTGCCAGAAACTGCCGAGGCGGTCCTACAGGAACTTGAGTTCCGAAAAGAGCATACGGTTCTATGCCTGGTCCCCACGCTTACGTTGGAGAAGCTCAAAAAAATCCTGGCCCCCGCCAATAAGATATTCAGGGCCGTTCCGCTCCTCTCGGTCGGCCACAACCTGGGGCCCATCATCTATTATCCCCAGGATGACAGCGTGTCTGGTTTTTTGAGTAAAATCGGTCAGCCGATAGCTTCTCCGGATGAGCGGCAGCTGCACCTTCTGTGGTCACTCACTGGACTGATATCCTCGTTTTATACGCTCCTCGCGTCTTTATCCGGTTCCTTGATCGCACAAGGGGCAGACAGGGAACTGGCGCGGAGATACACAGCTCTGCTGTTCAAGGCCTTATTCGAGCTCCCTCTCATATCAGGAGAAGACCCAGAAACGCTGGCAGAAGAAGCCGCAACGCCTGGGGGGATGAACGCCATGGCGCTCCGTATGGTCTCCGAATCGGGAGCATTTGAGGAGTTTGACAAGGCGCTCGGAGCTGTGTTCGAGCGATATCCAAAGATCTAAATCTGGCTATTTCAGGCTGCGGCTTCCGGGTTTAACTGCGGTGCTTCCGGCCTGGCACAAGGGACAGGAATCCGGCTCATAGTTCGTGACTTCCATCTGGAAGAGCGAGAAATAGGGGACACCGAACTCGGCGGTACCGCTGCTGCGGTCTACCACGGCTGCGACAGCCAGAACCTGTCCTCCCACCTCTTCCACCGCCTGCTTCACTTCCTTGACCGAGCCGCCCGTAGTCGTGACATCCTCTGCAAGTAGAACACGTTCCCCGTCCTTGATCTCAAATCCACGGCGCAGCGTCATGTGGCCTTCCACTCTCTCTGAGAAGATCGACCGTACTCCCAGGAGGCGGGCGATCTCCTGGCCCAGCACGATCCCTCCCACCGCGGGAGACACAACCACATCGATCTTTTCATCCTTGAAATGATCGGCGATGTCCCGGCACAGGGTCTCCGCATGCCAGGGGTATTGGAACACTTTGGCGCACTGGAAATACGAGCCGCTGTGGAGACCTGAAGTGAGGATGAAGTGTCCCTCGAGAAGCGCCTCGGTAGCTTTGAATATTTTGAGGATGCCTTCGCGTGTCAAACCCATTCGGGATGCCTCCTTGGATACGAAAGAGGCCTCAGGATATCACAGGTCAGGTTACAGATTCCAGCCTATTCGATACCTCTTGATGACATGGAATCCTTCTTCGTCTTCCTCCACGGCATACATCCTGTCGTTCTTGAATACACGGGGAGGGCTTTTTAATGGAAGCCTCGCAATGTAGATACCTTCGGAGTCAAAGACGTCGTAGAAACTGCCTTGTCCGTCGGGAGCGTCCTCGTATGTGAGGACGAAAATGCGCCCCTGATCGTCGGCGTACAGGGTTCGAAAAGGAGGGAAGTGATCGGGCGCATAGTAGCTCTCTCTTACCTCAGCGGGGAGGTCCTTCAATTCGTTTTCGGCCTCGGCCTGATCAACCTCAACTGGGTCGTATTCTTTTTCGATACGCCGGTTAAGAGAACCCGAGCCATCGAAGACATTGATGACATAGCCGTCACCGGCGTAGCCGCACACCACCTGACCGCTCGAAGTTAAATCCCAGCGCAGAACCGAAAAGTACAGGCTGCGTTTGCTCCGATACTCACCAGAAGAGGGCAGCGGAGAAGAGGCAAAGGAAAGCAGATGGTTGAGCTCCGAGTCGAATTTCTGCAACTCATAGGATTCATTTTTCCTGTTGATGACAAGTCCCAGGATGTTTCCGTCTGCGTCATGCTGCAGGCCGAGCATCCTTACCCTGGTCATAGGAAGGTTTCTCTTGTATTCCCCCTCTAGGTCGAAATAGGTAATCCGGTTGATATCGCCGATGATTATCTCATTCCAAGGAGCACCCTCGATGGTCCGGGGAAGCTGGAACTCTCCCGGTCCCTCTCCTGCATTGCCGAAGGTTCGAACATGCCGCCCGTGTTGGTCGTAGACCTTAACCTGCTTGGCTCCATAGTCGACCGCATAGATCCTATCTTCCATACCGATCGCGATTCCGGTCACCTGCTGAAACATGTATTCTTCGCTGCCCTCGGACTCGCCGATAGACAGCTCCTCAACCAACGTGAACACCTCAGGCCCATATTTTGGTCCGATGGGATTCTTGACTACGGTCACACCACCCTCAGCGGAAATGGAGCCACCCCATTCTCTACCGCCCTTGCCACACCCTGCAGAAAGAATTATGCCCAGAATCACTAGGCTGGCCCAAATCTGGATCGAATTGCGTTTCATCTCTCCCTCCTGCTAGGTATACGTTCACACCCTCATTTAGTCTACCAGATAAAGCAAAAAATATTCCCAATCAATTTTCTGTGCAAGAGAAAAGATATGTGCTAAATAGGAAGGGTACGGGAACAGAGCCCGGCCGTATGAGGGAGGCGCGACATGATCTATAAGAGACAGGATTCAGGATATCGGGAGGCTTTGGAAGGGGTGGCTCTCAAGACCCTCGCTTTTGGGGAACAAACGCTGCTCGCCGGGACATGCCCTTCGCCCTTGAGTATGTCCAAATTCTTCCCGGATATGTGATTATCATGATTTCGTTTGACGGGAGGCTCTGTTTTGAGATAATGGAGCCAATCCTATCGAGGAGGAAAGAATGAGATCGAATACCTGGCGCGTGAAGATTCTGGCGACGCACATCGTCTTCTTTTGTATGCTGTCGGGCCTGTTTGTCCCCGGCATCATGGCTCAAGAGAAGATCCCGTCGCCTGAAGAATTTTTCGGTTTCCAGATGGGCGAAGACCGCAAGATCGCCCGCTGGGACAAGATCGTAGAATATTTCCAGATGCTCGAGCAGAGAAGCGGAGCGATCAAGGTCACGGATATGGGTCCCTCCACCATGGGGAATCCCTTCCTCTTTGTGATCATCACTTCTCCGGACAATATGGCCAATCTTGAGAGATTGCGCGAGGTCAATGCCAGGATCAGCGATCCCCGCGGCAAGACCGAGGGGGACATCAAGAAACTCGTGGCGGAAGGAAAAGCCGTGATCTGCCAGTCCATGAGCCTGCATGCCACGGAGATCGGGGGCACGCAGATGGCCGTCGAACTGGCCTATGACCTCCTCACTCGGACAGATGCCGAGGCACAGCGCATCCTGGACGAGGTGGTCTTCTGTCTGATCCCCTCCTTCAATCCGGATGGCCAGATCATGGTCACGGACTGGTACCGCAAGACCGTGGGCACGGAATACGAGGGGGCAGGGCTTCCCTGGCTCTATCACAAATATGCCGGCCACGACAACAACCGGGATGGCGACTTCCTCAACCTGCAGGAATCCGTGTATGCGGCCAAGATCATGTACAGGGATTGGCCTCCGCAGGCCTACATCGACCATCATCACATGGGGAGTTACGGGGCACGTTTCTATGTGCCGCCCTACTGCGATCCCATCCGGCCCTATGCCGACCCGCTTGTATGGCGCGAGATGAGCTGGTACGGGGCCCACATCGCCTACAAGCTCGAGGAAAACGGAAAAGCCGGCATCCTGAATGCAGCACAGTATCCCGGATGGGGACATTTCGGATGGCACTGGATCACTCCCTTCCACAACATCGCCGGCATGCTCACAGAATCGGCCAGCGCTAAGCTCGCCACACCACTGTACATCCATCCCGAACAGCTGCAGGCGGGGGCACGCGCCTTCCCCAGGTACGAGGCGCAGTCAACCTTCCCCAATCCCTGGCCCGGAGGCTGGTGGAAACTCCGGGATATCGTGGAACAGAAAAAGATATCGGCTTGGGCACTCCTGGATCTCGCGGCCCGGAACAGGGAGACCGTCCTCTGGAACGCCTACCTCAAAGGCAGACGTCAGACGGATCGAGGAGCTCAGGGCACTCCCAAAGCCTACGTGATTCCAACCGAACAGCATGATCCGCTCACCGCGGTCAAAATGATCAACACGCTTCTCCAGTCCGGCATAGAGATCAAGCAGGCCACGGAAGCGTTCACAAACGGTGGAGTGACATACCCCCAGGGCTCCGTTGTGATCTCCCTGGCGCAGCCCAAGATGGGACTGATCCGTAACCTTTTGGGCCGGACCTTCTATGCTGACAATGAATGGACCCGGGACAGGGACAATATCCCCCTGCGGCCGTATGACTTGGCAACCCACACCATGGCCGAGTTCATGGGAGTGCGTGTCGAGCCCGTGAACAAAGCTGTGGAAGGGGATTTCATCATCCTTGGGAGTGAAGTAGTGGTTAATGGGGACTTTCAACCCGGAAGTCCGGCCTACGCTCTGGACGGGCGGATGAATGCCGGATTCAAGGCCGTCAACCGGCTGCTTGAAAAGGGAGTGGAGGTGCACAGGGTCGATGAACCACACTCAGGCCTACGGCCGGGCGATTTTATCCTCTCAGGCGGCTCTGAGGCGGCCCTGCGAGAGGTCGTGAATGAGACCGGGATCTCTTTGCGCGCGATCGAGGGCATGCCGGGTTCCGGGATTCGGAAACTCAAGAGAAAACGGCTGGGAATGTATCAGCGCTATTGGGGCGGCAACATGGACGAGGGCTGGACGCGCCTTGTTCTGGAGCAGTTCGGTTTTCCATTCACATCGCTCATGGACGCCGATATCAAGAAGGGCGGGCTCAGCAAAAAATATGACATCATCATCCTGCCCAGCGATTCCACGGGCTTGATCACCGGCCAGGTCCCCGCGAATTCTCGGCGCTACGTCTCCACAGATGTCCCGCCGGATTATCGGAGCGGCATCGGCGATAGCGGAGTGGCGGCCTTGAAGGCATTTGTCAGGGATGGCGGCATACTGATCACCTTTGCAGAGGCATGCGCCTTTGCTATCGAGACGTTCGGTCTGAACATCCGGAATGCCATATCCGGCCTCCCTCCCCAAGATTTTTTCTATGCCGGCTCGACGCTCAGGGCGGAATTCGAAAATCAGCATCCGCTGGCCTATGGAATGCCGGATCAAGGACTTGTGGTTTTTTATGGCAGTCAGGCCTTCGAAGTCACACCCGGGCAGCATAACGAGCACTACCAGACCCTGGTGCGATTCGTGGACCGGGACATCCTACAGAGCGGCTGGCTGATAGGGGAGGAATACCTGTCAGGAAAGTCGGCCATGATCTCAACCAAGCACGGCAAGGGGGAGCTGATCCTGATCGGATTCCGCGTGCAGCACCGAAGCCAGGCTCATGGAACCTATAAACTGCTCTTCAATGCCCTGATGCAGTAGAGCCGCCGCTGAGAACGCCCGGACAACCGGGCGGAGTACTTGATTTCATCGCGGATTGTTGTAGAGCCGAAAGATGTACAGGTTCATGTTGTTCTTCTGAAGGAAGGTCTCGATGCGCTCCAGCTTGAATCCGGCTTTACTCATTGTGTCTACGAGCTCATCAGGAGTCTGATAGGAGCTGTCATTCTCTTCCTTGGGGAGCCACTCTCCGATCGCCAGGATGCCATCCGGTTTGAGGGCGGGGCGTGCGTTGCTCAGCAGGGCTATTGGATCGTCGAAGTGATGATAGGAGGATATGATGAAGATGAGGTCCAGTTCTCCTTCCGGGAGCTTGGGATCGGTCACATCGCCCAGTATGGCCTCTACATGGTCCAGCCCCCATCGTTCGCAGCGCTTCTCAAGATGTTTCAGAAAAGCCCCATTGATGTCTTCGGCATAGACCTTTCCCTCGGGGCCCACACGGACCGCAAGCTGCACGACATACCGCCCGAAACCTGCACCGATCTCGGCCACCGACATGCCGGCTTTGACACCAATGGCATCCATGACCTGTTCGGGCGGCTGCAGGCGGTTGAGGCGGGCCTCGTTGGAGTTCTCAGGTTCGAGCGCTCCAGTTTGGGCCTGAACGGCGGACAGGAGCAGCAATGCGATGAAATGAAAACTAACTATTCGCTTCATCAGGACCTCCATCTTAATAATTCCTCTGCTATGCATGTATTTCTATTCCTTCATACGGATACCGGCTAAAATTGGTTTTGGTTGGCGCCATCACCTGAACACGCCCATTAACCGGAGTGGAGAATTATCGTATAATGGAAAGACCTACCAAAACCGGATCGGGCTGCAGAAGCCCTAAACAGCGACGGGAAGGACGCTCACAATGATGATTTTGAACTATTTGAAGACTGCCTGGCGGAATATTCGCAAGCAGAAGGGATATTCTGTGATCAACCTGAGCGGTTTGGCCATAGGTATGGCCTGCTGTCTGCTCATCCTGCTTTTCGTTCAGGATGAGCTGAGTTTTGACCGGCACCATGAGAATGCGGAGAGGATCTACCGCGTGGTCATCGATGCCGAGGTGGGCGGGTCCCTTTCCCAACTGGCTCTCTGCCCGTTCGCCGCCCCCCCGGTCTTTGCCGCAGAAATACCCGAGGTCGAATCCTATGTCCGCCTGGTCGGGATAGGACGCAGACAGATCATCGAATACGAGGAGCAATCCTTCGAAGAGGAGGGTATCTTCCTGGGCGACGATACGTTCTTCGACATCTTCACACACACGTTTCTAGACGGAAATCCAAATAATGCCCTGGAACAGCCAGGTTCTGTGGTCCTCACGCAGGACACGGCCCAGCGCCTATTTGGGGATGAGAATGCCATCGGCAAGACGCTGACCTTCGCCCCGGTGGGGGATCTTCATGTCACAGGGATCATCCAGAATGTTCCCCGGAATTCTCATTTCCACTTCAATTATCTGATCTCTTTCAATTCGCTGAGCGAGAAACAGAAGGCGGGGCTGGAGCAGTGGCTGTCTGTTCAGGGGTGGGCCTATCTCCTCTTGGATGAGAGGGCGGAGGTGCAGGCTGTCCGGGACAAAATACCCGAGATCGTGGAGAATCACACGGGCCAGCAGGCGCGCAAATTCGGGATCTCAATGGAGTTCCACATCCAGAAGATGACAGACATCCACCTGAGATCCAAGATCCAGGGAGAGATAGAGCCCACAGGAAACATCGTATACGTGTATGTTTTCTCCGCCATCGCGCTCTTTATCCTGCTGATCGCATGTATTAATTTCATGAACCTCTCCACGGCGCGCTCTTCCAACCGGGCCCGCGAGGTGGGCCTGCGTAAGGTCTTTGGTGCTTTTAGAAAAAACCTGGTCGGACAGTTTCTCTCTGAATCGATGCTGCTCTCCCTGGCTTCGCTTCTGCTGGCAGTGGGCCTCGCATCTCTGGCGCTGCCTCTGTTCAATACTTTCGCCGGCAAGGAGATGACAGCAGGTTTCCTTTTCCAGCCTCCCATAATGGCCGGAATGATGTTCCTGATCCTTTTCTCAGGTCTCATGGCCGGGAGCTATCCCGCGTTTTTTCTTTCGGGATTCCAGCCCATAGCCGTCTTCCGCGGTGTGCTGAGCAAAGGAGCCAAGAGTTCTGCACTGCGCAAGGTCCTGGTCGTATTCCAGTTTACCCTTTCCGTGGCTTTGATCATCGGAACGGGAATCGTACTGCGCCAGATCGATTACATGAAGAACAAAGACCTTGGCTTCGATAAAGAGAACATGCTGGTGGTGCCCGTTCAAACTCCGCAGACTGCCCGCAATCATGTTGGGATCAAGGCAGAGCTCCTTCAGAATACTAATATCACCCAGGCCACATTTTCATCCGGCATCCCTGGCCGGACAGGGGAACTGCGTTTGATGGTACCGGAAGGGAAAACCCAGAGTGAGACATTCTCGATGTACGTCTTCCGCAGCGACTATGACTATATCCCCGCCTATGGGATGCGTTTGGTCTCCGGGAGAAACTTTTCCGAAGATTTCAGCACGGATGCCACCGAGGCCTACATCGTCAATGAAATCGCAGCGCGAAGGTTCGGGTGGGATCCGGATGAAGCCGTGGGCAAAGAACTGGCGTTTGCCGAAGGACGACCGGGCCATATCATCGGCGTGCTAGCTGACTTCCATTATCAGCCCTTGAACCAGGAGATCGAGCCCATGGCGCTGATGATGGAAAAACAGGCCCTTGCTTTTGTGTCCATGAGAGTTGATCCACGAAACACGTCAGCGGCCATCGAGTTTGTTCGAGAAAAATGGACGAGCCTCGAACCGGGGCGGGAATTCGATTATTTTTTTCTTGACGATGACCTGGCAACACGATACGCCTCGGAGGATCGGCTCAGCGATATCCTGAGCCTGTTTGCTCTTCTGGCCATCGTGATCGCCTGTCTGGGCCTGTTCGGGCTGGCGTCCTATACGGCCGAGCAGCGTACTCGAGAGATCGGCATCCGTAAGGTGCTGGGTGCCTCGATCAACAGTGTGATCGTGCAGCTATCCAAGGAATTCATAAAATGGGTGCTCGTGGCAAATATCGTTGCCTGGCCCCTCACATACTGGTTGATGCGGAACTATTGGCTTTCGGGCTTTCCCTACAGGACCAGCCCCGAGCTGTGGATCTTTCTCGCTGCTGGGGCCGCATCCATCGTGATCGCTCTGATCACAGTCGGATTCCAGGTGGTCCGTGCTGCCACCGCCAATCCGGCGGACAGCCTGCGCTACGAATAGGAGGCGCAGCAGCGCCCTTGAACTATTTGTTTTCGATCAGCACGGGTTTCCCCAGGCCCAGTTGTTCCAGTTCCTTCATCTGGGTGGCGGCATCGCCCACCACCAGGTAGATCATTGTATCCGGCTTGATGTATTTCTGTGCCAGCTCTTTGTGCCGGTCCAGGGTCATGTTCCGGACGATGCCTTCCTGCTGCTTGATGTAGTCGGCAGGAAAACCGTAGTTGCCCATGGTATTCAGCATGCCGATCAAGGCCCCCAGAGTCTCGAAGCGCAGGGCATTGGACTTGATCAGGGCGCTCTTGGTGAACTCCAGGTCTTCGGCCGAGATCCCATTCCTGTACTCTGTCATCGAATCCTTGAAGATCTGGGTCGATTCCAAGGTAACTCGAGACTGCACGGAAGAAGACGCGGAAAATGAGCCCGGGATGATGGAGCCGCTGAAACCGGAACGGGCACCATAAGTATAGCCTTTTTCCTCTCGAAGGATCATGTTGACGATACTGTTGAAGCTTCCTCCGAGTTTGTAGTTCATGACATAGGCCGGGTAATAGTCCGGATCCGTGTATGCCAGACTCAGGCTACCGATACGGATGACAGATTGTTTGGCAGCGGGAACGTCCACAAAACAGACCAAGGCATCCTCCCTGGGATCGGGAAGCGGGTATTCGGGGAAGACCACGTCCTTGGCGGCCCACTTTTCCTCCAGGGACTTTAAGGTCCGGGCAGCCTCTGCCTGGGAAATATTTCCTGCGATTGCGACATGGGCCAGAGAAGGCGAGAAATATTTTTCGTAATACGCTTTGATGTCCTCAAGACTGATTGCTTCCACGGACTCTGTGTTCCCTACCACGGGAAAGCGGAAAATGTGTTTTTCGCCGTATGTGAGATCGTTGAATACATTTGCGGAGATGGCATTAGGGTTTGCCTTGTTGCGGTTTATGGATTCCAAGGTTTCTCTCTTCACACGTTCGAATTCTTTGGCGTCCCAGCGCGGCTCTAACAATATTTCTTCGACCAGCGCGTAGACATCGGCGAATTTCGAAGAGAGGCAGTTGACCCGGAGGCTTATGGCCTCACGCCCCGTGTACATCATGATGCTGGCACCCAGGTCGTCGATGGCCTCTTCCAGTTCGATGGGAGTCTTGTTCCGTGTTCCTTCCATGAGGAGGTCGCTAACCAGGTTGCCGACTCCGACCTTATTGAAATCGTCCAACAACTGGCCGCCCCTTATCGTCATCGTGAATTGGATAAGCGGCAGTTCATGATGCTCGATCCCATAGATCTTCATGCCGTTTCCGAGGCTTTCCTGCCATACCGTGGGGAGGATTGCCTCCGGGTCGGCTCCGAGGTCGGGTTCTACGCTGCGGTCAAATGAGGACGGGCTCGGTTCTGTTGTGAATCCTTCGCCCTGAGAGACCGTGGTCTCCTCGGCTGAGATGCTCTCCTCTTCTATGGGGAATCTCTCAGATCCCTCAACAATTAAGTCTGTCTGGCCCTTGGGAACAAAGCAGGTCATAACATACGGCTTGTCCTTGATGTATTCTTCATAGACCCGCATGATGTCCGCCTTGGTCACAGCCTGAATCTTTTCCAAATCTGTGGCAAGATAGTCGGGTGAACCGGCATACTCGTTATAGCGAGCCAGCTGAAAGGACTTGCCGAGCGCACTGGAAAGCCCATTGTAGAAACTGGTTTCGATCCCGGCCTTGATCCGCTCTACGTCCTGTTCCGTAAAGGATTCAGTTTCAAATCTCTCAAAAGTCTCGGCGATGGCGCCTGTGACATCGTTTAGGCCGATCTTGGGGAAGGTTCTGATCCGGATCATGAATTCTCCAGCGATCTCACTGCTCATCTGATAGCCGGATGCTCGGGGTGCCAGTTTCTTTTCTTCCACAATGACCTTGTACATGGGCGCCTTCCTGCTGCCGGAGAGCAGCTGGCCCAGGAAGCTTAAGGGATAGGCATCCGGATGGTATTGTTCCACAGTAGGGTAAACCATGCTGATCTCTGGAGAACGCGCGAAGTTGTCTTCGTGAAACGCCAGTTTTGAGGCGGCCAGAGCAACGGCCATAGGCTTGGGTGCCTCGAGTTTGCTGCCTCCAGGGATCTCACCGAAGTATTTTTCGATCAGAGCCTTGGTCTCATCCACCTCGAAATCCCCGGCCACGACCAGAGTGCAGTTGTTCGGACGGTACCATTTTTCATGGAACTCGTGCACGTCCTTGAGTGTGGCATTAGTCAGGTCTTCCATGGAGCCGATCACCTGCCAGCTGTATGGATGTCCTTCCGGGTAGAGCATTTTGCCGATGATATAGCTCGTATAGCCATAGGGCCGGTTGTCAACACCCTGGCGCTTTTCATTTTTCACGACACCCTGTTGGTTGGCGAAAGCTTCCTGGGTTATGGTGCTTCGTAGATACCCCAACCTGTCTGACTCGAGCCAGAGTGCAAGCTCCAGAGCATTCTTGGGCAGGACTTCAAAATAGATGGTGCCATCCCTGCTGGTTCCCCCATTCAGTGTGCCCCCGGCTGATTGGATCTTTTTGAAGAACTGGTCCTGGCCGACATGTTGTGACTCCTGGAACATCATGTGCTCAAAAAGATGGGCAAAGCCGGTCCGGCCCAGGACTTCCCGGTTGGATCCAACATGGAACTGGAGCGCCACCGCTACGATGGGATCGGAACGATCCTCATGCAGGATGACCGTCAGTCCGTTGTCCAGCGTGTATTTTGCATAATCGATCCTGAATTCACCGGCAGTCTCTGCCTTCTGAGCGCAGCCCGAGCTGGCCAATAGAACTGCCAGCAGAAAAATAGAGAATCGGATGTAATGATTTTTCATTTTTGCCTCCGTCTTTTGAGTGAGAGTACTGTCTGAATACCCCTGCCAATGCTTGACTATTGTATTGATCAGAACGACACAAGTAAAGTCGCTTTAAATATCTTCTTGAGCTATTTTAGTGCTTACTTTCCGATCCTTATTTTTTTGGACACGACGCCGCCTCGGGTAGACGTGTATTTCACCGTACAATCCGTGCCCTCGATGCCGTTGAGCTTAATCTTAAAGGTCGCCTTGGCCTTGTCATTGCCGGGGATGCGGCCGATCTCGATATAGGGCCTGTTCCCGCGCGGTTCTATGATCTTGACCTTGGCTTCCTCCTGGGGCTCCTCCGGCTGCTGCCCTCTGCCGGACATCCCTCCATACATTCCACGCTGTGTGCGCTGAGGCAGAATGCCGTCCGGGAATTCCAGTGTGATACGGTCCGGCATGACCATCTTGACGAGCTGGGCCTGTTTCAGTGCGGTGGGCAGGTATCCCTGGTTCTCGAGTTCGACTTCGATAGTGAATTCTCCACCCTTTTCGCTGATTTTGGGCTCGGCCATCTCGATCTGCGGCAGGCTCGCTGCCAGCATGAGATTGAAGCGGGCCTCCATGATGATCCACTTCTCCAGGATCTCCGGCGGGGGATTCTGGCGGTAGAACTTCCCGTCCCATCCCCCGACCTCGACCACGCCGTGGACCGGGTGCATGGCCTTGGTCCATTCCTGGAAACGGCTTACATCCAGTTCCTTGTCATTGAACTGGAGCCGGTCCCACTCGTCGCTGGTTCCATCCTCGTCATAGTCTCCAATCCTCCCGCCGTTCCATAACTCGTCGCCGTACCAGATGGCTCCGTAGTACCAGTATCCGAAGTCCGGGCTGTGTCCGAAGAGTGGCCGTCCTCGGCCGTAGTCCTGGTAAACGTCACCCGCCCTCTCATAGCCCGAGATTTCCTTGCCCTTCTCGTCGAAATGCTTGTAGAGTTCGAGGTCCTCGGGATACATGCGTTCTTCGCTGGGGGAGGTGGAGGGCGGCCTCAGGTGCATGGGCACTGTCGTGTCCATGGTGTTCATCACTGATATGTTGGGGTGTTCGAGCAGGAAGACGACCAGAGATCTTGTTTCCACTTCGGACAGGGGATAGGCCCCGGCCCCGCGCTGAGTAAAACCCCGCCCCGTCTTCTCGTTCTCCGCCATGGGGCGCCAGTTCTCGACGTAGTTTCTGTGGAGATCGAGCCCTCCGATCCCATCCTCGTTCACACGGCCGTCCCCATCGTTGTCCACGCCTTCTGACATTACGTCATAGACCCCTTCTCCCTCGGGCGCTATCTTCATCAACCGCCCCTTGGGATCGCGGGGATCGAGGATGAACCTCCCTTTTCCTTTCTCGACCTTGACCCGCATCTGGCGGCTCCATCCGTCCCCGTCCAGGTCTTCGGCGGGATCTTCGTCCAGTAGCCCGTCGAGGTCATTGTCGTAGGGGCGTATCGTGCTCCTGAGGGTCTGTGCCGTCATGAGATAGAGAAGGCTCCCGTCCGGGTTGTTCTTGGGCCGGAAGTAGAACGCGAACTTGTCCAACAGGCGCGTTATCTCGGCATCTGTGCCGAAGTTGGTCAGCATGTGATGCAGCATCCAGAATGCCGATTCCGCAGCCGTGACCTCGCCGCTGTGTCGGTTCCCGTCGATGAACATGGCCGGCTTGTCCGTATCTGCCCCGGTCTTTTTGTTGGTAACCGTGAGCTGATAAATGGGGATTCCCCCGAAACTCTTGGCGGCCACATACAAGTCGACCAGATCGGGGTATTCATCGGCCCATTTCTTGAACCACCAGACCATCTCTTTATAAGTGTGGTAGTGTTTGAAGTCCATGACCCCTTTTTCCAGGGGTTTTGTCGCTGAATAATTGCTGCGCGGAAAAAAACTGGGGCCGTGCCTGTATCCGGGAACGGTCCAGTATTGAGCTTCATCGCCTTCCTTGGATTGATCCTGGCCAAAAAGCAGGCCGAAACAGGATATGACGCATACGGCAACTAACAGGATCAGCAGGCCCTTGGTTCGATGGTTCATTCCTCTCTCCTCTTTCAAGATGACAAGAACTTATCACAACCCAGGCCGGGGAAGCAATGGCCTTGACCCAGCCGGAACTTTTCACATAGACTCGGATGGAAAACGCTCTTTTATATGAGGAATGTATAATGCTAGCACACTCAATGCGCCGTGTTCTTTCTTTTTTGATGATCCTGTTTTTTGCAGGGCTGAGCTTGTCACAGGCCCAAGATGTCAGGCCCCTAACAAAGGCAGAATCAAGTGAGTATAAGGCGACCTCTCTCCATTCGGACGTGCTGGAATTTGTTCAGGCCCTACAGAAGTCGAGTCTGAGGTTGCGCGTCGAAACTTTGGGGACGAGTGCCGAGGGCCGGACCATACCCCTGCTGGTGATCGGCGATCCTGTCCCATCCTCGCCTCGGGATTTGGCATTTGACGACCGGCTCGTGGTCTACATCCAGGCCGGCATCCACGCAGGTGAGGTGGAGGGCAAGGAGGCGGCACTGATGCTGGCCCGCGACCTGGCGTTGGCCGAATCACCGGATTACCTGAAAGACATCGTGCTCCTCATCGCCCCGATATTCAATCCGGATGGGAACGAGAAGATCAGCCCGGACAACCGCCGCAGCCAGGTAGGCCCGGAACAAGGGGTTGGGGTACGGCCCAACGGCCTGAACATGGACCTGAACCGCGACGGGATGAAGCTCGAGAGCCCGGAGGTGGCGGGCCTGGTCGAGAACGTTATGCTACGGTGGGACCCGGCCGTCCTCCTGGACAGCCACACACATAACGGTTCCTATCACGAGGAATTCGTCACCTGGGTGTGGTCCCTCAACCCCAACGGAGACAAAAGTCTGATTCGATACATGAGCGACACCGTGCGCCCCGATATCAATCGGATCCTGAAGGAAAAGTACGACACGCTTTGCATCCCGCATGGGGATTTCATGAGCATCCGGGAACCGGAAAAGGGCTGGCGGCCCCTGGGACCTCAGCCCCGCTATCTCAGCAACTACTTCGGGCTGCGGAACCGCCTGGGCATCCTCAACGAGAACTATCCCTATGCCGATTTTAAGACACGGATCACAGGTGCCTACCATCTTTTTCATGCGTTGCTGGAGTTCTGCGCAGACAGTAAGAGCCAGATCACGGACCTCCTGCGCAAGGCCGATGAAGCGACCATTAGCCGTGGGCTGGCGCCGTCTGAACAGGATGCGTTCGCCGTCGAATACGGTGTGCGTCCCATAAAGGACAAGATCACGGTCAACGGGTATGTGATGGAACAGTACCAGACAGAGAGCGGCAGGACGCGCGCCCGCAGGACAGACGAGACGCGCACCTACACCATGCCTTTTATGGCGGAATTCTTTGCGAAACGGTCAGTGAGGCTGCCATTCGGCTATCTTATCGCAGAGCCGGCGCCCGCGGTCCTGAAAAAGCTACAGCAACATGGCATCCTGGTGGAGCGCCTCACCCAGCCTGTCAGCCTCGATGTGGAGGGATTCAAGGTCACAGAACTCAAGGGAGAACAGAGGCCCTTCCAGGGGCACCGCCTCAATTCTGTAACCGGAGAGTATTTCGTGGAGGAAAAGGAGTTTCCGGCAGGCACGCTTTTCGTCCCCATGGCCCAGCCCCTGGCCAACGTCGCCTCCTATCTCTTGGAACCGGAGAGCGATGACGGACTTCTGGTCTGGAACTTCTTTGACGGCCAGCTGGCCTCGCAGTGGGGGAGGGGGCAGCAGGTCTATCCGGTATACAAGCTGTATGCGCCTGTTCCCCTGGTCAAGGAAACCTTGCAAAAACAGTGACTCAATACTCTTCGATCGTGTAGCCGTAGCGTTTGACAAACTTATAGTCATCGAAGATGGTCACGGAATACGCCTTTTAGAGGGCCCGAGTTGTGGTAGCACAGGCTGCCTAGCGCGAGAGGAGTTCTTGCACCATCAGGTCGAAGACGGCCTTGGAATTGCAGTCCTTGGTGGCGGGATAGGTGTCGATCAGGTTGCGGAAAGACCGGGTGGTCGCCTCATCGAAACCCAACTGCAGGAAGACCAGCATCTTTTCGCCCTCGATGAGGTAGGTGTAGCGCTTCTCATCAAAATCGTCCCAGCAGATTCCGGTCTTGTCCAATTCCGTCAGGCTCTTGAATTCCTGGCGCGTGATGAGTTCGGGCTCAAGCTCATGCGGCAGGACCTGGACGATGACCTGCATGGGAGGGCCCCAGGACAGGGTCGTTTTATCGAAGCTGATGAAGTCATCAAAATAGTAGGTCAAACCAAACACCTCATCCATGTGGCCGCCCGTGTACGTGCCGAGGAGGATCTCGTCGGCTATTTCATAGGATTTGCGCATTTCTGCGCCCATCTCGCGCTGGAAGTCCATGATGTCGAATTTGGGGGGCGGCGGGGGAGGAGTAGGTTTGGCCTCGGGCTGTGGTTGGACCTCAGGTTTGGATGCGCAGCCGACAGCAAGGGCAACGGCAACCGCGACTGTCCAGATGAGGATGGTTTTCCTGTGCAGCGTATGATATTTCAACATCGATCGATTCCTTTCATTTCTCTCCTATTATACGGGCTGGCGCATTTTTTTGAAGTGTCTGCGTTTAATTTAATGGAGGCACATAATATTCGATTTTCAATCTCAAATTGATTAGAATATCTCCGTAATCCTTCATGCAAGGGGGTAGACAAAATGAATCATCGTGTAAATTTGAGACCGTTGATCTTGTCCATGATATTGATGTCCATCATTCTTGGAGGCTGTAAAAAGGCGCAAAAGGAAGCAGAGCCTCTTAGATATGTTGATTTGCCCAACATCGTCGTCATACTGGCGGACGACATGGGATATGGAGACGTGCAGGCCTTTAATTCCGACTCAAAGATCCCGACACCCCACCTCAACCGCCTGGCACAAGAGGGCATGCGCTTCGTGGATGCCCATTCCGGTTCTGGGGTTTGTTCCCCCACGCGCTACGGACTACTCACGGGACGATACAGCTGGCGCACCTGGATGAAAAGCGGCGTCCTCTGGCCTCCCGATGATCGGCCGCTCATCGAGCCGGATCGCCTGACCATCGCAGGCATGCTCAAGCAGCGCGGCTATCGCACGGCCTGCGTCGGCAAGTGGCACCTGGGTTTCGATTGGGGCCGCAACGAAAGCGGCGAGGTCGACTTCAGCCTGCCGCTCCGGTATGGCCCCACGGATGTGGGCTTCAATGAATTCTTCGGGATAGCGGGTTCACTGGACATGATCCCCTATGTTTTTTACAACAACAGGATGCCGAGTGACCTTATATCGGAGGCCCAGGAGGGGCTGGCCTTTCCCAAGTTCATCAGAGAGGGGCCTCGAGCCCGGGATTTCGATCCCGAAACGGTCCTGGACCGCCTGACCGAGCAGTCCATCGATTTCATCGAGCGGAGTGCCTCCGCATCCGGGCCCTTTTTCCTCTACTTTCCCATGACAGCCCCCCATAAACCGGTCTGGCCGGCCGCCCCTTTCCAGGGACAGACAGACTTGGGGCCATATGGAGATTTCATCGCACAGACAGATGATACGGTGGGCCGCATCCTCCAGGCACTGAATGATGCGGGCGTCGCTGAAAATACGCTGCTAATATTTACCAGCGATAACGGATCCTATATGTACCGCATCCCGGAGGAAAATCTCGATCACATTGAGGATGAACATGTCCAGGGCTTCAATCCCTCTCGCCACGCCTCCAACTATATCTGGCGCGGTACCAAGGCCGATGTCTGGGAGGGAGGACACAGGGTGCCCTTCATCGTCCGCTGGCCGGGTAAGGTCCGCCCGGGCAGCCTGAGTGAACAGACGATCTGTTTGACCGATCTCATGTCCACCTTGGCCGATATTGCCCAGTTCCCTCTGCCGGAAGATTCCGCCGAGGACAGCTTCAGCCTCCTGCCTTTGTGGAAAGGGGATGGCTTGACAAAGCAGCGCATGCCGGTGATCCATCACTCGAGCAACGGGACCTTTGCGCTTCGAGAGGGTAAATGGAAGCTCGTGTTCGGTAGCGGGTCCGGGGGCCGTCAGAAACCGGTGGGGAAACCCTTTGAAGAGCCCTATTTTTTGTTCGACCTGGAGGCCGATCCATCGGAAACCCGGAATGTGATCGAGCAGTATCCTGAGATCGCAAGAGAACTCACAGAAAAACTCAAATCCATCCGGCAGGAAGGACGCAGCCGATAATCGAGTTTAACGGGCCTGAATGTATCGAACCACTATTTAATTGAGGGGATGGTTAAATGATTTTATGCTTTAAGAAGACTGGGATCCTGATCCTCGGGTTCGTGCTGATGCTAGCTGCCAATTCCTGGGCAATGCCTAAAGCTCCAGAAGCCAATCCTTGGAATTTGCTTCTCTGGTATCCCGAACCGGCTCTCGAGTGGACCGAAGCCCTCCCCGTGGGGAACGGCAGACTGGGAGGAATGGTGTTCGGCGGTGTGGAGCGGGAACATATCCAGTTTAACGAGGATTCCTTGTGGACCGGCATTCCCAGGGAGTATACAAATGCCGGCGCCTCTGAATATCTCCCGGAGATCCGGCGCATGCTGTTCGAGGGGGCGCAGCGTGAAGCAGAGGAACTGGCTCTGCGCACTTTCATGTCCGTTCCCCTGCGGCAGGAACGCTACCAGCCATTTGGCGATATCTGGATCGAGTTTACAGGAGAGGGAGGGGAGATTACCGACTATCGAAGAAAACTGGACCTGAACACCGCTGTCGCCTCCGTTCAGTACAAGCAGGGCAAGGCCACTTACACACGATCGGTCTTTTCCAGCTTCCCGGATCAGGTCCTGGTGGTACGGATTGTGTCGGAAACAAAAACACGCCTGGATCTGACCATCTCCATGGCCACTCCCCACGCTGAGGCACACGTGAGGGCCTCGGACGATGTCATTTACCTCGGAGGCAGGGTTTCCGACTATCTAGACCGGCGCGAGAACATCTCTCGACCGAGCATCCTCAAGTTCGAGTCGAGGCTCAAGGTCTACGAACACGACGGCGAACTGGCGCGGGACGGGAGCAAACTGCGGATCACCAGGGCCAGTGCCGTAACATTGATCCTGGCTGGTGCGACCAGCTACAAAAACTATACGGAGGTCGACGCGGATGCAGCACGGCGCTGCGAACAGGTCCTGAATGCAGTAGAGGGAGACTACGACTCGCTCTTGGAGAGGCATATTCGAGACCACCAGGCCCTGTTTCGCAGGGTTGAGATCGACCTGGGCCGCACGGAACAGGCAGCGAAGCCCACACATGAGCGGATCCTGGACTTCAGCAAGGGGAACGATCCGGACCTGTCTGCCCTGGTCTTCCAATACGGCCGCTACCTTTTGATCGCCAGCAGCAGGCCCGGATCGCAGCCCGCTACGCTGCAGGGCATCTGGAACGACCAGCTGGAGCCTCCCTGGGAGAGCAAGTACACGACCAACATCAACTTCGAGATGAACTACTGGCCGGCCGAGCTCTGCAACCTCTCCGAGTGCCACGAGCCCATGTTCAGTCTGCTCCAGGACTGTTCGGTCAGCGGGCGGAAGACCGCAAATGTGCACTATGATGCGAGAGGATGGGCCGTCCACCACAACACAGACATCTGGCGCGGATCCGCTCCCATCAACGCCTCGAACCACGGCATCTGGGCCACCGGAGGTGCCTGGATGTGTCAGCACCTGTGGTGGCGGTATGCGTACACACAGGACAATACTTTTTTGGAAAAACGAGCCTATCCCATCATGAAACAGGCCGCCCTGTTTTTCGTGGATTATCTGGTAGAGGATCCGCGGAACGAGCAAGGCTGGCTTATCTCCGGGCCCTCGAATTCCCCCGAGAACGGGGGGCTGGTCATGGGGCCTACCATGGATCATCAGATCATCCGCAACCTGTTCAGCAACTGCATAGAGGCCTCAAGGATTTTAGAAAAGGACCAAGAACTCCGGGCTCAGCTCATGGAATTTCGCTCGCGCCTGGCTCCCAATCAGATCGGCCAGCACGGCCAGCTCCAGGAATGGCTGGAAGACAGGGACGACCCAAAGAACAAGCACCGCCATGTCTCGCATTTGTGGGGCTTGCACCCGGGCAGCGAGATCACACAGGAAGACACGCCGGAACTTTTCGCGGCAGCACGCAAGTCACTGGAGATGCGCGGAGATGGAGGTACGGGGTGGTCCATGGGATGGAAGGTCAATTTCTGGGCGCGGCTCAAAGACGGGGACAGGGCCTACAAGCTCATCAATAACCTGCTACGCCTGACAGGCTCTCCCCTAACCGAGTATTCCGGAGGTGGGGTCTATCCCAACCTGTTCGATGCGCATCCGCCCTTTCAGATCGACGGAAATTTCGGGATCACGAGCGGGATCGCCGAGATGCTGTTGCAATCCCATCGGAGGGGTGAAGACGGGCACTATATCCTGGAACTTCTGCCCGCATTGCCTTCGGCCTGGCCGACCGGCTACGTAAAAGGCCTGTGTGCACGAGGAGGTTTTGTCGTCGAGATCTCCTGGAAGAACGGCAAGCTTGCGCAGGCAGAGATTCTTTCTCGTGCCGGAAGACTCTGTGTTGTCAGTTACAAGAAAGCACAGATAGAACTCATGACAGAGATGGGGACCACGTATCTTTTGGATGGCAAGCTTTCTACACGGATACCAGAATGATCAGGCCCTGAGCTTCTGTTTGTTGACTTGGGTATGTTTTCTGTTTATCTTGGATGACGTTCCACTATTTTAGTGTGCACTTCTTAGGCTCGAGGACAGCTGCTATGAAAAAACTCTTTTGCATTCTTCTTATTCCGGTACTGTTCTGCGTTACTGTCGCGGCACAAAGCTACGAGGGAGAAGACGGGAAAATACGGATTGTGATCGTAAAGGATCCTTACTCAGACTCCCGAACCGGCCCAGAGCTCTTGAAGGGCCCGGTCCATCTGGACAACAGTGGACTTAGGGAACTCCTATTGGGATCGGGCTGCGCGATCGAAAAGATCCTGGAGGTCCAGATGCCGGAGGAGAGGGAGCGGGAGTACGGGGAGTGGAACCGGGCCTCCCTGACCAACAGGGAGCTCGGCAGGAGTATCTACGCGTACGACAGGGATGAATGCTTCTTCATTGGGCTTTTATCCGGCAGCAAATCGTTGGTAGGAATGCTGGCCGGGCTCCAGCACCTGGGGCCGGGCCGTGCACCGCTCCGGGACAGCCGCGGCCGGGATATCTTAGGCCTTCCCCGCCTGGGAGAGGGGCGTCCCCTGAAAGTGGGACTTGTCTGGATAGATGCCCGGGCCGCCTTCAACACTCCGGACATCACCATCGAGGGCGACATGGGCGGCATGAACGTCGCCATGGCAGCAGGGAGGTGTTTCGAAACACTGAGGCTGCAGGCGGGCCTGGATCCTCCTCTCTCCACCAAGTATATCGTCATGGCAGGCGTGAGGGACACCAGTCCTTATGAGCAGGTCCACATCGACGAATCGTTCATCGAAAGCATCTCGACAGAGGCTCTAAGAAGGTGCGATAAAGTAATCGAAGAACAGATGCTGCGCTTGAGTGCGATAACAGATCTCATCTATGTTCACGTGGATCTATCCGTGCTCGATCCCGGAGAGATCCCAGGCCAACCACGGCCTGTCAAGGAGGGTGTTTCAAGCCGGGAGTTGTCTAGCGCTCTGGAGCTCGTTTTCACACACCCCAAGGCCGCAGCTCTAGGTATCGCGTCCATGCCTGAAAATCCAGAAGAGGTTTCTCTGCAAGCCGTAAACACCCTGGTTGAAGGTGTTATCACGGGGATCAAGAAGAGAAGATGAAGCGCTTTTTACAGGAATAGAAAATATGAAACCAAATATCCTTAGAATAGGTCTGGTGTGCCTCCTGCTGTCCCTCCCGATTCTGAGTCCCGGTCAGGAGTACAGGGGTGGGGGAGAGGTCAAAATAGCCATTGCCAAGAATCCCTTCGGAGCGTCGGAAAGCATCATCGAGCAAGGGCTGATTCAAAGACTCGAGGCCCAGGGAGGAATTGTCATCAAGAATGAGACATTTTCCTTGACCGAGGAGGAAGAGGCATACAGAGGGTGGGCACGGAACGCCCTCGTCAGCCGCCACCTGGCCGACCTGATCTCGTCCAATCGAAAGAACGAATACCTGGTCATCGGGCTCCTTGGCAGCTGTGCCGACCTGCCGGGGATCCTGGGCGGGCTGCAGCACATGGGACCGGGACAGGAGGAAGAGGTCTACCACCTGGCCGCCTATGTCCCGCACAGGATCGCCCTGGTGTATTTCGATGCGCATGCCGACATCAACACGCCGGAATCCACCCTGAGCGGGATGTACGGGGGGATGGATGTGTCCCTGTCCGCGGGCCTTTTTAATCCCAACAACCGGATCGCCGCCGGCCTCGATCCGCCCTTGCCCCCCTCCTACATACTCCTGGCGGATGTTCGGGATACCGACCCGAGGGAGATGGAGCTCATCGACCGGCTGAAGATCGAGATCCTCTCCACGGATGACATACGGAATCTCACTCCCAATGTGCGCATCCAAATGGACCGCCTGAGCAACCTGGCAGATCTGATATACATCCATGTGGACATGGATGTCCTGGCACCGGAAGAGGTCAGGGGACACAACCTGACCGCACCCAACGGCCCAACGAGCGAGGAACTTGCGGCCTGCATAGAGCTGATGTTTACGTATCCCAAGACCGCGTCCATCGGTATCGCCTCTACACCCTATGGGCCCCGTGATCCCGATCACCTTTCGCGCCGGGCCGCGGTCCGGTTGATCGAAGGTGCAGTCAAGGGAGTCCAAAAAAGATATCGCCCGCAGGATTGAACCAAGGCCTGAGACGCTAGCGGATCTTATCTTCGAAATTGCTGTGCTGCCACATGCGGATCACGTTCCCATCCGCATCCCTTTCGAACAGCACCTCCTCACCGAGGGTCTTATCATCCCTAATCCGGCGAAATGTATCAGATTCGATGTGTTTGAGCAGTGTAAGCCTCTGGGCCGGGTTGTCCGTGGGCAATCCCAGGACCGCAAGCTGCCCGTACCAGGGAAAGACTGCGGTCTCTCCTGACCAGGGCTGTGCATTGTATGTTCCTGCATAGGCCTCCAGGTCCTTGCCCGGCTCGATCGTCACTATTTTCTGGCCTCGAGCTTTGTTAAGGAGCCCCCGCATCCCTGTCGCATATTTTGTGGGGTTGACACCCCCTGCATTGATCATAACGATGAACGCCTGCTTCTTCTGTGGATCCATCCTCAGCGTACTGCGGTAGCCAGGGCAGGAGCCACCATGGCCGACAAACGTTCTGTCATCGACCTCATAGACAGAGAAGCCCAAGCCCCAGGCAGAATCCCAGTCCGGGTCCACCCAGTGGACACGCTGCATCTCTCTCAGGGTTGAGGCCTTGAGAATCTCATGGCCTCCGTTGGCCAGAAGACGGAACTGCCAGGATGCAAAGCGTGCCAGGTCATGGACGGTAGAGGAAAAGCCAGCTGCCGGCGATATGCCCTCGGCCTGAAACAGCCGGAGCATTTCGCGGCTGCCGTCGCGTTTGAGCGCGGAATATCCCGTGGCCAGCCTGCCTCTCCAGAGGTTTTCGGGCATCCGGGTCCGTGTGTCGGACAGGCGCAGAGGTTTCAGGATGTTGTCGGCTATGTAGACGTCGAAAGGAACTCCCGATAACTCAGCCACGATCTCGCCCAGCAGGGTCAGCCCCAAGTTGCTGTACTGAAAATATGTGGAGGGCGGGTAGAGAGCTTTTTGGTATCCGAGTTTCTCCTTTATCTGTTTTTGGGAGGGGAAGGGGAAATCAGGCCCGGTCCAGTACGGGTAATCGGATTCTCGAGGCAGGCCGGATGAATGAGTGAGGAGTGTCCTGACAGTGACAGGGCCGCCGTCTTCCCACGGCTGCTCTAGGGAGAACCAGGGAAGCAGGTCGCCCACCCGGTCTTCAAGGCGGAGCTTGCCGACATCCCTGAGCTGCATGACCGCCACGGAGGTAAACAACTTGGAGATCGAACAGATGCTGTAGATCGTTGAAGGGTCCGCTGCAACAGCTTTCTCCAGGTCAGCTTGCCCGTATCCATTCGACCAGATCACATCCTGGTCCTCAACCATTGAAGCCGAGATACCGGGCAGTCTATCATAGTCCCGCTGGGCTTCAAGCCAGGTGTCGATGGCACGGAATGCGGGCGCCAGGTCCCTATCATCCTCTGCCTGGCCAAAGCTGATGGCAAGAGTCATACAAAAAATCATGAATACTATACAAAATCCGGCAAACTGGCTCCTTCTCATGCTGACCTCCTAGTACTCATACTGGGGAAATACGGCCTCCCCTGAGGCAGATCGAGCTTAGCACACGGTAAACAGGGGAGTCAAACGTTTGCATGGCCATACGGATTTGTCGTATGTTAGGGACGGATGCGAGAGGAGGAAGGCGATTGTCCAAACGCAAAAAACTGTTTAAGATCACACTAATATCCGCAGCAATCGTGGTCGCTATCGTACTGGTGCTGGCCATCGTAGCGTGGCTGACGATCGATGCGGACATGATCGAATCGGCACTGGAGGGGCAGATTTCCCGAGAGGTCGAGATCGGAGGGATTGAGGCCAGTCTGTTCTCATCGGTATCGGGATTCACTGTCGAGCAGTTAACCATCTCGAACCATCGCAGCAGAGAGCAGCTCGAATCGGAAAAAAAGATCAGTGACGATGAGATCTTTATGCGGCTCGATTCCCTCAAGCTCAAGTTCGAATTCTGGCCACTCCTGCGCAGACAGCTCAAAGTTCGCAGCCTGCTCATTGAAAGGCCCGAGATCCGGCTGACCCGCTTTCCAGATGGTTCCTTGAATGTGTCCGACCTGATGACAGAAGGCCTACCCGAGAAGGAGATGGAGGCGGGAGACATCCCTCTTTCCCTGTCTGTCGATCGCATCCGTGTCAGCGATGGGATACTGCTGTTCGAGGATCAGACCAATGGTAGCCAATACCGGATATCCAGTTTTAATCTGGAGATCTATGACATACGGATCGATCCCAGAAATCTGGAAGAACAAAATTCTCTCCAGATAGTGGGCGATGCTGTACTCGAATCCGAGTTTTTGCCTGCGGGAGGATTTGCCCAGGAGGTCGAGGCCGAATTTCGGATGCACGGTCAGATCCAACCCTTCGATCCGGTATCGGGGAATCCCGACCCACAAGTTGACATGCAGCTTGAAACCCCATCCGGCCTGATCAAGGGATCTGAACTCTTTGCCCGACTGCGCTCATCTCCCGTGCTTGACAGGTTCGGGATCACCCCAGATTTTCTCCCTGATGACCTGGACTGGAAGGATGGCTCCATTCTTTTGTCCATGGCCGGGAATATCGTGCGTTTGGAGGAAGGAAGGTTCCGCCTGGAAGGCTATGGGATGAATTACGGCGGTTCTTTCGACCTAAAGAGCGAAGCAGTAGATGCTGACCTGGAACTCCTTCTCGATCGGGATCTCAATGCCCCCATAACCAGGGCCTTCGGCAGTCAGGCGGATGCGGCCCTCCGGTCCGACATGAAAAAATATGTTTCCGGAGATGACATCGCGCAGACATTGATCGGCGCTATGCAGAATGAGGACCAGCAGATACAGCTCCTGTTTCGGATCTCGGGAACGCTTCAAGATCCCAAGACGGAACTGAGCGGGCCAGCATCCGCAGCCTTAAGTGCCGCAGTGCAGTCCCTTATCGCAGAACGAGCACGTGCTGCGGGTGAACAGGCCGTAAAAGAGACGCTGACAAACAAACTCAAGGGCCTGATCAAGAAGAAATAATCAGTGAGAACAAAAAGCGCGCTCCTATTTATGTGTTTCAGCCTCTCCCTGCTCCCTCCTACTGGCTGCACACGCCCCAAGACTGCGAGACACAATGTCCTGTTCATTGCTGTGGATGACCTGAGGCCAGAATTGGGGTGTTATGGGAACGATCTGATCGTGACGCCCAACCTGGACAGGCTGGCCTCTCAGGGGAGCGTTTTTACCCGGCATTTTGTGGCCACGCCGACCTGCGGAGCCTCGCGGTATGGACTTCTTACCGGACTGAGACCCAAGTCCCGTTACGACATAGGCAATGAGGCGATACGCCGGTCCCTCTCCGGGAAACCCGAATCCGAAATACCTGAGACCTTCATTCATTTGCTGAGGCGGAACGGCTACACCACGGTTGGGATCGGAAAGATCAGCCACTACCCCGATGGGCTTCTTTACGGATATGAGGAGCAGCCGGGACTAGAGAAGGAACTCCCACACAGCTGGGATGAGATGCTCCTCGATACGGGCAAGTGGGGAACCGGCTGGAACGCATTCTTTGGTTATGCCGACGGATCCAACAGACAGAGCCGATCGAAAGAGGTCAAGCCATATGAATCTGCGCCTGTCAAGGATAACGGCTTCCCGGATGGTCTGACCGCAGATCTGGCCGTGAAGAAGCTCAGGGAACTGTCTGCCGGCCAGGATCCCTTTTTCCTGGGCGTAGGTTTTTTCAAGCCCCACCTGCCGTTTACCGCCCCAGAAAAATACTGGGATCTTTACAAAGAGTCTCAGATCCCCGTCACTCCCTCGAACTCCCTGCCGGAAAACGTGAGCCGGACGAGCCTCCATCCCAGTGCCGAACTCAACCAATACCGCCTCGGCGAGGAAAAAGCCTCCCTCGATCACCCTGTGTCGGACGCATATGCCAGGAGGCTCAGACACGCCTATTTCGCTTGTGTGAGCTATGTCGATGCTCAGATCGGCAGGATACTGGGAGAGTTGGAGCGCCTGGGGCTCGCCCAGGACACGATCGTGGTGGTCTGGGGAGACCACGGGTGGCACCTCGGCGACCACCTGGTATGGGGGAAACACACGCTTTTCGAGCGGTCTCTGCGGAGTGTTTTAATCTTCCGCGTGCCCGAATCGGGAAGGCATGGTGAATTACATGATCAGGTCGTCAGCACGCTGGATATCTACCCCACGCTGATGGACCTGTGCGGCATCGAAACCCTCCCAAAAATCGATGGGCAGAGTTTTTCCAGGCTGCTGCTTGAGGGAAGCGACAAGACCTGGAAAAACCGGGCCCACAGCTACTACCGAAACGGGATCTCACTCCGCACTCAACGCTATCGTTTGACAAAATACTTCAGGCAAGAGCAGCCTGCGATCGAATTGTATGATCATACCCAGGATCCCTTTGAGGAACACAATGTCGCGAAGGATTTCCCGGGTATTGTCGAGGACCTTTTGCCCCTCCTTGAGAGAGGGGATACCGGTCTGTATCAAAAATGATGTGACCTAACGCAGATTCGCTGGCCTGGTCTGAGAGTCTGTGTTATATATCCATTTGAGATAGGTTGATATAAAAAAAGGGGTAGAACATGGCTACCATCCGCTATTTCGATGATGCATTCGCAAAGACCAAGCGAAAATTCCTGCGCATGAACATCGCGAACCGAATGCTGTTGGGATTCCTACCTCTCATCATCCTGACGGTGCTGGTGGCCGTTTATGCCCTCACCAGCCTGGCTCGATTGAACATGATCAACAGCAGCATCATCGAGGTGGATATCCCTCTCCTCCAGGCTATAGATGAGATGATCGAAAGGCTGTTCGATCAAGATATCCACGGGAACCACTATGTCATCATCAGGAGCGCGCAGAATCTGGGGCTGTTCCATGAGGCCGGAAAGGATTTTAGCGACCAACTGCTGTTCATCAAGGGGCTGCCAGACTATGACGCTGAGAGCATCGAGCGTCTGCATAAACTCCATGAGGAATACGAGACCAGGTTTGGCCGCTTGTTCGATGTGGAGGAAGATCCTACAATCGACACAAGTGAATATGAGGCCCGCATAGAGGCCACGCAGGAAGAGCTGCTGGCTTTGATCGAGACACTTTCCGAACAGGCCTCGTCCGGCCTGCGCGAAAAAACGCGAGCGGCCAAGCAGATCGGATCGTCCTCTTTACAGATATTCGCTGTATTTTGCATCATCAGCATCTTGATCGGGTCTGTCGCGGCCTTTGCCATCACAAGAAATATCTCCGGTTCGGTCATCCGGTTGAAAAACGCCACACGCGAGATCTCCAAAGGGAAATTCGACTATACACCGGAGATCGATAACCAGGACGAACTAGGGGAGCTGTCCATGGCCTTCTCTGAAATGGCCAAACGCTTAAAGCGCCTCGAGGAGATGTATCTCGATACCAGCCCCCTGACTCATCTCCCGGGAGGCATAGCGATCGAGAATGTGCTGAAGAAAAGGATCGATACTGGGAATTTCTTCGCCTTCTGTCTGATCGACCTGGATAACTTCAAGGCCTATAACGACCACTATGGGTATGCCAGGGGTAATCAGGTCATCAAAAACACCGCCCAAATCATAGAAAAGGCCGTCACGCAATATGACAAGGAAGAGGCGTTTTTCGGGCATATCGGGGGGGATGATTTTGTGGTGATCACATCGATCGATCGGTACGCAGTGATCTGCAAACATATTGTGCAGGAATTCGACAAGAACGTCGACGAGCTCTATGACTCAGAGGATCTACGCCTGGGCCACATCATCCGCAAGTCACGGACGGGCGAGGAAAACAAGTTCCCTATCATGACCATATCCATAGGAGTGGTCACCAATAAGATTCGGAAATTCAAACACTTTGTCCAGGTCGGTGAGATCGCCGCCGAGGTCAAAAATCACGCCAAATCCAAATCCGGCAGCCTGTACTATGTGGACCGAAGACGGGGCGAGGATTAGGGCACGTTTTCTCTCTACACACAATAACAATCAAATAGCCCTTCATCCCGGACTATGGTATATAATAAAAGAGCGAAAGAACTCACGGATAATGAAGGTAGGAGCCTTGACGCGCAATCTTATGCTCATTTGTGTTCTATGGACAGCGGTGATCTCTGGGACGGCATGCACGATGTCCGAGGAACCCGAGATAACACCTCCGAGTTTCAGCCAAGACCTCTCCCAGCTCGCACCGGAAGAATTTCAGGGCAAGATAGACGAGCTAGCGTCGATCGCCGATAAACACGAAAATGCAGAAATACGCACACAGGCCCACTATTATGCCGCCCTGGCATACATGCACTACAACAATCCTTCGCCGGACTATTCCGGTGCTCTTGTCCATCTCGATGCCTTCATGGCGTCAGACTCTGAGCCCGGGCGGGATAAGAACGATGTTGCGGTTTGGCACTTCATTCTATCTCAGCTGAACATGCTGCTTTCCGAGCACGAAATGCTAAAACAAAGTTATGTGGAGCTGGAGAAAAAATATCTGGATTCGGACAGGAACAACAAGGTTTTATCCGGCCAGATGAGAATCCTCAACCAGACCATAGAAACGCAAAAAAAGGAAATCGCGGGGCTGGAAGACAAGATCAAGAAGCTGGATGCACTCCACGCCGAGATCGAGAAAAAAAAGAAGAAAAAAGACTGACGATCCATATCGGAAGGCCAGAGATCATTTCCCCGTTCAATTGAGTGTAATCCAAAATTCCTCGGTTGCGGCATTCCTTGACATAACTCGATTGTTTTGAATACAATAGGCGCTTATGTCATTGAGCAAAACACAGAAAACTTCCCCCATGCTAGGAGAAAGCGAAAAGATCTATCGCACCCTCATCGAAAATGCGAACCTAGGTGTTGCAGTCATCCAGGATGGGAAAAAGGTCTATTCAAACTCCTGGCTGGCCACTCTAGCCGGCTATACGGTTGAGGAATTCCAACATATAGAGCTTGTGGAGGCCATCCATCCGGATGACCGGGAATTCACCTTCGACCGGATCCGCCAGAGACTCGAGCAGAACACCATGGACCCGGACCTGGCGGAACTCAGGATCCTGACCAAATCTGGTGAAGCAAAGTGGATCGAGACCAACTCAACATTCATCCTATGGGACGATCGGCCGGCCATTCAGGCGTTTATTATCGACATCACCGATCGCAAGAGCGCGGAGAACGCCCTCCAGGAGGCTCACGACGAACTGGAAAAGCGGATCGACGAACGGACCTCCGAGCTGAGGCAGAAGGAGAAGATCCTGGCAGAAGCCCAACACATCGCCCGCCTGGGCAATTGGTGGTGGGACATCATCCAAGACAAAACCCACTGGTCGGAAGAGATGTTCACACTCTTCGAGGTGGATCCCGAGGAATTGCGTCCTTCCAAACAGGCATTCCTGGATTTCGTTCACCCAGACGATCTCCCCCTCGTGATCGAAAAGATAACGACAATACTCACGCGGGGAGAATCTTTTTCCTTAGACCACCGCATCCTCCTCCCGGACGGATCAATCAAATCTGTCAACAGTAAGGCCAGGCTGGAATATGGCCAAGAAGACAAGCCTGTCCGCCTTTTTGGAGTCGTGCAGGACATCACTCGGCGCAAGAAGACTGAAGAAGACCTTCGGATAAAAGAGAGTGCCATCGCCTCTTCGATCAGCGGCATCGGCATGACGGATTCCCAAGGAACGCTGGTCTATGTCAACGACTCCCTCGTCAAAATGTGGGGATTCGAATCCGCTGACGAGATCCTAGGTAGACACCTGTTCGATTTCTGGGAAGGGGACGAAGTCAAAAAGACGGCTGAGATACTGCGCACAGAAGGAAGCCGGATCGGTGAGGACGTCGGCAAGAGGAAGGACGGTTCGTTGTTCCCGATCCAGTACTCGGCGACGCTGCAGAGGGACGAGGCCGGGAATCCCCTGTATATGTTCGGTTCCTTCATCGACATCAGTTATAAAAAGGATGCGGATGAGAAGCTGAAAGAGAGCGAGCGCAGCCTAGCTGAGGCGCAGCGGATCGCCCGCCTAGGGAGCTGGGACTGGGACATCCCCGCGGGCAGGACACTGTGGTCTGACGAGGTGTTCCATATTTTCGGGATGAAGCCGAAAAAAACGAGTGTGAGTTCGAGGGAATTCACGGCCCGGGTGCATCCCGACGACCGTACTGCCGTGGAAGAAACGACGAGACGCGCCTTAGAAAAACCCGAAAAAGGTTTCGATCATCAGTACAGGATCGTTCGTCCTGATGGATCGATCCGCTTCGTGCATGAATACGGCCAGGTGCGTGTCGATAAAAATGGGAAGGCTGTGTTCGTGAGAGGCACGACTCAGGATATCACAGAGATCAAGGCATTGGAGGCGGAGACGCAAAAACTGCGGACGGAACTGGCCCATCTTGACCGGGTAGTGACGCTGAGCGCTTTAACTGGGGCAATGGCTCACGAGGTCAATCAGCCACTCACCGCCATCCTGAACAATGCACAGGCAGCCCTGCGCTATCTCAACCCTGACCAGATGGATCTTGACGAGGTGAGGGAGGCACTGAAGGACATCATCTCGGATGATAAGCGAGCGCGCGATGTGGTAACTCGGCTCCGAGCTC
Organism: uncultured bacterium; assembly: GCA_965533275.1. GTDB lineage: Bacteria > Acidobacteriota > Aminicenantia > Aminicenantales > Aminicenantaceae > JAUXEH01. Next base: position 207,149 of record CBESWG010000001.1, read on the forward strand.
TTTTGAAGAAAAAGGAGGGCCTGAAGGAGCCGTTCGATCTCAACTCCACCATCCGGGAAACCGTCCGCCTGCTTCACAGCGAGATACTCCTTCGCAAAGCCTCTATCAAGGAGGATCTTTCCGAGGAACTGCCGGAAATCAGGGGAGATCGCATCCAGATTCAGCAGGTCGTCATCAACCTGCTCATGAATGCCCTGGATGCCGTCCACGATCACCAGCCGGAATCTCGGCACATCGAAATATCGACACACCAAGGCGAGGGTGCTGGGATCAAGGTGACGGTAAATGACAGTGGGCCCGGAATTTCACCTGAGGTCCTGGAGTCCATGTTCGAGCCCTTCTTCACGACCAAGGCCCAAGGGACCGGCTTAGGACTCACCGTGTGCCGGTCGATCGCGGCTTCCTACGGGGGCCGGCTGCAGGCGGAGAATCGCGCCGATGGTGGTGCTTCGGTTTCCCTCTGGATTCCGTCTGGGGAGAGCGTCAGCCCATGAGCAGAATGCCCCAGCCCACGATCTATGTGGTCGATGATGACCTCTCGGTCTTAAACTCGCTCCGGCGTCTCCTGGAATCCTCAGGGCACAGAGTGGAGGTCTTCGCATCCGCTCGACTGTTTCTGGACTCCACGATTACGATCGAAGGGCCCTCCTGCCTGGTCCTCGATGTGATGATGCCCGAGATGAGCGGCCTCGATCTGCAGAAAGAGATCATCTCTCGTGAATATGCCATGCCCATCATCTTCATCACGGCCCTTCATGACATTCCCTCCAGCGTCAATGCCATGAAGAGGGGAGCCGTGGATTTCCTGACAAAACCCTTCCTTGAGAAAGATCTCCTGGATGCGATCGAGGCTGCGCTGCATAAGGACCGCCAGCTGAAATCGGAGTGGGAGGAGATCGAAAGCATTCGGCGGCGTTTGGCACTCCTCACTCCCCGGGAGTATGAGATCCTTTCCCACGTCATTGCCGGACAGCTCAATAAGCAGATCGCCTTTGACCTGGATATCTCCGAGAGGACCGTCAAGGCTCACCGCAGCCAGATCATGCACAAAATGAGTGCCGAATCTCTGGCAGAGCTCGTGCGGATCACCGAACGGGCGGGGATTCAGCCCGCGTACATCGTAGCCCACTGATACACCAGATTCTCCCCCCCTCGTATTGTACCAAGGTACAATAGACAGGCCCTCAGCCTTTCTCTACATTAGACAAAGTTCTGATTACACCGCAAGGTATGGGAGTCATTTGGGAGAAACAGGGTGAAAAAGCAGTCCAGTCCCATGGTATATGTCGTTGATGGAGATAGCTCTGTGCGCAGGGCTATGAAGCGGCTCCTCCTGGCTTCCCACATGCATGCCAGAACATTCGCCAGCATCGATGAGCTCCTGGGAAGCAGCTTCCACGATCAAAACGGCTGCCTCATCGTCGATGTAAACGGGCTGGACGACAGTTCGCAAGAGATTCAGGACGCCCTGGAAGCCAGGGATTTCCGGCTCCCCATCATCTTTGTGACAACGCTGGATAGCAACGAGGTTCGCGATCGCTTGAAGCGAACAGGTGCTGTCAGTTATATGAGAAAGCCGGTAGACGATCAGGCCCTTTTAGACACCATCCGCTGGGCGCTGAGCAACCAGGCTTAGGTGGGATTGATAGAGCACCCACAAGAGAACAGCCTTTTACCCTGGAGCGATTTTACTCTTCACTCGTATCTGAGGGAGCACACCGGATTGGATAAGGCAGCCTTCAAGATCTGGAAGCTGATGGTCAGCAGTGCAATGACAAAGGCGATTACACCGGACAGGACAAAGATCCAGGGTTGGAGGTCTACCCTGTAAGCAAAATTCTGCAGCCACTGATGCATGAGGAGATAGGACAGGGGCCATGCAAAAAGATTAGCGATGAGGACCAGGAGGGAAAACTCCCGGGAAAGGAGAAGGAAGATCCTTCCGATGGAAGCGCCGAGGACCTTGCGGATGCCGATCTCCTTGGTTCTCTGCTGCGCCATGAACAGGGCCAGGCCGAACAGACCCAGGGAGGCGATGCAGATGGCCAGCACTGAAAAGCTCGTGAAGATCTGGCCCAGCTTTTCCTCGCTCCGGTAAAGCTCATCGAAGGTCTCGTCCAGGAAGGAATATTCAAAGGGATGCGCAGGATCCAGTCCTTTCCAGGTTCTCTCGATGTATGCCAGAGTAGTAGGGATGTCTTCGGAGCGGATCCGCAGGGCAAAGACATAGGTATTCGAGGTCCAGATATGGATAACCAGGGGATTGATCTCTTCCTTCAAAGACTGGAACTGAAAATCCTTCACCACTCCGATGACACGCCCCTGTTTATTGTCCCATTCGAAGCGTGTGTTCAGGGGATCTTCCAGCTGCAGGGTCCGTACTGCCGCCTCGTTTATGATAAAAGCCTCATTGACATCCGTGCTCATCTCCTTTGAAAAGTCACGTCCCTGCACGATCTCCATGCCCATGGTCTCGATGTAGTCATGATCCGTGTAGATCATACTCACTGTCAACGTCCTTTTTCCTTCTTCTGTGATAAGCTGTATGGCGTCTCCCGCCACGACCCCTCCGGGAACGCCGATCGTGAGAGTTGCCGAGAGGATGTCCGGATTCCGTTTCAACTCCGCCTTGACCGCCTCGTAGTTTCTTCGGAGAGAATTATCCTGGATCGGAAGGATAACGACATGGTCTTTGTCGAAACCCAGCTTCCGGTTCCTCAGGAAATCGAGCTGATCCAGGACCACGGCCGTAGAGGCGATCAGGGTGATGGAGATGCAGAACTGCAGGACAACCAGCCCCTTTCGGAGCAGTGATCTCCCCGTGCCTGTCGCTTGCGTGCGTCTCAGTACGGATGCGGGCTCGTGACGGGAGATATAGAACGCGGGATAGCTCCCGGAGGAAATGCCCACAAAGATCAGGACCAAGAAAACTGCTCCCGCCAAGGCTGGCCTGCCGAAATCTCGAAGTACGAGGTCTTTATCGGCGAGAAGAGCGAAGGAGGGGAGCGCAAGGACCAGAATGATGCCAGCGACCAATAAGGCGATGAAAGTGAACAGCAGTGCTTCGCCCAGGAACTGCCTCACGATCTGGTTTCGATTTGCGCCGACCACTTTGCGCAGTCCGACCTCTTTGGAACGGCTGGCAGAACGGGCCGTGGCCAGGTTCATGAAGTTAACACAGGCGATCAGGAGAATAAAGAATGCGATCACACCGAAAATGGTGACATATTTGATATCCCCGGTGGGACTGATCTCATTCTGAAGATGCGATCTCAAGTGAATACTTTTAAGGGGCTGCAGCCGGGAAGAAAGAGTCCCCCCCAGGACGGATCGAATTTCTTGTGCGGCATATTTTTGGATAAATTCAGGGAGGCGTGTTTGGAGTTCCTCACCAGCTTCCCCATCTCTCAGCAGCAGATAGGTATAAAACTCGTGTCGGGCCCAACTCTTAAAATAGCGTTCCTGTACGGAAGGGATCTGCTCCAGGGTCTTCATGGAGGCGAACATGTCGGCATGGAAGTGAGAATTTCGCGGCATTTCCCGCATGACCGCTGTTACCAGATAGTCCTGGCCGTTGATCTTCAAAATCTGTTGGAGAGCGTCGGTCTGTCCGAAATATTTGAGAGCGATATGCTCAGAGATTACAAGGGATCCAGGAGTTTCTAGTGCCGTTCGAGCATGACCTCGGACCAGTGGGAGAGTGAACACGTTGAAAAGCGATGCGTCAGCGAAGAACAGGCCGTCCTCGTAGAGTTTCTTGTCTCCATGTTCAACCATCCGCCTCCTGCCCGGCATGAACCGCACCGCGTCCTCCACAAAAAGCGGGAATTCCTCAATGAGGGCCGGGGCAAATGGAGCCGAGGAGAGGGCAAAATACCGGCTCAGGTCGCCCTCCACATCGAAACTGTCTACCAGTCGGAAGATCCGATCTCCCTTTTCATGGAACCGGTCGTAGCTCAACTCGTCCTGAACATACAGGAAGATCAGAAGGCAGCAGGCTATGCCTACCGCCAATCCAGCGATATTGATCGAGGAATAGGCCTTGAAACGCATCATGTTTCTCAAGGCGATCTTCAGATAATTTTTGAACATGGCAAGACTCCAATAACCGCAGTTCACTAGATACTCGGGAAACAGCCGAATCAGCTGTAAGGAATACCAGGCCCTGGCCCAGTTTTCCCCTTTACTGTCGGAGAGTCTGGAGTACATCTCCGCAAAATCGCCGGACAGGTTTTCATGATCTTCGAAGGGAACAACATGCCTCAGTAGGCGCTCCAGCGCCTTCTGGTGTCGCTCTCGTCTCTTCATGTGTTCAATCCTCACCGAGGGGGTTATATTTCAGAGAAATCCTTCCACAGGAGATCTGAGATGCGCTTGTGTTCTTCCAGAAGCTTGAAACCCATGCCCGTGACCGAATAGATCTTTTTTCGCCTGCCACCTCTAACGGCGGTGGCCTCGCCGAATTGAGAATCGATCACGCCCTGTTCTTCCAGGCGGCTCAGAGGAAAGTAGATGGTTGCGACCGAAGTTCTTTTCCCCGTGATCCCGGCGATATGATCGACGAGGGCGACCAGATATGCATCCTGCCGCAGCTTCAGGATCGATAGCAGGATGATCTCCTCGTTGCGTGTAAGTCCTTTTTTGGTATCTTTCATTGCCATATCTTTTTAAAATATAAAAACATATCAACTTTATATACGATGCACTCTGAAAAAAGGTTACACATACACACGGATTCTATGCAATTTTCATAGACGAACGAAGTGTGGAGATCCGAGAGACACAATCATATCGCCAGCGAAAGACAGTTCTGATCGAACTTAGGTGCAGGATCACACGTATATGTAGAAGTGTACTGCCTCAATGATCAACCAGAATGACCTAAAGAAAGGGAGGAGACCTCGAATGAGAACACGCTGGACATTCATTGTATCACTTATTTTTCTGACAAGCCTGGCCCTGCATGCCCAGAAACCGGCAGATCTTGCCGGGACCTGGGGAGGAGAGGCCACCCTGGATATGGAGACGGAAGCAAACTTCCTGACCCTGATCCTGGAGATGAAGGAAGGAAAGCTTTCCGGTCATATGACCGGGGAATACGGAACTTTGGATGAAAGTCCACTCAGCGAGATAAAGCTGGAAGAGGACACCTTCAGCTTCAAGGTCATGGCCGCCGGCCCCGGAGGAGGGGAGATCACCATAACCTTCAAGATGAAAGTAACAGGGGAATCCATGGAAGGAGTCCTGGAAATCCCGGATATGGGGGCCACCGGAACATGGGAGGCTCAGCTGCAGAAGTAGCGCAGCACCTATTCAGAGATCTTGTAGCTGATCGCAAGGCCTCCGCCCCGGCTGTCGACCGTAGTTTTCAGGTTTGGGAGGCTGAGAAGGTAGTCCAGGTAACTGCTGCTGCCTCCGCGGCCTCGACGGCCGCGCCCACCCATGTACACATTGTGTGTAGTGTAGCAACCCCCCACATCCAGCTTAGGGAGGACCGCATCCAGGTAGTTTTTGTACCAGCCTTTGTCCGCGTCGCTGAAGACGAAGTCGAATGGCCCCTCAAGGGCAGGGACCAGATCGTGTGCGTTCCCGAGGCGTGCATCGATGTAATCGGAAAGTCCTGCAGCCTCAAAGTTTTTGACCGCCTCTTGGTGGCGCCGCTCATCGATGTCGAAGGTGATGAGCTTTCCACCGGTCTTGCTGAGTGCCCAGGCAATCCAGATTCCTGAATGGCCGGTGGACGTACCGATCTCCAACGCCCGCGTATATTTTTTTTCGAGGATGATGTTGTAAAGGGTCTGGCCGTCGACTGTAGGCACATTCATATCATACCAGCGGTGCGAGTCCAGGAACTTCATGACCCGAGCGTCGAGGTCCTCCTCGGCGGTGGCTGATGCCATATAGTGGGGCAGTAACATGACGACCAAGGTTGCCACGATCATTGGCCACCGACGGAATTTCCCAGGCGCTGAAAGCATTAAACCCTCCACTGATTCATAGAGTAGAATTTTCCATCCACTCTATTTAGACGTACAAGGATCGTATGTCTTCCAATTACGTAGGATTCCCGGTCACAGACTCTAATCTCTGAATACAGCTGGAAGACGGGACCGCAAAATACTCAATACCGCGTTTATTGCTCAAGTCCGCTGCTGGCCTGAATTCCTTCATGAATCCTCCTTCACGAAAATGTTTGTCTCCAGTTTAAGATGTCTTAGAAACAAGCAAGCAATTCATGAATATTCCGTCAATTTCGTTATGGCCTCATTCTCATTAGCCCCAATTTTGCCAAGATACTTGACGCGAGCTGCTCCAGATATGGTAAGATTCAACTGCTATGCTTCGACACGTCCCAAATATCATCACGATGTTTAGAATTGTCCTGGTTCCACCCCTGGTAGCGGTGCTGCTTTCAGAGGGAAAAGGGTGGACAGCATTCGGGATATTCATGCTGGCGGCCCTGTCTGACATGGCGGACGGAGTCCTGGCACGACGCCTGAATCTCGTATCACAGTTCGGCAGGCTCATCGATCCCATCGCCGACAAGATCCTGGTCATGTCCGTTTTGGTCTGTCTGGTCAAGCTCAGTTCCATATCCGCATGGATAGTGATCCTAATCCTGGCACGGGAAATGGCGATGTCCGGATTCAGGATACTGGCTTCTGACCGCGGCGTTACGATCTCCTCGTCCTGGCTGGGCAAGCTCAAGATGTGGGTAGTGGTGATCACGCTGGGTTTGCTCCTCCTGGGAGAGCCCGTGCTGCAGGAAATGTATGTTCTGGCGGAAACCGGCGTGTGGATCACACTCGCGATCGTATGGATCTCGGCATTGGCATATTTTTTCAAATACGGTCGAGACATCCTGAAAGAGAGTCCTCGTGCTTTCTGAAAACACACCTTCCGGCAAGAGCCCGGATGGCTTCGAATTCAAGAAATCTCTCAAGGAAAAGGATCCCTATCCTTTTCTCAAATTTCTTAGGGTGGAACGCTATTTCACGCGCCCTTTGGCTTCTCTGATCGTCAGGGCCGTATTCAGAACATCCATAACTCCCAATCAGCTGACCGTGCTGTCCTGTTTCCTCGGTATTGTGGGAGGGGTCGCCTTCCTCGGTGGAAGCCATCTATATTTCATAATGGGCGCAGCACTTTTCCTGCTCAGCTCTATCGTGGACTGTGCCGATGGGATGCTGGCACGCACCAAAGATATGTGCACCAAGTATGGAGCACTCCTGGACCTTTTCTGCGACCGGATCGCCGATTTTTTTGTCTTTACTGGCGGGGCTTTTGGCTGGTTTCTCTATTCCGGGGATCGTTTCTTCTTCATCCTCGCCCTGGTGGACACCGGACTCTATTTCCTGCAGGTCACACTGTATTATCTCATGCGGCACTATCAAGGAAAAACAAACATCGGTCAGGCAGCCGAATCAAGGGGCTTGGCAATTTTTGTTATCTTCCTATTGTCATGCTTCAACCGCCTGGATGTCTTGATCCTTATCCTCGCCGCATATGGGACGGTCAGTCTGATATCCAAGATTGTTCGTATCATCCGGTGGAGGAATCGGGCAGATCAGTTTTCGTGATCCGCCCCCGTTTCAGAAACAGGAAAAACACTCCGAGTCCCGCCCATACCAATCCCAGCACCCTCCTGATCAGGATCACTGCGATCCCCGCCTCAAGATCGATGACCAGGAGCGCAAATAGGGACATATAGGTGAGTTCATAGGTTCCGAGTGCTGCCGGCAGTGCAGGCACAAGGTAGGCCAGACTGCCCAGGGTGACCAGGAGATAACACTGCAGCCAGGATATGTCCGCTGTTCCTAGGAAAAGAAAACTCAGATAGATCTCCAGGACCCAGATCTGCGCCCAGATCAGATACATCAGGAAGACTCCCGGAAGCACACGATTGTCTTTCTGATAAAATTTGGAGATGAGCGTGTCGGTTTCCTCGATCGCGCCGCGTTTCCGATCGATAATTGAAAATCGGAGCCTCAGCCTGCTGAGGATTTCGAAAATCCTTGTGAATAGCCCCCTTTTTTGTATGAAAATAAAAAGCAGGGGGATCAAAGCTGCCGCGGCAAGCCCTCCCAGAACCACGGTTTTTTGACTTCCGGAAAGCGTAAAGTTTGAGATCAGGATCACGACACTGAAGGCGATGAGAAGGAGTGTGGCCAGGAACTCTATTGATTTATCCACAACAGTCGAGGCAAACAATACCGGCCTATTTATGCCATCGACCACAAAGATCCTTGCCGCTTCACCTCCGAGCTTAGAAACAGGTGTTAGGTAGCCGACCGCATGTCCGGCCAGACGAGCAGCAAATGCCTGTCGGAGCGACAATCGGCTCCCATAATACCGCATAATCCAGCACCAGTTCAGAGACCGGATGCCCCAGAAAAGGAAACGGAGTCCCATGAGCAGCATCCAGTCAGTCCACTTCAACTTGAGCACGGCAAACCAGATTCGGGTGAGATCCATCCTCAGCAAGAGATAGACGAACGCTGCCATGCAAAATAGGGCAAGAGCCCGGCTGATCAGGGCATAGGATAGGCGAGGGACCTTCATCTTCACCTATATACCAGAAAAACCTCTAAATTGCTTTGAAATATCCCATATCTGGCGAGTTCTAGAAGAATCAAGTTGGTCGAATGAATTGACTTTGAAGTCCCTCAGGTGGCAACATAGAGCACTTCGAAATGACAGGATGATTCAGATCCGGACGGCGCGGACAAGGATGCGATAAAAAGTGTTAGAAATGTTCAGCTGCAGAGCGACCGCTGCTTTTGTATTATTGCTGTTCTGGGGAGGCGCGGCTGAGGGATCCTGTACACTCGAAGATCGGGATTATCTTGAGGATTTCACGCTCAGCACCACCGAATCCGGGCCAGAAACCAATCTCGGGCGCGCTCTGTTGGAGTTTGCGGCCTTCATGGCCTATTCGCAGACCAAATACTGGATCGAGCGAAAAGACAATCCAAGAGCATGGGATTATAGCCTCAACCTGAAAGATCAGCTCGCCCGGACCTATCCCGGAAACTGGAGCTTCGATGCGAACTGTTTCGATTACAATCTGGGACACACATGGGCAGGCTCGCTGTATTATCAGATCGCACGGACCAATCACCTGGGCATGTTGGGCTCAAGCTTGTTTACGTTGGCGGGATCCTTCTATTGGGAGTACATCGTGGAGTGGCGCAATGCGGTCTCGATCAACGATATGGTGTACACAACCCTGGGTGGGATCTACTTAGGAGAAGCCTGGTTCAAGCTGGGGGATGCCCTGGATTCGCTTCCTGGGGTGCGTGGGCAAGTGCTTGGATTCCTAAATCCTATTCTCAAGTTCAATAGATGGCTGGACAGCAAGGGAAGCCGCGGACAGGTCTCCGACCCGGTTTATGGAGGCGTGGCATTCGACCTGGCTTTGGGGGCCAGAACTCTGGAGCATCAGGGCGAAGAAGATCGGGCGACTGGGGTGTATGTTGCGGTCGGCGCACAGTGTTTCGATGAACCCGAGTACGGCCATCCCGCACACATCGAAAGAACGTTTTTTGGATCATTTTTCAGTGAGATCATGTTCGACATGACACTGGGGTCGGGAGGCCAAGACGAGATCAACTTCGACTCCAAGATTTTGGTGTTGGGGAATTTCCATCAAGCTTTGGATGAGGACCTGAAGGGATTCAATTATACGGCCGGCCTTGGGGCGGCCTTCAGCCTGTTCCAGAGAAAAACCTCCGCGTACTACGATTCCTGTGCCGTCAAAGTCAGGCGCGGGGACGATCTGAAGCTTGAGGAACCCAGGGATTTCCGGGATAAAATAGCTGCGGTGCACATACTGGGGCCCATGTTCGATGGAATGCTCTATTCCGAGTGGGGCCGATTCAGGCTTAGAGTGGATGCCTTTCTTGACCTCGCCCTTGTGAATGCGTATGCCCTCAATCAATATTCACAGGATCAAGACATCCTTGGAATCTGGAACACGCTTCTCCACTACGGATATTACTATGCGTGGGGAGGGACCGGGTCTGCAGAGCTGACTTGGGGATCTGGCGGGCTGGAGGGAGGTGTTCGTGGGAGATACCAGGCCTACCGATCTCTGAAAAACACAGAGCGTTTCCCTTCCGATGTAACGCATAAGTTCCCGCTCCGGGACATTCGCTGGACAGCCGCTGCCCAACTGAAATGGACCATCCCAGGAACATGGCTGGGATTGGCCGCATCGTTTGAATGGATGGGCAGGGAGGGGGAGATCGAACACGTAAAGGTGGATACCCTGCAGCTCAGGACTGTCTTCGGACTGAGCTACGGATTCTGAAGCATAAGTTTCTGCTTGATGTTCGAGGTTGAAACTCCCTCAGTGTAGGGGAGATAGACGATCCTGACTCCGACTGAACTCAAGTGTACCTCATACTGTTTGAAGCGCTCGGTTTCAAACCAGTCATCACCGATAAACATCACGTCGAACTTGAGTTTTTTCCACATCCTGAATTTGTCCAGGTCATCCTGGGGTATTGCCAAGTCTACACACCGGATGTTTCTGATGATCTCGATCCTCTGATCGAAGGGAATCACAGGTTCCGCATTCTTGTAGGCAACCAGTTCATCCGTCGTCACACCGACGATGAGACGGTCACACAGCGATTTCGATCGGAGGAGCAGATTCAGATGCCCGATGTGGAACAGGTCGAAGACTCCGCTTGTGTACCCCACGGTATTAAGCTTGTGATCGTTTGAATTATTCATAATAGGCGGCTCGTCTTTCCCTCTATGTATAACAAAGAGATCCAATCCGGTCAAACCTCTTGACCTCAACCTGGATTGATGTCTAAAATCTGGTATCATTAATAGGCAGACAGAGATGTATAGACATAGCCGATCGAACAGGACTGGACCGACACTCGTGTCTCTACTAGTCTCTCTGCTTGTTGCGAGCTCCTTTGCATTCCCAGGCATGGAAGGAACGATCCAGGGCAAGGTGTTTGACTTTGATTCGCATAGGCCACTTCCCCTGGTATCAGTCGTGCTGCAGGGACTTGAGCTCAGCACCATATCGGATGAGGAGGGCCAATTTTCCTTTTTTGCGCTGGAGTCCGGAACCTACACGCTGACATTCTCTGCCGAAGGATATGAACCTCTGATCGTCCGCAATGTGGCCGTAGCCGGGCCCACGTTGAAAAACCTGGAGATTTCCTTGATAAGCAGCCTGCTCAAGATCGAAGAGGAAGTCACCGTCACGGCCGAGGCTTTGCCCCACGTGGAAGAAAAGACCGGCAGCGTGATCCAGCTAGAGACGGAGCAGATCACCAGGGTTCCGGGATCTTTTCAGGACCTCAGCCGGATATTGGATGCGGCCCCTGGCGCCTACCGGCGCACTCAGAAGGCCAACGACCTCATTGTCAGAGGTGGGGGGCCCTGGGAAAACGGTTACTTCATAGATAACATACCGGTCCCCAATATCAATCATTTTCAGAGTCAGGCAACCAGCGGGGGCGCGATCGGTGTCATCGATGTGTCTCTGATCAAGGACTTGGACTTTCACACCGGAGGATTTTCAGCCTCCTATGGAAACCGTATGTCTTCCATCGTAGACATCCGGTTTCGCGAAGGCAATCGGGACAGGAAAGCTATGCAGCTCGATCTAAACATAGCCGGATTTGGAGCCCGCTTCGAAGGTCCCCTGGGAACGAACAAGGGGTCATGGCTGGTCTCGATGAAACGCAGCTATCACGATCTCGTGGCCGGGATGGTCGGATATGGGGTGGCGCCCCGCTTCGGGGATTTCCACGTCAAGATGGCCTATGACATCGATCCTAATAACCGGCTTGTTTTTCTCAACATTTTTGGAGACAGCCGGATCTCTTACGATCTCGAGAGGGCGGTAGAGGAAGGCTTTAACAATGTGCTGGATTTCAAGACGCGCCAGAATACAATCGGATTGAACTGGGCCCACAGTTGGGGAAACCGTGGGATATCCAACACTTCGATGTCCTATTCATTTTTCGACACAGGATACTCAGGGCGTGCGGTCAATGCCGAGACAGCAGCCAGGGAGTATCGGGTGACGGAAGAGTTGCACGGAAAGGTCAACCTAAGAAACCTCAACTCTTTCCAGCTGGGATCCCTTTCTCGCGTGGAATTTGGAGCAGAGTTCGATTGGGAAGGACTGGATTACTCCAACTATGCCTCAGAGTACATGAACCGCTGGGGCACATACGTGGGAGAAGCCCTTACCAAAGGGCAGCTCTCGGTGGTTGCACCGGCGGCCTTTTTCACGCTGATCTACAATCCCCTGAATGCGGTGACCGCATCCGTCGGTTTCCGAGCGGAGTATTTCAGCTATAACCGGCATTGGTTCCTCTCGCCCCGGATAGCCGCTACTTGGAGATTAAATCCCAAGCTGTCGGTAAAGGCAGCCGGGGGTCTCTACTACCAGACGCTTCCCTTGTTTCTCCTCTCTGGCAGCGAGACCAACCGGGACAACGCGGACCCCAGATCGGCGCATGTGATCCTGGGCGTCAAATACAACATAACAAAAGAGATACTCCTGTCCTTGGATGTCTTCAACAAATCTTACTCACAACTTCCTCTTGCCACGGAAGATCCCACTCTCTTCGTTCTCGACAGCGGGCTCGACTTCGGCTTCTTCCGATCCTACAACCAGCTCTACGACTGGGGCATTTCATACTGCAGGGGATTCGAGTTTCTGATACAGAAGCGCGTTCTTAGGGGGCTCTATGGATTGGCCAGCGTTTCCCTTTTTCGTTCCCGATTCAAAGACTACTATGGGGTTTGGCGCAACAGGATCAATGACAACAGATACCTATTGACGGTGGTCGGGGGTTACCGGCCGAACACACACTGGGGAATCAATGTGCGCCTGGACGTGGCGGGGGGTATCCCATACACGCCCTATAACCAGGAACAGTCCAAACAATACAACCGTGGGATACTGGATACGAACCAGATATTCCTGTCCAGGTATCCCGCATATACTGCGTTGAACGTCAGGCTGGAACGCCGGTTTCGTTTCGGCAGATCATATCTGGATGTCTATCTCGGAGCGATCAACCTCTTGAACCGCAAAAACGTGGATCGTTATTACTGGGATAAGATCGACAATACGATCGCTGTCATCCACCAGGTACCCATCCTACCCGTTTTCGGAGCGACCTGGAACTTCTAAGCCTTACCGTCCCTGAACCAACCAGTCCAATGAGGCCTTGGGATTCAAGCGGATAAGCTCACACAGATTGGCTGTCAACTCTCGCTCGGCGCCTACACGATGAGGGTGGATGAACTCCCAGACAACAAACCCGTCCCGCGTCACTTCGAAAGCTCTGCCGTTGTTGGAATCGGTGATCAGTGTGTTCCCATTTGGCAGCCGCTGGTTAGAGCCCTGAGTGGGCGAAAAGAACGGAGCCTCAGGAGTGCCACGATAATTCCACAGCTCTTTTCCTGTCAGAGGATCGAATTCCAGGACAGCGGATTCGGCCCAGGTGTGGAGGTTGTCGAAGATCAGGATATTCCCGGAATCCAGAAAAGTGGGTTGATGAGGATAGTGCCACAGGTCCCACATCGCCCAGACCACCTGTTCCTTTTCGATGTCCACGACGACGACGGTGTGCAGATTGCGCAAAGCCAACAGGAGGTTTCCCTCCGCAAACACAGGTGACCGTTGGACATGATCGCCATTCAGATACTCGATCGTATTGGCGTGAAAGATGTAAAAAGGCAAACCAGGCTTCACGTATTCAAGAATATTTTGCCACACACGACTGGTGATGCTCTTGCGTCCCCTGTCGGATGATTCGGATATCCCTTCGAGAATATATTTGAACTCAGAATTTTGAAGGCAGGATATCAGAGATACTCTATTAATCAGCTTCCCCTGGGGATCGAGGACATGGATGAAGTCTTCGAGGATGGGGTGCGCGATTCCAGGGTATCGGCTCCGCTTTCGAGCCAGACTGTATATCAGCCCCTCCGGTGTCACATCGAAGTCATGATGTTCCCCGCCAAGGTGGGCCCAAATCAGCCTGGACTCCCTGTCGATCTTGATCAGTCCCAGCCCCGAATAGACTGCCAGAAGATCTCCGTTGTCCCACATGTGAACGCGGCGCCAGAACTGGTTGTGCCCCTCGTTTTCCAGAAGGATCTCCTGTTCCGGCCAAACGGCTTCCATGGGAAAATGCCACGTGTGAAGGACTTCACCCGTCATCGACAGCAAATATGCGGTAGGGGAGTGACTGGAGCAGTAGAGGTTGTAGCCATCCCAGGCCTGCTTGTGGTCGTAAGTGGTAACGCCTACGCGTTCGCGCTTGGTCACTGATCCGCGCACGTAGGGAAGAGACAAGAGCTTACGCAGTTGATCGGTGTCAACAACGCGTTCTTTGTCTTCATTACTGGCCACGCCATTCCTCGCCATCTCTGGACTCGGTTCCCTGATCTGACAGCTCATCATCAGCGCTGCGATCAACATGACGCTCCATTCGAACAATCGTTTGTAGAGAGGCCTCCAGGCGTCAGATGAAATCATGTTTCAACCGTTGGCACTTGAAATCAGAGATGGAAATTCAGGCCGGCGGAGAGGACGGTCCCTTCTGCGAATGCGAGCCCCAGGAAGATCGCTATCCGGGAATGGATGTCATACTGGGTGCTCAGTCCGAAAGTAGGGGCGAAAAGCATTTTTGGAATATCCTCGTCCCAGGTGCGGATATTCTGAATGGTTTCACTGAATGCTCCGGTGTAAGCGACGTCACCCAAGGGAGTCTGTACCGTTGTGGTCTGATCGAGTGACATATCCCCGTCATAGGGAAGTATGGTAAGCCCCCCATGAACATGGATCCTGAACCTGTTTGAGTGAAACACCTCCCAACGGGCAAGGATCGAGAGCATGACCGAGTTCAGGTCGACGGTGCCGCCGCCCTCTGTACGAACCCTCACGAGTTCGTAATCTAGAAAGGAGATGGACTGTTCGAGATTGATCGTGTAGGGAAGTTTATACCTGAAGTATGCCCCGCGTATTCCCAGTGAGAACTGACTGAATTTGTACCAGAGGCTCAGCGAAACTTGCTGCCCGGATGAGGAAAGGGCCACATCTTCCAAGGTGGAAAAAGCGCTGGGCGGAAGGACCGAATTCATCAGCCGTTCCAGTTCTTTCTTGATCATGTTCTCGGTCGCCCGCTCCAGATGAGAGCCGAAAGGAGATGCGGTCCAGAGCCCGTAGGAAAACTGTATGTCGAATTTGCTGCCATGACTGTGCTGAGGCAGGACCACGCATGAGAGAAACAGGAAGGCTATGATTAAGACTTTGTTCTTCATGTCAACTATTCTAGCATAGGGCGACAGGGAATTCTGCTAATCCGAGGGCTGAGGCTCCTCCACGTCGGCGAGGAACTCTCCACTCTGGAGGTTGTGGAACCTCCATTCACAGAGTTGTTTGAACCGGTTCAGGATGTTTTCTGTGACACGATTGTGGATCCGTTCCCAGATCGTGTTAACGAGACTCAATCTCGAGCCCCCTTCCTTCCCATAGAAATTGAAGCTGACCATCAGGAACAGCTGTGCATGCTCCTCCTCATCCAGATCCGGGATCGAGGAGCGCACATACATACAGAACAATCCGATGGGATACCCGCCACTTGTTTCATAGAGCAGGTATCTGGCATTGTCCTGATCGCAGGACTTGGGCAGGTGTTGGAACCTGAGAGCGCTCAGGACAAAGAAAGGGATGTACTTGAGGCCGAAAAAACTTTTCCGGAATCCGAAAGGGTATTTCCGGTGTCCGAGCAGATAGATCAGGATGTGCTCCAGGCTGCCCTCCAGACGGTGGACGGTCGCGATCTTGTTCGGCCAACAGGACGAATCACCGTCCCATTTCAAGAGCTCCTCATAGACATACCGAACGGGGATTTCGATACCGATCTTGTGGATATTCAGCACCGAATACTGGCTGACCTCCATGTCGATGCGCTGCATCACTCGCCTGCTGTAATCCACCCGTTCCTGCTGAGAATCAAATTTGATCAGGGTGTGTTGAGCTGGCTTATCCAGAAAGAAGTAGCGTATATCAGACCATATACCCTTGCTCTTGTTTGGGGGATGTATGTCTGCCACAGTATGATATTCCAGTGCCTATCTCGGCGTAACGAATATATATACCATGGGGCACTTCCCCGGTCAATTCTATGAAATGCCAGATGATTCGTATCAGAACCAGAGTGTCAGGCCAGCCTGCCAGAAGTTGTTCTTGTATCCATCCTTGATATTGACAAGACCCCAGTTGTATCTCGCCTCGGCGCCGATAAATAAGAACCTCAGGCCCAATCCCGCAAACGTGCCGGCATCGAAGGTGTTGAATCCCTCGGTGGGCCCAGATTCCCCCATGATAGTTTCTTTGGAGCTGACTTTCACAGCACCGTGTACTCCGGCAAAACCCTGCAAAGGTCCGATCTTGAGTTTCAGCGCAACGGGCACAGAGACATAGTGGAGGACCAGCTTGTTGTTGTCGTCCACCTTGCTGCCGGTCTGATAGTATTCAAAGGCAGAGTAGAAGTAGAGCATGGGGATCAATCGTGAGTCGTTGAATAACCCGACATAAAAACTGCTGTATGAATCGTCAAAGTATTTGTCCCCGTCCTTCTGAATCGCGCTCGAGATATATCCGAACCGGATTCCCTTATCAATTTTCTGTGCAAACAGCGCCCCGGAAGCCACGGTCAATGCTATCGCTATCATCAAGGTCAAGATGCCTATTTTTTTCATGATCAATCTCCGTCGCATGGATCGTGAGTATCTCGATCCCATGATATGCACAGGGATCATGTTGGTCAATTGGACCTTAGTACAATAATCCAGCAGTCAGGTCGCCAAGCCAGTTACTCCAGCCTGATCGCGAGTTTTACCTCGCGGGACGTGGGAATGAAAAGCTTCAGTGACCGGGCTCCTGATTTTAGGAATGACACGTCATTCGTTTCCATGACGACATCTCCGATCTTTCCTGGGCTAAGTAGGGTGATTTCCTGGTCTATGCCCGATTTCAGAATAAGGACGATGTTTCCGGGTTCCCATTTGAGGCTCCTGACCTCCACCTGGCCCCGGCACAACACGCCTTCGATGGTGCCGGAGGGCCAGGCAGTGGGGAGGGCGGGCAGGAGCTGGATCTCGCCGGGTTGGGAGGCTACAAGCATCTTGATGATAACCGCCGGCATGCCGCCGCTGATGTCCATGTTGAAGAGCGCCTTGTAGTTGTGTGTGGACGCCAGGCTGGGATACCAATAGTCGTTGATCAGTGGGATCAAGGACTGGTACGCAAGTTCAGAATCCCCCAGGCTGGCCGCAGCCAGACCAAGTTGTACGAGCCCAAAAGACATGAAGCCCCGTTTTCTTTCCCTTGCGTTCCAGTACCGTTCGAGTTTGAGTTCGATGACACGCCTGAACCCGGCCTGGAGAGCATCATCCCGCGCGATCTCTTCCGGCGTCCCGTCATAGAGCGCATACAGCTGCGAGGAATGACGATGGTTGTAGTTGTCCTCAAAAACAGGCGCCAGCCATTCCTTGACCGCCCCGTCTTCGTTGATGAGATATTCCGGCATTTTCGCCAACATCTCCCGCCAGACGCCGATCTTCTCCTGGTTCGCTCTCACAACCTGAGAGGCCGCGATGGTGTTGCGCAGCAGTTCCTTGGCCGCCGCCACATCCATGGTTGCATTGAAGGTCGTCTGAGAGCGTGTGTTGCTGGGAGCGTTTTCCGGTGACTGCGTGGGGCTGAAGATGTACCTCCCGTCCGGGCCTTCAAACAGGTAGTCCTCGAAGAATACCGCCGCTTTTTCCATGAAAGGCAGGGCGTGTTCTTCCAGAAACTCGCGATCACCGGTATATAGGTAATAGTCGTAGAAGAAATGGGCTGCCCAGGCAGCACCCGCCACCCAGAACGCTCCCGGAAAACGGACGGTGAAGGAATTGTTGAAGCCATCCGTAGTCGATCTCGAAGGAAGCACGACGCCGCGCGCCCCGAATATGCGTTGGGCGTTCAGCTCCAGATAGGGGACGATAGACTCGATGTAGTTCGTATAGGCCAGCAGGAGCTCGGGCATGTTGCCCATCAGCATGCTGGCAAGCGCAGAGGGGACATTGCCGTTGTGCGTGAAGTCGCTGGCCCAAGGCGGATTATAGGTCCCTGCCCAGACACCCTGCAGGGTGGGTGGCAGCTCACCGGTGCTCGAGATGATGTTGTAGCGTCCGGCATCGAATTCCTTTTCTATCAAAGCCTTGGACGGAGTGTCATCGCTCGTTTTTTCTAGCAGCTCTTCGGTGGTCAGCCTGTGGTCCGTCCCGCCGCCCAGGTCCAAACGTACACGATCGAACAACTCCCCGTGAATCTCGGCATGGCGATCGAGCAGCTGCTCGAAATCGGCAGGAAGGGCCGACATGGCACTTCTCATTTCATCCAATCGTGTGGAGTCGGGATCGAAGATGACGTCCAGATCGATGAAGATCAGAATCTCATCCGCTCCAGACACGTCCAGCCGCTCCCCTGTGGATCTGATGGTGCCTTCCTCAGCCAGGACCAGCGCGACACCCTCGAGCTTATGGATCGAGCCGGGATAGGCGTTGGCAAAGCTGTTTGTGAACGTGAGAGCAGAGCCCTCTGCCGTCGTTTCCAGGTCCCGGATGTTCCGTTTGAAGCGCTCATGCTCCGGATCCCTGGGAGCAAATTCCAGCCTACAGTTTACAATTCCTGGTGCCGGTCCCGAGATCAAAAGGACCGCTACTCCGTCAGCGCGCGACACGAACAGCTTGCGTTCAAAAACGCCCCTGTCGTCGGACCAGCGTACGGTAGCCAGGCCGGTCTGGAAGTCCACGGACCGCAGATAGTTTTTGATCTTTCCCTTGCTGTTCGTCATGCGGATCCTGAGATCAAAGGCTGGGAAGAGGCAGTCGGGGTAGAGGAAACCTTCCTGTTCCGATACGTCCAATGTCAGCTGTTCTGCCTGCTGGTACAGGCCCCGTTCGATAAGGCGCCTGATCTCGAAAAGGCGGGGCGCCGTAAGCGGAGGCAAAATCGGATCCCTCTCAGGAAGGAACATGCGTTCGTGGCTGAACACGATCGTCTCATCAAGGGGCCGGCTCAAAACGCTGGCTCCGATCGTTCCGTTCGCGGTGATCAGCCCCTGCTCCCAGGTCTCTGCTGGCTCCGAACTGATGAAGCCGCGCTCGGGCACGAGTGCTTCCCGGACAGCAGAGGAGGCAGATTCCACCGAGGCCGAAGAGCTCGATAGCGCATCACAAGACGTTCCCAAAATGATTGCTGCCAGGAGGGGAATCATGGCCCAAAATTGTCTATGTTTCATTTAACCTATCCCTATCTCAGGTCTAGAACTTCACTCATAATAATAGAAAGATGAGCCCGGCTCCACTAAAACTTGGGGAAATTCCAACCGAGCTAATATGGTCAAGAGTTCACTCCTTCTCTAATATCGAGTTTATCGAGGAGCTGGGCACAAAACAGCAGATGTCATGATTTTTTTCTACTGCGCTTGAAAGACGATGCCTTTTCTCTCTTTGACCGCCCGTTTTTAACTGTGTTATCTTTAATCATCTGTGATCGGGAGGGAACACATGAGAACGTACAGAAACATTCAAGTCATATTCTCGGGCCTTTTATCATGGATTTTTCTATGGGTTTTGCTGCTTGCCTGCATCTTCCTGGTGACTTCCTGTGCGCCTGAGTCTGGTTCCCTTGAGTCTCGCGCGTTGGTACCGGAAGATCAGGTGCGGCTTTCCAATGATCCAGGGAAGACTGAGGCTTTCAGGGACGCAGGCCTGGGGCTTTTCGTCCATTGGGGACCGAATTCCCAGGTCGGATCGGAGATAAGCTGGCCCTTGAACGGCGCCGATCAAGAATATATCGAAAAGTACTATGCGCTCTCTGAGACCTTCGATCCCGTGGATTTCGACGCGAGGGAGTGGGCCAGGTTGGCCAAACTGGCCGGCATGGAATATGTCGTGTTCACGACCAAGCATCACGACGGATTCTGCATGTTCGATACACGATACAGCGATTTCAAGATTACGAACACTCCTTTTGGCAAGGATATTGTCGCCCAGGTCACCGAGGCCTTCCGCAGCGAGGGCCTGCTCGTTGGTTTTTATTATTCTCCGGGTGATTTCCGGTACCACTACGAAACCGGAGTTCCTCAGCAGGGATTGATGGTGCCCGCCTTCGAGAGCAACGCTCCTTTCGGCACGGAAAGGCTGGGATTCCTCGATTATGAAAAGGCACAGATAGAAGAACTCCTTACCCAATATGGAGATATCTTCATGCTCTGGTTCGACGGGCAGTGTGATCCCTTGAAAAAGCATGCCTGGCGAGTGCGGCAGGACATCTTCATCGGCCGCGGTGAGATCCCCACTCCGGAACAGCGGATTCCCGGTGAAGCATCCGACCACGCCTGGGAAAGCTGCATGACCACGAGCTGGCAGTGGTCCTATCAGCCCAACCCGGACCTGCGGACCTCAAGAGAGGTAATCGAAAACCTCATCAAGATCAGGTCGCGGGGCGGTAACATGCTCCTCAATGTGGGCCCGCGTCCTGATGGCCGCATCGCCTCCCATGATGAGTCCATCCTCCGAGACCTGGGTTTGTGGATGATGATGTATGGAGAAGCCGTCCGAGGAGTGCGCCCCTGGATTTTGACGAACGAAGGAGATGTCTGGTTCACCCAGAAAACCAAAAATGGATCCACAACCCTGTATGCAATCGTAGATTTCGATTTCGATTCGGAAGGGACGACACGCCGGAGCTTTTCTGGCCGGCGGCTGATCTTAAGGTCTGTACTTGCGACAGAAGCGACTGAAGTATCCATACTGGGGCAGGAAGGGGGGTGTTCCTGGTCCCAAGAAAACGATGGGCTTCACATTGCCGCCTTCAACAAACACACCGTACAGATCATAGCCAACCCGGGCAGCCTAACTGAAAGTGAGCAGAGCCGCTGGAGCATGGGCCCGGACTGGCCGGTGGCGATCAGGATCCGCGCAGTCAAACCCGTCCAACGAGACTGACAGCTCTGAACCGTTCTGTCCCAGAAGAGACGGAAATGCGCTAGAATCTCAGGCCGAGCATCACAACGAATGCTCGAGATTTTATCCAGGCATCCGATGCATCTTCGCCTTCATCACCCGTATCGAGCGAATTTGACAGCCCCATATAGTAGCGCCCATCGATCACGAGGTTGGTTTTCCCCATGGAAAACTCGAGCCCCCCTCCGAACACCAGTCCGAAATCGGTGGACTTCGTAAATTCTTTGACATCCTCGGAGGTTTTCTCCTCACTCACTACTTCACCGTCCATAAGGATCGTTTCCGTCAAATCAACATTACTGGAGAGCACGAAAGATCCTTCGAATCCGCCGGCGACATACGGACTTGTGCCCTCAGAGAATTTGTATTTAACAAGAATCGGGACGCTGAGGACATCGGTCTTTAATACAAGCTTGGTCTCGTAGTCGGTGCCCTTATCTTCGAATTTAAAACCTTTCTGATGGTAGAGAGCATCGACCTCAACAAAAAGATTCGGAGAGAAACCATGTTCGTAGCCGACTCCAGCAATAAAGCCCATCTTGTAGGTCGGCTTGTCGGTAACGTCTCCATCGTCTTCAAAGGCCACGTTGGCCATGCTCAAGCCGCCCATGATCTTAAATCCGCCTTTTTTAGCTGCCGTGCCATAGGTGCCCGGAGGCGGAGGCGGAGGCGGAGCCTGCCGCTGTTGAGGAGGAGGGGGGGCGACATCTTTTTGTGTGGGAGCGTCTGAGAGGAGTTCCACATCACTAATGTGGAGGTAGCCCGTTACTGTGATCCCCTGCTCGTTTCTGGGGAGCTCGGCCAAGTACCATTCTCCCTTTTTGAGAGTGACTTTCAGGATCGCGCCCATGGGGACAGAAGTAATGATCTTGCTGTCGGGATCAGGGTCGAGCCGTACTTTTGCAGTTTCGACGATGATTCGTATGCTGGATTCCTGGCTGTGCGCAAGGATTGGCACGATCAGCAGTGCAATCAAAGCAACGGTCCAGGTGAAACGTTTGAGGTCCTTCATTTCTCCTCCTTGAGGAATGGATATCTTCTAGTTTAGAAATTCAGCTAAAAAAAGCAAGGAATATAATTAATTACTTTAAAAAAGTGCTTCCCTAGGGGCGTTTTATGCTTCCTATAAACGGAGGCCTCGGTTGTTCAGGGCACGGGAATAGAAATTTAGGATGCGGGCCCCCACACTTGACCAGTCATAGTTCCTTGCCTCCAGCCTACCACCTGCACCGCGCCCCAAGTTAAAAGGGCGATCAGAGAGGCCAGAAAAACGAGAGCGCTGCCCTGGAGTGCTTTTTTCGCCAGCTTGGTTCCGGCTTCGGTTGAAGTATGCATAACGAAGCGCCCAGCTTACTGTGTTCCATGGTCAGACATCAAGAGCAGCATGTCTATTGATATCCGGCTCATGCCTGACTATAATTCAAACTCATGTTCGGACATGATCCCGATTCTTCAAGAGGAGGCAGTTGATGCCACTGTTTGGACCTCCAAATGTCCAAAAGTTGAAGTCCCGGCTGGATATCCGGGGTTTAATCAAGGCTCTGGACTATACGAAAAAGATAGAGATTCAAAGAGAAGCCGTGAAGGCCCTGGGAGCACTCAGGGCCGAGGCGTCGATAGAGCCGCTGATCTCCCAGCTCGAGGACGAAAATTGCGAATATCAAGCTCTGGTCATCTCAGCCCTGGGAGAGATCAAAGCTGAGGATGCGGTACCTTCTCTGCTCAGCCGCCTTCGAAAACAAGGGGCCAGCGCCAGCGCCCCTGAGCTGACCGCGCTGCAGAACATCGGCCAGCCGGCGGCAGCCCCACTCCTGGACGTACTCCGCGACAATGCCCAGGACATGAAACAGTCACTCGCACTTATCAGAACTTTGGAAGCGCTCGGTGGAGACAGTGTGTCTGACGGGTTCCAGGAACTCATCTCTGCCAGATTTCCCTCTTTGATCGTTCCCTTGGCCGAAGCGCTCATCAGGAAGAATGACACACGTGTTATCCAGCGCCTTGCCGATGTATTGAGCACATCCCCCGGAGAAACTTGGTCCGCCCGGGTCGCCGCGATCTTAGAGGAGCTGGGCTGGATTCCCAGCGGTGAATCCCAAGAAGCCGCGAATTTTCTGGCCAAACGCGAGTGGAATAGGCTGGCCGAGCTTGGTGAACCAGCGGTCTTGCTCTTGAATCAACATCTGACAACAGGTCCTGTCTCAGAGATTGGGAATGCAGCGGAAACTCTCGGACAGATCGGCGATGAAAGGGCCGTAGATCCCATTGCAGCCCTGCTGAATCACAGGCGACCGGAGATCGCGGTAACGGCCGCTCGTGCGCTGGGAGAGATCGGCAGCAGCCAATCTGTCGAGATCCTCCTGCAGACTTCGGTGGATTCGGACTCAAAATCACTCCAGGCTGAAGTAGAGAGGTCCCTGGCCAAGATCGGCTCATCAGCCGTAAAACCCTTGATCGACCAGCTCAACAGCAGCGATCCGCAAGAGAGAAAAACCGCAGTCCGGATCCTTGGCGAGATAGGGGATAGGCGAGCACTCGATTTTCTCATCTCGGCCCAGGATGATCCCTCTCTCCAGCCCGAACTGGATGCAGCACTCGATCAACTTGGTTGGGAACCACACAACGGCCAGTAACTCTATTTATCCCACTCATTTTTATACTTATTGAGATTTCCTAAACCCTTTTTACTAATCTTTCGTAATAATAGGCAGGAGACAAGATATGGAAGTCCTATCCAGAGCAGATGAGATCCTGCTTCTAACGATCCTCAGACTGGAAGACGATGCCTACGGCGTCAGTATTGTGAGGGAAGTTCATACGCGGACCGGCAAGAAACTCAAGCCGGGTGGCCTTTGGGTTTCCTTAGACATCTTGGCAAAAAGAGGCTTGATATCCAAAAGCATGGGAGATCCCACACCCCAGAGGGGCGGACGCAGCAAGATCTACTACACGCTAACGCACTCAGGGCTCGAAGCGCTGAAAAGAGTAGAAGAATTCAACCGTTCATTGTGGGACGGGATGCAGGAAGGGATAAAGGATTACCCGATTTGATGGCAAAACACAAGTTCTCCCGGCCGCTCCGATTGCTAGCCAGGCTGTCCTCGGCGATTGCACGCTCGGAGGAGAAGAGGACGATCATCGGCGATGTTGAGGAGATGTATGCGGATGTGGCAGAAGAAAGGGGACGCGGCCACGCCTTGATCTGGTATGTCTTCCAGCTTCTCAATATCTGTACTCAACTGCTTCTAAATACACTCTATTGGAGTCTGTCCATGGGAAAGAATTATCTCAAGATCACTATTCGCAATCTCAGAAGGAACAAAGGCTTTTCTGTCATCAACATTGCCGGATTGGCAATCGGAATCGCCTGCTGCATCCTGATCCTGCTCTGGGTACAGGACGAGCTGAGCTTTGATCGCTTCCATGACAATGCTGAGGATCTCTACGCGCCGACCTTCTCCAATGGCAGCACGACAACACCCACGGCGTTGGCCGAATATCTGAAGTCAGAATACCCAGAGGTCATCCGAGCGGCTCGCTTCAGAGGCATCGGCTCCAACCTACTGAAATATGAAGATACCGAGATAAAACAGGAGCATGGCATCATGGTGGATCCTGATTTTCTCGGGATGTTCACATTCGTGTTCCTGGCCGGGAAGCCTGAAGCAGCCCTGGATTCTCCTCAATCCATCGTGATCTCTAAGAGCGTGGCCAGAAAGATATTCGGGAAAAAGGATCCTCTCGGTAACACGCTGACCTTTAATGTAGGAAATAGACTGACGGTAACGGGAGTGTTCGAGGATTATCCTTTGAACTCGCATTTTCGGTGCTCCTATCTCATCCCCCTGGTTATACCTAATCCTACCTGGCAGACCAACAACATCCGCACCTATGTGCAGCTGCAGGCCGGCACCTTCGCTCAGTCTGTCAACCTCAAGATCTCTGATGTGGTTGAAAAACACAGACCTCAAGACCAGCGCGCCATGTCCCTGCAGCCGGTCACACGGCTGCATCTGAATCCGTTCAACCACAGGGGCGGCCCCATCGTGTACGTCTACTTGTTCTCGGCTATGGCCCTGTTCATCCTCCTCATCGCCTGCATCAACTTCATAAACCTGACAACGGCAAAGGCCTCCTCTCGGGCCAAGGAAGTGGGCATCCGAAAGACCGTAGGAGCCTACCGGATCCACCTGATACGACAGTTTTTCAGCGAATCCCTGTTCCTGACATTCATTGCTCTGGTTGTGAGCCTGGGTATCGTTTACCTGTGTCTCCCGCTATTCAACTATCTCACCGGCAAAACGTTCACCTGGGGATTTCTGTTTCAGCAAGCCGTCCTGCTTGGAATTTTCGGGATCATCCTGCTTACGGTTGGCGCAGCCGGTAGCTATCCCGCACTGTTCCTGTCCCGCTTCCAGCCTGTCAAAGCCTTAAAGGGAAAACAAATGTCTGGGGCTAAGGGCGTCCTCTTCCGCAGGGTATTGGTCGTTGTACAGTTTGCTCTGTCCGCTCTTTTGATCCTTTCGACCATGATGGTTTTCCGACAGGTGCATTTTCTCAGGTCACGCGATGTCGGGATCGCGAAAGACAATATTGTCTATTTCGGTATCGGCTCTCGGTTCCGTCAAAACAGCACGACCATCAAGACAGAACTGCTGTCCAACCCCAACGTTCTCAACGTTGCCTTGACAGATATACCTCCCTATCGCTGGATGTCGAATGCCGGTATCGGAGATGTCGATTGGGAGGGAAAAACAGATCAGAAGGTCAAGATGGTCATGACAAATGTGGACTATGACTATCAGGCCACTTTCGGGCTTGAGATCGACCGCGGCCGCTTTTTTTCCAAAGAATTCCCCACGGATGCTGCCGAGGCCTATGTGGTCAACCAGGCTGCGGTCAACGCTATGGAAATGGAGGATCCTGTCGGAAATGAGCTCAAGGTCTGGGACCGGAGAGGAAAAATCATCGGCGTTCTCAAGGACTATCATTTTGAATCCCTTCACAATCCGATCATCCCCATGGCCATGCGCATCGAGCCCACCGGGCTTTACCAGGCTTGTGTCCGGATCTCTCCCCTCAACGTGCCTGAGACTCTGGCATTTTTGGAGCAAACGTGGAAGCAGGTCTATCCGGAATATCCGTTTGAGTACCAATTCCTGGACGAAACGATCCAGAACCAGTACCGCTCGGAAGAACAGGTCGGAAAGATCGTGAGCGTCTTCACGATCCTGGCCATCCTCATTTCGTGCCTTGGAATCTTCGGATTGTCTTCCTACACCGCCGAACAGCGTACCAAGGAGATCGGGATCCGTAAGGTTCTGGGTGCGTCGGTTTCCAGTGTCATCGGCGATATTTCTAAGGAATTCATCATACTGGTCCTTGTCGCCAATATCCTGGCCTGGCCCCTGGCATACTACCTGATGAATCGATGGCTGCAGGAGTTTGCCTACCGCACCACGATCGGTTGGTGGACATATCTCTTGACCGGAGCAGCCGTACTCCTGATATCGCTGATGACGGTCAGCTGGCAGATCCTGCGCGCCGCCACAGCCAATCCCGTGGATTCTCTGAGGTATGAATAGGGGAGATGTCCCCTTTTCGGAACCGTACAAATAAGAAGAGTGATATCTTTACACGTGAGGGATGTCGGTATAGTGAGCAATCTCAAAACTCGTGGTCGCCAGATCCTCTCGGCCGATGGCGTGGACGTCTGCGTGTCCGGTCAAACGGGCGAAAGTCTTGAGTTCTTCAGTGCTGACTCGGAGAAAATTTTCGACTCGTTTTGCAGCATGTTCGATCCGCATCCGCGATCTCATCTCGGGCCTTTGAGTTGTCACTCCGACCGGGCACCATCCCGTGTGACAGATGCGGTACTGCTGGCAGGCGGCCGCTATGAGTGCAGCCGTGCCCACGGCTACCGCATCGGCACCCATGGCCAGGGCTTTGGCGAAATCGGGCGACAGCCGCAGACCACCGGTGATGACGAGTGAGATCCCCTCCGCCTTCTGTGCATCAAGATACTTTCTGGCCCGGTAGAGGGCATAGATCGTGGGGACTGAGGTCGCCGCTTTGACCATTTTGGGGCTGGCGGCCGTCGCACCTGGACGACCATCTATTGTGATGAAATCTGGCCCGGCATAGAGTGCCACGGCCATGTCCGCCTCGATCCTTCCTGCAGCAAGCTTGATCCCAATGGGCTTTCCCCCGGATTTCTCTCGGAGCATCGAGACAGTCTCTTTGAGGTCGTCCCGATTCTTCATATCGAGAAAGCGGGACGGGCTGATGATGTCCTGTCCCTCTGCGAATCCTCGGATAGCGGCAATCTCGCTCGTCACTTTGGCACCTGGCAGGTGTCCCCCCATCCCGGGTTTTGCCGACTGCCCGATCTTGATCTCTATTGCGTCCACACGTTTGAAGTTTTCTTCGGTTGCGCTGTATTTGTTGGGGACATATTCAAAAATATACTTGTAGGCATTGGTGAAAGACTCCTCCAGCAATCCTCCTTCTCCCGAACACATGGCTGTTTTAGCAGCTGCGGACCCCATAGCGAGAGCGATCTTGATCTCACTGGACAGTGCACCGAAGGACATGTGCGTGACGTAGATCGGGGATTCTATCTCCAGAGGATACTTGGCATTGGGCCCGATCACCGTGGTGGTACTCACCCGTTCATTGTCGTTTAAAGGAAAAGAGTCCAGTTGAGCACCCTGGATCAGGATCTCGTCCCATGAGATGACCGCCTTCTTGGTCCGCATGGGTTCGATCTGGGAGGTGCCAGTCCTGGAAATAGCATGAATGTCGGCCATGGAATCCTCGAAATCATCCAGATCGCGTTCCAAATTCCCAAGAAAATCCCCCATGGCTAACTCTGCTGAGTGCTCCAGAGGGATCTCGACCTCGTCATCTTCGAACTTGTTGTACCAGTGCGTGCCGTCGCAAAAGGGCTTGTTCTTAGAGCCTCCGCACCGGCACAGAGTATAATGTTCGGACGATTCCGGTTGATCCCCATTCGAATCTTCCAGCTCGATCCCTCCCATACAATAGTAGGGGCCGTTCTTCCTGAGCTGGATGGAGGGTTCCCTGGGCAAACTGTCATGCCTTTCTCCGCCCAATGTGTAACTCAGCGCGCCCGAAGGACACATCTCGATGACACGGACGACCTCTTCGACCGAGGCACCATCAGGATCGATCCAGGGTTCCTGGCGCATGCGGAAGACAGAGGGCAGGTTGTCCGTGCAGTGGCCCGCATGGGAACACACACCCCTGTTGTCGTGAATGATGATATCCTTTCCTGCATAGTCATCCATCTGATCCGGGACGCGGCCCTCAATTTTCCCGCTGTTGAAAGCGATCTTGGTGTGGGCCCCATCGCAGTGCGGTTTGCTTCCGCTCTGACCGCAGCGGCAGAGGACCATGGTTTTTGCTGTGCGGGCTGATTCCCCTTGTGATGTCTTCAAGTCTTCAAGATCGAAGGTCACATAAGGTCCATCTTCAGTGGCATTGATCTTGGGCCTTTTTGTACTTGCCATGCCATCCCTCCTTAAAGATTTGTTCTCAATGTCCTTCCGGATCTATCCCGAAAGCGTTGTTGTGATTGTATACGAACTCAAGAGATCGCACCAATCCGGGTCAGATATACTGGGCTTCGCTGCATCACGGGCTGGGCTTTCTCATCAAAGTCTTGATTGAGTTGTCCAGAGTAAATGTGCTAAAACTCCTTATGCTATGCAAGAGCACTTATCTCCCAGCCTCATTGAACTGGGCTGGGACTCGGATTTCGAGCTGGAGATGTCCCCTTTTGTCAATGAGGGATTGGTCCCTGCCCGGATCACACGCCAGGACAAGGGCATCTACACGGTGCTGGGACAGTTCGGCCGAACTGCCGCAGAGCTGTCTGGACGGATCCAGCATGAAGCGGACTCGAGGGCGCAGCTGCCGGCGGTAGGGGATTGGGTCGCTCTCCGGCTCCAGCAGCAGGGCGAAGGGAGAGCCATCATCCATGCCGTTTTAAGCCGCCGCAGCTTTTTTTCCCGTAAAGAGGCGGGGAAGCGTACCGGTGAACAGGTGCTCTGCGCGAATATCGACACGGCCTTCATCGTCAGTTCTCTGGTAGGCGAGCGCGGTTTTGTCCCGCGGCGCATCGAACGGTACCTCACGATGGTGCAGAATGCAGACGTGGACCCGGTTATCCTGCTCAATAAGCAGGATCTCTGTAAGAAATTCGAGAAGTGCGTCTTCCAGACAGAAGAGGTGGCACCGGGTGTTCCCGTATATGCAGTCAGCGCCTTGACGGGTGAGGGAATCCCCTCGGTCGTCAATCATCTCGAGCCTGGAAAGACCGGAGTACTTGTGGGGCCGTCAGGAGTAGGGAAGTCGAGCCTTATCAATGCCCTGTTGGGGAAGGAGTCCGTAAAGACGGGGCCCGTGCGGCCTGAAGACGGACGTGGACGTCATGTCACCAGCTGGCGGGAGCTCATCGTTATCCCGGGGCATGGGATCATCATCGACACGCCGGGCATGCGCGAACTTCAGCTGTGGGCCGAGGATGGGGCGCTGGAGGGGAGCTTTGCAGATATCGTCGACCTGACGCAAAAATGTCGGTTTCGCGACTGCACGCATGGGAGCGAGCCGGGCTGTGCCGTACAGAAGGCTGTTAAAGACGGAGACCTCGAGGCGGCACGGCTGGACAGCTATTTTCGCCAGCAGGATGAGCTGCATTACCTGGAGCTCCGCAAGGACCAACACGCCAGGAAGATCGAACAGGACAAGTGGAAGTCTATACACAAAAGTGTTAAAACTCTCAATAAGATCGATCCCAAGCGCAAATGGGAAAAGGGATCCTAGATCTCGGACCTTTCTAAACTATTTCTTCCAGAAAGCGGGAGCAAAGAGGATGAGGACCGTGTAGATCTCCAGACGGCCGGCCAGCATCAGGAAGGTTAGAACCCATTTCCCGAACACAGTGACATGTGCATAGTTATCGGTGGGCCCCACACTTCCCAATCCGGGACCGATGTTCCCCAAGGTGGCCGCAGTGGCCCCCAAGGAGGAGAGAAGGTCCAGTCCGGCGATATCCATCAAGATCACACCCATGATAAACAGGCCCAACATGAGGGCCTGGAAACCAAGGACATTCGTCACGATACTCCTTTGGATCACCGTGTCACCAATTCGGACAGGAATCACGGCATTGGGGTGGAGCAGGCGCTTGACCTCTGCGCGTACAAACTGCAGCAGGATCATTAAACGAATAACCTTCATTCCACCCCCGGTGCTGCCGGCACATCCGCCGATAAACATGAAGAGGAACAGGATAAACTGCGATGTCACAGACCACTGTTCGAAATCAGCCGTCCCAAAACCTGTCGTGGTCAAGATCGACACAACCTGGAAGAGGGTTGTACGGAAAGCGGTCTCGAGACGGGGGAAGTGATGCTGGAAGGTATTGATCCCGATGAGCAGGAGCCCCCCTCCGATCAAGAACATGAAAAAATTGAATTCATGGTTTTTGCGGTAGCAGTCGAATTTCCGCTTTAAGAACTTGTAGTGCAGAGAAAAGCTGGTCCCTGCCAGTAGCATGAACGCGATGATCACATACTGTATGTATGGCGACGTATAGTGCCCGATGCTGGCATTCTTGGTGGAAAATCCTCCGGTTGCCATGGTCCCGAAGGTGTGGCAGAGTGCATCGAAGAGCGTCATCCCTCCAAGCATGAGCAATCCGGTCTCCAGGCCCGATATGAGCACATAGATCCCCCACAAGATCTTTGCGGTCTCTGTCACGCGGGGTGTGAGTTTATCCGGCGCCGGTCCTGGAGTCTCGGCCTTGAAGAGCTGCATGCCGCCAACGCCCAGGAACGGGAGGATGGCGATCGAGAGCACGATGATACCCATACCGCCCAGCCAGTGCGTAAGGCTCCTCCAGAAGAGGAGCCCGTGCGGAAGCGCCTCGACATCTTCCAGGATAGTGGCGCCTGTAGTTGTGAAGCCGGACATGGTCTCGAAAAAGGCGTTCGTGAAGTTGGGGATCGCGCCGGAAAGAATGAAGGGAAGGCATCCGAAGAGCGAGAAGAAGACCCAGCCTAGGGTCACGATCGCAAAGGCCTCCCGGGCGTGGACATCTTCGTCCAACTTCGTCAGCTTGAAAAAGAGAAGGCCCGCGACCAGCGTGATGCCGGCTGCGATCAGGAAAAAAACGAAATCGCCACCGCCATAGTACAATGAAAAGGGAATTGGGAGCAGGAGGACGACGGACAGGAAGATGAGGAGGAGTCCCAAGATGTGGATGACGAGATGGAATCTCATAGCTACTATTTAAAGAGCTTCTCCACCTCGGCGATGGCCTTGGGCAGAGAGATCACGACCACATGGTCTCCTTCCTGGACCTGAGTGTCTCCCGTGGGGATCATAGAGACATCTCCCCTTCGGATCGCACCGGCGATTGCATAACGCGGGAAATGACAGTCTTTCAAGGGCTTCCTGGTGACCTTGGAATTAGGCTGTGGGACGATCTCCATGATCTCAGCGTCCAGGCCCGGGATGCTGGCCATGCTCTCCAGGACACCTCGCCAAATAAATCGCGTGATGGCATTCACCGTGATCAGCTTCTTGCTCACCACGGCATCCATCCCGATCGTGGGAGTGATGGGCATATATTCGGTCTTGTTGACCAGGGCGATGGTGCGCGGCACCTTGATGTGGCGTGCCATAAGGGTCGAGATGATGTTGGTCTCATCATCCCCGGTCACGGCGATGAACGAGTCCATGTCCATTATCCCCTCCGCAGCCAGTAGGTCCATGTCCGTGCCGTCTCCGTGGATGACCAGAGTCTTTTTCAGCCTGTCCGCCACGGCATGTGACTTTTCGGCCTTGCTCTCGATGAGTTTGACATTCAGCTGATCTTCCAGTTCCCTGGCAACATACTGCCCGATGAGCCCCCCTCCCAGGATCATGATATCCTGGATCGAGACGTCTTTTTTGCCGGCGAGCCGGACGACCTCGGGGATCAGCCGCTTTTCACAGATGACAAAGAACTGGTCTCCCGGGACCAGTATCTCATTGCCCCTGGGGATCACGGTATTCTCTTTCCGCTTGATGGCCACGACCCGGGCGGAGATGTTTCCCCATTCCTCCCAGATGTTCTCGAGTGTCTTGTGGGACAGGGGCGTATCCTTTTCCAGCCGGATGCCGACCATCTGGATCATCCCATCCGCGAACTCGATGATGTCGGTGGCACTGCTCTGTTTTATCAGACGGATGATCGCATCTGCCGTCTCCTTTTCCGGGTGGATTAGGAGATCGACTCCCATCTCTTCCTTGGTGAGTAGAAAACCAGGTTCGACAAACTCCGGATTTCTGACACGAGCGATCTTGTAGGGGATATTCAGCTTGTCCGCATAGCGGCAGGCCATAAGGTTTACCTCATCAGAGTTGCTGATTGCGGCGAGTATGTCCGTCTCTTCGATCTTGGCTTTCAACAGATCTTTATAACTCGAACCTGAGCCTTCGATGACAGCTGCATCCAACTGCTCTTCAGCCCTGCGGGCTACCAGGGGATCTTTCTCCACGATCGTGATGTTGTGTTTTTCAATCGATAAACGCTTGGTGAGGTGAAATCCAACCTCTCCCGCGCCGATGATAAGAATGTTCATTTATTGATCCAGTTTTGAACTGTGCATGGGTATCTATACATATTTAACGCTTTTGATTCAAGCGTTCTTTGCGAAACGTTCGCACCACCAGTCTGATACTACCGAAAACACCCACGCAAGAAAATCAGCGACTGGCGTTTATTTGACAGCTGAACCCAGGTCAAGCCGGGGGATCAACCCATCAGATCGACCAGGTTGACTTGGTATTTTCTATGGAATACCTTAGCTTTGTTCCCTATGAAATCCTCAAAGACCTCGATCCTGCCCGCATACAGGCGGAGATCCCGTTTTAAAGGAGTGATCATGATTCAAAAAAAGTACACTGGACGCTTTTTTGTTTTCCTTGCTGCTTTGGCACTGATCTCAGGAGCCGTCTTCGGACAGATCTTTAAAGTTGAAGACTATGAACATGCAGTGGGGCTCCGGTCAGAATTCCAATCCCTGGCACTGAATGTCGTCGATCGGAGCGGCTGGATCGATAATACACCACGTTTCTGGTATCGAAAGTCCGTCGAAGGGGGATACGAATTCCATGTCGTAGACGCGGAAGAGCTATCCAAACGCCCAGCCTTCGATCACGTCCGGTTGGAGTCGGCATTGAGCAAGTTGATGGATCGGGAGATCGATCCCAAGAACCTTCCCTTCCGGTCCATCCGCTTTATCGACAAAGAAAAGTCTATCCGGATCGAGATCAGGGAATGGGCCTACACATGTGATCTCGAATCCTATGACTGCAAAAGGGTCGGGCCTGCCGGGCGCTGGAGCCGGGGGGGCTTTACGATGTGGGAAAGGGGGCCGGCGCCCGAGGCGGCCTCACGTGAGGCCAAGCCCTCTCCTGACGGACGCTGGGAGGCCTTCATAAAGAACTACAATGTCTATATCCGTTCAAGGGACAAAAATGAAGATGAGATCACCCTCAGCCGAGACGGTACCGAGGGGGACTACTACACATATGCGTCGCTGGTATGGTCGCCCGATTCCCAAAAACTGGCCGCCTATCGGCTGAAACGCGGATATCATCGCACCGTTCACTATGTTGAATCGTCACCGAGCGACCAGCTCCAGCCTAAGCACCACCAGATGGAATACGCCAAACCGGGCGATGCACTGGATGTCGACAAGCCCGTTTTGTTCCTGATCGGTTCCAGAAAGCAGCTCGCGATCGACAACGCACTGTTCCCGAACCCTTATGACCTCTCCCGCCTGGTCTGGAGGAAGGACAGCCGGGCTTTCACCTTCGAATACAACCAGCGCGGGCATCAGGTCTTCCGAATCATCGAGATCGCTGCTTCTGGCGTGCCCAGGGCCGTGATCAGCGAGGAAGCCGACACCTTCTTTTCCTATTCCAATAAAAAATATCGTTTCGACATCGGCGATGGCTCTGAGGTCGTGTGGATGTCCGAGCGGGATGGCTGGAATCATCTCTATCTGTATGAGGGCTCTTCGGGCAAGGTTAAGAATCAGATCACGAAAGGGGAGTGGGTCGTACGCGGCGTCGACAAGGTGGATCCGGAGAAGCGCCATGTCTACTTCCGGGCCAGCGGGATGGAGGCGGATAAAGATCCCTACTTTGTATCTTCCTATCGCATCAACCTCGATGGGACAGGCCTCACGGCTCTGACTGATGGGGATGGTCATCATGGCTTATCCTATTCATCCGACATGCGGTTCTATGTGGACACATGGTCGCGTGTCGACAAAGCCCCAATGACCGAGCTCCGCAGAACCTCGGACCGCAAGATCCTCATGGGTGTGGAGTCGACAGACCTTACAGCACTCAAGGAGGCCGGATGGCAGGCACCGGAGGTCTTTGTTTCGAAGGCGAGGGACGGCCGCACCGATATCTGGGGGATCATCACCCGGCCTCTGGATTTTGATCCTTCGCAAAAATACCCTGTTATAGAATACATCTACGCCGGGCCGCACGGTTCTTTCGTTCCCAAGACGTTCAGTCCCTTCCTGAACATGCAGGTCCTGGCCGAGATGGGATTCATCGTGGTGCAGATCGACGGGATGGGGACCAACCACCGTTCCAAGGCCTTCCACGATGTGTGCTGGAAAAATTTAGGAGACGCGGGCTTCCCTGACCGCATCCTGTGGCATGAGGCCGTGGCCGCAAAATATAGATACTATGACATCAGCCGTGTGGGGATCTACGGCAATTCCGCAGGAGGCCAGAACGCGCTGGGGGGGATGCTCTTTCAGCCCGAGTTCTACAAGGCCGCGGTTTCCTCCTGTGGATGCCATGACAACCGGATGGACAAGATCTGGTGGAACGAGCAGTGGATGGGATGGCCTCTGGGGCCGGAATATGCGGCCTCTTCCAATGTCGACAATGCCCACCGTCTCCAGGGAAAACTGCTGCTGATCGTGGGCGAAATGGACACCAATGTGGATCCTGCCTCCACCATGCAGGTGGTCGATGCCTTGATCAAGGCCGACAAGGTGTTCGACCTCCTCGTTATACCTGGAGGCGGGCATGGAATGGGGGGCGCTTACGGCCAGCGCAAGATGATCGATTTCTTCGTTTCCAATCTCCAAGGAGCGTCGACACCGGACTGGAACCGCATCGAGCAGCGAAGGTAGCGCGCTTTTATCTCACCTGTTCGTTGACAGGGTAATCCTATATGTTTAATCTGTATGAGTTCCCGATAATCTCATGAACGCAAAATGCCCGCAGTGTGAGTTTGACAATCCAGAGACCGCACACTTCTGTGCAGACTGCGGAACTCAGTTGATCGACCAAACCGGAGAGCTCCTCCCCATAACACGAACCCTCATGACGCCTAGAGAGGAGCTGACCACGGGCTCGACCTTTGCTGGACGCTATCAGATCATCGAAGAGATCGGCAGGGGCGGCATGGGCCGCATCTACAAGGTGTTCGACACCGAGATCGACGAGAAGGTCGCTCTCAAGCTTATAAAGCCGGAGGTGGCCGCCGATAAGGGCAACATCGAACGCTTCCGCAACGAAATGAAGTTCGCACGCCAGGTGGGGCACCGCAATGTCTCCCGCATGTTCGACCTTGGCAAGCACGAGGGCACGTACTTCATCACCATGGAGTATGTACCCGGTGAGGACCTCAAGAGTTTCATCCGCCGGATCGGACAGCTGCCTGTGGGCAAGGCGGTCGCTATTGCCAAGCAGGTTGCTGAGGGCCTGATCGAAGCTCACCGGCAGGGTGTTATCCACCGCGATCTCAAGCCGCGCAACATCATCATCGACCGGGAGGGAAACGCCAAGATCATGGACTTCGGGATCGCCCGCTCTCTCAAGAGTGAGGGCATGACCGAAAAGGGCATCATGGTAGGCACTCCCGAATACATGTCTCCCGAGCAGACGGAATCCAGCGACATCGACCAGCGATCGGATATTTATTCTCTTGGAATCCTGCTCTTCGAGATGCTGACGGGCCGCATTCCTTTTGAGGGGGAAACCCCGCTCAGTATCGCTATTAAACAGAAGACCGAAGCACCCCCCCGTCCAGAAGAGTTCAATCCAGGTATTTCCCAGGATCTGAGCCAGTTGATCCTGAAATGCATGGAGAAAGATCCGGCGAACCGGTATCAGTCATCCGAAGAGGTCCTTGCCTCCTTAGAGATGATTGAAAGGGAGCTCCCCACCACCGAAATCACTGCGCCGCGTAAGAGGCCGACGGCCACCAGGGAGATCACGGTGACCGTAGGATTGAAAAAAACAATCCTCCCGATCGCAGCCGTATTGGTTCTGATAATTGCCGCTATCCTGCTGCGCCAGCTGCTCTTCCGCCCTACTCCAACATCCATGACTGGGGACAAACCCTCCCTCGCCATCCTCTACTTCAAGAACAACACAGGCGCTGAGGACCTGGAGCACTGGCGGACCGCCCTCACCGACCTCCTGATCACGGATCTGTCCCAGTCACAATTTGTTCGGGTGCTGAGCGCGGAGAGGCTGTTCGATGTTCTCGAAGACATGGGGCAGCTCGAGGCCACAGCCTTTTCTTCGGACACTATCGAAGAGGTCGCAGAAAGAAGCCGTGTCGATCACATCCTGGTAGGGAATTACACGGAGGCAGGTGATAAATTCCGGATCAATGTATCCCTGCAGGAAGCGGCATCCGGTGAGCTCATCGCTTCGGAGAGTGTTGAAGGAGAAGGGGAGGGCAGTTTCTATTCCATGGTGGACGAGCTCACGCGCTGGATCAAGTCCAATTTTGAGCTGTCGGAGGCGAACCTGGCCGATGACCCGGACATCGCGATCGCAAACATCACTACGGCCTCACCCGAGGCCTACGTGCTCTACAGCGAAGGCAGACGCTTCCACCTGCAGGCTCAATACCAGCAGAGCATCGTCAAGATGCGCGCAGCACTGGAGATCGATCCGGAATTTGCTATGGCCCACCGCTCGCTAGGCGTCTCCTACAGCAACATGGGCCGCAGGCCCGCTCGCAACCGCTCCATCCAAAAGGCCTTCGAGCTGAGCGACCGGGTTTCGGAGAGAGAACGCCTGGCCATACATGGTGACTACTATATGAGCTCGCGGCAAACGTACGATCAGGCGATCGAATCCTATCAGAGGCTGCTCTCTCTCTATCCGGACGACAGGATCGCCAACATCAACCTAGGGCTCGTGTATTTTACTCTGGAAGATTTTGAAAAGGCTATAGTGCGGTATAAAGTCTACATCCAGAATGCGCCAGACGGGATGTTGGGTTACTGGAACTTGGGCGAGACCTACATGTCCTTGGGCGAGTATGGCAAAGCAAGGGAGACTTTCGAGCGATATCTCGAATATGATCCCGGCAACCTCGGTGTCGAAGAGAAGGTTGTTACCACATATCTTTTCGAGGGAGATTACGGTAACGCACAGGCACGTATCGATCAGCTGCGCGCCTCACAGCCGGATTGGGAGCCGGCGGCCAAGATCTACTCGGGCCACATCCAGCTTCTCAAAGGAAACCTGTCCGATGCGGAGGAGATGTATCGGTCAATGCAGGAGGGGCGCAGCGACCTAAAGGTCAATCTGGCCAACCTCCTCCTCTATCAAGGCAAATTCCAGGAGGCGCTGGAGCTTCTGCAAGCCCGGCCCATCTTTTTCTATGCCCTCGCTGATTTCAGCCTGAGGCTCGACCAGCCCGAGGCTGCGCTGGAACTGTATGAGAGGGAAATGAGGGACGCTCTTCGCGCTCAGGATATCTGGTGGCAGCTCCAGATCCTGCACCTCCAGGGACTGGCCTATTTAAAGCTCGGTCAGTTCGATGAGGCCGAAAGCAAGGCGGATGAGATACGCACGGTGCTCGATGCCGGATCGAACAGCAACCTGGAACGGTATCACCAGCATCTCTCGGGAATGATGCAGTTTCAGAAGGGGGAGTATGCCGCTGCTGTCGAGTCTCTAAAATCTGCATCCGATTCTCTCTATCCCCCGGAAAGCAACTTTCCCATGATCCATGCCTTGTTCTGGAGCACCTTGGGCGAAGCGCTCTATCAAGTGGAGGACTGGGCGGCAGCCCGTGCCGAGTTCGAACGAGTGATCGCGCTGACGGTCGGACGCCTGGACGACGGGGACATATACACACGCAGCTTCTACTGGCTGGGCAAGATCCACCAGGCTCAGGGCCGTTCCGCAGAAGCGATCGAGAACTATCAGCATTTCCTGGAACTGTGGAAAGACGCCGACCAGGATATTCCTGAACTCGAGGATGCCCGCTCTCAGATGGCAGGACTTAGGTAGTTTTTGAGGAACTGACTCAAAGGGCAGCCAGCCTACTGCCATGTCATCCGATAGACCTTCAGCCGCTTGTAGCCGCTCTCTTTCTCGCCTACACAATAGAGTTTTTGATTTCTCACCAGCGCATAGATAGGGAAAGGATCCCGGCCAAAGTGTACCGGGAGGCTCACACGGGA
Organism: uncultured bacterium; assembly: GCA_965533275.1. GTDB lineage: Bacteria > Acidobacteriota > Aminicenantia > Aminicenantales > Aminicenantaceae > JAUXEH01. The sequence goes on from CBESWG010000001.1 coordinate 245,770, forward strand.
GAAAAATGCCCCTTCGCGATTAAATACGTCGAACCAGTATTCTCCCCGTCGCTCTCCAGTCTCGAAGGTGGCGACATACAGCCGCCCCTGGTCGTCTGAGAACAGCGCATGGGCAGGAGGTAGATGGTCGGGAATTACAGATGGATCCCGCAGCGGAGAGTTATCCGGGATTCCCTGCAGCAGTGCCTCGTGGATTCGCCCTTCCAGCCTAACGGGCTCATGCTGCTTCCGGATCTTTCGTGTCAGGGAACCATCTAGTGCGTATTCCAGGATCTCATAGCCCCGCTGTTCATTGAGCAGGAAGATCCTGTCACTAGTCAAATGCCAACCAAAAATCGGATCCAGAAACCGGGCCTGCCGGCCGACATCCAGTTTGTCCAGTTCCTTGATCTCATCATCATTCATGCCGAATAAACTGATTTTTTCCTGGTAATGTTCTGAGCTGGTGTCCTCAGCTCCTGCCTTCCAAAAGACCACGGAGCTGCCGTTTTCCAGCGGATTGGCGATGACAAAATTGGGATCGATCCGTGTTTCCGACAGAAGCTCCCCGTCTGAATCGAACACCATGAGCTTTTTAAGAATGTCTGTGACCGCAAGATTGTCCTCCGCCATCGTCCTTGGAAAGACCGGAAATCCCATCTCGCCTGGGCCCTGGCCTTTTGCCCCGAAGGCCTTAATAAATTGTCCTTCAGGAGAGAACTTGAAGAAAAAATGGCTTTCACTGCCGTAACACAACAGGTAGAGATTGCCCTCGGAATCCACCTGAAAGGCATTGATGTCGACCAGGCCCGCCTCAGCCACCTCCGGATCTTCCGTATCCAGTGTCATCATCTCTTCCAGGAGTAGGGAAGAGGCCTCACCCTCGATCCGATACGGTTCGATGTGATTAATAACGATCTCCACGCCGTCTTCGTGGCGTCTTTCGACCTCCTGAAGGCCACAACCAAAGAGGAGAAGTAACGGAACCAGTAAAAGACAGATAAACAGATTATGATTCATGAAAGACAACCATTTCCTCAATGTCATTATTACAATTAGTGACGATCCATTGACTTCTGATTATCATACACTAAGTCGAGGGAATTCCCATGTTTTTGGCCGATATTTAGCAGCTTTCCACATATCTGCTGTGCATCTGAATTGCACTCCATATTCCCGCGTGCTATATAGATTGTGATATTTTCTCAGTTTCATGCAATATCAGGGCATGTCCTAAAGGAGAAATGGGATGCACAGACGTGATTTTCTCAAGGCCGCAGGCATAGCAGGAGTCTCTCTCCCGGCCGTCCACACTTTAGCGCGATCGGGTGGGAGAGAGTGGCTGAGATCTGAAGATCTATACGGCGGCTTCACTGTCGAACGCTCAACCGGAGATGAAAAACAATACAGTATCGATGAAGCCACATACCGTCGTTTTCAAGAAAAAAATACCATGTTCAGCCGCGCTCACTGGGATCCCCTTACTCAAGAGATGCGAAGAGAACTCAGCGGCATAGAAATCAAGCGGATTCAGAACCACGATCCGGGTTTTACGCTGATAGACTATGCTTTTAATCTGGCCGCCTGGACCGGGTCAGGCATCCCGAACTTCTACAGGTGGACATCCGGAAGAGGACACTCAGATACGGCGGTATTCGATCGCCCGCCATTGAATCCGGCCGATTTTTCTCCTCTAGAATTGACAGCAATCATTAAGAAGGCGGCTCTATTCTTTGGCGCATCGCTGGTCGGGACCACCACCCTGAACGAAAAATGGGTCTACACCGATGCCTATTACCGATCTCACGAAAGGGGAAATCATCGGGGTCCGATCGAGGCAAAGTTATCCATCGAAGAGCTTGATGATCCGGTCAAATTGAGTGATGACAACCGGGCCAGGATCCCCAAAGCCTGTCGATATGTGATCTCACTGGTTTATGAGATGGATCCGGATGCCTCGGAAGTAGCGCCCAGCTGCATTGCCGCTGCCGCGACTGCGAGCGGATATGCCAGGATGGCACTGACGACAGGAACGCTTGCGGCATTTATTCGCAATCTTGGTTATAGAGCGATACCCATGGGGAATGACACGGCATTGAGCATTCCTATTGCCATCGATGCCGGGCTGGGGGAGTTGGGCCGGAACGGGCTCCTGGTTACACCAAAATATGGCTCCCGAGTCCGGCTGAGCAAACTGTTCACGGATCTACCCCTCGTTCCAGACCAGCCCATCCGGTTCGGTGTGACAGAGTTCTGCGATACATGCAAGAAATGCGCCTCCCTCTGCCCGAGTGGATCGATCATGAGCGGTCCTCGAACCCGAGAGGCCGACAACATGTCCACGAATCCGGGTGTCCTGAAGTGGCCCATCGATGCCTTCGCATGCTATCGCTTCTGGCATGAGAATGGGACGGACTGCAATACCTGTATCTATGTCTGTCCCTATAACAAGCCCCAATCATGGCTGCACGATGCGGCTCGGAATCTCATTGCTGCGAAAAACGAGACATTAAACAGGGCCATCCTGGGCCTCGACAATGCATGCGGGTATGGGAAGCCTGGTTCCGCAGACAACTACTGGAAGAAAAATGCGTTCATGCACATCAAATCCTGACCTGGTCGGCCCCCGCTGATTACGAACGAGTCAGTCCCGACCGCATTTGACGGATTTGCTGATGTCCCGCAATATTTGCCAGATCTGTGCATCTGCGGGCTTGGGGGAGATGCCAAAAAACGCTGCGGTCTTTTTTGAGTCGGCGCAATACCAGGAATGGATCTCAAAATTCAGCTTCAGCAATTTCCAGTCTGTGAATGCATCGTAGGTGTGGACCGTCCCTTTAAAAAACTTTTGGTCCGTCCTATCAGAGATGATCTTCCTAGCGCTTTCTTTAATATTTGCTTGAATCCTGTCGGCGTCGTATGCCGTGTTCTTGCCCTCGCTGATGGTGGAGCACAAGCCTCTGAAATAGTGCTCCAGATCCGATGACAGGTTCTTTTCATCGATTTCTTGTCTCCCATCCAGCCACCAGATAATTACATAGGTAAAATGGGTTTCCGATGTGTTCTCGAACATCCCTGGAGAAAAACGGAGTTCTTCCACACCGGTGTACTTGATATCTGGGGCAAAATCGATGGGGAAGGGAATGATTTCGCTCCTCCAGTCTTCCGGCGTCTTTAAAACATAACTCTGAACATCCTGATCGGCGGACAACTGTACAAACAGGATTGCAGCCAGAATATAGCCAACTTTTTTCATCAGAAAAAGCCTTCGATCTGTCATTCTGTCTCCTAAGTTTTCAAGCCCGAAAACACAGACATGAAAGCATCGATATCCTCCTCGGTATTATAGAAGTGAGGAGAGATCCGTATCTGTCCCTGTCCCCAGCGCCGGGCCGTGACAAATATGTTATTCTCTTTCAATTTCCTACCGATCGTTTTCTCATCCTCCGTGAAGAACGACAATATGGGAGCCCGGTTATCTTCCGGAGTGAAGAATCTGACATTTTGTTCCTGCAGTTGATTGCGAAGATAGGAGATGAGCCTTAAGTTGTGCTGTTCTATGGAACCGATCCCGATCTTCTCTATATAATCGAGCGCTGCATCCAGGGCATAGACACTCTCAAAACCCAAGGTGCCGTATTCAAATCGCCGTGCAGATTCAGGGAGCGGTTTGCTCTCCATGGTTTCCAATGACTCGAAATCATCCGTGCTAGACCATCCCAACCTGTCGGGCTTGAAAAGTGGGATCAGGGATGCCCGGACATACAGGAAACCGAGGCCATTGGGGCCGTTAAGCCATTTGTAGGGGATCCCCGACAGAAAATCCACGTCCTCGCTTCTGACATTGACTTCGACTCCACCGATAGCCTGGGCGCTGTCGACGATCAGATAACCTCCGTAGGCATGGACGATGTCCGCGAGCTTCTTGAGATCATGCCGGAAGCCGTTGAGATAGCTGACGTGACTTACCACAAAAGCCCGGGTTCGCTTGTCTGCCAGCGCCTCAAATGCAGACGGCGGCACAGCGCCATTCTTATGCCTAGCTATCCGTATCTCGACCCCGCGTTTCCTCAAGTCATTCAAGATATGAAAATCTGTCGGATATTCCAGGTCGTCGATGACGGCATTATCTCCCTTCCGCCAATCGATCCCATTGAGGGCGATGTTGGAGCCGCAGCCAGTACAGTATGTGAAGGCGATTTCAGATGCCTGCGCTCCCAGAAAGCTTGCCAGTTTCGCCCTTACTTTCTCGCTCCTGTCCATCCAGACGCCCAGTATGGATTTGTCCCTGGGAAAGGGCCCGAACTGAAGCCGTTCCTCCAGGAACTCTTCATGAGCGGATTTAACCTGGAGGGGCATCAGCCCGACAAAGGCAGTATCCAAGTAGGATTTGAATTTCTTAAGTGCCGGAAAGTCTCTGCGAATAGATGTCAGATCCCCCGTTTTCAAATCCTTTTGAGATCGTGTTTTATCATTCACATCGGCACGCATGCGGGAAGTGAGCATGCCGGTGACACCGGCCCCGGTTGCTGCTATAAATTCTCTTCTTTTCATCGTCAAAACCAGAGGGAATTGAACAGAAGCTTGAAATTTGCATAAGACTGAGCACGATTGTGGAAGTTGAATCCAAACAGAACGATCTTGCCCTCCCCATGTGCAACCTCTAGAATTGCCGATTTGCCACGGATGAGTTCTTCTCCCAGGATCCAACCGCTCAAAAGTAAGCCTTCATCCGGATATTGAGCAATGGTCTGGATCATCTTTTGATTCTTTTCTTCCTGCTCCTCATTTTCTGTATCCTCGATCCGGTCAAGCGCGAGCCCGCGTGAGAAGTAGCCCACTCCCTCTTTCTCCAATCCGAAGGCCAAGGATTGGTCATTATTGTACATCACTTTCAGGAGAGAGCCCGGGCAGTTGAAGGTATCGGATTTGACTCCTTTCAGGACATTCTGGATGGGAAGTGCAAACTCCTGAATTGCAAATTCCGCAGAGCCCTTGTTGCACACCAGTGTGCCGCCTTTCCCTACGAATATCCTGAGGTTATCGACGCCACCCTGAGTGATGCCACCCACGTAAGCCGGAGGCATCGTCCCCTTGCGATGCCCGCCCACAATGGAAGTGGGATTTTGATCCGGCAAAATGATCACATCAAAGCGAGAATTGAGATCGCCGGCTCTGATCTCTGCATCAGTCAAGGCGTGGAAGGGTATCTCATATTGATCGAAGATGAACGAGATCCAGCCCGCATCCATACTCGCAACCCAGGATTTGTACACTGCCACCCGAGGCAAGCTCAAGGATGTAAGTTGGCCTGAGACTTTTCCCCCCAGCAGGTTCGCACCCGTCTCGCCGGCAATTTCGGTAAGATCGTTCCTGGATATGCTGCCTGCATCAACCACATACGCCCCCCTCTGGAACCGTTTTCCGCCCACATTGGTCTCTGAAAGCGCACGGGCGACTTTGCCTCCCGCTTTCAGAACACGGTATGCCGCGACAACTGAAGCGTTCTCGTCCGATGAAAGGACGTACTGAGAGCCGCTGCCAGAGATTGAACCGGATTTGGGGAGCTCGTCACCGAGCGGTGTCCAGGAAATCTCATCCAGGGGAGTGCTCATCTGATGGGCCGCTATCCCCATCTGTTTGTGGAGTGTCCAGCCCACTCCGTCATAGGGAGCCAGCGGCGCACCATCCCATCGGACTGCCCTCGACAATCCCTGCCAGAGGTGTCCGTATTTCCTGAGATCCGGGTATTCCTGGGTCTCGAGAATGTTCTTCACGTAAGTGCCAAAAGCCTGGCTGGTCGGTATGATGTATGTTCCTTTAGGATAGGGGAGGCCCTCATGGGTGAAAGCCTCATCAGCAATGTATACTTCGATCCCATATCCGACAAACCGGTTCAACAGCAAACGGCAGGTCGCCGGATCACTCTGCTCGGTTGATAGTATCCATCCGTAGGGAGGTTCCTGGCTGAACCGTTCGATGGAATCTTTCCCCATCTTGAATTTGTAGTAAAGGAATTCGGAACGATATTTTGCGGCCGCGTCCAGCACCGATTTGGAGGCCGTGAGATTGTAGTCGACCGCGTCCTGAAACCGCCACCATCCGCCTCTCCATGGGCTGGGATAGAATGTGCCCAGGGTGAGGTCGCGATAAGCTTCGGGAAAATCGTTCAAGCTGTAAAAATGTGGTGTGGCATAGCGGAAATTGGCTGTTTCGGTAAGGATCGAGGGAATGTTATGCGTCTCGACAGAGGGGCCGTCCGCATATCCCGGATACCAAAGATCGAACGCCGTGCGAGACAATGCCCCGGGCTGATCAGCCCCTTCGAATCCCTGTCCCATTGCGGATCCCACCAAATTTTTCCATCGTGTCACGATCGGATGAACGTTGGGATTCACAGGCTCCGGATTCGGCGGCATCCATATGCGCGCGGGAAAGGGAGCCGTCTCATGCTGAGAATACATGAGTTCCGGGAACCATTCCCGACCTACCACTCGGTTCATGTTTTGAGTCTCGAGGAGGTTGGCCATGAACGAGTCGCGGTTATTATCGTGTCCTGCATACTTGTGATACAAAAACGGCAGACGGCTCACCTCATAAGGCGTACCTACATTTTGCATATACCAATCTGCGACCAATGTCATCCCATCGGGATTCGCGTGCACAAGCAGCAAAATGATATTGTCCAGGATGAAACGTGTGAAATCGTCTGTTTCTGTAACGAGGTCGTACGCGAGCTGAAATTGATGCATCTGCGGCGATGTCTCCGAGGCATGGATGCCCGAGTCTATCCAGACAATGACCTTCCCCTCATTTGAAAGGCTCCGGGCCTCCTGTTCTGAAAGATCACGAGCCAAGCTCAATCTCCGTGAAATTTCCTGGTATTTTTTCAACTGTGCCATATTGTCTTCAGCTGAAATAATCGCGTATTTCATCAGTCTTCCCATCGAAGTCGGGCCCATCTCAAACACCTGGATGCGATCCGATTCTTGGGCGATCTGCTCAAAATAGGCTACCAGCTGCTCATAACTTGCCAGATGGAAATCTGCGCCGGGCTTGTATCCCAGGTAGGCTTCCGGGGTTGTGACCTGGCTAAAACACAAAGCCACGGGGGTAAACAGGAAGATATATCTGATGACCAGTTTTTTGGGAGTGATTTGATTTCGAAACAACATTGTGGCCTCCTGAACTCAAGCGCTTTACTAGCTGCTATCACACCAAAATGATGATATCAAATAGAAATATCCCTTTCACACTCTAGGAAGGTTTGGCTATAATCCATAGTTCCAGGAGGAAATCATGAGGAATACAAAGATCTCTTTAATACATCTCGCAGCCGCCTGCTTATTGCTGATGCTACCTGTGTCAGTCTTGGGTCAGGGAACGACGGACATACTCCTGATCAGGATGGAAGTGAGCGGCGACACATACACGTTCAGCAAACCGGTGAAGATCAATCCCAATGAGGGCTACAACAACCAGCCCTCTTTCCATCCGGATGGGGGATCGGTCCTGTATGCTTCCCAATCAGGTACAAACACAGATATCTATCGCTACGGCATCGAGAGCGGGGAGACTCTACGCCTGACCAACACTCCGGAATCCGAGTACTCTCCGATCGTGATGCCGGATGGGAAGCGCTTCTCGGTCATCCAGCTGTTTATAACCGAGGGGCCCCGGAAGGGCGCCCAGCCTTTAGTCGCCTTCCCTCTATCCGGAGGAGAAGCTGAATCTCTCTATGAGGCAGGGGAGAAGGTCGGCTATCACGCCTGGGTAGATGGGCATACCGTCGCCATGTTTATACTAGGATCACCCAATTTCTTGAGGATCGCGGATCTCGGCGGAGGGTCATCCAAATCCATCGCTGAGAACATAGGCCGGTCCCTGTACAAGATCCCAAAAATGGAAGCGATCAGCTTCTCTCAGAACCAGGAGGGTGGGGGAGAGACCATCATGGGATACGACCTGGGATCCGGGATTATAAAAAGCCTCATTCCCTTGCTGGATGGCAACAGCTTCTACGCATGGACTCCCGGTGGTGACCTGATCATGGGAGTAGGAGCAAAACTCTATGGGCTGCGGCCCGGAAGCGATAATAATTGGAGGGAGATCGGCGACCTGAATGGCATGGGTGTCGACAACATCTCGCGCCTGGCTATCGGGCCCAATGCGCGTTGGTTAGCCGTTGTCAGCAGTTCACCTATCTCCCGATAATTACCTGGCTTTTATTTTTCATTGACCGGAATATTTGGTTCTGATATTGTCATGTTCTGCTCAATGGAGGTACTACTATGAAACATAATCCTTGGATGATTCAGATCCTGTTAATTGTTATGTTGGGACTTGTATTTTCGGCCTGTTCCAAGACCGCCGAGACACCGGTCGCTACTGAGGGAGACAATCCCTTTTTCGCTGAATACGACACACCCTTCCAGGTCCCACCGTTCCACATTCTTACGCCGAAACATTACATCCCAGCCTACAAGAAGGGTATGGATGAGCAGAAGGTGGAGATCGACACAATCGTAAACAATACAGAGGCCCCTACCTTCGAGAACACGATCGCGGCCCTAGACAGATCTGGCAGGCTGCTCATCGAAGTGTCCCGAGTATTCGGGGGAATAAACGGAGCCAACACTAACGATGACCTCAAAGCCATCCAGCAGGAAATGGCACCGCGCCTGTCCGCACATCGGACCGAGATCAACCTGAACAAGGGGCTTTTCGAGCGAGTGAAGGCCGTGTACGAACAGCGGGATAACCTTGATCTCACGGATGAGCAGAGCTACATACTCGAGAACGTCTACAAGGGATATGTCCGCAACGGAGCCGAGCTGAACGACAAGGATCGGGCCACGCTCAAAGAGATCAACGGGACGATGTCGGAACTAGGAGTCAAGTTCAGCCAAAATGTCTTGGCAGAGACCAATGAGTTCAAGATGGTGATCGAGGACGAGGCAGACCTGGCTGGTTTGCCGGAATCGTCTATCCAGGGAGCCGTCGAGGCTGCCAGCGAAGCGGGCATGAACGGAAAATGGGTCTTCACGACCCACAAGCCCAGCATGCTCCCATTCCTGCAGTATTCCGAGAAACGGGACCTGCGTGAAAAACTCTACACGGCCTATATCAAGAGAGGCGACAACGATAACCAGTTTGATAACAAAAAGGTCCTCTCCGACCTGATGAAGCTGCGAGTGGTTCGCGCTAACCTCATGGGATACCCAACGTACGCCGACTATATACTGGAAACCCGCATGGCCAAGACACCGCAGAATGTCTATGACCTTCTGAATCAGCTGTGGGATGCGGCTCTTCCCATCTCCATACAAGAACGGGAAGAGATGCAGGCAATCATCGACCGAGAGGGTGGCGGCTTCAAGCTCGCATCCTGGGACTGGTGGTACTACGCGGAGAAACTGCGCAAAGAGAAATACGCACTCGATGACACAGAGCTGCGCCCCTATTTCGCGATCGAGAACGTGCGAGAAGGAGCCTTCTGGGTGGCCACACAGCTCTACGGGCTGACCTTCGAGCAATTGGAGGAGATGCCGCTGCCGCATCCCGACGCCAAGGTCTTTGAGGTCAAGCACGCGGACGGATCACACTGCGGTGTGCTCTACATGGACTTCCACCCCAGGACCAGCAAGCGCGGGGGAGCCTGGTGCGGCACCTACCGGAGCCAGAGTCGCAGATACGGTACGGAGATCGATCCCGTGGTCAACCTGGTCTGCAATTTCTCCAAGCCAATAGGAAACAATCCGGCCCTGATCACCCTGGAAGAAGTCAGCACACTCTTCCATGAATTCGGCCACGCATTGGACAACCTGCTCTCCGATATCACCTACGGGACCACCTTCCGCACACCCGACTTTTCTGAACTCCCGTCCCAGATCATGGAACACTGGGCCATGGAACCCTCCGTGATCAAGAAGTACGCCAAACACTATCAGACAGGCGAGATTATCCCCGACGAACTGATCGCCAAGATCGAGAAGAGCGGCCTGTTCAACCAGGGATTCATCACGGTGGAATACCTGGCAGCGAGCCTCCTGGACATGAAACTGCACACGATCACCGAGCCAAAAGACCTGGACATCAACAAGTTCGAGAAGGACTACTTCGATGAGATAGGCCTGATCCCCGAGATCATCTCCCGGTACCGGTGCACGTATTTCAATCACATCATCGGAGGGTATTCTGCCGGCTACTACGGCTACATCTGGTCGGGAGTCCTGGACAGCGACGCGTTCGAGGCCTTCAAGGAAACCAGCCTGTTCGATCAGAAGACAGCCGATTCCTTCAGGAGGAACGTTCTTGCCGTAAACGGCACCAGGGACTACATGACCATGTACGTGAACTTCCGAGGACGCGAGCCCAAGATCGAGCCCCTGCTGAAGAAACGCGGCTTGCAGTAGCCCTGTTCTATCTTTCGGCTTTGTCAGCGAAGGTATAGAATTTCCATCTGGAAGTGAAATCTGGGCTGAGCACCTCTCCTGTCAGCTTGGCCCTCAGAAGCTCGATGGGGATGCTTCCTTCGCGCAGCACTGCGTCATGAAATTCCCTGGCCGTCATCTTTCCGGAATCCACGAGCTCTCGGGACAGGGCGCGCATCTGCAGCCCCCCGATCAGGTACGAGCTCTGTGCCAGTGGCCTCCCTCCGTATGCCCTGCCGCTCAGGTGGGCCATGGCCTCGGCCTCGGCCTGCTGCCTCTCGTGGCCGATGCGGTCGACCAGGAAATCGACCGCCTCCTCGGCCGTCATCTGTCCCAGCTGATAGCTGATGGAGAAGATGATGCGGGCACAGCGGTGCATGCGCCAGAAGAGCATGCCGATGCGGTCCTCGGGTGATCTCTGAAAATCCATGTCCCAGAGCCGCATTTCCCAGTAGAGCGGCCAGCCCTCGCCAAAAAAACTCGTGCTGAACGGCCTGCGATAGGTCCTGTGGCGCGCGGCCATGAAGCCCTGCAGGTTGTGTCCGGGCACTAGCTCGTGGTGGACCACCGCACGCGAGAAGTGGGGATTGTTGCCCCGCATGGTCGATATCTTCTGCTCATAAGGTACGGCATCCAGGGGATAGGCGACGCTGATGACCTCGCCGCCCGTGAAGAATGGGGTGGTCTTCTGGCGCTCCAGCGGCATCATGCGCATGCGCAGGAGGTCCTTGACCATAGGAGGGATAGTCAGGCTGTCGTGCTCCTCCAGGAAATCGATGGCCTCGTAGGTGAGGAAGCGGATGAGTTCGGGCTGTTCTCCGGGTCCGACGTGCAAGCTTTTCACATGCTCCATGGCGGTTTGCCAGTCGTCGCCGAATCCCAGCTCGCGAGAGGCGGCCAGCCTCTGCTCCTCGCACCAGGCCAGCTCCTGCCAGCCGATGGCGAGGAGCTCCTTGGGGGAGTAGGGGAGCATCTCGAATGCCAGTTCTTGCAGTAGGACGTCACGGCCTACAGGATCCTTGAGCATATAGGAGCTGACGCCAGGTCGACCTCCACTCAATTTCCGCAGGTATTCCGAATAGGATTGGATGGCCTTATCGGTCGCCTTGTATGTTTCGGCCGCCCACCAGGTGAACTGAGGATCATATCCATCGTAGAATTCAAACCAGCCTTTGAGTCCGATCCGCAGCCTGGCCGCCATCGTAACAGCATCCCGTACTACCGTAAGCTCGAATCCCGCTGCCTGGGCTTTGCCATCGCGTGTAGGCTGTTCCTTTGATTTCTTGCTCAGAGCAACCTGTGTGGCCTCGATCTGTTTCCGCAGGTCACTCAGCAGTTTTGCCGCTTGGGAGGCCTCGATCCACTGCATTCTCTGCAGATCCTCTTTTAAGGCGATGATGGAGTCTGCAAAGGGGAGAAGCTGGAATGCTTCCTGTGCGGATGCGCTCTCCTTTTCGAGGCTCCCCAGTCCTCGGGTGAGATGATTCTTGAGCAGGAGGTAGTCGATCCGCCCGTCCTGACTCAGGCGCGAAAAATCCAAGCCCTTCAGAATCCCGAGCCACTCTCGATTGAAATCCTTCATTCGGGAAAGGCGGGTGGGGGAGAAGGGGAAATCATAATATCTGTCGAGAGACCTCTGGTCAGCTGTGTACCGCTCGATTAGGTCCCTTATCTCACTTGGTGCAGGGACAATTTTGCCGGATACAGGTTGCCCAAATACCATATCTGATTTCGTGTTCTGGGCAACAGCAGGAATACTCAGTCCGGCTATAACCAAGGCGGCCAGGACGACAATTCGAAAGCCGATCCCATGTAAAGATGTTTTATGTTTCATGTGTGCCTCCCAGACCAAATTATCAAATGGGAAGTGAGATTACCAGATATCTTCTAAAACCCCAGGATTAAGTAATTCGTACTGTAGGAACAATAGTATGCATAGTCATAAAAAGGAGAGGTCATTTTGAACAAACGAACATACATGTTGGTGCTGTTCTGTGCAGGTGTGTTTTTGTTCTGTTCCTCAAACGAACCTCAGGCACACGAAAACGACTGGGCAGCCATCGATGAAGAAAACCAGGGACCTTACCTCGGCCAGAAACCTCCGGGGATGACGCCGGAACTTTTCGCACCGGGACTTGTTACAACAGACATGGGTGAGGGATGTTCGGGCTGGGGCAATAAGATGGAATATTTCATCTTCCAGAGATGGAAGGACAGAGTGCCAAGTCTTTATCTCATGCATCAGACCAACGGAGTGTGGAGCGCCCCAGAACATATCACATCTCTTGATGAATACCGGGCAGGCGACTTCACTGTCGCCCCCGATGGTAAAACCATGGTCTTCGCCTCCAACATTTTCATAGAAGAGATCGGAGCGGAAGGGGAGGGGGGCAACATCTGGACCGTGGAAAAAACCGAAACCGGGTGGACCGAGGCGAAACATATCGGGCTGCGAATTAACACGAAGTATCATGAAAGCTATCCCTGTCTTGCCGCGAACGGAAATCTCTATTTTTTCAGCCGGAGACCGGGAGGATATGGGACTTCCGATCTATACATGTCGGAGTTTATCGGAGGAGACTATCAAGCCCCGGTCAATCTGGATCCGAAACTTAACACCCAGTATCACGAATGGGATACCTACACAGCTCCTGATGAAAGCTATATGATCTTCTGTTCGACGAAGCCCGATGGCTTGGGTGAAGATGATCTCTATGTCACCTTTAAAATCCACGATGGCTCTTGGAGCGAGCCGGTCCATATGGGGAATCAAATCAATACAGACAAATCCGAGAACCGGCCCTATGTCAGCCCCGATGGTAAATATTTTTTCTACACAAGCACGACAAGAGGCAACAGGGACATTTACTGGGTGGATGCCAGGGTCATTCAAATCCTACGATAATCAGTTCTCCCCCTAAACTGTCAACCTTCTTCCGGATAGAAGCGTCCCTATAATCCTGGGAGAATAATCCTTCAAGGGAGGATCTATGTTCGGGATCTACATCAAAGGTACACTCCGCGGCATAAGAAAACAGAAGTGGTATTCCCTTATAACTCTGTCCGGCCTGGTTATCGGCATTACCTGTTTTATCCTGATATCGTTTTATGTTCGCTACGAGTTCAGCTACGACCGTTTCCATGAGGATCATCAAGATATCTACAGGGTGCTCGCAGACACGGGAGAGGTCTACCGGGGGAAATCCCAGGTCGCCGTAACGCCGGCTCCTCTTGCTGGGGTAATGAAGGATGCCTATCCCGAGGTCTTGAGCGCAGCAAAGGTCATGGACACCAGCGTCACGATGAAATACCGGGACGTCCGATTGGCTGAGAGCGTGATTTATTATGCCGACCCCGCATTTTTTAATATCTTCAATTTCCCGTTCCTGAGCGGGAATCCAGCAACCGCGCTGGCAGAGCCCAACAGTCTTCTGATCAGCCGGGACATGGCCGAGAAGTATTTTGGGCGCTCGGATCCCTTTGGAGAAACCATCTCTGTTGACGGGAACGACTACAAGGTAACGGGAGTCCTGGAAAATGTCCCCGGCAACACGCATTTCCGCTTCGATTATCTGGCCTCGTTCTCCTCTCTGGTCGAGTCCAGAGGACAAGACCGTATATATCGCTGGAACAACTGGACCTATTACACCTATGTAAAGCTCCACGGAGAGGCCTCATGGCTCTCTGTGGAACAGAAGCTGACCGATCTTCTTAAACAAAACTCCCCGAAGGCCTCCCAGGTCCTGCGCCTCCAACCGGTGGCGGAGATACATCTCTACAACGAGGCCAATTTCGAGCTGGGATCCCATGGGGACATCCGCAACGTCTACCTGCTGTCGGCCATCGGGATTTTTATCCTGCTCATCGCATGCTTCAATTTCATGAACCTGTCGACAGCAAGAGCCACGATCCGTGCCAAGGAGGTCGGACTGCGGAAGGTCGTCGGAGCCGGCCGGTTTCAGCTCGTGCGGCAGTTCCTGAGTGAATCCCTTCTGTTCTCCCTCCTGAGTCTTGTGTTTTCCTTGTCCCTGGTCAGGCTCCTGCTGCCCGCGTTCCGGATCTTTGTACAGCGGGAGCTGGAGACCGGATTCATTCTGGACAGCTCCCTGCTGCTCACTCTGGTCGGCCTGGTGCTCGTGATCGGTTTCGTTTCGGGCAGCTATCCCGCCCTGATCCTCTCCTCCTTTCAACCGACAACAGTACTAAGGGGAACACGGGCTAAAAGCTCCCGGGGCTCTTCAATTTTCCGGAACGTTCTGGTCGTGTGTCAATTCACCATTTCCATTGCTCTTATTGTCTGCACAATCGTCGTATTCAAGCAGCTGCATTTCATGAGAAACAAGGAGCTGGGCTTTATCAAAGACTACGTCGTTACGGTCAGGAATCCGGCAGAAGGATCCGATGTTTTTAAAAACGAACTCCTGCAAAATCCCTTCATCCTGGATGCGGCACTCTCGGACAGGCTTCCACACAACATAACCTCCGCCAGTTTCGGAGAGTGGGATGGGCACGATCCGGAAGAGAGGTTCATCGTCTACCGGAATTGGGTGGATGACGATTTCCTGGATTTCTACGACATCCCTGTCATCCAGGGGAGGGGATTCTCCAATGAATTCAACGATTCGACCGACAATGCCTACATTCTAAACGAGGCCGCGGTTAAAGCCATTGGATGGGATGATCCGATCGGAAAGCGGTTCGGATTCGATAAGGATCAGATGGGAGTGGTGGTTGGGGTTGTAAAAGATTTCCATTTTACATCTCTTCATCTGGACATCGGACCCCTGGCCCTGACGCCAGGTTCTGAGAACAACAGGGACTGGCTGTCTCTCAGGATCAATCCCACGGATGTGCCCCGGACTTTGGCATGGATCGAAGAAAAATGGAAACAGCATTCCCCGGAAGGGATATTCAGCTATTCCTTCCTGGATGACCGTTTGGACCGGATGTACAGGACCGAGAGCAGGCTGGTCAGTTCCTTCACCATCTACTCCCTGATCGCCATCTTCGTGGCCTGCCTGGGGCTGTTCGGTTTGGCCTCATTTGCCACGGCGCAAAGAACCAGGGAGATCGGCATACGCAAGGTGCTGGGAGCCAGTGAGTGGAATATCACTTTGCTCACGACCAAGAAGTTCATTGGGCTGGTCCTGATCGCCAATGTCACTGCCGCACCCGCCGCTTATTTCGCGATGCATGCTTGGCTGCAGAATTTTGCCTATAAGACCAGCATCGGATCCTGGATCTTTATTCTGTCAGCAGCCCTGTCTTTTGTGATCGCTCTGATAACGGTCGGGTATCAGTCTATCAAGGCGGCCCTGGCCGATCCGGTGAAATCGCTGCGCTACGAGTGAACCGGAACAATTGAATAATTCCATCGCCTTGCGATATGATTGAGTCTAGAGGTGTGCAGGGATGGAAATCATCGACTTGGCAGAAAAGCATGAACCACTCTACTTCCTCTGCCTGGAAGACTGGAGCGACGAACTCAAGGGAGCTGGCGATCACAAAGAAGTATGGTATGCCAAATTTAAGGAGAAAGGGCTTGGAGTCAAGCTCGCTGTCGATGATAGGGGAGAAGTGGGTGGCATGATCCAATACCTGCCTATCGAGCAAACGCATGTCCATGGAAAAGACCTGCACTTTGTGCACTGTATTTGGGTACACGGTCACAAAAAAGGAAGGGGAAACTTCCAGAAAAAGGGAATGGGCAAGGCTTTGCTTAAAGCCGCAGAGGAGGATGCCAAATCCAAAGGAGCAAAAGGAATGGCGGCATGGGGGATCTCCATGCCGTTCTGGATGAAGGCTTCGTGGTTTAAGCGGCAGGGATACAAGAAGGCGGATAAAGATCGCATGGCCATCCTTGTTTGGAAGCCATTCACAAGTGACGCGGTTCCACCGGAATGGAAAAAGGAAAAGAAGAAACCGGAAAAAACTGCAGGCAGGGTCACGATCTCAGCTTTCAAAAATGGCTGGTGCCCTGCGCAGAATTTGGCTTTTGAACGGGCAAAAATGGCTGCTGATGAATTTGGAGACAAAGTTGAATTCCGTGAATATAACACGCTGGACAAAGAAGTCTTCAACGAATGGGGAATTGTTGACGCCTTATTTATCGATGATAAACGTGTCAGAACAGGTCCGCCGCCATCCTATGAAAAAATAAAGAAGATTATTAAAAAGAAGATCTAGATTCCCACAACGCAGAAAAATTATATCCCCTTCTATTTCAATTCATCCGGTCTGAACTGTTCTATGATTTTTGCGTCGACCCAATAGATGTCTCCCAGCCCGTTTCCAGGGCTGTTGAGGATCCTTAGTTTGTCCTCATAAGTCAGAGGAACATCGGAGTAGGATTTATGAAGGCTTCTGTAGCTCGTAAAGAAGAAATATTTACCGTCCGGGGTTACAGTCGGGCAGAGTTCCCACGCGCTCGATTCAAAGGGTTCTCCCATTTTCTTCGCCTTTGTCCAGGAACCGTCATCTTTTCGGAAGCTGACCAAGAGTTCGAAATCTTCCTCGGGTCTTCTGAGAAAGACGAGGTAGCTCTCATCTGGAGCAATGAACGGATCGATCTCATGTCCTTCACCGTTTACGCCCTCCCCCAGGTTTTCCGGCTCCGCATATTCTCCATCAATGAGCTTCGCTACGTAAACGTCCCACCCGCCCATTCCACCTTCGCGGCCAGAATTGAAGTATAAATTCCCATTTGAAGAGAAAGAAGAGTATCCCCACAAATCAGGCCTTAGGGCTCTGGGTTCGCTCCAGCCTGAATCAGTCCTTTCTACAATCCAGGTATGACCGGTTTCTGTTTCAGGTCCTTGGCCGTCTAAAGGTTGACGAGACCAGAAGACGATCTTGTTGCCGTCCGGAGAGATATTGAATTCCGAGCGGTATTTACCAGAAAAGGGGGCCACCTGAGGTTTTGTCCACCTCCCGTTTTCTTCCTTTGTGAAAAGGACCACCATATGGGGGGCCCCGTACAGTGAATAATAAAACTCCTTTCCATCGGGTGTGAAAGCGGCAATACGTTCATTGTAGCCAGTTGATATAATCCCCGGTGCAAAGATTTCTGGAGTCATTCCCGGCGGTTTCTGGCCGAGATAGGGGCCTTTGAGAACAGGGAACTCATCAGGCTTCAATGCCTTGATGATTTTTGCATCCACCCAGTAGATGTCGTCATTTCCGGTTCTGCCGCAGGTATAGAACAGAAATCTATTATCAAGAGTAACCCCATTAATACCTGAATCCCTGAATTCATACCCGAGATTTATTGGTTCCGTCCAGGTGCCATCAGTTTTACTGAAAGCGATGTATATGTCGTTATATTCACCGTATCCTCCAGGTCGATCAGAACTAAAGATAAGATAGCTTTCGTCAGGTGCAACAAAGGAATCATAATCGCTGTATTCAGAATTGATGGGCTTCCCTAAATTTCCCACCTCCACAAATCTCCCGTCCTTCAACCGGGCTCGATAAATATCACTTTGCCCTAATCCTCCTTCTCTCTGGCTGAAAAAGTAAAGCGTTCCATCATTTGTGAGTGTGCCGCCGCAATCATGATTGCCAGGGGTGTTGACCGGATATTCGAGCATGCAAGGCTCAGCCCATCCGGAATGAGTGAGCTTTGTCACCCAGATATTTCCTTGCTTTGAAGTTCTGTTGTCCTGATTGACCGGGCGTTTCGATGTGAAATAAAATGTTTTGCCGTCAGGAGCAAAATGAAAATCCCAATCAGCAAATTGGCTGTTGAATGGCACTGGAGACGGCTTTGTCCAGAATCCATTTTTCACTTCTGTGAAATAAATAGTTTTATGTCCCTCTGGAGGCCTCCGGCGGTTGAACAGGAGCATATCACCATTCTTGGTAAATATGCTATTCGCTTCACCAAGGTTTTCAGTTGAAATAATCCCGGGAGCAAAGATCTCCGGTGTCATACCAGGCGGCTTTTGCCCCAGATAAAGGCCCTCAAAAATATTACTTTCCCATCGGGGAATAAACGCTCTTCGCGCCTCTTCGATAACGCGGCTGTCTATCCAATAAATATTGGAGATCTCCCCGGGTTCGTTGTATCGGCTGAAGAAGAGATATTTTCCGTCCGACGATAAGGTCGGGCAGGTTTCGTTATGCTCTGTATTCACTTCGTCTCCCAGGTTTACAGGCGTTGACCAGCCTCCATCCTCGTTTCGGAAGGCAACGTATATATCCTGCTTGCCATGGCCGTCATCTTGAATAGAGTCGATCAGTATAAAACTCTCATCAGGAGCAATGAAGCCGTGACCTCCAAATTCCAAACCTGCCTCACCTGATTCTTTGACAACACTTTTTTCCAGTAAAGCTTTGTATATTTTCCCCTGGGTGATATTCGAATAATACAGCGTCCCTTTTTTTGAGCAGGTGGGGAAAAAAGCGGATTCGTCTGTTATCTGTCCCTTCAAAGGTTGCGGGTTACGCCAACCGTCTTCATTAATATCAATTTTCCAAATTCTGACATCCAAACCTTCATCATAGGGAGCGAAGAAGATATAACGACCATCCCAAGAAAAGAAAGCCTCCATCTCTTCTTTTTTTGCACCCTTGCTCAGGCTGACCAATTTAGGTTTCGTCCAAGTTCCTTCCACAATTCTTGTGTAATAGACACAAGCCGGTTTCTCGAGGATTTGGACAGAAAACAACAGTTCATCGCCTAACTGAGAAAAACTGAGGGCGAATTCGTGCCGGCCTTCCAGGGAAATGAGCCCGGGCGCGAACAGTTTCGCCTTCATTCCTGGAACCTTTTGTCCAAAATACTTCCTAGCGAGAGGGGAGAATGGAGTGCTCTCTCTTTGAGATGACAACAAGGCCGTTGCTAAAAAAGCCAGCAGACCAAAGATAAATAATCTCATTTTCATTTCACATGACCTCCTCCCCGGATGCAATTCTATCACAAAAAACTAACATCCAAGCTGGACCAATATCCAGAAATACACGGATTTTTTCATGCCAATATACATCAGGGATAATCGAATGTTATATCAGCATTATATACGTATTTTCGAAGAATCCCGTTTTATTCTTCGTGCTTGAGGGAGTCGACCGGGCTGGCCAAGCAGGCACGGATCGTTTGGGAGAGGAGTGCAGCCAGACCAAATGCAACCATGAGAAGCGAAGCGAACAGGAAGTACTCGATCCTCAATCCGACCCGGTTGGAGAAACTCTGTGTGAACAGGCTGTTGACATAATAGGCAATGGGCACGGCGATCACGGTGGCGATTAATAGCAGCCGCATGAAATCCCGGGACAAGAGCTGGACCAGGCCGGAGGTGCTGGCACCGAGGATCTTCCGGATCCCGATCTCCTTGATCTTGACACGGGCGCTGTAGTTGGCTATGCCGAGGAGCCCCAGGCAGGCCACAACCAGTGCCAGCATCCCAACGAACCGGAACACCGTGGCAGAAACAGACACCGAGGACAGCTCATCCTCGATCTGATATGTGTACGAGGTAAACGTGAGTAGGGGAGCCACCGGGATCTTCTCCCAGGTCGCCTCCAGGAACGCGACGGCCTCGGCCTCGCTGCCGGGACGATGTCTCAGGTTGAGGGAACGAAAACCGCTTGCTCTACCGAGCAGAAAACAGGGTTCCACGGAATCGGTCAAGCGGTTCAGATAGAAGTCCTTGACCACTCCGATGATATGGATTGCACTCCCATCTCCTTGGATGATCTCGCGCCCTACGGATTCACCAGGGTTCCGAAGATCGAGCCTCTCAACGGCTCGTTCATTGATCAGGCAGAAGCGGCTCTCATCCGAAATGATCGGCGGGAAATCTTCCCCCGCAACGATCTCGAGCCCGAGATTGGCGATGAAGTCTCTGTCTACCACTATCCGCCTCAGATGGAGAGACTCTTCAGGCTCGGCTATTTTTACCGGCAACAGGGGGAAGGACGATGTTCCTGGGGCCCTATCGCAGGCTGAGATCCCCAGGATGTGAGGGCTCTGTGCCAGCTCGTTCCTGAGGTATTCGTAGTCGAGGCCGCTTATGCTGACATTAAGGATGTTCTCTGTCCTGTAGCCGGGATCCGTTCCCTGCATGTGGGCCTGCTGCCGGTAGAAAACGACCGTGGAGGTGATGAAGATGAGGGAGATGGCGAACTGCGTCACGATCAGTGCCTTGCGCATCTTGATCTTCTTGAAGAGGTGGAGACCACCGCTGCCCCGAAGCGATTGAACTGGCCTGAAGCGGGACATGTATACGGCCGGGAACAGTCCCGCCACGATCCCTGTGGCCAGGGTGAAAAGCAGGACAAAGACATAGAACCTGAGGTTGTCCTGGATCAGGAAAAACCTGGCAAATTCATAGTGCAGCCCCAGAAAGGCGGGCTCGAGCCAGCCCTTGTAGAGCAGAATCGCGAACACGAAAGCGATAAGGGCCAGGCCCACGGCCTCGCCCGTGAACTGAAGCACGAGCTGAGATTTTTTGCCCCCACCACCTTGCGGATGCCCACCTCCCGGGCCCGGGTCAGCGCCCTGGCAATGGAAAGGTTCGTGTAGTTAAAGGCCGCGGTCAGCATGATCAGGACAGCCGTGATCGAGAGCAGTGTTATGGGCCACCAGGGGAGAGTCGAGCCTGGATTCTGAATGGCGGGAGTTCCCGGATTGATCTTAGTCAGGGCCTGCAGACGGAATTCATAGGAATACTCCTTGCCCTGGAGGTGAGATTGAACCTGACCGGGCAAAAAGGCCCTTACCTGTGCCGGAGAAGCTTTCTCTTCCAGCAGGATGTAGACAAAATTGTAGTTGAGGTTTTCCCAGCTTTGGAGCTGGATCCCGCTCCTTTGCTGGCGTACCAGCGCTTCCAGGGAAGAAAATGAGATCATGGGCTGGATCTCGATATGGGATTTCAGCTGGGATGTATCCTCCAGTATGCCGGTGACCGTGTAATCCCCCAGACCTCCGTACTGTATGACCTTGCCTAAGGGCTCCTCATCGCCGAACAGGCTCAAGGCCATAACCTGGGTCAATACCAGTGAGAAAGGCTCTTCCAGCGCGGTCTGAGGATCTCCGGTTTCAAGTCCGAAGTCAAAAACCTCGAAAAAACTGCTCGAGGTCGCTAGAGACGCGATCGGCAGGAGCCTGTTTTTGTAGCTGGCATTGCCTGGGATACCGCTCTGCAGGCGAACGACTCGTTCTATCCCGGGACACTGCTCTTCCAGCGCCGCTGCGAGAGGGTAGGGGGCCGAGCCAAAGGTCCGCACGCCGTCTTCCGAGGAACGAAGCGTCGTTACCCTGTAGATCCGGTCTTTCTTCTCTTGGAACCGATCATAACTAAAAAAATCATTGATGACCTGAATGATCAGGAAGGTCAAAGCCAGGCTGACCGTGAATCCCAAGATGTTTATGAATGAATAGCTCTTGTGTTTGCGCAGATGTCGGAAGTTGATCTTGATGAAGCTTCTGAACATGGCGGCTCCCTGATCCAGAGCGTCTCTAATAAATGCCGGGATGAGACAAAACACCTGGCCGCAGAACCAGAGATATGCGCTGATCCGGCCCTTGCTCTGGGCCATGGTCTGGAAACGGTCTTCATAGTCTCCCAGAGCGGCATGGTGAACACTTTGGTGAACAAGCAGGGCAATGATCCGCTTTCTTATCACTTTGTGTCTCCTGTAAGCGTAGGGACATCATCCCAGATGGTCGTTGAAAGCTCCTTGATCTGAAGGAGTGCCTTTTTTCCCAGGGGAGTCATCCGAAAGAGTACGCGGCTGCGGCCGCCTTTTTCCGGTAGAGGCGCACATTCGAATGATTCTACCAGCCCTTGCTGAACCAAACGGCTCAGCGGGCTGTAGATGGCCCCAAATACCCACTTGAGGCCCGTCATCTTTTCGATATACTCCCGGATCGTCACTCCATATGCATTGTCCTGGAGCTTCCAGACCGCCAGCAGGATCAGCTCTTCTTTTCGGGATAGTATCTTCATGGTTACTTCCTATGTCTCATCATTGTTCATTTCGCATCATCATCATAGTTCACGAAAAGTGAATTGCAATAGTTCCATCTTCTGAATTTTTTCAAAGAGGAGGGGAGATTGACCTTCTAACTAATAATGGGGTTCAGACAATTCTAATTGTTTTTATTTATCAATTGTGAAGAAGTATTTTGTGCAAATGAGAATAAATAGAGGATCTAGAATTCTTACTAGATTTCTAGAACTCCAATCCTTCTGATTGATGCCATTCCGCTCCGAATGACGTAGCTCGTTCTCTTGCAACAGCTTTTTGATAGTGGGGCAGAATATTTCGAGTAAGACTATAAACAGGATTTGGGCTTTTCAATTCTCGTTTGTAGTCAATAGGATTGTCAGATTCATCGCGCTCCTTAAGTTCAGCATTTAAATCAATGATTAAATCGTTGGAAACTTTCAAAATACAATAACGCAATCGTTCTCTTCCTTTCTCTTCACCAATAAATCTCTCCGGTGTTGCACAGAATTCTTTCCCTGTACCATCGGATTCGAGAGCCTCCCGCACCAAATAGAGAAAAAAGTATTTTGTCAAACTGTAACTAGCAAAAAGTCTATTGCTAATTGACTCCATCGATTCTAGAATGCTCGCTTGAACATCCGTGATTGCTACTATTCTATGTGCATTAACCTCCGGACGTGCAAATATTTCGGCATGGAGTTCATCAAATAGTTTGTAACTTTGATGACACGTCCAAGGTTGTTTAAGATCAAATGCAAGTAGTAAACGACCTGCTATATCATTATCGATAATTTGCTTTTGATCTTCTTGTTCCCCCCTTTTTATTCTATAGAAAATTTCTCCAGTATAGTTTTGATCAAACTCATTCTGAAGCCTTCTCTGTATTGCACTATTAGATTGAAGATCCCTAGCGTTTATCGGATTTTGATTATTGCTATGATGTGTAATTTTTTCAGCCAATTCATGCTCGGGAGGAAGCTCAATTAGACGAGTTAGGATTCTCAAATCATCAGTAATCTTATTTCGATGATCAAATAGGCTAGTGAGACTTTGACACCCATTTACTACTGAATAATCTGATATTCCAATTTTGTCATCTTCGACTTCAAGGCTTTGGCAGAGGATCGTCAATCCATTATGAAAAAGAAGAAAATTTTTATGTTCGTTTTGATCCTCTATGCTTCTCCCAATATCTTTATTCACCTTAGTTCTACCCAACGTGCCTCGAACATTCCAAGCAAAAAGTTCGCCAGTTGATATGCCATCCAGCGATACAAGTTCATTCCCTTTTAGGGGCGCTAAAACCACTCTGGCGTTTTCCATTGTATATTCAGCACAATCATATCCAAAAATATCAAAATTTGCTGGAGTTCCTATTGGAGCACTTGGTCCAACGGGGATATAGGATGATTCAAGGCTAGGTTTATCGAATAGAGCTATTTTTTCTTCACATTTATCTAGGTAATCAATTGCATTTTGGTCACGCTCAATATTTATAACAAAAATGCCTTTTACTTCAAATCCATCAGTAATCTTCTTTGCAATATTCTGCTGTACAATTAGATTTGCTAGTTCCGCATTGCTTGTAGTCGCCGCAATTTCCTTGACTTTATCTGGATCATCGAATTGAGTTAATGTCCCTATAAATTCTTTAAGTTTACTATCTCCTAAAGTTTTATCAGGATTTTTAACGATTTTTGATTGAAAAACATCAATTGTTTCAAGATTTTCGTCAACATATAGTCCATCAATACCTTTATCGTCAAATCCATCGCAAACTGCATCTATGGCTTCAATTTCATCTAATCTGAAATAATTATGAAGAAACCATATTAGGAAAGCATGTGCTTCTGTTCTTCCTGGCACGAGAAAATGTCGAAAATTCTCTATAATGTTCGGATAATCTAAATCTAGTGATGGCATTAGTTCCTCCCTAGAAATGACATAGGTATTTTCATATCCACCTTTTCGAACTTGGCTCCTGCTGCACTAATCGCTCAGTATCTATCAAATTTGCAGAATACGTTAGAACATAACAAATTAATCAGAGAATTTCCACACTTGCACAAAAAGTGGTCAACCGCGATATTCACAAGCAGTGGAAAACCGGATGTTGTTTATTACCAGAGCGTTATGTTAGCAAAGTAAGCTGTGTCGCATAAGGTATATTATGTAAACTAATTAATCAAAAAGAGAATAATCCTACAATTCGCTACTTCTTCACGGCATTATTTTTCTTCAGTTTCACAATCAAATCTTCTAATATTCTTATTATTTCCTTCTTATTTACCGTTTGTTTCCTAAATTCTATCCTCAGCCGACAGTATTCGTCACCTTCCGGCTGATAATTATAGACATAGCGCTTTGCTCGCTCCTCAGATTTGCCCTTGATCTTCTTTGATAGATCTCGAGTATCTTCACGTCGCAGTTCTCTTTCAGATATCGCCTTTATAAGCCTGACCATATCCTCTTCAGATTTCAATTTTGAGATTTCCAGCAGAGTCGTTCGCGATGTTATATGCAACTTGGAGCACAATTCTCGCACATTGTGTGGAATTTTACTCAGATTTAATATTTCGGTGACGGTTGAGCGTGCTTTACCCAGTTTTTCGGCGATCTGGGCATGATTGTAGCTGTAAATCTCCGCCAAAGTTTTTAGCCCATCGGCCTCCTCGAAAACATTCAAATCCTTTCTCTGAAGATTCTCTATCAGAGAAATTTCCATGGCCTCATTGTCTTCGACATTCATAATAATGCAGGGCATATCCTTCATTTTGATGCTTTTTGAGGCCATATATCGCCGCTCACCAGCAATGATTTCATATCTTCCACCCCTGGGGCGCACGAGAATTGGCTCTAAAACGCCCTTTTCCTTGATGGAAGACTTGAGTTCATCGATATTGCCCAACTCGCTTCTTGCCTGAAGCGGATTTGGGTCGATTCGGCTGATGGGTATCATGCGAATGCTGGGGCCCTTTGACCTCGAGCTGATCAAATCTACAAAATGATCGTCGTGGCGCATCTCTACGGAGCCCGGTAGACCGCTTTTTCTAGTTTTTTGCACGCCTAAGGATCTCCCTAGCTACTTTTTTATACTGTTCTGCACCCACGGAACTTGGAGCAAACGTAAATATCGACTCCCTATAGGCAGGACTTTCTTCAAGTTTCACACTTTTTGATATTAAAGTCCTGAACACCTTTTTCCCGAATACACCCTTGATCCGCTCAACGACATCCCTCGAGATATTGGTCCGTTTGTCATGCAATGTGATCAAAACACCTATGATCTGCAGCTCGGGATTCGCGACACGCTTCACTTTTTCGATTGTCTCTAAAAGATCGTCTGTCCCCTCGAGACATAGATACGATGATTGGATCGGTATCAATACAGCATCAGCCGCAACCAGTGCGTTTAAAGTGATGATTCCAAGGGTTGGGGCCGTATCGATAATGATGAATTCATATTTCTCTCTGATCGGCCCCAGGACATCCTTTAGCTTGAAATGTCCATCGATATCCCCGAGAAGAGACGGCTCGAGCTTGGCCATGGATATCTTCGAAATCGCAACATCCAGCCCAGGCACCGTAGAATTGACGATAATATTGCCAATATCCTGATTGTTGTTGGCCAACACGTTGTACAGGGACTCTTCATACTGCTGAGGATTCTCAACAAATGCTAGGGTACTGTTGGCTTGAGGGTCAGTATCGACAAGGAGAGTGTTTTTGCCCATCAACGCCATTGCCGCAGACACATTGAGTGCGGTCGTGGTCTTTCCGACCCCGCCCTTTTGATTCGTAATGGCGATGATCACGCTTATTCTCCAAGGTTTATTGAGGCTTACAGGCTAACTTATATAAATGCGATTGAAATGGCAAGAAAAAAATGTCGGCATGCCGACTTTTGTGAAAACAACGCCTCTCCCCTCTTCATCTCGCTAATGTCGGCATGCCGACATTGGCCCGATCAGTTGGAGTAGTCTCTATTTATGAGCTGTTTCAACGACGCCTCTTCCCCCGATAAGGGAGTGAGCCTGAAACTGTATTTATATGAGGTGGCGGGCAGCGTATACGGCGTATGCGGCCTGGCGCCCCAGCTGTTATCTCCCCCTACGCCCATTTGCTTGAGGTCCAGGTTGACGGTTATGGAATTCCTCTCTACAAGCTCGAAGGTGTGCTCTGCACGCTCAAGCGCATCCTGTCCAAAGGGCCAGGCGCTGACACTTAAAACGCTATCTCCCACGGCCAACCATCCAGCCCCATTTTCATCCGTCAAAGTCAACCATCTCACATCGGTTTTATTTCCAACCTCCTGCGGTCGGATATAAGGATGAAGCAGATCCGCGACCGTCCCCGAGTATATGCCCACGGCTGCACCCGTTTTACGGTCCCAATACGATTCATGAGGGCCACGCCCATACCAGGTCAGGTTTTGAAGGCTGCCAGGAACTGCCATCTGCATCCCAAAGCGCGGCAGATTGGGAAGATCCTTCATTCCCGCCTCGAAAGAATTCTCGACCACGATATCTCCATTGCCATAGATCCTATATGTAATGGTTTGAGTAGACATTCCAGCCGGCAAAACAAAGGACGCTCCTATTTCTATCGCTTTTTCGTCCTTTCTCTGTACTTTAACTGCAGTTAGTACCCTTTGAGGCCCCGCCATACGCCAAATAGCCTGGCGTGCCGGCATGCGATTGCCGTTGTCGTTGTCAATAGGCGCCCTCCAGAAATTCGGCACAAGCGGAGAGGACACGAGTTTCTGACCTTCCACGCGATAATCCTCCAGTGCCCCGCTCTCCTTCCCTATTCTCGCCTCGAAGCCATCACCTGAGATGATGAATTGCTTGGGAGTCTCCTGAAGATCCAACCCGGGCAGAGCTGCCAAGTCTATTGTTTTCAACGTCGACTTGGGCTTCGGAAGCTCAAATTGGTCCCATGCTACGACATGTCCCCTCTCCGCCCAGGGCTCGTCTTTAGGAAGCACAAATTTTACAGTCAGTATATATTCCGTATCTGCTGTATTTTCTGACATTTCGAAAGGAATCGAGAGCTCAGTGCTTTGCCTTGGAGGCAGATCCAGAGTCTGCGGATCCCCGGTTTGAATGATCTCCCCATCGGCAGCGAGCTCCCATAAATAGTTGATAACATTAAGGTTAGCGAAGTAATGATTATTTCTCACCAGGAATTTGCCCGAGCCTGCATCCACCACGCTGACCTTGATGTTCTGATAGACCTTTTTGACCTCCCAAAGATGCGGATTGGGCGTCCGGTCGGGTTGGATCAGTCCATTGCACAAGAAATTTCCATCGTTGAACACATCCCCGAAATCCCCGCCATACCCGAAGAAGGGGCGGCCGTCAGATGTCTTGGCAAAAATAGCCTGATCCACCCAATCCCAGATGAATCCCCCCTGCAGCTGCGGCTCCGCCTCGATCACATCCCAGTAATCCTGCAGGTTGCCGACGCTGTTACCCATGGCATGGGCGTATTCGCAGAGTATAAGAGGACGTTTCTGGGTTTTGCTCACATACCGTTTGAGCCCCTCGATCCGCATGTACATGGGGCTGTAGATGTCGACATGATCTCGCAGGAGTGCTCGCTCATAGTGAACGGGACGGTAAGGATCCCTCTGGTGGATCCAGTCGGAACCCGCCACGAAGTTGACTCCATCTCCTGCCTCATTGCCCATGGACCATATGACAACCGAGGGATGGTTCTTGTCGCGCTCCACCATGCGTCGGATGCGGTCGATATGGGCCTCCATCCAATCCGGGTTGTTTCCCAGCGTCACATCGGGGCGATAGCCCATCCCATGTGATTCGATGTTGGCCTCGTCGACCAGGTAGATGCCGTACTCGTCGCACAAATTATACCAGAGGGGATCGTCAGGATAATGGCAGGTGCGCACGGCGTTTATATTGAACCTCTTCATGAGCTCGATGTCTCGGACCATGGAATCCCGGCTCACATAGTGCCCGGTGACCGGATCATGCTCATGACGGTTCACCCCTTTGAACAGGACCGGCTGTCCGTTCACGAGGAGCTGGCCGCCGCGCATCTCCACCTCACGGAATCCTACCCGGCATCCCGTATACTCAAGGACCCTTCCGCTGCTGTCCCGGAGGGCCAGGACCAGGGTGTACAGATTCGGTGTTTCTGCGCTCCATTTCCGGGGATTCTTGATCTGTGTCTGGAACAATTGTGTGTGCGACTCCGGGATCGAAGGCAGTGACACTTCACCGGTCCACAATTCCTGATCCGCATCGGTGTCTAAAAGGCTCGCCTCCACACTCATGCCCTGGGCTGCCTCTGTGTCGAAATTGACAAGCCTGATGTGCAGGCCGAGTCCTGCATCCCGGTAGTCATCGTCCAGGTCGGTCCGGACCTCGAAATCCCGGATGTGGACACTGGGTGTAGAGAAAAGAAATACGTCGCGGAAGATCCCACTCAAGCGCCAGAAATCCTGGCATTCAAGATAGGAGCCGTCCGACCAGCGGTAGACCTCAACGGCGAGAAGGTTTTCCCCAGGCTTCAGATAATGCGTGATGTTGAACTCGGCAGGGAGGCGGCTCCCCTGGCTGTAGCCGACCTTGTTCCCGTTGACCCAAACATAGAACGCCGATTCCACTCCGCCGAAGTGGAGGAATACCTGCCTCCCTTCCCACTTCTTTGGCACAAGGAAGCGTGTCCGGTATGATCCCACCGGATTGTAGTTGTGCTGGATGTTCGGCGGGTTTTTCTTGAAGGGATAGGGATGATTGAGATAGATGGGGATGCCGTAACCCTGCATCTGCCAGTTGGACGGGACTTCGATGTGGTCCCACTGGCTGTCATCGAAGTCCATTTGGTAGAAGTCCATGGGCCGCTGCACGGGCTTTTCCACCCAGTTGAATCGCCACTGTCCGCTGAGACTGTGATAGAACGGAGAGAGCTTCCTCTCCCCTTCTATGACCGATGCCTTGTCCGGATACACCATCATGGTGGTGTGCGGAGCTTCCTTGTTGCTGCCGATCATCTGGGGATTTTCCCAGTCATTGGGCTTTTCAGCCTGGCCTCCGAAGAGTGCAAGGCTCAGTCCCACACACATCAGCGTCAGACTCAGGAGACGCCTAGATCCAAGCTTTTCTAAAGTCATCCGATCTCTCCTTTCCTGCCGCCAGTAAGCGGGCAGATCCCTACAAGCAAATCTAAGACGATCTGAGGGCCGGATGCCAGCAGAATCCGACCCTTGTATATTTCCTAGGGTAAACGCCGCTCTACGGCCATCACATCGCCTTGAGCAGCCATGCCGTCCAGCTCTTCAAGCCTCAATCGGACGCTTACCACATATGGTTGCTCGCCTTTATCCCAGTGCCCATAGGTTGTGGCTACCGCGGTTCCATCGGGCAGCATCTCGACACCTGGGTATGCACAATCCGCGCTGCGCGTGTTATCCATGAGGCGTACACGGTACTGTCCTTCGCGGCCTTCCGCGATGTCCTCATAGGTCCCAACCCAGGCCACCCAGTCTCCCCACGTCGGCGAAAGATGTGTGCGGTCACGGAAGGAGAGGAAGAGCCTCCCGTCCGGCGCATACCTTCCGGTATGCCGATCGCCGGTGAGTGATGCGGGCAGCTCCCGAGGCTCGGTCCAGGTCACGCCTTCGTCATCCGAGAATATGACATACGAGTTCCGTGTCCGGCTGTTCTCTCTTAACAGGACGGCGAGCTGGCTCCCATCCGGAGAGCGGATGATACCGGGCTCGCACAGGTGCACGCGGCTGCCCTGGATGATTTCCTCCGGCTCTGACCAGGTGAGCCCCCCGTCCTGAGAGATGACCTGGTACAGCGTGAACAAACCCGTGGTCTTGCTGGCGTTTCGTATGAAACGGCCATCGTCGTGGAACATGGCAAGGTAGTTTCCATTCTTGAGCCTTTCCACACACCCCATGGCTACGATCCCTCCGAATTCTCCGATGGGAGTCAGGGGCGTCCAGTTGAGGCCGTCATCTTCGGACAAAGCCAGGCGGATGGGATAGAGCCCTGAGAACACGATCAGGCGTTTCACTCCCTGACCATCGATAACCCGGTGGATAGTCGGGACCTCCTGGCTTGTGGCCCAGTTAGCAGGAGTAGGAAGGCGCTCGCTCCATGTGAGTCCTGCATCTTCGCTCCGCTTCATCACGACTTCACCCCGGCCATGTCCCTTGGGATAGACCGTGATCATGGTTGCATGATCTTCCAGAAGCACAGTCGTGGGGTGCCCCAAATACTGGCCTTTCTCGCGGTCCACTATGACCTGCCGGTGTTTCTGATCAGCCAAGTCCAGGGTCGGTATCCTGTAATCGGGTGGTTCTATGTTGTTTAGATCAGCGGATGTCCCTATCTCTTCAACTAGAACAGGGAACAGGCTCTTGGCGATCAGCCCGTGGCCCTCGGGGTTGGGATGAACTCCATCGGTCATGAACCGGTCGATCTTCGTTCCCTGCTCTGCAAAGGCCAGCCACTCCGCATGGAGGTCACAAAGCGGAATACTTTGCGACCGGGACACCGCTCGGCAGGCCTCGACATAGGCGGCCAGCTGGGAATTGATCCCCTGGGATAGATAAGGTTCGAAAGTCGCGGCCGGGCTCCCCTCCCCCATGGGGATCGAGGTCATGAGGAGCGGAGTGGATCCAGCATCTCGGCATCGCCTCACTAGCTCGGCCAGGTTGCTTTCATACGACACCAAAGGGAGCCGCGGCTCCGTCTCCCCATCATCGATAAAGGCATCGTTGGTTCCGTACATGATCACGACATAGTCCGGCTCGAGGCTCAGGACAGCATCTTCCAACCGGGTCAGAGCTGCATCGGTCTTCTCTCCGCTCACTCCGCTGTTCACGACTTCTACGGATGCTCCCGCCTCAGACATCAGGTTCGCTAGTATGGAAGAAAAAGTATGTTCTTCACTCACGCCGCGGCGTACGCCTTTGGTGATCGAGTCCCCCATCAGGACGATGGTGATCGGGGAGTCTCCCCTCCCCTTCTCTGTGGAACAGCTCAGGAAAATGAGCGAAGATAACAGCAAACAGGATGTAACAAACCCAAGCAAAATAGCGCGCCGCATGCCTTCCTCCGAGTGTTTCCCCAGACTAATTTACGCTGAGAGAATTGTCAATGGAGATAGATTGGCGAGGGGGAACGTAAAAAAGCTCCATGTCATGATTACCCAAAAGCACAGGGACGGGGATACTTGAAATTTGAGGGCGGGGGATCAGGATTCGATGGGATTATCTTGAGACTTCTGAGCCCGGGCCCTATCGCCGATCATCTCGATCGTCGCCACGAGCTCTGCCAGCTTGATGGGGCGCGACATGAAGCCGTCCATGTCCGCCTCCCGGCATTTTTCTTCGATCTCCTGCAGCGCATGGGCGCTCAGAGCGATGATCGGGGTGCGCGTCCCCGTAGCCTTTTCTTTTTCCCGGATCGCGACCGTGGCATCGAATCCCCCCATCTCCGGCATCTGGAGGTCCATGAGGATCAGGTCAAAGGATGTGTCTTCCCATGCATCGATGGCAGCCTTTCCCGTAGTAACCAGTTCGGCCGAGTGGCCCATTTTTTCCAGCATGCGTTTGATGAGCCTCTGGTTGACGAGGTTGTCCTCGGCTACGAGGATTGACATGGGATTCATGCTTTCCTGGATGCTGTGATGGGTCAGTAGCGATGCGGGGGCCTCCTCGTCGTCCAGTGCGGTCCCCAGGAGGGTCAGAAAGGCCCGGAACAGCTCCCAGGCATTGATGGGCTTCATCAGGTAGGCACTGACCCCGATCTCCTGGCATCGGGTGGCATCTCCCCTCTGTCCCGCCGAGGTCAGCATGATCATGGGCGTGCGGGCATGCTCCGGCTGCTCCTTGATCCGCTCTGCCAGCGTAAATCCGTCCTCTCCCGGCATCTGGGCATCCAGCAGGATGAGAGAGAATGGCTTCCCCTCCTCATTGGATCGCTGCAGCGCCTTCCGCGCGCTCTCCGCATCCTCGGCGAGCTCGATCTCCATGCCCCAGTTCACCAGGAGATCGTGGAGCAGGCGCCGGTTGGTGGCGTTGTCATCCACTGCCAGGGCCCTGATCCCGCGCAGCCGCTCCGGATCAGACTTTGGGGGCGCTTCGGCAGCCGCACGGCGTTGGAATCGGGCTGTAAAATAGAAGATGCTCCCGGGACCACCTTCCTTCTTGTCTTCTGAAACGGCTGCCGGGCTCTCGAGCCAGATCTCTCCTCCCATCATCTGCACCAATCGGGAGGAGATTGAAAGCCCCAATCCGGTCCCTCCGAATTTTCTTGTGGTGGAGCCATCGGCCTGTGAAAACGCTTCGAATATCAGTTTCTGTTTGTCGCTCGGGATGCCCACACCCGTGTCGCGGACCGTGAACTTCAGTGTCACGTCATCTTCACTCTCTGCCTCATGAGTGACCCTGAGCATGACCTCGCCGTACTCGGTGAACTTGATCGAGTTCCCTATCAGGTTGATCAGGATCTGGCGCAAACGCCCGGGATCCCCCACCAGGGAATCGGGCACTTCGGCAGAGATCCAGTAGATGAGTTCCAGATCCTTCTGATGCGCACGCAGGGCCAGGGTTTTAATGGTCTCGCCCAGGCTGTCCCGCAGCTTGAAATCGATGGGTTCCAGGTCGAGTCGACCGGCTTCGACCTTGGAAAAATCGAGGATGTCGTTGATGATGCTGAGCAGGGCTTCCGACGACGACTGCACCATCTCCATGTATTCGCGCTGCTCCGCTGAGAGCTCGGTGTCCAGCGCCAGTTCTGTCATGCCCATGATCCCATTCATGGGGGTCCGGATCTCATGGCTCATGTTGGCGAGGAACTCGCTCTTGGCCTGGCTCGCCTGCCGGGCGTCCACCACGGCCTGTTCCAATTCGCGCGTACGCACGGAGATGATGCCGTCCATGTCGGTGATCATCTCCTGCAGGCGGTCCTGCCTGCGGCCGGCTGCCCGGGCCACGAGGCCCAGCCAGACAGGGGCGCTGTCAATGATCCAGAGCAGAGGATTGCTCAGCTGCCGGTGCAGGAGCCCTTCCAGATCGATGTATCCATAGCTCAATATCGTATCGATCAGAGTCCCGGCTATAGGGAACTGGATGCCGAAAAGCAGCCCGTAGAGAGCGTATTCGTTCCTGGCAGATTTAAAGAACCTCATCCCAATCAGCTACACCATACACTTTTTTTTTCCTTGGGCTCAAACCTCTAT
>CBESWG010000002.1:0-185431 GCA_965533275.1 uncultured bacterium
CCAGAAGGCCCGCCCTTTCCTGAGGTTAAGCATCTCCGGGCTGGACAGCGGGAGCTGGTACTTGCCCAGGCTCAGTGTGCGCGCCGCGCCCTGTATGCCTGTCGCGGAAAATTCGGGCAGGTATGTCTTGGGATCGCGGTGCATGAAATCGAAGATGCCGTGCCCGCCGGGATCCATACCGGTGATGAAATTGGACCATGCCACGGGGCTCTGCGGTGGATTCCCGGTCTGCAAGGGGCCGAAAGTGCCTCCGTCCCGGTGCAGGCGCGCCAGAGCCGGCAGTTCCCCCTGGTTCATCCACACGTTCACCAGGTGGGGATCCATCCCGTCGAATCCCAGGATGATCAGTTTCTTCCGGGTGGAGGTCTGGCCCAATACCCGTGTGGCCAGGTCAGGTCCCGCACCCATGGCAGCGGCCGCTCCGGTCGCAAGCCCCATCTTCAGAAAATCGCGTCTATTTAAAGGTGCCATCGTTTATGCCTCTCGAGTTCTCTTCACTATCCCTATCAGTCTTCTATCGGCCTACCAATTTACTCATCTATTATATCATGGATCCGGTTTGAAATTTTTCGTATCGAAGAGGGGACGGCCGTCCATCTGAGCGGGGATATCCGCTCCGAAGAGCGAGAGTGCGGTGGGGGCGATGTCCACGATGGACGGATTCGTCGTGTTGATGGGGTGGTTGCTGAAGAATACGCCGGGGACCAGCTCCGGATCGATGCAGTGGTCGCCGCTCCAAGCCTTGGTGTTGTCCTCGTAGACCTGGTCGTTGACCTTCCCTGTCACGGAATCCCAGGATACGCGGTAGCCCTCGTTGTAGCCCATGATGAAATCCGGGCAGTTGTCCTTGTAGGGCCCGGCCGGGATCTCGTCTTTGTCGTAGAGACGCCGGATGGCCGTGTCCCCAGTCTGGGCGTCGGTGAGGCCGGTGAGTTTTTCCTTGAGCTCCGCCTTGAGCGCATCGGTTTCAGCCCCCGGTTTCACGATGCCCTGCGCCTCGCGTCCTTCCTGATTGATGTAGATGCCGCCCAGCCCCAGTCCATAGGCCTTGGTGCGGCTCCAGTCCACGTCCCGGAACCACTCTCCGCTCTGGGTCTTCCCCTCCTTGAGGGACAGGTAACCGTTGAGATAGAGCCAGGAGTTGAGGTTGAAGCCCCGGCAGAACAGCTTGAAGCCGTGGTCGGACATGACCACCAGGGCGGTTTTCTTGCCCATACGGTCCATCACCTTGCCCACCAGCCTGTCCATGTTGACATAGAGATCCTCGATGACCTGGGCGCTCTTGGCTGTGGGGATCCCGCAGGCCAGGGCCGGGTGGGCCTGGTCCAGGTAGCGGAAGAACATGTGCTGGATGCTGTCCGTGGTCTGGAACCAGGTGGCAACGACCCCCTTCTTGACCTTGTCCATGGCATTGAAGAGCATGGCCTCGGATTCCCGGTGGTTGTCGTAGGCCAGCTCGATGAAGGAATCCTCGTCCAGGATGCCCTCGTTGAGGGCCCAGGTGTCGTCGGCTTCGCCCAGGGTTGTGAAGCTGCCGATGAGCTTGCCCAGGTAGACCGAGTAGGTGAAGGGGTGGGAGATGGGCAGGGCCGGTTTTTCCGGATCGATGTTCAGGGGAGTCAGATACATCTGGAATCGGGGAGAGATCTCGGAGATGTTGAACCTGCAGATCGCCCGGATCTTCATCCCCAGGCCGGGCCGGAAGGTGATCTTGATCCAGTCGGAGAAGGTCTTTTCCTGCAGCTCGATCTTCTGGCCCGAGACCTCGATCTCAGCGCGCTTCCGTCCTGGGTCCAGGCTGATGGTCATCGGGAGCCGCATCTCCTCCTCTTCCTTGAGGAGAGTATTCTGGGGACCCGATATGTAGGTCTCGATCCGGTCATCTGTGACCGATACCGGGAGGATGACACCGCCCTCGTCCACGTCGGATTCCGCGGCCTCAGAGGTGTAGAAGGAAAACGTGCCCTGGCTGCCCTTGAGGTCCGGGGCACACATTCCCGAGATCAGGTGTCCCTTGAATTTTTCCGGCGGGAAGGTGAGGGGGATGCGCAGGATGGTGCTGAATACACCCATGTCTCCCAGGATCTTCCAGAAGGGTACGCTCTTGCGCAGCCCCCGGATGACGGGCTTGGACAGCGGGATGCGGTATTTCCCCACCGTGAGATACCTTTTTGGAGACCCGATCTGGGCCGATGACAGATCTGGCAGGTAGGTGTGAGGATTCCGGCTCAGGAAATCGAAGATGTTGTGCTTGGCAGGGTGGGATCCGGTCATGAACGAGGACCAGGCCACCGGTGAGATGGCGGGCGTGGTCGTGCTCAGCCGAGCGTAGCTTCCCGTCTCTTTGAGACGCGACAGGTTGGGGAGCTTGCCCTCCTTCATGAATTTTTCCACCAGGGTGGGTTCCATCCCGTCCAACCCCACTATGAGGACGCGGTCCACCAGGCTGTGCTTGTAGGCCTTCTGCCCCTTGATCAGCCGGAAGAGGAAGCGGAACGGCCAGGAGAGGAGGGAGAGGAGTGCGAGGAAAAATGTCAGGAACAGGACCAGGAAAGAAGACAGAAATGCGAAGCCGGCACCGGGGCCCACATAAGCGTCCAAGGCGGGGGCCGCGATCAGCCCCATCATCAGACCGATGCCGTAAGCGAAGAGTCGTCTGTCGATGCGTGGAGTGGTTCTCATTGGAAATGCCTCAAGATGATCTCAGCCAAGAGGGAGATCCTCAGGTCATCGCCATGATCCCGGGAGGCCCAGAAAAAGGCGTCGTCATAGGTGTGCATGCCCTGCAGGTTCGTCCGGCCGAAGGTCTGCTTCTTTTTTACCGAACCCTTCATGTCGAATCCGGGGCGTCCCAGGACGATCAGGTCGGGTCCTGAAGAAACCAGCGGCCCCGAGTATATGTCTTCGGTATCAAACACATCCTGAACCACGGATTTTCCCTCGAAGTCCAGGCCCAAAAGCTTTGCCCTCAGCTCCTGCTTGAGGTCGGACTTCTGATCGGAGGAAACACATCCGTTCGGATATCTGTCCCCTACGGTGTGGAGATAGATCCTGTTGGGATCCATGACAAAGGCCCGGCTGTCCGGCGCCAATGCCTCCAGGCCTTTCGGTTCCGGTGTGGTATAGCTCAGGTAGCCGGCCTGTTCCAACCAGGCATTGAGGTAGACCTCCTGCTGGATGGCCGTGAAACCGTGGTCGGAGAGCAGGTAGAGCCCGTCCTTGGAGCCCGTGAGCTGTTCGTAAGCTTCTGAGATGCGCTGCACCAGGCCGTCGATCCTCCGGTAGTAGTCCAGGAATCTCTGGTGGTCGGCGTGTCCAGGATCGTCATAGGCCTCCCAGAGGAAGTGCTGGAGCCGGTCCGTGCCTGTGATCACGAACTCGAAGTAGTCCCAATCCTCTTCCCAGAGCATTTCCCAGGCCTTCTCCCTCCCGGTCAGGGTCTTGTCAAGCTCCGCCCACAGGAGTGCATGATCTTCCCTGGCCCGGAATGTGTCGATGTCGATCTCGTATCCGATCTTCTCGAGACGGGGCTGGAGAGAGAGGGGATAGACCGCCTTGGACATCTCGATGGCCACGAACCCTGAGATCAGGGCCCCCTCGATCCGCCTGGCCGGGTAGGTGGAGGGCTGATTGACGACGATGCTCTTTTTCTTCGACTTCCCGAGCCGGTCCCAGAGTGTCTCGGCCTTGACGTCACTGAAATTGGGGAACCGCATGTCATAGGAACCGGGCTTGAGGTCGGTGAATCCGAATATCCCATGTGTGCCGGAGTTGGTCCCTGTCATGAAATCTGTCCAGCTGACCGAGGAGATCTCGGGCAGGCTGGCCTTCATCCGGTGCAGGTGCCCTTCCTTTGATATGAGTTCCGAGAAATGCGGCATGATCCCGCGCGAGGCCAGGTCCTGGAGCATCGAAAACGGGACACCATCCAGGCCGATCACACATACGCGGTCCTTCTTTTTTCTTTTTGTGAATAAACCCATGGATTTTCCTATTGTATAAACCTATCTATTATATGGATTTCCCCTGGAAAGTCAATTCCGGTCGCCCCAAGGATCAGGGCTGGGATTCGGGAGTCAGGATGATGCGGGCATCCACGATCATGCAGCCCTTGCCCTTTTCGAATACCAGCAGGGGATTGATGTCCAGTTCCTGGATTTCGTCGAAATCCGTTACGAGTTGGGACAGGCGCTTGAGGCAGTCCTCGACCGCCTCCGTGTCAGAGGGAGGCTCCCCACGGAAGCCCTCCAAAATGATGTGCGCCCGCGTCCGCTTGATCATCATCTTGGCAGCCAGCTCCCGGATCGGGGCCAGCCGGAAGGTCACGTCCTGCAGGACCTCGACATAGATCCCTCCCAGACCGAACATCAGGATTGGCCCGAACTGGGGATCGCGGTTCGTTCCCAGGATGACCTCCTTGCCGGGGGGCGCCATGGGTTCCACCAGGACACCGGAGATTCGGGCATCCGGTTTACGTGCCTTGACGTTCTTGAGGATCTCGGAATAGGCCCTCCGAACCTCGGTGAGGTTTTTGAGGTCGAGCTTAACCCCACCGAAATCGAACTTATGGATCACATCCTGGGAAGCGATCTTGAGCACGACCGGGAATCCGATCTGGCTGGCCGCCTGGGCCGCCTGGTCCGCTGTCTTGGCCAGCGCGGAGGGGATCACGGGAAAGCCGTAGGCCCTCATGACCTCGTAAGCTTCGTGCTCCAGGAGGAATGTTCGGCCCTGACTGCGGACATCCTCGAAAACCTCCCGGGCTTTTGCCTTGTTCGATTTGTATTTTTTGATCCCGGTCGGCGGCCGCTTGAGCCAGCGTGTAAAGCGCGACATCTCTGCGATGACACGCGCGGCAGATTCGGGGAAGCGGTAGGCAGGGATCCCGTGTGCCTCTAGGATGTCGATCCCACGGGAAACGTCGTACACCCCCAGAAAACAGCAGACCACCGGCTTCCGATGTTTTCGCGTACTGTTCACGATGGAGCGGGCTATCTTTTCTACCTTCGTAAACGCGGTAGGGGTCAGGATGATGATAGAGGAATGGACCTGGCTGTTCTTCAGGATGGCGTCCAGCGTTGCCTCGTACTGCTCCGACTGTGCCTCAGCGATGAGGTCGATGGGATTGTTGAGGCTTATCGTCTCGGACAGGAAGCTGCGCAGTTCTTTCTTCACCGAAGCCGGGAAGGGATTGACCAGCAGGCCGTTGTTGATGCAGGCGTCCGTGGCCAGTATCCCGGGGCCGCCGGAGTTGGTGACGATGGCCACGTTGTCTCCCTTGGGAAGTGGCTGGCTGGAGAAAGCCTTGACGTAATCCGAGACCTCTTCCAGCGTTTCTCCCCGGATGACGCCGCACTGCTCGAAGATGGCGTCATAGACCTTGTCCGATCCGGCCAGCGATCCCGTGTGGGAGGAGGCGGCACGGGCTCCAGTGAGAGTGCGTCCGGCCTTGAGGGCGATGACCGGCTTGGGATTCTGGGGATGGCTTGTGATACTGCGGGCTATGGACATGAATTCCCGCCCGTCCACCAGGTCTTCGAGATACATCAGGATGACATCCGTCTTGGGATCATCCTTGAGATAGAGCAGCAGTTCGTTCTCGTTGAGTCCAGCCTTGTTCCCCATGCTGATAAACTTGGAAAATCCGATGTTTGATTCCTTGGCATAATCGAGCACGGCCACGCAGAGCGCCCCGCTTTGGGAGATGAACGCGATGTTGCCTTCCTCGGGCATCGAGGTCCCGAATGTGGCGTTCAGGGAGGATACGGGATCGGCATTGATCACTCCCAGGCAGTTCGGCCCGACCAGGGCTATCCTGTGCTTCTCCAATGTTGCAAGAACCCGTTTCTCCAATTCGATGCCTTCCCCTCCGACTTCCTTGAATCCCGCAGAGATGATGATGGCTCCCTTGATGCTCTTCTTGCCGCATTCCTCAAGCACATCCGGGACCATGGGGGCAGGAACCAGGATGACAGCCAGGTCTACCACATCGGGGATCTCGATGACATTGGGGTAGCACTTGATCCCCAGGATCCCTCGAGCTTTGGGATTGACGGGGTAGACCACACCTTGGAAGCGGCTGTCGATGAGGTTGGCCAGCAGTGAGTGTCCGACGCTGCCTGGGTGCCGAGAGGCTCCCACGACGGCGATGGATTGCGGGTAAAAGATGGACTCCATTCGATTCAGCATATTTATTCTGTCCTGATATACAGTGATTTCGATCCGTGTCTCGCCTTAGAGGATACAGAAAATTCCCGAAAAATTCAAAAACCTGAGGGGATCACTCGGCTTCCGCAACGAAGTAGTCCGAGACTTGGACCTGGTACTTGGTGGCATCGAGCGGCTTGATGATTGTGCGTGGGAAGGTTTTCTCGGCCGGGTCCCGC
The DNA here is from genome assembly GCA_965533275.1 of uncultured bacterium. Taxonomy (GTDB): domain Bacteria; phylum Acidobacteriota; class Aminicenantia; order Aminicenantales; family Aminicenantaceae; genus JAUXEH01. The sequence goes on from CBESWG010000002.1 coordinate 6,387, forward strand.
TCGCTGAGATCCACGATATCCCCGTCGAGCTTGTTGCCGTAGCCGTCTGTGATGAGCTTGACCTTGGGGCGCAGCCGGAAACGCCTGGCCGGATTATTGTCGTATGTGATGGCGATCTCTCCCGTGTCGAGCAGGACCAGGGAGCCGACCGGAATGTCGCCGATCAGGTTGATGAAGATCTTGAGAAGCACGGGCTCGAATTCCGTCCCACTGTGTTTGAGCATGTAGCGCAGGGCAGCTCCGCGTGTGAAATGTACGGAGCGGTAGGGCCTCTCCGTGGTCAGCGCGTCGAACACGTCCGCGATCTTGACGATCTTGCTGTAAAGATTGAGCGAGCGTTTCTTGGTGAAATGGGGGTATCCGGTCTCGTCCAGGCTGGCGTGGTGTTCCATGGCTACGTTGAGGGCGCTGAGGGGCAGGAAGCGGAATTCCTTCAGCTGGATGAGCTTCTCCGCCCCCAGGTAGGGATGTTTCTCGATGAGCGTACGTTCGTCCGGGCTTAGCATCCCCGGCTTGATCAATATATCCTTGGGTATGTCGAGCTTGCCGAGGTCGTGGAAAAAGGCGCTGAGCCCCAGCTCCACCTGCTCTTTCCTGTCCAGGCCCATCTTCCGGCCCAGGGAGATGGACAGCACACACACGTTCACGGAGTGATTCAGTGTGTATTCATCAAAGTTCTTGATGTTGGTCAAACCGAACAGAAACGATTCGTTCTCCGAGATCAGGTTGAAGATGGACTGCATCAGGCGCTTGGTCGTGAGGACGGGCGCCTTGCTTTCCTGCTGCTCCTGTTTTTCGAAGATCTCCTTCAAGTGTGTGATGCTGAGGAAAAAGATCTTTTTGGCCGCCTTCTCCGGCTGGACGTTCTTTTCATAGGGCGGGAGCTTGTCTACATCGATGTGGCCGATCCCAGCCTGTCCCATTTCCTTGGCAAACCATTCGAAGACACCCTCTCCCTTCTTTTCGCGCGAGGCGAGGAGCATCACGAAGATCGTCAGTTCCTCTTCCCGTACCTCTGGCTGAAATCCCAGCTCGCCGATCTCTTTCTCCATCATGGCGGTCTGGAGGAATTTGAACAGATAGTAGGAGGCAAAACCGAATTTTATGCGCTGATCGTTGAAGAACAGGGAACTCTGCCTCAATGAAAACTCCACACGCTCTTCCTCGTGCGCGGCTTGATGGATGAGGTCGCAGAGCTGGCGGATCTGGTGCAGGAAAATCCGGTTGTTGCTCTCATAGATCTTGGACATGCGGGCGGCACGGGCTAACCGGTACACGATATCCAGGGCGTGTCTTTGTGTGGAGGGGGCGGTCGGAGCCGAGGGAGGGGCGTTTTTCTGAGCGTTATCGGTCATATCGAATCGACCTCGTTGCGGGTCTCCCGGCACCTCTTCTTCAACCGGGGATGGGGGCTCCGGCATCCCTGTGCCAGGGCCTCGGAAGCATGGGGGCTGTCGGCCTTTTCGAGCGCTGCGATAGCCAGGAGGCCGGTCTCGATCACGCGTGGGCGGGCGAACCGTCTCACGCTCCGGATCAGGATTCCCAGCTCATCCAGGGTCGTCTGAGATCGGCTGCCGGCCAGGAATTCGAGGAGAGCCTGTTTCTCCGCTCGGCTCAGGTAGTGGAAGGATTTTTCTTTAATTATACCGAGCATGCGGGCGGTGACGGTCTCGTCCTGTGTGCCCTTGAGACTCTTCACGGCCAGGATCCTGATGTTCACGTCCGCGTCCTGCAGGCAGGCGGACAGGAGCCTGACAGACTTGGGATCCCGCATCTGCCCCAGGGCTTGGATAGTGGCGTTGCGGATGTCCGGGTCCGAGGACTTCAGGAACCCGGCCAGACGGGGTGTGATCTGGGGATCGGCCAGTTCTTTGACGAACTCGATGATCTCCAGGGTGAGGGTGGGGCGGCTGGTCTGGGCCATATCCAGCAGCTTGTCGGGAGCCGTCCTCCCCATCGTCCTGAGAGTGTCCCGGGCGATCTCCCGATAGTGCGGGGACTTGGTTTCGCAAAAAAGGAATCCAACCAGGGGAAGGGCATCGAAGCCGATGTGGCCGAGGTAGCTGAACAACGCTTCATAGTCGTGCACGCGTGCCTGTTCATAGGCGATCTGGATGTCATGCAGCGAGAGGTCTTGCCTCAGCCTGTTCCAGAAGCGGCCTACCAAGCCCAGTTTTTCCTCCTGCCCCGACAGAAGGCTGTCTGTCAGTTCGTTCAGGGAGACCAGTATGTTGTCGGCCTGGGCAAAGTCTCCCTCGGTGACATACTGCTGATGACTCTCCAGCAGCACGTCCAGGGTGCGGCCGAACTTGGCGGGATCTTCTTCGAGGTAGAGGATCTCCAGCAGGAGGGAGTTGAGCTCTCCGTCCAGCGAGGTCCGTCGGTAGGAGTTCAACATCTCTTCAAGGGCCTTATCCTCCTCCGGATCGAGCAGCGATACAGATCCATCCGCATCTTCTCCCCCCTCGATCTCATCCGAAGCGTCCTGGCGGGTACCCGAAACAGAAGAACCGGATTCGGCTTCCAGGATGGTATCTGTGAGGCTCTCGCCGTTGAAAAGTGCCTTCTGGTCATCGGGCAGGAGTTCGATGCGGCCCTTATTGAGTTCTTCCCGGTCCACGATGTATTCGATAGCTTCCACATCGAGCCCGATCTGCGCTTCGAGGAATTCATCCGGTGCAAAATAGCGGATGTTGACGAAGTCATGCTCCCAAAATGCGGAAACGATGTCACTTTCCTCAGGAGGGAGCCCCGATTCTCGCTTTATGATCTCGAGAAATTCGAAGAATTCCTTTTTGCGCAGGCCTCGATTGAAGTACAGCGCGGCCATCCCATCCTTAAAAAAGAAGAAAGGAAGGCTGCCGGATTGGTCATCCGTGTAAACGGGCTTCCCGGCGAGGGTGAAGGCAAATTCCTGGATCCCGATCTCAAGGTTAAAATTCTTTTCCAAATAGTCCTTGAGTTTTCCAAAGAGTTGGGAGGTGAATTTTCGGACGTTTTCGTGATCATCGGTGAAGATCTTCATCAGACCGAAGGTCTTGACCCAAAGATGGATGATCTCGCCTACTTCGCGGAGCCTTTGTTTTTCGTCCATGTCAAGGTTCTATTCAATACATCATAATCGTCACAAACGTCAACCTATAGACGGGAAGCCTATACCTATGAGTCGCGCTAAGGCCTGCAAGTTTGGGGCCCTGCTTGAACACGCTGGGTCTGTGTGCTATATTTTTGCCTGCCTGTACCAAGCATGCCGCCGGGAAAATGAGCCTGAGATGAGCGAGAAGATCAAAGTGTCCTGTTCCCACTGTGGAACCACGAATTTCTATCCCCTCGGCATCCAGGGAAAGTCGATCGTATGCGGAAAATGCAGCCAGCCTCTCCCGGAGCCGGGGAGGGTACTGGAGCCCCAGCCGGGTATGGTGCACGAGCTCTTCAAAAACTCCACGATCCCCATTCTGGCGGAATTTTATTCCCAGAGCTGTGCCCACTGCATAGGTATGGATCCTGTACTCACAAGTTTGGCGGATCGCCGGAAGGGAGAGCTTATGGTCCTCAAGGTATCGTTGGACCGGCATCCGGAGATGGGGGCTTCCTTCGGGATCATGGGTGTTCCCACCTTCCTGGTCATGAGGAAGGGAACCGAAGGGGGGCGCATTTCGGGCGCCCAACCAGAGGCGGATTTTGCTCTCTGGCTCGCAAAACTTGTCTGAGGAGGGAACCATGTGTCCAAATCAAAAAAAACAACGACACTCACAAAAAAATGAAATTGGAGGGCTTGACCGCCGCACATTCCTGAAGGGCTCCATGGCTGGCCTGATCGGCCTGCCCGTGCTGAAATTTTCCGGCCTCCCTAGCGCCGCATCGACTCAGGTATCCAAGGTCGCCCTGATCAAGACCGATGACAGGAAAACAGGGGTCAAGGAGGCCCTGAAGCTCTTTGACTATGCTCCTATGGGAGGGAAGCAAGTCTATCTCAAACCCAATCTCAATACAGCCGATGCCACACCGGGCTCCACTCACAACGACGTGCTGGAGGAGCTTGTTAGGGCGGCCCACGATCAGGGGGCCAAGGCCGTGATGGTGGGGGACCGCAGCGGGCCTCAACCCACAGCGGAAGTCCTGAAGGAGAAGGGCATCCCCGATCTGTCCAGAGAGCTGGATTTTGAGGTGCTCAACTTTTCCGAACTCCCGCAGAGCGACTGGATGCCGCAGAATCCGGAAGGGAGTCATTGGGAGGACGGATTCATGTTTGTCCGCCAAGCCCTGGAATCCGAATACACCATCTCCACCTGCTGTCTCAAGACCCACGGTTTCGGTGGAGTCTTCACCCTGTCTCTGAAACTCTCCGTGGGACTTGTGCCGCGCGAGCAGATGAGGGAGCTGCATGGATCGCCTCACATGCGCCGCATGATCGCCGAGATCAATTCCGTGTACCAGCCCGAATTGGTCGTCCTGGACGGGATCGAGGCTTTCGTGGACAAGGGCCCCATGGAAGGACCCCGAAAAACGGCCAATGTCTTTCTGGCCGGACGTGACCGCGTGGCCGTCGATGCCGCGGGTGTGGCCGTGCTCAAGGAGCTGGGATCCAATCCCGCCATCATGGAGACAAAGATCTTCGAACAGGAACAGATCCAGCGGGCGGGCGAGTTGGGCCTGGGTGTCACATCCCCAGAACAGATCGAGTTCATCACCGCGGACAGGGAAGGGAAGCTCTATGCAGATAAACTGAAATCCATACTGGCGGAGGGGTAGCCATGTCCCTGTATGATGTGATCGTTTCCCGCCGCACGGTACGACAATTCAGGCCGGAGCCTGTGCCACGGACCATGTTGGAGAGGCTGGTCAACACGGGGCGCCTGGCTCCTTCTGCTGCCAACCGCCAGCCCCTGGAATTCGTGGTCGTGGACGACCGGGAGGTGAACAACCTTCTCTTCCCCTGCCTGAAATGGGCGGCTTACATCGCACCGCGGGGCAACCCACGGCCCGGCCAGGAACCCACGGCCTACATCGTGGTCCTCGTCAATACCGCCGTCCGCGATACGATGTATGAGTGGGATTCCGGAGCCGCCGTCGAGAACATGATGCTGGCAGCCTGGGAAGAGGGAGTCGGCACCTGCTGGCTCATCTCTGTAGACAAGGAAAAGATCCGAGATATCCTGGAGGTCCCCAACTCGTTTCGAGTGGATTCCGTGATCGCCCTGGGCTATCCCGCTGAGGAACCGGTGGCGGAAGACATGACGGATTCGATCAAATACTGGCAGGACGAGTCGGGCCGCCTCCACGTTCCGAAAAGGAGGATGCAGGACATCATTCACTTCAACAAATTCTAGCCGGGATTATTGAGGAGCTGATCTCACTACATCGACTTCGTCGTGGTCCAATCGACGTAGCCCACTACGCCTCATGAACCACATCCTCGTCGCTGCAGCAATCTCCACTCCTCACTAATCCCGGCCAAATATAGATTTGTTTTCTGGATCAACCAAATCCCATCTATTATTAGTTGGTAGGTATCGATAGTTCTTATCAAAAAGCAAACACCGGGATTATTGACGGGTCAAGTTCGCCCGGATACGAGGCGATGGGTTGGTGAAGCTGTAGTGTGCTGCTGCGAGCCAGCCACAACGAAGTATACGGGATGAAATTGGCGCGCCCGGAGGGTAAGAACTGCTGATTATTTTAGAGGAAGTTCCTTTTACTTGAAAATTTCTCAGCAGTTCTTCTCAATAATTTCGGCTAATTAGAGGCCGGAGATGGTGAGGCCCTCGAGCAGAACCGAGGGGCCGCACACCGCGCTGCGGAAGTGGAGGTCGTCTCCCACCTGGATGATGTTCTGCAGGAGGGTTCCCAGGTTTCCGGAGATGGTGATCTCTGAAACCGGGTAGACGATCTCTCCGTTTTCCACCCACAATCCGAATGCCCCTCGGGAGATGTCTCCTGTTATGGAGTTCAGACCGTGTCCCAGGACCCTGATGAGGATCATCCCCCGATCCATCCCGCGGACCATCTCTTCAGGAGGCGTATCTCCGGCCCTCAGAATAAAATTCGTGGGTCCCACACCACTCCCCGAAGCGTTGCCGGTCGAACTCTTCCCGAGCTTGCGGGCCGCGTAGGTGTTGCACAGGTAGTTTTTCAGAATCCCGTCCTCCAGGACGGGGGTTTCGCAACAGGGTACTCCGTCCGCATCGAAGGGGGAGGAACCGAGGCGGCGGGGAAGAAGTCCGCTGTCGGAGATGTCTATGCCCGGGCTGGCAATCCGGGTATCCAGTTTGTCCATCAGGAAAGTGGCGCGATTGTAGACAGCAACCCCAGATACGCAGGAAAACAGGAATCCCAGCAGCCAGGCCGTCATTTGCGGCTCGAACAGCACCGGTACGGCCTGCGTCTCGATCTTGCGCGGCCGCAGCTGGCGCACCGTGCGAGCCACGGCCTGTCCGGCGATGTCTTCGGGCCGATCGAGTTCGGCAAAGTGTCTCTTGGCACACCCCCAGTATCCCTCGACCAGGTCGTCGGTCTCTCCGGCCTGGAGCCCGACGCCCAGGCTGCAGTAGGTCTCGGAAAAGGACTGGCAGAAATCCCGAGAGTTGGCCAGGATGGTCCGGATCTCCCGGGTTTCGAAAGCGGCGCCGTGGGAATTCGTGATCCGCTTGTCGGCCAACGCGATCTTTTCTGTCTCGAGTGCAAGCCCAATCTTGGTTTCGGAATCGAGGCTTGCCAGGGCGGTATCGAAGAGCTCCAGCGTGCCAGGATCGACCTCCTCCTGGGGCAGGGGCGGGAGGCCTGCGAATTCATCGGAGCTGCCCAGCGCCGCCCGCGCGACAGCATTCCCGATCAGCGTATGGAGTGTGTCACGATCGAGGTCGGACGACGTGGTGAATGCGGTCTTTTGCTCCTGAATGAGTTTGATGGAGACGAACCGGGATCCGGCATCGATGAGGTTCTCGATCTCTCCCACCCGGACGTCCACACTGAATTCATGGCCTTCACCTATGGTGACCTCGACCTCGTCCGCACCCAGCTTCTTGCCGTAGGCGACCAGGTCCACGGCCAGGCCCTGGAGGTCATCCGGCTCGGTCTTGCCCCCGATCGTTTTCATTGTTGGCCTCCCACGGTCATGCTCTCTATCTTGAGAGTGGGGCATCCGTCAGTAACAGGCGCGTGTTGTCCTTCCTTACCGCAGGTCCCGGTTTGCAGGCCGTATTTCAGGTCTGAACCTACCATAGTGATCTTGCCCAGGATGTCGAGGCTGCTGCCGATCAGCGTCGCCTGTCGGACCGGAACGGTGAGCCGGCCATCCTCGATCAGGAAACCGGAGCTCACGGAAAAGGTGAACTTCCCCGAGTCCTCGACCTGGCCCCCCTGATAGAGGTGCGCATAAAATCCACGTTTGACGCTCTTGAGGATCTCCTCCGGTGCATACTCCCCGCGGTCGATGTACGTGTTGCTCATGCGGGGGATGGGGATCGAGCTGTAGTCCTGCCTGCGTCCATGGCCCGTGAGCGGGGCCTGCATGATCCGCGAGGAGAGCCGGTCCTGCAGAAGACCCGTCACCTTCCCGCGCGTGATGAGAGCTGTCTTTTGCGGGAGTGTGCCTTCGTCGTCCATATTATAGGAGCCGCGGAAAAAGGGGATGGTGGGATCGTCGAAGATCGTGACCTGCTCTGTGCCCACCTGTTTCCCCATCTTGTCCCAGAAAACAGAGGTTTGTTTGCGGTTGAAGTCCGCCTCCAGCAGGTGCCCCACAGCCTCGTGGATGAGCACGCCGCTGTGACCCGGAGCCAGCACCACCGGCATCTCTCCGGCCGGTGCATCCACGGCTCCTAAGAGGTGGACAGCCTCCTGGGATGCGCTTTTACCGATCTCTGCTGGGGTGAGCGTGTCGGTGAAATACTCCAGCCCGACACGTCCCCCCCCGCCGTAATATCCGGCTTCCCGCTTGCCACCCTCCTCGGCGATAACAATGCAGGTCAGCTTGACCAGGGGTTTGACGTCCGAGATCATAAGTCCCTCTGAGTTGACAATGGTCGTGTGCTGGACCTGATCGGCATAGCCCGCCTTCACGACCTTGATCCTGGAGTCGAAGCCCTGGGCGGCCCGATATGCCTTCTGCACCATGTCGATCCGCGTATTCAGGGGCTGGATGTGGGGGACAAGGCGAACAGGGTAGAACGTCCCCGGAGGGGAAGTCGAGTGCAAAGCCGAGGCGGCCATGGCGTTCCCGCTGGCGATGGACGCAGCCGTGCGGGCGCTGTGGGTGAGTTCTTTGTCCGTCAGATCGTTGGTATAGGCAAAGCCCGTACGTGTACCGGAGATGACCCGGATGCCCGCTCCCAGGCTCACGCTCTCCGCTGTGTCCTTGATGATGTCCTCTTCCATACGGATGGAGTTGAAGGCCGTGTATTCAAGGAAGATCTCGGCGAAGTCTCCACCCCGATTCAGGGCGACATCCAGGATTTTCGAGAGCCGTTTTGGGGAGAGCCCGAAATGGTCCTCGTAGTTCAGTGCTGAATTGTTGTGTGTATTCATGGATTCTGTGGTGCTGCACTCCCATTCTAGGAGAAGTCAGGGGGAAACTCAATCCCTGCGCTCACGTTTGCTAAAACGAAGCACCAGAGGGGAAAAAACGACCAGCAGGGCAGCGATCCCCAAGCCGTATTCGAAGAGATTCGTGATCAGATGGACACCGATGCCCGACACCACCGCCAGTTCTGGATCGAAGTCCATGAGGCGGAATGCCAGGGCCCAGGCCGATTCCCAGGTGCCGAATCCCGCCAATCCCTTCACCGGCAGGACCGAGGTGAATTCGGCCCCTGTGATGCCGAGGATGGTCTTAGCCAGATTCAGTGACTTCAGTGCGAAGCCATGAGAGTGGAGCAGCGCGAAAAGCAGGAAATACAGGGCACCGTATTTGGTGGCCCTCAGGGCCAGAGAGAGGCCGAAAAGAGGCCAATACACGCCCCTGCCGCGGATCTGCTCCAGCGCGGACACGGTCTCGCGACCCTCCTTCATGGACCGGACGGCCCAGGCCCTCTCCTCCAAGTTGAAACGGCGCAGCAGGAAGCCCCAGCTGTTTACCAGAAAGTGGAAGAGGGGAACGATCCGCCACATGACAAGAAACATCACGCCCAGAAACAGAAGAGCCAGTATCAGCAGCCAAGATCCGGAAGCCGCCGAACCTCCCGCCCCGACCACGAGCAGGGCGGCAACCAGAAAGGGGCTGAGGGTCAGAAAATCCAGCACGACGGCCACCACAAAAGAGGACGCCGCGGAATCGAAGCGGAAGCCGAGCCGGGCATTCAGGACGTATACGTATGAGAGTGAACCGATCCGGGCCGGAAGGAGATCCACGAAAAGGTTGCGGATGAAGGTGACCAGGAAGGCGGGTGTCCATCCGATGGTTTCCGGTGCCAGCAGGACCCGGTAGCGCCAGGCACGCAGCCAGGTCCCCGCCAGGGAGAAGGCCATGAACAGGAACAGCGCGGGGACGTGCAGAGAGGAGAGGGTGCTGCGGAGGAGGGCTGGATCGATCTGTCTGAACAGTAAGGCCAGCAGGACGGCAGAGATCGCCAGGGAGAGCAGGAATGAGAGCAGTCCTTTCCTTCGTGACATGGGCATCCTCTATTTACTTTAACAGAGCTTCTTCGGGAATTCCACAACTCCGAAGCTAGAGTTGTGTTTCCCTTGTGTGGTCTTGCGTAATCGAGCCTGTTGGTATATGATTCTAAATGACTTGCCGTCATCTTAGCCCGAGAAATGTCGGGAACACATCATGAATGAAAAGGAAATCGATGCCGTCGTCGCTGTCGCTCTTAGGGAGGATATGCCCCACGGTGACGTGACTTCCGACAATGTCATCCCGCCTGGTTCAGTATCCGAGGCGGTGGTCCAGGCCAAGCAGAAGGGAGTCGTAGCCGGCCTCCCGGTGGCCCGGCGCGTGTTCGAAACACTCGATCCAGAAGCGGCCTTCACTGCCCATTTGCAGGACGGGGAGGCGGTCGCTCCCGGAAGCCGGCTGGCCTCCGTACGCGGCAACACCGTGTCCCTTCTCAAGGGGGAACGGACAGCCCTCAACTTCCTGCAGCGCTTGTCAGGGATCGCCACATTGACCAGCAGCTATGTCGCGGCCCTGCAGGGGACCGGGACGCTGCTGCTGGATACCCGGAAAACCACGCCCGGACTGAGGGTGATGGAAAAATATGCCGTCAAGATGGGAGGCGGGCGGAACCACCGTCTCAACCTGTCGGACATGGTCATGCTCAAGGACAATCACATCCAGCTTGTGGGGAGCATCACAGAGGCCGTAAACAGGGCGAGGACCAAAGTTTCCCCAGAGATGAAGATCGAAGTGGAGACCACGAACCTGGATGAGGTCCGCGAAGCGGTCGAGAGCGGGGCGGACATGATCATGCTGGACAACATGACGCTGGATGCGATGAAAGAGGTGGTCAACTGGGTGAGGGGCCGCGTGCCGCTCGAGGTCTCCGGCAACGTCGACCTGGAGAGGATCCGGGAGATCGCGGAATTGGGTGTGGACTACATCTCTGTGGGCCGCCTGACACATTCCTATAACTCCCTGGACATCAGCATGGATTTTTTGTGATGGATACAGACGTACTTGTCATCGGATGTGGGATCGCCGGGGCGAGCGCCGCGCTCGAGGCAGCCAAATCCGGCCTGCGCGTGGTCATCGTCACCAAATCTGAGGAACCCGAAGAATCCAATACATACTATGCGCAGGGAGGGATCGTATCGCAGGGCCCCGACGACCGTCCTGTGCTGTTGAAGCAGGACATCTTCGAGACGGGCGACGGGATCAACAATCCCGAGGCCGTGGATATCCTGGTCTCTGAGGGCAAGTCCCTGGTGGACGACATCCTGATCCGGGAACTTCAGATCCCTTTCGCCCGTTCCTCTCCGGATACGCTGGACTATGCCCAGGAGGCGGCCCATTCCAGGCGGCGCATCCTGCACGTGAAGGACACCACCGGACAGACGCTCGAGCGGACTTTTATCGAAAAGCTGCAGACCTATTCCAACGTGACCTTCCTCACGGGACACACCGCTGTCGATCTCCTCACCATACCTCATCACTCCAAGGACCCCGCGTCGTTCTATGAGGAATCCCGCTGCATCGGGGCCTATGTGCTGGAAAACCGGACCCAGCAGGTAAAGCACATTTTCGCTGCCCGGACGGTGCTTGCCACCGGAGGGTGCGGCGCGATCTTCCTCTACACCACCAATCCGGTTAGTTCCATCGGAGCAGGTTATGCCATGGCTTACAGGGCCGGAGCGCGCATCGTCAACATGGAATACATCCAGTTCCACCCCACGCTCCTTTTCCACCGGGACGCAGACGCCTTCCTGATCTCCGAGACGGTGAGGGGAGAGGGGGCCCGGCTCAAAACCAAGGACGGCCGCCTCTTCATGCAGAACTACAGCGCCAAGGAGGAACTGGCGCCCCGGGATGAGGTGACGCGCGCCATCTACGAGGAGATGACCAACAGCAGTTCCAACTATGTGACCCTGGATCTGGCATCGTATGCCGAGATCGAAATCCCGAAGCGATTTCCCAATATCTATGAGACCTGTCTCAAACTCGGGATCGATATCACCCGGACACCTATCCCCGTGGTGCCTGCCGCTCACTACTGCTGCGGCGGGGCCCTGGTGGACGCTTGGGGACGCACCACGCTCCGGGACCTCTATGCTGTGGGCGAGACGGCCTGCACGGGCGTACACGGGGCGAACCGCCTGGCATCCACCTCTCTGTTGGAAGGCCTCGTATGGGGAACCCGGGCCGCCCGCAGGATCTCCCAGGAGTTCGATGACACGCGTGCCTACTCGGCCGATGAGATCCACGAGTGGTATTATCCCAGCGATGAGGAGGAGATCGACCCGGCCCTGATCAACCAGGACTGGTCTGCCATCCGCAATACAATGTGGAACTATACGGGGATCGTTCGAACTCGCAAGCGCCTGGAACGCGCACGCGCGGACCTGGATTACCTGCGGCACCGCATCGAGAGGTTTTACCGGTCGGCCCGGATGGATCCCAAGGTGGTGGGCCTCAAGCACGGGATCCAGGTAGCCATGCTGATCACGCAGGCCGCTCTCGGGAATCCGGTGAGCCGCGGCGCCCATTTCATACAACATCCTTAGATCTGGAAAGAAAACATGAAAGAACGGGAACGACAACGGCTCTTACGGATACTGGGGATCCATCCCCCTCTGAAAAAGATCATCCTGTCCGAGGACTCGCTGGAGGAGAAGCGGAACCAGCTTCGAAACCTTCTGGGCGAGCTGCAGGTGGAGGCCTTCGACGAAGATCCTTCGCTGCCCCCTCTGGAGTGGGTCTTGGTGCGGGACACGATCCGTCTGTTCCGGAAATTCATCTCCTCGCGGAGCGAAGAGATCTCGGGATTCAGCTTCCTGCAGTACCTCAACCAGCTGATCCATGAGCCAAAGAACCCTGAACTGTCCCCGCCTTCTCCCGGTTTCTTTGCCGAGCTGGAACACCTGATACGGGGAATGGTGGGCAAGGCTGGGATCTACTCTGTGGAGCCCCCGGTCTTCGCCAAATACACCGGCCGCAGGGCCGCCCAGCTCCGATCGACAGACCTCTCCCGGATGGCTAGGGAGGCGCTGGAGTATCAGGACCGGTATCTCAGCGGGCTGGACGATGATGTCAAGCGGAGGCGCTACAAAAACAAACACCGCATCCTCAAGTATTTTGATGCCACAGACCTGGAGTGGACAAAGTGGAAATGGCAGGTCCGCCACATCATCCGGGATGCCGACACTCTGCGTGCCTTAGTCAAGATCACGGATGAGGAGTATGAGGCCGTGAGGCTTGCGAAGGAGTACAAGATCCCCTTCGGGATCACGCCCTATTACCTCTCACTCATGGACAATGACACGAGCCGCACCCACGATGCAGCCATCCGCGCTCAGGTGATCCCACCCCTCCAGTACATCCACAGACTCAAGGAATCCAGGGATTGTGAAGAGGGCTCCATGGATTTCATGTTGGAGAGCGAAACCTCTCCCATCGAAGGGATCACCCGCCGCTATCCCATGATCGTCATCCTCAAGCCCATCACCACGTGTCCGCAGATCTGTGTGTACTGCCAGCGCAACTGGGAGATCGAGGACGTGTACTCCCCAGGGGCGGTCCTGGCTAGGGGCACGCTGGAAAAGGCGATCCAGTGGATCTCCGACACCCCTGAGATCCAGGAGGTCCTGATCACGGGGGGCGATCCCTTCCTGTTATCCAACGACAAGCTCGAGAGCATGTTGTTCAAGCTCTCCCGCAACCGCAACATCAAGAGGATCCGGATCGGGACCCGCACGCTTGTGACCCTTCCTCAGCGAATCACCGACAGCCTGGTCAAGGATGTTAACCATTTCCACATCCCCGGCAAGCGCGAGATCGTTATCATTACCCATTTCGAGCATCCGTATGAGATCACGCACCAGGCCATGGAGGCCGTACAGAAGTTCCGCCGCGATGGGATCGATGTGTACAACCAGCTCGTCTACACCTTTTACAATTCCCGGAGGTTCGAGGCCACGGCCCTGCGCAATAAGCTCCGGCTGATCGGGGTGACGCCCTACTACACCTTCAATACCAAGGGCAAGGATGAGACGGATGACTACCGGGTACCCATCCCGAGGCTCCTCCAGGAACAGAAGGAGGAGGCGAGGCTGTTCCCGGGGACCGTGCGCACCGATGAGTGCGTGTTCAATGTCCCCGGGCTGGGGAAGAATTATCTGAGGGCCACGCAGCACCACGACGTGATCGGGCTCCTGCCCGACGGACGCCGCATCTACGAGTTTCACCCCTGGGAAAAAAAACTCAGCCTCGTCGGCACCTATGTGTACACGGATGTCTCTATCTACAGCTACCTGCAGAAGCTCAAGGCGGCAGGGGAGAACATATCCGAATTCAAGTCCATCTGGTACTACTACTAGGCAGAATTCGGCACGGATAATTCCGAGATTCCAGCAGATTTGCTTATTTCAGCTTCTTCTTGTGGGTTTTAAACAAGACCTTGAAGGTCGGAGTATTCGGCACTCCTATGATCACGACCATGTGTCCTTTCTGTGCTCTGGGCTTGAAGGCCTTGTCGTAAAGGAGGCGGCCGTTGTCCTTGCCCTCCTGGACGTAGAATCCCCAATTGAGGGCCCTGGTGATCTCCGCCACGAATTTATCGGTGTTTAGCATGGCTTCGTGTCCCACATAGGGGTGTTCCTCGGAATCGCTCCAATTGTAGAATGAGGCCACCAGATGGGAATAGGCGGCGCAGTGGAAGACAAAGACGCGTGAATTCTTCTTGTTGAGGATGGGTGAAAAGTCGAGGGGGAAGTCGCTGTTAGTGAAGTTTTTGCCGTCCTCGGTTAGGTGGCCGACCACGAGGACGGCCTGATTGGCGATGTATGTAACGGATCGCTCAGCCACAGGGCTGAAGCCCTTGTCAGGGCCGAATCCTGCCTCATAGGACTTGACCTGGTAGGTGCCGGCCTTGATGGACATGGGACCAAAGAACTGGCCGTATTTGACGTTGTCGATGAGTATCTCATCGTCTACCCAGACTTCCACCGCATTGTCCGGATTTCCGAGAGATCCAGGGATCCCGTGGACGAAGTAGACGATGGCGCTATCCTTTTTGGCGCTGGTCCAGACTTCGTCGTCCTGAGCGCTTGCTGCCAGGGCCAGCCACAGGATACACACGAAGACGAATACCGACTTGAAATCAACTCTGCTCATGCTTATTCCTCCTCTTTTTGTTTGTATAAGTATTACCGAAAACCCGATAACCGATGAAATATGGCACAATATTTCCATACCGAGGATTATTCTGTCAAGAATCTGGGCACGATTATTTGATTTATCTTGTCCATTGAGCGCGGCGGGGCAGAGAAGGGGATCAAGAGGCCTCAAACCCGTCCTCTGAATGTTGAGAAGTGTAAGTACATTAGTGGGAAGAGGTTGACAAATCACGGAATCCCTCGCAGTGAGGGAGGAAGGGTCACATGTAAGGGTGGTTGGCGATTTTCCAGTAGCAGCATTGCGCATAGGGAGGGTGGGAACACAGGGGGGTGGTTGGCTGGCTTGACTTTTACGGGGGGAGGGATACAATTTGCGGAAGCGCAGTATACTCTGGAGAAACTGAAGATGGACGGCGACACGATAAAACAAACCCTGAACCTTCCTCGAACCTCCTTTTCCATGAAGGCGAAGCTGGCGCAGAAGGAACCCGAGATCATTCAAAAGTGGGAAGAGATCGACCTGTACCGGAAGATACAGTCCCAGGGCAGCGGCCGCACGCCCTTCGTGCTCCATGACGGCCCCCCCTATGCCAACGGCAACATCCACCTGGGAACCGCCCTGAACAAGATCCTGAAGGATTTCATCGTCAGGTCCAAGACCATGGAAGGCTTTCGGGCGCCCTACAGGCCCGGGTGGGACTGTCACGGTCTGCCCATCGAGATCAAGGTCGACAAGAACCTTGGGGATAAGAAAAAAAGTATGTCCATCATCGCCATCCGCGAGGAGTGCAAGAAGTACGCGCTCCACTATATGGGAGTCCAGCGGGAGCAGTTCCGCCGACTGGGCGTCTCCGGCGAATGGGAAGATCCCTACCTCACGCTCGCTCCCGAGTATGAAGGGGATATTCTCCGGTTCCTGGCCGCCTTTTTTAAGCGTGGTAATGTCTATAAGGGGAAGAAACCCGTGCTCTGGTGTGCCTCCTGCCGCACCGCCCTGGCCGAGGCAGAGATCGAGTATGCGGAGCGGAAATCCCCCTCGATCTATGTCAAGTTCCCCATGATCTCGGACCTGGGTGAGAAATTTGCTGAGCTCAAAGGGAAGTCGGTGTCTGTTATCATCTGGACCACGACGCCCTGGACCCTCCCCGCCAACCTGGCCATCGCCTTCCACCCGGACTTCGAGTATGCCGCCTTCGAGGTCGGCGACGAGGTCTTTGTGGCGGCAAAACGCCTGATCCCTGTGCTGTCCGAAGTCCTGGGATTCGCTGATGCCAAGGTCCTGGTGACGTTCCCTGGCAGGGATCTGGAGGGATTAAAAGCCCGGCATCCGTTCATCGACAGGGAGTCGGTGTTCGTGCTGGCCGATTACGTTACTCTCGATCAAGGAACAGGAGCGGTGCATACAGCACCGGGACACGGCCTGGACGACTATCTGACCGGCCTGGCCTATGGCCTGGAAATCTACACTCCTGTCGATAACAGTGGGGGATTCACCTCAGAGGTCGAAACCTACGGTGGGATGAATGTGTTCGATGCCAATCCGGTCATCCTTTCGAATATGCAGAAGACCGGTGTGCTGCTGAAATCCGAAGAGGTCGACCATTCCTATCCGCACTGCTGGCGATGCAAACAGCCTGTGATCTTCAGGGCCACGGCGCAGTGGTTCATCGCCATGGACCAAAAAGGATTCAGAGAGGAGTCCCTGGAGGCCATCAAGCGGGTGCGGTGGCTCCCGCACTGGGGAGAGGAGCGCATCTCCGGCATGGTTAGTCAGAGGCCGGATTGGTGCATCTCACGGCAGCGCTCCTGGGGCGTGCCCATTCCCGCATTCACCTGCCTCGACTGCGGTGAGGCGGTGGCCGATGAGAAGATCGCGCTTTGGGTGGCGGATATTTTTTCGAGCGAAGGCTCGAATGCCTGGTTCGAGAAATCGGCAGAGGAGCTGATCCCTCCCGATACGAAGTGTCCCGAATGCGGATCCGGTCGCCTGGATAAGGAGAACAACATCCTGGATGTGTGGTTCGAATCCGGCTCCAGCCATGGAATCCTGGGCAGGAGGGATGACATGCCCTGGCCGGCCGATGTTTACATCGAGGGCCATGACCAGTACCGGGGATGGTTCAACAGTTCCCTTATGATCGGGGTGGCGGCCAAGGGCGATGCCCCCTTCAAGAACTGCATCATCCATGGATTCGTGCTCGATGAGCACGGGCATGCCATGGCCAAGTCGCTGGGTAACGTCATCGCACCGGACGAAATCATCCAGAAGAACGGAGCCGAGATCCTCCGCCTCTGGGTCGCCATGCTCAACTACAAGGAAGACGCCCGCTTCGGTGACGAAACCCTGCAGAGACTTGTGGAGGCCTACCGCAAACTGCGCAATACGTGGCGTTTCCTCCTCGGTAACCTGCTAGAATTCGCACCAGACGAAGACTGCCTGACGGCGGAAAAGATGCATCCCTTCGACCGCTGGGCCCTGGGAAAATTTGGGCAGCTGGGACGCAAAGCGCGGAAGGCCTATGAGGAATTCGAATATCATGTCGTGTTTCACACCATCTATAACCTGTTCACGGTCGAACTGAGCTCCTATTACCTGGATGTCTTGAAGGACCGCCTCTACTGTTCGGGTTCCGATTCCGAGCTGAGGCGGTCTGCACAGACGGCCCTCTTCCACATTTTGCGGGACACACTCAAGCTGATGGCCCCAATCCTGCCCTTCACGACAGAAGAAGCCTGGGAGGCCATGCCGGCCTACAGCGGCAAGTCCGAGTCCGTGCACCTCGAGTCATTTCCCGAGTTCACAGAGAAATGGCTGGAGGATGACATGTTTCAGGAGTGGGAATCCCTGGGAGGCATCCGGGAGGACGTGCTCAAGCAGCTGGAAAAGGCACGCGAGGACAAGCTGATCGGGAATTCCCTGGAGGCGGTGGTCACGATCCGGGCTCCGCAGGCGGACCGGGAACTGCTGCAGAAATATCGATCCGAACTCCCCGCGCTCTTCATCGTGTCCGCCGTTGAACTGGACGAGGGCGGGGGAGAGGAGATCGAAGTCGATGTGGAGCGGGTCTCCTGGCAGAAATGCCTGCGCTGCTGGAATTATTCCGACCACGTGGGGACCAGCGACACCTATCCCGATTTCTGCCGCCGATGTGAGGACGTGGTCGCAGGCATGAAGGCATGATGAATATCAAAAGGACACTCCCGTATTTGGCCCTGATCGCCAGCATCGTGCTCCTGGATCAGGTGACCAAGCTGATGATCCTCAAGAGCATCCCCCATGGAACCAGCAGGATTGTGATCCCGGGATTTTTCAACCTGAGCCATGTCCGGAACCGGGGTGCGATCTTTGGATTTTTCTCGAATTCCGGGAGCCCGGTCGTCTACGTGCTGCTCACGGTGGCATCCCTGACCGCACTTTTGCTGGTGTTGTTCTATTTTTTCAAGGTGCCTGCCCAGGACCGGCTGCTGAAGATCACGCTCGCGCTCATCCTGGGGGGCGCGCTCGGCAACCAGGTCGACCGGTTGACTCGGGGCTTTGTGGTGGATTTCCTGGAGGTCTATGTGAAGTCCTTCCACTGGCCCTCGTTTAATGTCGCGGATTCCTGTATCTCCATCGGCGCTGTTTTGCTGGTGTACGTCTTTTTTTTCAGGAAAGGTGAAGAAAAATGTTCCCTGTGCTCCTAAAGCTCGGCCCGGTCACCCTCCACACGTATGGATTTATGATGGCGGTGGGAGTCGCGTGCGGCCTCTGGTTCCTGTATGTACAAGGCAAAAAATACGGGCTCGAATCGGGCCGTTTGGTGGACATGGCCTTCTACACGATCCTCATCTCGCTGCTTGGTGCCAAACTCGTGCTGCTTGTCGGGGATTTTGGCCGGTATGTACGCAGCCCCGGTGAGCTGCTGTCTCTGGCACGATCGGGCGGTGTATTTCAGGGTGGGCTGGCTGCCGGCATCATATTCGCTCTCTGGTACATGCATCGGCACAAACTGCCGACCTGGAAGACCGCCGACCTGATCGTCCCGGCTCTGGCCCTGGGACACGGCTTCGGGCGCCTGGGGTGTTTCTGTGCCGGCTGCTGCTATGGGCGGGCCTGTGACACGGCACTGGGAGTGACCTTCCACAATGAGACGGCCAACAACCTGACCGGACTCCCCCTGGGCTCCCCCCTACACCCGGTCCAGCTCTACGAGGCCCTGCTCAACTTCCTGAACTTCGGGATCCTCTTCTATCTCCTCCGCAAAAAGAAATTTGACGGCCAAGTCTTTGCATTCTACATCATCAATTATTCCCTTATCCGCTACTTCACGGAATTCTATCGAGGAGATCACGATCCCGACCGCCTGTATCTCATACATTCCGCTTCGCCTTATCTCAGCATCTCCTATCCGCAGCTCTTCTGCATCATCGGCCTCATTGTGGGTACGATGATGTTTTTCATACTCAAGAAACGAAAAAGTGTCTGATCTTAATTTCCTGGTGACCGAGGAGGGAGGGGCCGGCCAGAGGGTCGATGCCTTCCTGGCTGCACAGGTGGGCGAGATGAGCCGCTCCCAAGTGCAGCGCCTGATCTCCCAGGGTATGGTTCAGGTGGATGGGCGTATTGTCAAGACCAGCCACAGGCTTGAGGCGGGGGAGAGGGTGACGCTCCAGCTGGAACCGGAACCGGAGACAAGACTCATCCCCGAAGACATCCCCCTCGAGATCCTGCATGAGGACCGGGATATCATCGTCGTGGACAAGCCCACCGGCCTGGTGGTCCATCCCGGAGCCGGGCGGAGAACCCGGACACTCGTCAACGGTCTGCTCTTCCGCTTCCCGGACCTCGCAGCCCTGGAACCACATGACAGGCCCGGTATCGTTCACCGGTTGGACAAGGAAACCTCAGGGGTTATGGTTGTGGCGCGTTCTCCCGAGGCCCTGGACAGCCTGCGGGAGCAGTTCAAAGCCCGGACGATCAACAAACGCTACCTGGCGCTGGTTTGGGGAGCCATCCGCCATGTTGAGGGCAAACTTACCTGGCCGATCGGTCGCCATGCGCGGCACAGGGACCGCATCTCGATCAAAACCCGGAAGCCCCGGGAAGCCGAGACCCGCTACAAACTTTTGCAGGTCTATGAGGATTTCTCCTATCTCGAGATCCATCCCTTGACCGGGAGGACACACCAGATCCGGGTACACATGGCGGCTGCGGGGCATCCTCTCGTCGGAGACGGAAGGTACGGCCGCCGAGACGGGAAAGGGCCGAGCCCACGCCTGTTCCTGCACGCCGGCAGCCTCGGACTCCGTCACCCCGGTATCGGAGAGGATATGACGTTCACTGCGGCCCTGCCGATGGATCTCCAGGAAGTGCTCGACCGCTTCTGAGGTCAATAATTCCCAAAGTTCTTGAGATAGGAGTGTTGATTGGTGTATTATATCCGTTGCATTTTTATATTTAGGATTATCCGACTGGAGGCTTCACGATGAAAGACTTTGACGCGGAAAAAATCAGGAATATTGCCGTTGTCGGGCACGGATCCTGCGGCAAGACCACGCTGGCTGCCGCATTCCTGTTCGATACCGGAGCGACCACACGACTCACCCAAGTGGATAAGGGTAACACGGTCACGGACTACGATCCGGACGAAATCAAACGCCAGATCTCGATAAATTCGTCCCTCTGCCATTTGGAGTGGGGCGGTCACAAGATAAACCTGATCGACTGTCCAGGCTACACCAACTTCCTATGGGATACACGTGCCAGCCTGAGGGCCGTAGACGCCGGCGTCCTCCTGGTGAGCGCTGCGGGCGGAGTTGAGGTGGGGACGGAAAAGGTCTGGGAGATGATGGCCGAGATGAGCCTTCCCGCGATCTTTGTGGTCAACAAGCTCGATCGGGAAAACGCGAGCTTCGAAGGCACCGTGCAGACTATCCATGAGTTCTTTGGCCGACAGGCGATTCCTGTCCAGATGCCCATCGGTAAGGAGGCGGGATTCAACGGTGTGGTCGACCTGATCAAGCAGAAGGCCTATGTC
The DNA here is from genome assembly GCA_965533275.1 of uncultured bacterium. GTDB lineage: Bacteria > Acidobacteriota > Aminicenantia > Aminicenantales > Aminicenantaceae > JAUXEH01. The sequence continues at coordinate 27,173 of CBESWG010000002.1, forward strand.
TTCGAGGCGAATCAGAGCGGAAAATTCAAGGAGACGGACATCCCGGACGACATGAAGGATGCCGCCCAGAAAAAGATCGAAGAGCTCATGGAGATGGTGGCTGAGAATGACGAGGCCCTCATGGAAAAATACTTCGAGAACGGAGAGCTGACTCCGGAAGAACTCATAACAGGATTCAAGAAGAGTGTGCTGGACCGCCAGATCTTCCCGATCTTCTGCGCTTCCGGAGGAGCCAACATCGGAGCGCAGCCCATTTTGGACGGAGTGGTGAATTTCCTGCCGGATCCGTTACAGAAAGGTGAGATCGTACATGAAGGAGGAACGGTGAAGCTGAGTGCGGATCAGCCCTTCTCTGCTCTGGTCTTCAAGACCATCTCGGATCCATACACCGGCCGCATCTCCATCATGCGCGTGTTCTCGGGCAGGATCAATCCAGACGGATCCGTGGAAAACAGCTCCAAGCAGAGCATGGAAAAGCTTGGCGGGCTGTTCTACCTGCAGGGGAAGGAACAGATACCTGCCGGACAGGCCAAGGCCGGGGACCTGGTGGCCACCGCCAAGCTCAAGGATACCGGGACGGGTGACACCCTGTGCGCAAAAGGGGCCGATTTCGAGTTCCCCGCCTTTAAGTTCTCTGAGCCGTCCATTTCCTTCGCCATCGAACCTCAGACCAGGGGGGATGAGGACCGCATTTCACAGGCGGTTCACAGGATCACGGAAGAGGATCCCACGGCCCGGATCACGCGGGACCCGGAGACTGCCGAGCTCATCATCTCGGGCAATGGACAGCTCCATGTCGAGATCATTACCAATCGACTCCGCGACCGGTACAACGTCAACGTAGACCTGAAGCCGCCCAAGATCTCCTACAAGGAGACCATCAAGGGGCGTTCCGATGTCCAGGGCAAGTACAAGAAACAGACAGGTGGGCGCGGCCAGTACGGCGATGTCAGGATAAAGTTCGAACCTCTCGCCAGAGGTGAGGAATTCATCTTTGAAAACACGGTCTTTGGAGGAGCAATTCCCAGGAACTACATCCCTTCCGTGGAGAAAGGCCTTCAGGAGGTGCGCAAGAAGGGGATCCTGGCCGGATATCCTACGGTGGATTTCAAGGCCAACCTGTACGATGGGACCTATCATGATGTCGATTCCTCTGACATCGCCTTCAAGGTGGCCGCCTCGATGGCATTTAAGAAGGGCATCAAGGAGGCCAGGCCCACCATCCTCGAACCCATCATGAACGTCGAGACCTACACCCCCGACACCTACATGGGCGATATCATGGGCACCCTGAACAGCCGCCGCGGCAAGGTGCAGGGCATGGAACAGAGGGGGACGATGCGCATCATCAAGGCCCAGGTTCCTCTGTCCGAGATGTTGGACTATGAGCCGATCCTGACCTCGATCACCGGAGGGAGGGGCTCCTTCCTTATGGAATTTTCTCATCTCGAAGAGGTCCCGGCACACCTCCAGCAGAAGATCATCGAGGAGTCCATCAAGGAAGGCCGAATCCGGTCCAGCGAAGAAGACGACAAGTAGGCGAAAAACACCGGGCCGGTCGCCTAGCCGGGTGTAATGACCAACCTAATCGACAGCCTCCTCAGGCTTGAAGGAGAGGAGGAGCAGTGTCGCAACCAGGCTCAGCCCAAGAGAGAGAAGGAAGGGCGCGCGGCTGCCAAAGGTCTCCCAAAGGATCCCGGCTATGAACGAGGCCGGCAGCGCGCAGAGTCCCGTGATCATGTGGAAGCCTCCCAGGCAGCTGGCCCTGAATGCCGAGGGGGCACACTCCGAGACCACGGTCCGTTGAACCGGGATCAGGATTCCCTTGTGCATTCCGTACAGGATAAAGCCGAAGATGAGCAGCACGGGGCTGCGCACCAGCAGGAAGTTCAAACACACGATGATCCAGAGTGCGTAGGAGATGAGCAGGACCGGTTTGCGTCCGATCCTGTCCGACATGCGGCCGAAGACCCATGAGGATGCGGCCGCGGCCGAAGTGAAGAGGGGATAAAGGGCGATCACGAGCGTCTTGCTGAGCCCCGCTTCACGAGCGAACAGGAGCAGGAAGGAGTAGCTGAAGGCTCCCAGGGCAAAGACAGCGCTGAGTGTCACGAACCGCCGGAAGTGTTTGCCCAGCTGGCGCAGAGAAACCCCGAACGGTACAGACGTCCCTTTCGGTGGACGGTCCTGTATGAGGAGTATTACGAGCACAGCGCTGACCAGAGTGGGGAGCGCGGCCAGGGCCAGGATCCATCGGTAGTCTAGAAACTGTATGAGCACGAGGACCAGCAGGCTTCCCAGGAGCGCTCCCAGGTGGTCCATGGCCCGAATGTATCCGAAGTGTGTCCCCCGATTGGCATGGGTGGACACATCGGCGACTATGGCGTCACGCGGGGCGCTGCGTTCTTTTCCGATGCGGTCCAGGATGCGGAAGACGATGAGCTGCTGCCACGTGGCGGCCACTGCGTATCCCAGGCGCGCCGCGACCGCCATAAAATAGCCGGCCCAGATGAAAACCTTGCGTTTATGAATGCGGTCGGAGAGATATCCGGACAGGGCCTTGGAGATGGACATCAGGCCTTCGCCGATGCCGTCCAGCAGGCCCAGGGCCGTCATGTTGGCCTTGAGGGTTTCCGTCACGAAAAATGGCCAGATGGGATAGGCCATGTTGGAGCCGAGGTCGTTGAAGAAGGTTGCGGTCGCAAAGGTGCGGATGGTCTTCTCGGGATCCTGCTTGTCCGCCATAAGTTTTCGCAAGTATAGCAGGTTTCCGGCAAATGTAAAAAGGGAGTGGTCCCAAGACCGCATCTCAGTTGACGATATGACCAGCTACAGGTATCATACGATCTAAACTCGGACTGGAGATATCAATGAAACATATCGCTCTCATACTGCTCTGTCTGTTGGGTATCCTGGGTACGGCGTTTCCGTTCCAGGAGGAACAGGAAGAGTTTGCCACGTTCCGCCTCAAACTGGGAGATCCCGATCTCAAAAACTTGACTCTGGAAGTCCAACCGGATGCCATCTTCTCGGCAGCCACGGGGCGTGCAGTCCCGTTCGAACAGATGATCTCGGAGATGGCCGGCAGCCGCATCATCCATGTCGGGGAGTCCCACAACAGCCTTCCTATGCATGATATCCAGGCGAGGATCATCAGGGCACTGTACGAACAGGATCCGGCGCTGACCATAGGCCTGGAGATGTTCACCCCGGTTCGCCAGGTATTCCTCAACAAGTGGTCCATGGGTCTGCTGACCGAGGAGGAATTCATCCGGGAGGCGGAATGGTATGTGGCCTGGAACTTCAATTTTTCCTACTACGCCGATGTCTTCGCGGCGGCCAGATCGCTGCGCATCCCAGCCTACGGCCTGAACGCCCCCCGCGAGATCATCTCCAAGCTGCGCATGCGGGGGTATGCGGCCTTGACCGAGGAGGAAAAAGCCCTGGTTCCCGATCCCGATATCACCCACCAGGAGCACCGCACCTACATCCGGGCGATCTTCGAGAACATGGACATGCCCGCAGCCATGAAGGGACCCGGGCTGGACAAGGTGTTTGAAGGGCTGTACCGGGCGCAGTCGGCCTGGGACGAGGTCATGTCCGACAACATCCTCAATGTGCTCGAGTATACGCGCAAGAGGATGGTCGTGCTGGCTGGTTCCGGGCACCTGATGTACAACCTGGGCATCAACCGGAGGGCGTTCGAAAAGACCAGCTGGCCGTTCAAGACCGTCGTGTGCGTGGTGGTTCCCAAGGGCCGGGACAGCCTCGAGGTCTCCCGCTCTTTGGGGGACTACATCTGGGGACTGGCCGAGGAGGACCGGCCCGCATATCCGTCGATCGGTCTGAGGCTTAAAAAATTCGACAACCTCGCGAATCCTGTCGTGGAACGCGAGCCCATCGACGGGGTGGCCAAGGACGCCGGCTTCAAGAAGGGGGATGTGATACTCTCCGTCGGGGATCACTCCTTCACGGACATCAATACCATCCGGACCTATCTCGCACATTTTACATGGGGAGACACCGTGACCTTCGAGGTGCTCCGCGCGGCCCAGGTCAAGACGATCGAGGTGCCGTTCGAACAAAAATCCGAGGAAGAAGAGAAATAGCCTCTCTGTTCCCCGTCAAGGAGGACGCTCCCATGTCCCTTAAATCCCGTCTCAGAATTTTGGCTGTTCTTACCGCCCTGATCCTATCCGGTCTGCCTGGGCTCCTGGCGGAAGAAACGATCAAAACTCCGGTCGAGGCCTGCAATTTCGTTCAGTATTCCCAGCATGAAGATATCGTGCAGTTCCTCAGCCGCCTGGATCATCTCTCGCAGGAGCTAGAGGTCCGGATCGTGGGGCGCACTCTGCCGGCGCAGGACTTCGGGGCCAAGGACCTCCTCCTCTGTATCCTCACCGAGGAAGGTGTCGATTCTCCGGCCGAGCTCGATCGCAGCAAACCGACATTCTACCTGGTGGCGGCGAAACACGGCAACGAACAGTCCGCCAAGGAGTCCGCGCTGGAACTGGTCCGTGACCTCGCGATAGGGGATTTGCGGCCTCTGCTCAAGCACGTCAATGTGCTCGTCCTCCCCACGGCCAATCCCTACGGCAACTTCCGGGACCAGCGCCGCAACGAGCAGGACCTGGATCTCAACCGGGATCAGGTCAAGCTGGAATCCCCCGAAACCGAGGCCATCAACCGGATATTCCGGACCTGGATGCCCGAGGTCACGCTGGATGTGCATGAAAAGGGAGACGACTACTACCGGGTCTCCATCGGCTGTGTCTCCAATGTCAACATCCATGAGCGGCTGCAGGCCTTCCAACGCGATGTGCTGCTTGCGGAGACGGCCGCAGCCCTGGAGGCCAAGGAGATCACGTTTCATGAGTATCTGATCACCCAGGCCATGGGGATCGATTCTTCCGCAGGGGTCAGCTATGGGCAGGGATCCACGGCCGGCCGCCAGCAGATGAAGCGATTCTCCACGACCGACCTCAACGATGGGCGCAACAGCCTGGGCATCTATGAAACCCTCTCATTCATCCAGGAAGGCGCATCCCGGCATGATCTCGCGACCCTGAGGGAGCGCACCGAATATCAGTACCAGGGGATCCGACTCCTCCTGGAGAGGGTGGCCCGGAACGGCGAAGAGATCATTCTGCTAGTACGCGGCCTGCGTGAGGACCTGGTTGCCAGGGCAGCGTCCTTTGCTGCAGACGACATGGTCCACCTGCGCATGCGTTATGCCCGCGATCCTGAGGACCCGGTCCTGGTCATCAAGCAGTTCAGGCGGAGCCGCTCACCCATCCGGGGGATACTGACGAGGGACAAGAAGGCGGGTGAGCCCCTGACCGCAGCCGACATACAACCCAATCCCGCGGGCTCGGAATATCAGGTCATCGAGCAGCGGATCGAGAACTGGTTCCCCCTGGTGGAGCCCACGCTGAGTGTCGCGCGACCCTTGGGCTATATCGTCCCTGCCGTCCATCGGGACGTGATCGAAACCCTGGTCAAACACGGCCTGGAGCTTCGGATGTTCACCGCGGATGTCCCTGTGGAGGCCGAAGCCTATCAGATCACGGACATCGTGCCGGCCGAGTATGACTATCTCGCCCCGCAGCGGATCGAGGTCGAGCGCACTGCGATCAGGGCCGTTGTGAAGCGGGGGGACATCTATGTATCCTGTGCTCAACCGGCCGCCAACCTGATCCCCTGCCTCCTCGAGCCTCAGTCGCAGTACGGCCTCATCCGCTACTGGAGCTACCGCCTCGTGCCCGAAAAGGGAGACGTGTTTCCTCTCCTACGTGTGATAGGTCCTGGAGATATGCCGCTCGTTCCCTTTCGCAGCTGGCATTGACTAAACAGGTTTGACTTTCCCGCTTCGCTGACCAGTTCCTCGGTGCGGTCAGGACAATGCCCCGGAATCAATCGGCTTCTCTGGCAAGCAGTCCGCGCACATAGAATCGGCCCCAGGTGAAGGCGATGAGGGCGCCGCCGGAGTTGCCTGCCACGATTCCCCACCAGAGCCCGTCGAGCTGCAGACCCAGCGTCACGGCCATGATATAGGCCAGCGGTGTGGCGAGGAGGATGGTTCGCGTTACTGTCAGCACCAGGGAGTAGGTCCCCTTTCCCGCGCCCTGAAACATGGCAGAAGTGAGCATGCCGGGCGAGACCGCAGGGTAGAATATGCACATGATGCGCAGAAAATTGATGAGGTCGGAGCGGATGCGGATCGACTCCTGATTCATGGTGAAGAGTCCTGCTATCTGTGGAGCCAGGATGTAGGTGATGGACGCCATGACCAGCTCGATGGCCACCCCGATCTTGACGGCGTACATGTAGCCGCTGTCCAGCTTTTTATACGCCCTTCCGCCGAGGGCCGCCCCGGTCACGGATACAACGGCAGTGGCGATCCCCATAAGGGGGAGAGTGGCAAACATGACGACCCTCCATCCAGTTGTAAAGATTGCAACGGCGTCGGTCCCACCCACCTTGACCGCGATCAGGTTGAGAAGGAGCATGGCCACTGCCATGGATAGCTGTTGGAACGAGGCCGGGACGCCCACCTTGAGGATATCCGAGAGGATCGCTTTCCTGAAGCGGAAGCCGCGGAACTTGATGGCGACATAGGTGTCGCGTTTGATAAAAAACACATAGAACAGGTATCCACTTGAGATGCAGATCGAGATCAGGGTGGCCCAGGCCGCTCCGGGAACGCCGAGCTTCAGCACGTAGATGAAAACCGGATCGAGGAGGATATTCAATCCGGAGCTGATCATCATGACGACCATGGCTCGCTTGACATCTCCCTCGCCCCTCAGGAGGGCGGCCGACACCTGGCCGAAGAAGATGACCAGGGTACCTGCGAAAAGGATGCGGGCGTACTCACCTGCCGCCCCTGCGACGGAGCCGGCACCCAGGTGGGAAAAGATGGCAGGTGCAAAAATGAAGAAGGGGAGGGCGATGACCAGCGACGTGATCAGCATGAGGACCATGGTGTGCGTGGCGACGCCATCGGCGCTGCCCTTGTCCTTAGCGCCGATTTTACGGGACACCGCGGAACTGCCGCCGACACCGATTCCTGCCGAAAGGGCCATGAGCATGAAAAAAAAGGGGAACGTGAAGCCGACCGCGGACAGGGCATCCGGCCCCAACCCTGCTACCCACAGCCCGTCTACGAAGCTGTACAGCGTGTGGACGGACATGGCCACGATCATGGGGATGGAGAGCTTGATGATGGCCTTCTTGGGATTTCCCAGGAGCGTCTGCACACCTTTGGTGGCTGGGGCTCCGTGAGCGGGCGATGAGGTCTTAGAATCTGGCATGAAGCGCCTATTATACCCTGACTGGACATAGTGTCAACGGCACTTCCCTCATAGCAGAAATAAACTCCCGGCGAAAGTATCCGTATTGGAGAACATAGGATCCAAGGAGGTGAAACAATGCAGAGATCAAGCTTTTCTCGTCGTCAGTTCGTAGGTTCGACCGCATTGGGAGTGGGTGTCCTGGCCCTGGGCCCGTCTGCCCGCATCACAGCGGCATCTTCCGTGCCTCCCGCGGTCACATTACAGGCGGTCTGGAAACAATCGAAGGCATACATGATGGAATTTGCCGCGGCCATGCCTGAGGACAAGTATGGATTCAAGCCCACGGAAGAGGTGTTTTCTTTTGCCGAGCAGCTGCTCCACCTGGCCGGAGCAAACTACTGGTTCTTTTCGGCCATCAAGGGTGGACAGCCCCCTGTATCTGAGGATGCCCTCAAAGCTGAAGGCAAATCCGGCGCAGAGGTCAAGAAGCTGCTGGAAGATTCATTCGCCTTTGGAGATGGGATCGTCGCGGACCTGGATGATGCATCGGCGGCCGTGGATGTCACTATGGGAAAAAACAAACTTGCGGCCTGGAAGCTGGTGCTGTTCTGCGCAGACCACATCACGCATCACCGCGGTCAGGCCGTGGTCTATCTCAGGCTGAACGGGATCAAACCTCCGCAGTACCGATCTGGCTTTTTCGGTTGATCGCACCTAGTCCTGGTGGATGATCTCGAGGGCCTTCTGGATGAACTCGTCCCGGCCCTCCCTCACGCCCTGGATCGTCCGTTCCATGAAGACCGTGGGTTGAATGCCGATCGTGTGGTGCTGCGAACCATCGTGTTTGACGACACGCATGCCGGTGTAGATCAGACGATAGCCTCCGGGCAGAACAAAGGGATTGATGTTCCCGTTCGCCCCGGCAGTGGGCTGTCCCACGATATCCGCGAGCCTGTAGTGCTCGATGAAGCTCAGGAAGGACTCGGCGTAACTTATGGCCCGCCCGTCTGTCAGGAATACGACCCTTCCCTGGATATGTGGTTCCCGAGCCGGCAGCCCCCAGCTCGTGTTTCGATAGCTTATGTCCTCTCTGTCCGGATAGATGATCTGGGGGATCCGCATCCAGGAATCCGATGTGTCCTTCTCCGAGAGGAGGTGAGAGATCACTCCATGGTTGCCGTTGGGATAACCCCTCAGGTCGAATATGACTCCCTTGGCAGCTGCGATATCTGAGATACGGGCCTGGATATCCTTCCAGGGTGCCGCGTCGAGGTTGATGTAGAAAACGCCGTCCTCGAGCTCCTGGATGTCCGGGCCCTTGTTTTCCTTGAGTGGAGTGCGGTTATTGCGTTTGAATTCCGTCTCGATGACTTGATCGTCCCGCTGGATCGTGATCCCGGCGACCGTGTCGATCCCTCCGTATCCCAGGCGCCACAGGGACTTGTGCCGCTTCCACTGGGCCGAACCGGATATGTAGCGCTCCGCTGCTCTCAGGCTGTCTGCCGCATCTTCTCCGTCTATCGACAGGATGATGTCTCCCTTCCGGAAATTTTCCGGTTCCTGAGACGCCATCACGACGAGGCGGCCCTCTATCCACTCCGCGCTGAAAGGCGGGCCGGCCTGATTCATGGATTCCTGGTCGTAGACATTGCCGTGGCCGTCCTGGAGCTGGGCGACAAGGGAGTTCAGGGTCAGGAAGAAGTCCTCCTTGGTCCTGTCCTCCAGTGCCCGCTTGAGTGATTCGTCCAGCACGGCCTCCCAGTCGGCCTCGACCTGGTCGAAGTAGGGGTAGAAGTGCTGGAACACGTTCCAGGCGATGATGACATCTGCTGTCCTGAGGTCCTGGCTGGTCGCATCGGGATTCGAGGCCAGCGCGGCGGCCAGGTCCCTCTCCAGTGTGGTGAGTGTATCCCCTTCCACCCGGCCGAGTGTACCAATCACGTCGCTGTACAAGGATAGGGGGATCTGGCAGTACAGGCCTCTGCCCAGCGGCTTGTTCAGGAGCTCGCCCGCTTCCGGGCGCGCCTCGAACAACGGCTGTGTCAGGATCGTGAACGTGTTCTCGATGCGGAGGCAGGCCTGCCCCTCGGGTGTATCGGCTTCAGCTACCTCGTAGGAGTACCCCTGACTCGGTGTCAGCCAGTACTTTGGGAGGTCGCCGAGCTTTCCCTCCTCGAAACCCGCGTTTGGCAGTGGGATCCGTTCCCATTCCTGTCCCTCCGACTTCACCTCGAGCCTGAAACCGTCCACCCAGGCCGTTCCCTGCCCAACCAGGATCCCTCCGAATGCGATGGAGGCCGCGTCGGCGGCGACAGGCCCCGATATCTCGTATTCTCCCCAGGTCTCCGAACGAATGGGCCGGTCGCGCATGTTTTCGAAGAAGCCGGGGATTCCCCCCTCCCGGTCGACACGCAGCCACAGCAGGACCTGGCCTCCCTTCTTCAGGGCCTCGGTACGGACACTGGCCTTCAACCGGATCTGTTTTCCCCTGTGCTGCTCCGCTTTCTGCATACGCGTGAGGACCCCCGAGCCGGATCCGCGAGAGAACCTGTTTTTCCGGTTCAAACGGATACTCTTGTAGAGCGATGTTGCGCTGCCGGTCCCCATGCCCTGGTGCTGCCAGGCCACAACCTCGAGCGTGTCAGGATTCGGAGGGGAAAGCTCCGGCGGCAGACCGGGATCCTCTCCTTCGACATATATCCGGAGCGTGGGTGCGATGGGATGGAACAAGCCCTGCAGAGTGGTCTTGAGGTCAGAAACGGATGCGGCACCTTTGACCATGCCTGCGGCGTGGATGGCAAAGGCATCCCAGTCGATCGCAGCCGCCTGGTCGCTGGGATGAAAGTAGCGCACATACCCATAGAGCCTGGCCAAGGCCCTCAAATTCTGGATCTGCGCACCGGTTGGGTCTTTCGTTGTTCCGCAGCCGCTGAATAGCGCGGCGAAGAGAAGAGAACCTCCGACGACCACACAGGCCGCAATATTTTTTGATCTCGCCATGTTCCCTGACCTCCTGAGTACTGCTCGCTCTCTAAAATCCCGGGTATCCGGCTACCGCAGTGTCTCCTCACCCAATATCTCGGCGTAGATGATCTCGACCAGGCTGGGTCGGGGAGTCCGGCCGGGCTGAGCCGGGCTGTCTTTCACCTCGAAGATCGTCTTGACCTCCTCCAGGCTCTTGCCCTCCGCGATCATGGATCGGATGCTGTTCTGTTTATCTTCCAGCGCCTTGATGAATGACTGGATGTCTTCCCTGTTCGCCGGCGCTCCGTGGCCGTGCAGGAAGATCTCAGCATCCAGCTGCAGCACGGATTTTAGCACCCGGACCAGGCCGAACGAGTTCCCGTGTTTGTGCTTGTGGATGAGGGGATCGCGGCCCAGAAAAATTAGGTCTCCCAGGAAGGCCACCTTCTCCGACGGGATGAAAACCACGGCGTCTCCCTCGGTGTGGGCGGGCCCATAGTAGAGGAGCCGGACCTGTGGGGCTCCGCTGTAGAGGTCCAGCTGCCTGGCGAACGTCTGTGCGGAGCGCATGGGTTTTCCGTCTTCGGGTTTGAACACTTCGCTCATGTATTTGAGGCTGTTGCCATGGGTTATGATCCCGACCTCCCGGGGAAAACCCGGGATTCCATTGATGTGGTCTCCATCGCTGTGGGTTATCAGTAGAGTCCGGACCGGCAGGTCCGTGATCTTACCGATAGCGGCCAGCATGTCCTGCGCCGACTGCACGCTCATCTTGGCGTCCACCACCAGGACTTCCGTGTCCGTGAGAATGAATCCAGCGTTGGCTCCGCTCCCGCCTCGGACCTCGTACACTGATTCGGTAACCTGATGGGCGGCGAGCTGTGCGGGTTCCTGCCTGTACTGAGCCGGTCGGTCCTGTTTTTGGTCCGAAAGCGCCGGGACGGCCAGGAACAAACAGCCGAGGGCGATCCCGAGTGGTGTTTTGAGTCTTCCTGATCGTTGCATGTCTTCCTCCAATCGAAGGTTATGATCGACACCATAATATAAAGCGGTGGGGGAGATGTAAACCGAAAAGGAAAGGCGGCGGAGGGCACTCTCTAATCCATAGGAAGTGCTGAAGATCAGGACAGGCGCCCGCCATCGGGGCGGGGATGGCGCGGCTTGGGTCGCAAGCCTGGCAGGACCTGAAAAAACTTGATCTCAGAAAGCTTCAGAAGGATATAGGCCAGCTGCCAGTGCGTGAGGGGGGACGTGACCAGCTCGATCCTTCCGTTCTTGACAGCCTCGATGATAGAGGCGGCATCCCGGTCCGCTTCTACCAGGGAGAACGTGGTCCCGAATTCCAAGAGACAATGGCAGTCACTCGTGCCGATCAGCGGCAGGGAGTGTTCCTCTGCCATCCGCACGGCCCGCTTGTTGAAGTTGAGGAGCCGGGTGTAGAAATGGGAGAATTCCACGGCATGGAAGGAGGAGATCAGGTCTAAGCTGCGTTTCCTCAGGGATCTAGTCTGAGGGAAAAAGGGATGGGGCGCGAACACGAGGCTGCTCTCATCCACCAGATCAGGCAGCTCGTCCAGTGTGAGTTCAGGGAAGTTGTCCGCACGTGTAGGATTGAGGATGACCACGTGTTTGCCTGAAAGGGTGGCTTCCATACCCGGGATGAGCAGGAGGTCTTTTTCCCGGGCATACGACAGGATCTGATCATCATCCGTCACCCTGTCGTGGTTGGTTATGGCGATGGCGTCATATCCGAGCAGGGCGGCCTTGTCGATCAGGCTGAAGGCGTCGTAGTGGACCACATCACGAGGATCCTCGCCGGTATGCGTGTGGAGGTCGATCTTGAGTTTCGGCATCCAGGCCGGGAGCTCTCCTAAGCTGACAGGGCTTCCTTGATCTTTATACCCATCTCGGCGGGGGACTCGCAGACCCATACTCCAGCCGCTTCCAGGGCCGCCATCTTTTCCTTGGCAGTTCCCTTGCCGCCCGCGATGATGGCTCCGGCGTGACCCATCCTCCGACCTGGAGGAGCTGTCTGCCCGGCGATGAAGCTGACCACGGGCTTGGGGAAGTTGTCTTTTATATATGCCGCGGCCTCTTCCTCGGCAGAACCGCCGATCTCTCCGATCAGGACTACGGCTTCGGTGTCCGGGTCTTCTTTGAACAGCTCCAGGAGTTCGATGTACTTGAGGCCCACGATGGGATCTCCGCCGATCCCGATGGCGGTTGACTGGCCGTATCCCTGGAGGGATACCTGCTGTACGGCTTCATAGGTCAGGGTTCCGGAGCGGGACATGATCCCGATGGATCCCTGCGTGTGGATATGCCCGGGCATGATCCCGATCTTGCATTTGCCGGGTGAGATGATGCCGGGAGTGTTGGGGCCGATCATGCCGGCACCCTTCGCTTTCAGCAGCTGCTTGGCCTTGATCATGTCGAAGGTGGGGATCCCCTCGGTGATGCAGACGACCAGGGCCACACCGGCTTCCGCGGCCTCCATGATGGCGTCTCCCGCGAAGTAGGGTGGGACGAAGATGGCGGCGGCATTGGCGCCCGCCTCCCGGACCGCATCTTCCACGGTGTTGAATACGGGCACATTGAGATGCGTCCGGCCTCCCTTGCCAGGGGTAACGCCGGCAACGACCTTGGTGCCGTATTCCAGCATTCTCTCGGTGTGGAACGTTCCCTCTCCACCAGTGATGCCCTGGACGACCACGCGTGTGTTTTCATCTATCAGTATGCTCATCTTCGACTCCTTATTGGGCGGCCAGCGGCACGACTTTTTCCGCCGCTTCCTTCATGCTGGATGCGGCATAGAATGCCAGCCCCGAGTTTTCCAGGATCTGCTTGCCCTGTTCCACGTTGGTCCCTTCCAGCCGTACCACGATGGGGATCTCCAGTTCCAGTTCCTTGGCGGCCTTGACGATTCCGTTGGCCACCAGGTCACAGCGCACGATGCCGCCGAAGATGTTGATCAGCGCCGCCTTGACATCCTTGTCGGATACCAGGATCCGGAAGGCGTTCTTCACGGCCTCTTCGGAAACTCCGCCGCCCACATCTAGGAAGTTGGCGGGCATGCCTCCCGAGTGCATGATGATGTCCATGGTGGCCATGGCCAGACCGGCGCCGTTGACCATGCAGCCCACGCTGCCGTCCAGCTTGATGTAGTTGAGGTCGAACTTCGAGGCTTCGACCTCCAGGGAGTCTTCCTCATCCAGGTCGCGCATTTCGGCGATATCAGGATGGCGCTTGAGTGCATTATCATCGAAATTCATCTTGGCATCCAGTGCCAGGACATCGCCCTGTTTGGTTATGAGCAGCGGATTGATCTCGGCCAGGGAGGCATCGGAGGCTTGGAAGGTTTCGTAGAGTGCTTGGAGGAACTTGACTCCTTGCTTGAATGTCTCTCCCGACAGCCCCAGCTTGAAGGCCAGCTTGCGGGCCTGGAACGCTCCGAAGCCCGTAGCAGGGTGAATGTATTCCTTGAAGATCAGCTCTGGAGTTTCGGCCGCGACCTTCTCGATCTCCATACCCCCCTCGGATGAGGCCATGACTACGGGGGCTTCCGTGGATCGATCGATCACGATCCCGATGTACAGTTCCCTGTCAATGTCCAGGGCCTCTTCCACCAGGATGCGTTTTACCAGTTTGCCTTCGGGACCGGTCTGGTGTGTGACCAGCGTCATCCCGAGGATCTGACCGGCCAGGGATTCCGCCTCTTCCGGTGAATTGGCGAGCTTGACTCCGCCGCCCTTTCCCCGGCCGCCTGCGTGGATCTGAGCCTTGACCACCACACGGGGGCCGATCTCATCGGCGATCTCCCGAGCGCGCTCGGGTGTATCGGCGACCTCTCCCCGGGGGATACGGACGCCGAATTGCTTGAGGATTTGCTTGGCTTGAAACTCGTGAATCTTCATGTCGACATTCCTTTAAATTGTATAGAATTAAAAAAAAATAAAAAGCCCTGCCAAAGACGGGATACAGGGAGCCAGGATCACATGATCCTGGCTCCTCTTCAACGTCTTGGTTAATCTTTGATCTGGTACTCCGCCTTGCCCTCTGCGTAGAGGTCACCGCCGTACATGTCATTGATGACGATGCAGGGGAAATTCTCCACCTTGACGCGGCGGATGGCTTCCGGACCCAGTTCGGGATACGCGATCACCTCGGCCTCCACGATGCTCTTGGAGATGAGCGCCCCGGCTCCCCCCACGGCGGCCAGGTAAACTCCTTTGTATGTCTTGAGGGATTCCCTGACCTCTTCGCTGCGCTTGCCTTTGCCGATCGTGCCCTTGAGGCCGAGCTTATGCAGCGTGGGCGCAAAGGAGTCCATCCGATAGCTTGTCGTGGGACCTGCGGATCCGATGACCTTTCCCGGACGGGCCGGGGTGGGGCCAACGTAGTAGATCAGCTGTCCCTTGACATCGAGCGGGAGTTCTTTGCCCTGGTCTACGAGGTCGATCAGCTTCTTGTGCGCAGAATCTCGGCCGGTGTAGAGGTATCCTGTGATGGAAATGGAGTCTCCGGCCCTGAGCTTTGCGATGACGTCATCAGAGACCGGGGTTGTGATGTGATGTTCTGCCATTTTAGATCAACTCTCTCAGTCTCGCTGAATAGAGCCGGGCCGACTATACGTCACACTCTGCAACGGTGGCCTGGACCTTCTCTCTTGTGACTGCGAGTAGGGCTTTTTCTTCCTCGGAGAGCGTGATCTGGAAGATCTTCTCCATTCCCGCAGCGCCGATCAGGCAGGGCACGCCGATGAACAGGCCGTTGACGTCGTATTCGCCTTCACAGAGTGCGGCACAGGGAAGCACCCGCTTCTTGTCTTTAAGATATGACTCAGCGATCACGATGGCGCTCCAGGCGGGGCTGAAGAAGGCCGAGCCCTTGCCGAAAAGCTGGACGATCTCGGTTCCGGCTTTGCGGGTGCGGTCCACGACGCGGTCGATCAGGTCCTGATCCGCGATGTCGGTCAGGGGGACGCCGCCTACGGTGGTCAAACGGGGAAGGGGAACCATGGTAGGACCATGTCCGCCCAGGACTGTCCCGGAAATATCGGTGACAGACACGCCCAGTTCCATGGAGAGGAAGGCGCGGTAGCGAGCCGTGTCCAGTGTTCCTGCCATGCCGACGACCTGGTTCTTGGGGAATCCAGTCAGCTTGTGGAAGGTGTAGACCATGGCGTCCAGGGGATTGGTGAGGACGATGCAGAAGGCATCGGGGGCGTTTTCCTTCACGCCGGCTGCCACTGCGCTGATGATCTTGATGTTGGTGGTAAGCAGGTCTTCCCGGGTCATTCCTGCCTGCCGGGGGAGTCCGGCCGTGATGATGACCACGTCGGCTCCGGCGATGTCCCTGTAGTCGGACGTGCCGGTGATCTCGGCATCATAGTTACCGTGGGGAGCCATCTCCATCAGGTCCAGGGCTTTTCCCTTGACGGGATTCTCATAGTCCGGGATATCGAGTACAACGATATCCCCCATTTCCTTCTGGGCGGCGAGCATAGCAAGGATTTGGCCGATCTGGCCTCCGCCGATGAGGGCGATTTTTTTTCTCATGGATTATTCCTCCAAAATTGATTATTAAAATAAGAGAAAAATCTTATAACTTTTTGCAGGCAAAATCAACTTACTTAAAAAAATTAGGCATTGGCCGTTCCCTGGCTCAGGAGTTTGAACTTTTGGCCGGAAAGTTATATCATCCTTCTCTGATCTTAGTTTAAACCACTTCATACTTCGGAGACACATAAATGCTCGATGATTATTTCAACCACGTTGAGGAAAGGCGGCAGCTGGGGATCCCGCCGCTGCCATTGACCCCGGAACAGACTGCTGAGACATGCCGGCTGCTGGAGGAACCTCCCTCAGGAAAAGACGCCCTCCTGCTCGAACTGGTTCGGGAACGGGTCGCCCCCGGCGTAGATCCGGCCGCCAAGGTCAAAGCCGAGTGGCTGGACGGGGTCGCCCGCAGGCAGACAGCTTCACCTGTGGTCACTCCGCAGGACGCCGTGTCCCTGCTGGGAACCATGTTGGGCGGATACAATGTCGAGCCCCTGCTCCTTCTGCTGGAAGACAGTGAACTGGCCGCTGCCTCGGCGGCTGCCTTGAAGCATATCACCCTGGTCTATGGGGCCTTTGACAGGATCGTGGAGATGTCCCGATCCAACCCTCTTGCTGAAGAGGTTTTGAATTCCTGGGCCAAAGGGGAATGGTTCCTAACGCGTCCCGAGCTGCCGGAAAGCGTGGAGCTGACGGTGTTCAAGGTGGATGGCGAGATAAATACGGATGACTTTTCTCCTGCCAAGCATGCCTGGAGCCGCCCCGATATTCCCCTGCACTCCCTGTCCATGGGCGAGACGCTTTTCCCGGAGGGATTAGACACCATCCGCAGCCTGCGGTCTCAAGGACACAAGGTGGCCTTTGTGGGTGATGTGGTGGGGACAGGGTCATCCCGCAAATCCGCCACCAATTCGCTGCTTTGGCACATCGGGGAAGACATCCCCCATGTTCCCAACAAGCGCCGCGAAGGCGTTGTCCTGGGGGGCCTCATCGCTCCGATCTTTTTCAATACCGTGGAGGACTCCGGTGGCCTGCCCTTGATGTGTGATGTGACCGGCCTGAAGTCAGGAGAAGCCATTACCCTCAACACACAGGAAGGGAGCATCTCGAATGCCGAGGGCAAGATCCTCACGAACTTTTCCCTCCAGCCGGCAACCCTGAAAGACGAATACCGGGCGGGGGGACGGCTGTCCCTGATCATCGGACGTACGCTGACCAACAAGGCCCGGACCGCTCTGGGCCTCCCCGAGGCGAATTTTTTTACTCCTTTGGTCAATCCCGTGCCGCGGCCGGACCAGGCCTTCAGCCTGGCCCAGAAGATCGTGGGTAAAGCCTGCGGTGCGGGAGGGATCCTCCCCGGATTGGCCTGTGAACCCAAGATGACGACCGTAGGATCCCAGGACACCACCGGTCCCATGACCGCGGATGAGCTCAAGGAGCTGGCCTGCCTCGAATTCCAAGCAGAGATGTTCATGCAGTCCTTCTGTCACACCGCCGCCTATCCCAAACCTGCGGATGTGGCCATGCATAATTCCTTGTCCCGCTTTGTCGTGGACCGTAGGGGGGTGGCCCTGCGGCCGGGAGACGGTGTGATCCACTCCTGGTTGAATCGTCTTCTGGTGCCGGATACCATGGGAACCGGCGGCGATTCGCACACCCGATTTCCTCTGGGCCTCAGCTTTCCGGCCGGGTCGGGCCTGGTGGCCTTTGCCGGGGCCCTGGGTTTTATGCCCCTGGACATGCCCGAATCTGTCCTGGTCCGGTTCTCTGGTGATCTCAATCCCGGGATCACGCTCCGCGACGCCGTGAATGCCATCCCATATTTTGCAATTCAAAATGGGCTGCTGACTGTGGCCAAGGAAGGGAAAAAGAACGTGTTCAACGGGCGGGTGCTGGAAATGGAAGGCCTGCCGGAAATCACCGTGGAACAGGCATACGAGCTGACCGATGCCACGGCCGAGCGGTCCGCGGCCGGCGGAGTGATCGCCCTCAGTGAAAAGAGCGTGGCCGCTTTCCTGCGCAGCAATATCGCCCTCATGCAGAGGATGATCGATGACGGATATCAGGATGCCGGCACCCTGCAGTCTCGAATCGACGCCTGTGAGCGATGGCTGGCTGATCCAAAGCTCTTGGAGAGAGATGCCGATGCCGAGTATGCGGCAGTCCTGGAGATCGATCTTGCCCGGATCACGGAACCCATCCTGGCATGTCCCAATGACCCGGACGACGCCCGGTTGCTCTCGGATGTGGCGGGGACGGCCATCGACGAGGTGTTCATCGGGTCCTGCATGACAAACATCGGCCACTTTCGGGCAGCCGGGAAAGTATTCGATGGGGCCGGTTATCTGGATACACGGGTTTGGCTGACACCACCCACCAAGATGGACCGTGCCCGGCTGAAACAGGAGGGATACTATTCCATATTCTCAGGCGTGGGTGCTCGTACCGAGATCGCAGGATGTTCGCTGTGCATGGGCAATCAGGCCAGGATTCGGCCCGGATCGACGGCGCTGTCGACCTCGACCCGGAATTTCGACAACCGCATGGGAGACAGTGCTAACGTTTATCTGGGCTCGGCCGAGCTGGCCGCCATCACGGCACTGTCGGGTCAGCTTCCGGAACCGGAGGAATATTTTCGTATTTTCAAGGAAAAAATACTCCCGCATGCCGGGGAGATCTATCTCTATCATCAGTTCGATGAACTGGAGCGGCTTTTTATGGAGTACGAGCGGGGAACGTGCTGAGAGTGCGGATCGGGCGGAGTAGGTGAAGGAGGGAGAGATGACCGAGAAACGGATCAGGATCCTGATCGCAAAACCCGGTCTGGACGGCCATGACCGAGGCGCCAAGGTCGTGAGCCGGGCCCTGAGAGACGCGGGCATGGAGGTGATCTACACAGGGCTGCGGCGCACACCGGAGGAGATCGTTTCTGCCGCCATCCAGGAAGACGTCGACCTGATCGGATTGAGCCTGCTCTCCGGTGCCCACAATACCCTGTTCCCCAGGATCATGGAGCTTCTGAATGCGGAGGGGGCGGGGGACATGTTGGTCATTGCGGGCGGAATTATCCCCGAACAGGATATTGCCGCACTCAAGGCTGAAGGCATATCCGAAGTCTTCCTGCCGGGCACGTCTACCCAGGAAATTATCGAGTGGATCCATCAAAACGTCTCGGCTGGTACGGACCCCTGAGGGAGCTTGACATGCCCCTCTGATTCTGGTAACTCTATTGACGCGATCATGAAAAAGAACAAGTATATCTCCGTATTCATTATTCCCCATCACCGAGGGAAACAGCGAACGCTCTCTCTCTCTCGCAGGGGATATAAAACCCTCAGGCTCCTGGTCCCGACCCTGATCCTGGTCCTGGCGGCTTTCCTGACCGACTATGTCCTGATGAACGGGACGAGGAGGAACCTCCGGCAACTGCGGACGGCTTACACACAACAGGAAACACTCCTCTCCGACTATCAGGAGTCCATAGGGGAGCTGGAAACGACCATTCAGAACCTGGATGCGTACCGCACCAAGCTGAATATCATGTCGGGCCTCAGGTCGGAAAAAACACTGGAGGGCGAGCCCGGAGTAGGAGGGCCCGGAGAGGGCCAGCTCACGGTCGAGCCAGGCATGGACCAGGGAATAGCCCGGCTCCAGGATCTCGGCTCCCAAGCTGATGGCATCAACGACAACCTGGTCTCACTGTCGCGGTACTTTGAGGACCAGACCGTGGTCCTGGCCCAGACCCCCAGCATCATGCCCACCCAGGGATTTATGTCTTCGGGTTTCAAGTACCGGAGCGATCCCTTCACCGGTCAGTGGGCGTTTCACTCCGGACTCGATATCGCCACACAGCACGGCAATCCCATCGTCGCGACGGCAGACGGGATCGTCTTGTCGATCCAGAACGACAAGCGGGGAGGGAAGACCATCAAGCTCAGCCATCCCCAGAGCGGCTGGGTCACGGTCTACTGCCATCTCAGTAAATTCAGCGTCAAGTCTGGTCAGAAGGTCAGACGAGGAGACGTCATCGGCCTGGTGGGCCAGACAGGAAGGGCCCGTGCTCCGCATGTCCACTACGAGGTCCGGCGCGAAGGCAAGCGCTACAATCCCTGGAATTTTATCCTGGATCACTGATCCCTTTCGGGATCACCCCCAGCTGTCTCCGGGGCGCAGGTGTGCGCCCAGCGAAAATGAGTGAGCACTCATCGCCGGCTTGTTTTCGGGCTGGAGTTCTTGGACACGATAGTTGCGGCCATCGCCACAGCAGATATCTACTCCTGCGGGAGTCACGCCCTGGATCCGCCCCGGCATCCCCTCCGGACAGCCCTCGCTCTCTGTGACATGTCCGCGCAGGATCTTCAGCCGCCGGCTTCCCTGGTATGTGAATGTCGAGGGCCAGGGTGTAAAGGCACGGACCTGATTATCTATTTTTGCGGCGGGAAGGCTCCAGTCGATGCGGCCGTCCTCCTTGTGTATGAGCGGCGCATAAGTGGCGAGGCTGTGGTCCTGGGGCTCCGGTTTCAGTTCGCGGATCCGGACTATGGTCTCTACCAGCAGGTCGGCCCCGATCCCGGCCAGGCGGTCTTCCAGTTCTCGGGCGTTCTCTTGCGGCAGAATAGCCACACACTGTCGGGACAGGATCGGCCCCTCATCCATCTTCTCGTTCAATTCGAAGACGGTGATGCCGGTCTCTTCCTCCCCCCGCATGAGGGCCCACTGGACGGGAGCTGCTCCGCGGAAGGCGGGCAGCAGGGAAAAGTGCAGGTTGATGGAGTTGCATTGTGGCAGATAGATGAGGGAGGCCGGGATGATCTGCCCGTATGCTACAACCACATTGAGGTCGGGCCGGGCCTCGGTCAAGCGCTCGAGGGCCGCCGGGTCTTTGCGGATGCGCCGGGACTGCAGCAGGGGGATGCCGTGGCCCTGGGCGCAGAGCTTGACTTCGGAAGGGCGGAGGCGTTTCCCGCGACCGGCGGGCCGGTCGGGTTGGGTGACGACGAGCCGGACGTCGAAACCGGCCTCGAGGATCTTGAGGAGGGAAATGCGGGCAGTCGCCGGACTGCCGAAGAAGACGATGTTCAAGATGAACCGCCGGATTCTTTTTGCTTCTTGAATTTTTGCCGGATCAGGCGCTGCTTCAAGGGGGAGAGGTGCTCCACAAAGAGCTTCCCTTCGAGATGGTCGATCTCATGACAGAATACCCTGGCCAGCAGGTCCCGGGCTTCCAGCGTTACGTCCTTCCCGTCCAGGGTCGTGCCCTGGATGACCACCTGTTCGGGCCGTGACACCTTCTCATTGATCTCCGGGACCGAGAGACAGCCTTCCTCCATGACTGCCACACCGTCCTTTTCGACGACCTTGGGATTCAGCAGCACGATGAGCTGTTCCCTGTTTTCCCCCACGGAGAGGTCGATTGTGATGAGCCTGACCCCTTGATTGACCTGAGGAGCGGCGAGACCGATCCCCGGTGCGGCGTGCATGGTGAACACCATGTTCCGCACCAGCTTCACGACCTCCTCCGTGATGTCGGTCACGGGCTCGGCCTTTTCTTTCAAGACCGGACAGCCATAGGTCATGATCTCCATGATTGTCAGATCTTTTTCAATCGCTTCTGTCATTTCTCTTTCTTTCCTATTTTAATCAAAAAAACGAGTTTCTACAATCGTATCCCTGGCTCGGCTCGACAGTACAAGACATGTTTTCAGAGAAACGGGTAGGCTGATAAAAGAACGGCGGCAATCACTGGTCCGCAAGGTCAGGTTTTTTTTCACTGCCGTCCTGGAAAATGATGAAACGGTTCCTCTGCAGAGTCTGCAGGAAAGTGGAGATGCGGTCGTAGAGAGGCTTGACCTCCTCGCCGAACTTCTGCTCCTGCAGATCCGAGATCTCTTTGACGGTGCGGGACCCGTCGCAGTTCTGCCAGAAATAGCTCCCGATATCATCCAGCTTGATCTTGAAATGGGGCTTTTTCATGAGAGGCAGGAGGACCCGAGCCAGGAAGGCGTGTCGGTACTTGGGCCGGAGCAGGACCACGTGCCCTTCCTCGCTCGTTTCCCATTTGATGTTGCGCACTGGGACCAGGGCAAGAAGGTTCACCTCCGCGGGAGGAGGTCTGTTATTTCGTTTCACTGACCGGATCTTTCAGACTAGGTCAGGAACTAGTTTTCGTTTTCCTGTTCGGGTTTTCCGAATTCCCCTGCTTGGACCATCTTTTTATAGGGGAAATAGATCAGGATAAAACCCAGGACTCCGAAGACACCCAGCGCCAGCCAGGGAGCCAGCCAGGGGACGTGCAGGAACTGGGGGAGGCTGATGTTGGCGCCCTTCAGACCCGCAGTCATGATCCCCATGATCGCCTGGCCCGCGATCAGGCCTGAAGCGATCAGAAGTCCGATGTTTTCGACCGTGACGCGGCCCCTTTCTGTGACACCCTTATTGGCCGCGCGGTTGTCCAGGAACCATTTGATGACTCCGCCGAGGAAGATGCAGGCCGTGGCGCGGAAGGGGAGATACATTCCCACCGCGATGATCATGGGAGAGGGAGATCCGATCAGGATGAGAGCTACGGCCAGCAGCATGCCCGCGATCACCAGGGGCCAGGCCATCTCCCCACCCACGATGCCCTGGGCCATCATGGCCATCAGGTTGGCCTGTGGCGCAGGCAGGGCATCGCTGCCTATTCGCATCGTACTGTGGAGGAGTTGCAGGGCGAATGTCAGGGTGAGGGCCGCGGCCACCACGCCGATAAGCCCGCCGATCTGCATCCGCCAGGGCGTGCCGCCCAGGATGTGCCCGACCTTCCAGTCCTGGATCATGTCGCCGGCCACGCCGGCCACACAGCAGACCACGGCCGCCACACCCAGCACAGCGGCTATGCCCTCCGTGCCCTTCTGTCCCATGAGGACCATCATGAGTGCCGCGATGAGCAGCGTGGTCAGCGTGAGGCCCGATATAGGATTCGAGGAGGACCCGATTATCCCTACCAGGTAGCCGGCCACGGCTGCGAACAGGAGGCCCATGATGATCATCACGATTGCGGACACCAAAGAGGAGCCGATGCTGTGCGTAAACAGATTGTAGAGGAACACCATGGGGATGATGAGACCCACGATGGCGAACATGATCATCGGGAAGGGGAGGTCCTTGTCGGTACGGGGGATCTGGGAACTGCCCGATCGGGCCGCCTGTACGTCTGTGATCGAGCGCCCGATTCCGGTAACCAGGCTCTTGCGCATTTTGAACAGCGTGAAAAACGCTCCCACCAGCATGGCGCCCACGGCAATGGGCTTGATCTGGGCGTTGTAGGCCGAGATCGCCAGATCGGTCCAGTTGCCGCCGAAATCAGTCACGATCCGGGTCAGGTCTCCGTTGATGAATAGCAGGAAGGGCATGAGGAACATCCATCCCAGCACTCCGCCGGAGAAGGTGAGGGCCGCCAGCTTGGGGCCAATGATGTATCCCACTCCGGTCATGGCCGCATTGGCAGCCGGAGATTCGAGGAAGATGCGTCCCTTGATCTGGGCCGCTTCGGGAGTTTTATATTTGAGGACGTTGTCTCCGTCCAGAAAGCTTATCCGGGAGAGACCGGGAAGCTCGAAGACCTTGCGCACATAGGGCACGATCATCTGGATCCCGTTATTGCTGGTGAAAAATTCTATGAATCCGCCCAGGCCCATGGCCCAGAACATGTAGGCAGCCTGGCCGCCGCCATCCTGCCCGGTCTTGACCATCTCAGCACAGGCAACGCTCTCCGGGAAGGGGAGCTCCGTATCCTGCACCAGGGTGCGGCGGACGAGGATGATGAGGAACACACCCAGGACGCCGCCCACCAGCATGAGCATGGAGGATTTAAAGAGGTCGAACTTCTCCCAAATCGCCGGCCGAGTCAGCAGGAAGGCAGGGATGGTGAAGACCGCACCTGCTGCCAGTGCTTCTCCCACGGCTCCCGTGGTGCGGGCCAGGTTTTCCTCCAGGATCGTTCCTTTCATGGGACGGAGCACGGCCATGGCGATGACCGCTGCCGGGAATGTGGCCGCCACGGTCATTCCTACCATCAGTCCCAGGTAGGCGTTGGCCGCCCCCAGCACGACCGCCATGAGAATACCCAAGAATATCGCCTTGAACGAGAGTTCTTTCATGTCCTGATCGGGGGGAATGTAGGATTTGAATTGGTCGCTCATGCTGTCCTCCTCTGGTGAAATGGATGTGGTCTATTTATATATGGGCGGTCTGACAAAAGTCAAGACAGAATTCGGATTTCTGCTGCGACTAAACCTTTGTCGATGGGAATAATCTTCTGTTTATGGCCGGTTTCTCAAGAAAACTTGTAATTTCATTTGCCAGGAACAGGGAATTATGCTAAATAAGTCGTGCATATTGTGTAAGATAGAGTAGGAATCGCATGAATTTGATCGATTGGTTTAAAGACAAACTCTTCTGTGATCTCGCTATAGACCTGGGAACGGCCAACACGCTGGTCTTCTTAAGGGGCAAGGGAATCATCGTCCAGGAGCCCTCCATCGTCGTCGTGAACAAGCAGTCGGGCAAGGTCGTAGCCGTGGGAAAAAGCGCCAAGGAGATGTTGGGAAAGACACCGACCAGCGTCCTGGCCATAAAGCCCATGCGCGATGGCGTCATCGCGGATTTCGAGATCGCGGAAAAGATGCTGGATTATTTTATCAAGAAGGCCACCAACAACCGGGGTTTTCTCCTGCGCCCGCGTATCGTTATCGGCATACCCACCGGAATCACTCAGGTGGAACGGCGTGCCGTCAAAGACGTGGCGATGCGGGCCAAGGCTTCCGAAGTCTACTTGGTGGAGCAGCCCATGTCCGCATCGGTCGGAGCGGACCTCCCCATCTCAGAGCCCATGGGAAACATGATCGTGGACATCGGGGGCGGGACCACAGATATCGCGGTGATCTCACTGACGGGGATCGTTTTTAATCATTCCATCCGGATCGCGGGCAATGAGATGGACGACTCCATCATTCAGAACATCAAGAAGAAATACAACCTGTTGATCGGGGAGAAAACAGCGGAGCAGGTCAAGATGCAGATCGGTTCTGCCTATCCTCTTGATGAGCCCATGACCATGGAGATAAAGGGAAGGGACCTGCGAGAAGGCATCCCCAAGACGATCGTGGTCGATGATCAGGAGATCAGGGATTCCCTGGCTGATGTGGTGGATGCGATAGTCGAGGCGGTCATGGTGGCGCTGGAAAAAACTCCGCCCGAACTGTCTGCTGATATCATCGACCGCGGCATCATTCTCACGGGAGGAGGAGCGCTACTCATGGGCATCGATAAGCGTATCCGGGAGGAGACACAGCTGCCGGTTTTCATCACCGAAGATCCCTTGACCACTGTGGTCCTGGGTGCCGGAAAGATGCTCGATGACCTGGAGCTGCTGAAAAAGATATCCTTGATCTGATTTTCAGCACTAGAACTGTATATGCCGTCTTTTCTGAGCAAACGAAAAAATCTCGTTGTGCTCGTATCTTTGATCTTCTTTCAGATGATCCTGATCTCGATCCAGGTCCCCTTGGAGGAAGAAGAAACCCTGCTGGAGAAGGTGTTGTATTCCACATTCGCTCCGATCCAGCATGGTGTCACCTCGTTTTTTCGGGGGATCGGCAGCGTCTGGAACAACTACTTTGCACTGCGGGACGCTCACAAGCGGAACCGGAGTCTGAGCTCTGAAAACTTTTCCCTCCTCCAGGAAAACATCATATTGAAACAGACCCTCAAGCGCTATCAGAATGAGACATACCTCCAACAGCTCTATGGGCGGTTGTCCGAGCATGTGATCGGGGCTCAGGTCATCAGCCTTGACTCGGTCAGCCCCTATAAAACGGTCATTATCAACCGGGGTACACTGGACGGTTTGGCCAGGAACATGGTCGTGCTGGATGCATCCGGAAACCTCGTCGGCCGTGTGATCCGGGTCACACTCAAGGAGGCAACCGTCCAGTTGATAACCGACGACAGGAGCGGTGTGAGCGTAACGACCGCGGAAGGTCGGGGACTGGCCATACTGAAGGGCAGGGGAGAACTGGAGTGTGAGCTGGATTACAGCTTGACAAAGGATGAAGATCCCAAGGAGGGAGACACGCTCATTACCACTGGATTTGACTATATCTATCCACCCGGGCTCAAGGTCGGGATCGTGCTCTCCACCGAGGACCGTCCGGAGCTCTTCAAGTCTGTGCGCGTGCAGCCGTTCTTCAGGCTGCGAGGAATGAACCTCCTGGCCGTAATCGGAGTGGACAAGAGTGTATTCTACTAGTCGGATGCCAGCCGGAGGCCGAGTGTGAAGGATATCGCCTACACAGCGGCCGGAATAACGGCGGCCTTTATCCTATCTTCCCTCATGGGCCGGATCTCCCCAGCGCTGATCCTGTCCTTCAACCTCCTGAGCGTGGTCGTGCTGTACGCCGCGATGCGCAAAGGCGAGGTCTACGGGGCGGTCACGGGTATGCTCTGCGGTCTGCTCCAGGATTCGTTTTCCATTGGGATTTTCGGCGTGGCCGGCATCGCCAAGACCCTTGCCGGCTTTATCGCCGGCTCTGTGGCCAAAAAAATAAATCTGGCCCCATATTCGCGGAGGTATTCATTTTTTGCCCTAGTCCTGATCCTGGAGTTTGCCGTATGGGCCTTCCTCTATGCCGCTATCTTCTCTCGCCGCATCTACACTGCGGGAGGCCTGATCTTTCTTCAGCCATTTTTGACGGCGCTGGCCGCAGTCGGGATCTTTCCATTGGTGAAGCGCGTGAGACTCATCGTGGAAAAACGCAGGAAATCATGAGAGGCGGGATCTACGAGGACATTTCTCTCATCCTGCGACGAGCTCGAGTGTCCCTTCTGGTCGTGGGTGCGGCTTTCGTCCTGCTGGTCCTTTACCTCTGGAAGATGCAGATCCTGGATCACAAACACTATTGGGAGATGTCCGAGGCCAATCGCATCCGGGAGGTCGTCCTGCCTCCTCAGCGGGGACTCATCAAGGATCGCTCGGGGACTGTCCTGGCCACCAACATCGCGGCATTTCAGGCTGCGGTCGTCCAGGAGGAGTCTAATAATCTGGAGGATTCGTACCTCCGAATCGCCGGCCTGCTGGAGATGGAAGCAGAGGTCATCCGGGAACGGGTGGAAAGATACCGGTCTTTTCCCAAATTCTATCCCATCGTCATCAAGGACGACCTAAATGACGTGGAGGTCGCCAAGATCGAAAGCCGGCGGCTCGAATTCCCAGAGCTGATCGTCCAGGCCGAGCCCAAACGATCCTACCCCCACGAAACCTTTGCCGCCCATGTCCTGGGCTACCTGCAGGAGATCTCACCCGAGGAGATCCAGAAGGGCACATACGGCGGCCGGGGATTTGGTGACCTGGTCGGGCGGACCGGGATGGAACGGGAGTATGATTCCGAACTGGTCGGGTCCAGAGGGCGCGACCTCGAGATAGTGGACAGCACAGGCCGCTACAAGGAAACGATCCTGAGAGAAAGCTCGGTGAATGGGGAGGATATCCATCTGACGCTGGAATCGGAGCTGCAGGCCAAGGCGGAAGAGATCCTGGAGGGGAGGGAAGGGGCCGTCGTCATAATGGATACGCGCAACGGGCAGCTGCTGGCCCTGGCCTCGTTTCCCACTTTTGATCCGAACAAGTTCATCAATCGCTTCACTCCTGATGAGTGGATGGACCTGATCAACAATCCCAGCTATCCGCTGGAAAACCGGGCCCTGCGCGGCCTATATGCCCCGGGTTCCATCTTCAAGCCAGTCATGGCGCTGGCGGCCCTGGAGACAAACCTCATCACCGAGCGGACCTCGTACTATTGTTCCGGTTCCATAATCATCTACAATCATCCATTCCACTGCTGGTTCGCCGGAGGGCACGGCCAGATGGACCTCTTCAATGCGATCCGGAATTCGTGCAACATCTATTTCTACCAGCTGGGTAGGCAGCTAGGCATCGAGACCATCGCCGAGTACTCCAAAAAGCTGGGTTTGGGGTCGCTCACCAATGTGGACCTGAAGGGAGAATATCCCGGCCTGGTGCCGGATCCGGAGTGGAAGAGACGTGTCCGTGACGCCCCTTGGTATCCCGGCGAGACCATATCCGTATCCATTGGCCAGGGACCCCTGCAGGTGACCCCCCTCCAGGTCGCCAACATGACCGCGATCCTTGCCAATCGGGGGGGACGGGTTCAGCCTCATCTTCGGATGCAGGCCGGTGAGGATTCTATCAGTCCGAGCCGCAACACCATCGGCATCAGCAGCGCCAACATCGAAAAAGTCATTCAAGGCATGTGGATGGCGGTTAATCAGGGGGGATCTGCCCGAGCGGCTCGTGTCGAGGGGATGGATGTGTGCGGGAAGACCGGCTCCACCCAGGTCGTCAGCCGCAAGACCGCAGAAAAGCTGGGCGAATCGGCAAGGGAGACCAGGACCCATTCCTGGTTCACGGGATTCGCACCACGCTCGGATCCTCGGATCGCGGTGACCATCATCGTGGAATTCGGCGGGATGGGCGGCTCTACAGCGGCTCCCGTGGCCCGTGAACTCTTCCGCCTCTATCAGGAACTGCATAAACATGATTGATCGTTCGCTCCTGAGACACATTGACTGGATCCTCATCTTTCTGTTACTGCTCAACTCTCTCATTGGAGTGGCCTTTATCTACAGCAGTTCACACTATCTTACCGGGAATTATCATATGCGCCAGCTGTTCTGGATCGGGGTGGGACTCATCGCGCTGTTCATTCTTCTCTCGATCGACTATCACCACCTGCTGGCTCTCTCTCCCTATCTCTATGGACTGTGTCTTCTCCTATTAGCTGGTGTGCTGATCTTCGGCAGTATCATCTCAGGGGCCAAGAGCTGGTTTCGGCTGCCGTTCTTCCAAATCCAGCCCTCCGAGATCACTAAGATCGCTGTCCTCCTGATTCTGGCAGGCTTCTTCTCCACATTCAGGCGATACACCCTCTCCTTTGTAGCGGGCTTGATGAGTGCTGGACTTGTCCTGATTCCAGCCTCTCTGGTGGCCATGCAGCCGGACCTGGGTACAGCTCTGAGCTACGTGCCCATCCTCCTGGCCACGGTGGTCCTGGCGGGGCTGAACCGTCGGATGGTCATCATGTTCCTGGTTGTGAGCCTCATCCTGGGGATCGTGGGCTGGAATTTCCTGCTGAAAGACTATCAAAAACAGCGCATCACAACCCTGCTCTACCCGGATCAGGATCCCTTGGGCTCCGGCTATCAGATCGCTCAGTCCAAGATCGCGGTGGGCTCGGGCGGCCTGTTCGGGAAGGGATTCAAAAAGGGGACACAGAGCCAGCTTCGTTTTTTACCAGCCCGGCACACGGATTTTGTGTTTTCGGTCATCGGGGAAGAGGTCGGTTTCACCGGTATTCTCGTCGTCCTGGGAACCTATTTTCTCCTGCTGCTGCGCCTGTTCCAGTCTGTGGAAAAATCACGGGACCGGGCCGGTGTGTATATCTGTTTTCTGGTAGCGCTGCTGATAACCAGCCAGGCGTTCATCAACATCCTGATGACAGTAGGCCTGTTTCCTGTGGCAGGGATCCCCCTGCCTCTGCTCAGCTATGGGGGCTCCTCGCTCCTGACGAATTTTCTGGCGATCTCACTTGTTATTAATGTTAAGATGCGCCGCTTCGTCAACGTCTGACCGGAGCTATTTCAAGGCCGATCTCAGCACATCGGATTCGTCGCGGCCCAATCGACGTAGTATAACTACGCCTCATGAGCCACTTCCTCGCCACTGCACCAATCTCGACCTTGAAATAACTCCGGTCCCACGTACCACAAGACTATTGCATCTGAGTGCCTATATTTAGGAAAATATCTCAGCACATCGACTTCGTCGCGGCCCAATCGACTAAAGGCACAGCTCCGTCGTGGAAGAGTTCAGGATCTGTCGGACTGGTTCTGTGATAGGTCTTGTATAAAGCGTTCGATGGCTTCATCCGAAATGCTGGATACGCTGCCCTCAATCCCGGCGACCTTCTTTACGATTTTTCGCTCCAGAAAATTCATGCGGTCGAAGTCGAACTCACCGCCGAAGAGCCCCTGGGCTGCTGCATGGGACCTCAGGGTCTCGGGAAAGACGGCATCGAACTGATCCTGGGCCTTTTCTCCCTTTTCCATGCAGCACAGGAAAAGTCCAAGAGTTTTCTGCCTCAATTCCTCTTTGTGATCCCGACAGAACGCCCGGACCCTTTTCTGGATATGGCCGGCATGGATGGATCCTCCGATCAGAACTGTCCCATATTTAACGAGGGCTGGGGAGGGAGAGTCCTTGAGATCGATCACATCGACCTCGCCGGTCATGCGTTCCCTGAGTTTTTGCGAGCATTTTTCCGTGCAGCCGTGTCGGGTGGTGTACAAGATGAGTGTTTTCATAACCTCACATTTTACCATGAATTAGACGGGTTCGACATCGTACGAGAGAGGTTTATCTTGTAAGGGCGGCGATCGACACCGTATAATGCTCGACGGAGCGTAATGAACAAAAACTGGCTGGACGAACTACTGCAGCAGGTACAGAAACCCGGCCGCTATACAGGCGGGGAGTGGAACTCGGTGCGGAAAGATCCAGCCTCCGTGAAACTGAAGGTCGCCCTGGCATATCCGGATCTCTATGAAGTCGGCATGTCCTACCTGGGGCAGAAGATCCTCTATCACATCCTCAACAGCAGGCCGGACGTGTTGGCAGAGCGGGTTTTTACGCCCTGGCCGGATTTTGAACAGGCACTGCGCCGCCATAAACGTCCGCTGTTCTCTCTTGAGAACCGGATCCCTCTGGATGCGTTCGATATCCTGGGATTTTCTCTCCTGTATGAGCTCAACTACAGCAACATCTTGACCATGCTGGACCTGGGACGGATCCCGCGCTCTGCGGGGGAACGCACGCTCGGCCACCCCCTGGTTGTGGCGGGAGGTCCGGCCGTTTTCAATCCGGAACCTGTGGCTGAGATCTTCGATCTCTTTCTGATAGGGGACGGGGAGGAGGCGTTTCCCGAGATCGTGGACTTCTGTCTGGACCGTATGCCGGATGTGCGGGATCGTGAGGAGCTGCTTTCCGGTCTGTCTTCACTGCCCGGCATCTATGTCCCCTCGCTCTTTCAGGCTTTTCAACCCTCCGGATCGGCCCTCTTGGCTGTCCAACCCATGAAAGGCCAGCCCACCGCAGTGGAAAAGCGCGTGTGCCGGCCCTTCAGCGAGGTGCCCTTCCCTGAGGAAATCATTGTTCCCAACCTGCAGGTGATCCATGACCGATCCGTGATCGAAGTGGAGCGCGGCTGCCCCCAGAACTGCCGTTTCTGTCAGGCCCGACAGATCTACTTCCCTTCCCGGCCCAAGTCACCGGGCGTCGTGCTGGAACATGTCCTGAACAGTGCGGCCTCTACCGGTTACGAAGATGTATCGCTGGCTGCCCTCTCGGTTGGTGACTACAGCCATCTGGAGGGCCTGATCTCCCGGCTCATGCCGGAATTGGCGGAGTCCAGGGTTGCCCTGTCCCTGCCTTCTCTGCGTCCCGGGGGATTAACTCCGGAATTGGTTGATCAGATCCTCAAGGTGCGCAAGACTGGATTCACACTCGTGCCGGAAGCAGGTACGGAGCGGCTGCGTAGGGTGATCAACAAGCACCTGGATGACCGGGACCTTTTCAAGGCCGCGGAGACCGCCTTCGAGAACGGATGGCGGAAATTGAAACTCTATTTTATGTTGGGGCTTCCCACGGAGACCGAAGAGGATGTCGATGGGATCGCGGAGATGGTGGGCAGGCTGATCCGGCTGGGGCAGGAAAAGATGGGTGCCCCACCTCAGATCAACCTCAGCGTGGCGTCTTTTATCCCCAAGCCGCACACGCCCTTCCAGTGGGAGCCTATGGCGGATGTAGAGGTCCTGCATGCCAGGCAGCGACAGCTGAAATCGCGCCTGAGGAGATACCGCTCTGTACGGTTCAGGGAACATGGCCTCATGAGTTCGGTCCTGGAGGGAGTGTTTTCCCGAGGAGATCGCCGTCTGTTCAGAATCCTGGAGAAAGCCTGGGAGTCCGGGGCCCGGTTCGACTCCTGGACAGAGCATTTTCAGTGGGCGGTATGGGAAGATGCCTTTGCAGATGCCGGCCTCGACTATCGGATCTATCTGGGAGCCTTGCCGCAGGGACCGCAACTGCCCTGGGACCATATCCGGACCGGAGTAAAAAACTCCCATCTTCTAAAGGAACTGGAAAAAGCCAGGGAAGCGGTATCGACTCCACCCTGCGATTCCCTCCTGTGCAGGGAATGTGGCGGATGTACGTTCGGCATTGTTCCGGAAGACTCTACGGCAGCGTCCGAGCTCCCCGAATCCATCCCGGGAGCCAGAGTTGAAGCCCTGGGAGAAAAGGGGGAGGCGGTCGTGCGATACAGGCTGCGCTACAGCAAGAGAGGCCGGGCTCGCTATTTCTCGCACAACGATCTTGTCAACCAGCTCCAGAGAGCATTCCGGAGGGCCAATATCCCCGCGGAATATTCTCAGGGTTTCCATCCTAAGATGCGCATGAGCTTTGGCCCGGCCCTGGCCCTTGGGATGGAGGGCCAGGATGAAGTCTTGGAGTTTCGGTCTCGCTCCATTTTTTCCCCAGAGGAGTTTCTGGAACGGATCAATTCGCGGCTTCCAGAGGGCGTGAGGGCCCACTCCCTGCAACGTCTCGAATCCGATGCCCCGACTCTCTCGGAGTCACTGGTCTCCATGACCTTTTCGCTGAAGCTCGAAGACGACAGGATCGTTGGGGCCCTTTCGTCTTTTCAAGGGGATGCCGCCTATGATGGCTTGACTGAAAGGGCCGTGTTGGAGCGGCGTGTCGCAGAATACATGACCGAATCAGGAAACGAAACCAGCGCTCGTCTCGAGTTGGAGCAGGATCGGCTGAAGTTCCTCATCCCCATCGGGCCGGGAAAGAATCCGCGCCCCCAGGACATCGTGGAACGGCTGCTCCGAATCCCGAATCCTGCTTTCTATCTCATCCGGGAAGGCATGACCCTGAATGAGGGGGCTTGATCCGGCTGCTTCTCGAGAATTCCCTTGACGATATCGGGGGAGCATACTATTATCTAGGAACCGTATTGAATTGGATAGAAGGAGAAGCACGTGATTGATTTCAGTTTGACAGAGGAACAGAAAGCCCTCCAGAATATGGCGCATGAGTTTGCCGAAAAGGAGATGCGGCCCCACGCCGCCAAATACGATAAAGGCGAGGAATTCGCTTGGGATATCATGCACAAGGCCTTTGAAGTGGGGCTGATCACCTGTGAGATCCCCGAGGAATTGGGGGGAGGGGGGCTGGGCCATCTGGATACCGTCATCCTCAGCGAAGAGCTGGCCTGGGGTTGTGCCGGCATGTACACCACGATCATGGCCAGTTCCCTGGCTTTCACGCCCATCCTGCTGTTCGGGACCGATGAGCAGAAGAAAAAATTCCTGACGCCATTCACACAGAAGATGTCGCTGGCAGCCTTCTGCCTCACGGAGAGAGAGGCCGGCTCGGATGCTGGCTCGCTAAAGACCAAGGCCATAAAAGATGGCGACGATTACGTGATCAACGGATCGAAATGTTTCATCACCAACGGAGGCGTGGCCGAACTCCTGACGGTGTTTGCGCTGACAGATCCCGAAAAGGGAGCTCGCGGCATGAGCGCCTTCGTGGTCCCGGCGGATACACCGGGGATCATCATCGGCAAGGAAGAGGACAAGATGGGTCACCGGGCCTCGAACACATGTGAGCTTTTCTTCGAGGATGTCCGGGTTCCGGCCGCCAATCTACTGAGCAAAGAGGGCATGGGATTCATCATCGCCATGAGGACGCTGGACAGCACGCGGGCGCCTGTGGGTGCCGGCGGAGTCGGAGTCGCCCGGGCTGCCATGGAGCATGCCATCGAATATGCCCGCACGAGGATCCAGTTCGGGAAGCCGATCGCGCTGTTCCAGGACATTTCCTTCAGGATCGCCCAGATGGCCGCAGAGATCAATGCTGCACGGTTTTTGGTGTGGGACGCGGCCTGGAGGCTGGACAGCGGGCTTCCGGTGGGCAAGGAATCGGCCATCGCCAAATTCTTTGCGTCGGATACAGCCATGAAAACCACCAATTCCGCCCTTGAGATCTTCGGCGGCTACGGATACATGAAGGACTATCCCATGGAAAAGCTCATGCGGGATGCCAAGCTGCTGCAGATCTATGAGGGAACGAACTCAATCCAGCGGATGGTGGTGAGCCGCGAGGTCATCGGACCCATCAAGAAATAGCGGTCGCTCGAGGGATCCCGTAAGCGCCGAATACACAAATAGCATCGATTGATCTTTCCTCTTCCCGGGCCCATCCCGTTGTATCATTCTGAAGTCCGGATCACACATGGACATACAAATCCCGTTCTCTGAGATTTGGGAGTGAGGAAGAAGTTGGCCTTATCCTGATCCGGGTCTGATTCCGAAGGGACAAAACGAGGGGAGATTTAACCGGAAAACTTCTGGAGATGCCGCTTAATCTTCTGTGAAATATTCGGGGATGATCCCGGTGACCTCTACGCCGGCTCCCTTGGCGATGTCGATCATATCGATCACGGCGCTGTAGGGTACCCTGGCGTCGGCGCGGATGAAGATGGTTTTATCCTGACGGACTTCGTAGATCTCTCTCAGGCGGCCGCTCAGCATATTCATCTCGACCTGTTCCTGGTTGATCAATACATCCATGTCCCGTTGGAGGGTGAGCACGATCAAACCCTGGGGGGCAGCGCCGGCTTCTGCAGTGGTTTCCGGAAGCTTGACATCGATGCCTTTCTGGACCATGGGGGTGATAACCATGAAGATGATGATCAGTACAAGCAACACATCGCACAAGGGGACAACATTAGGTTCAGCTGATGAAGACATTGCAACCTCCTAGTTTTCTCTCCTCTACAGAAGTATCCATTTTAGGATATTGCGGCCCCTGTGTCAACGGAAATCTAATGGGAACGTCGCCTGGTGAAGAGGATGGCTCGGGCTTCGTAGACGATGAAACCGGCAAGGAGGATGAGCAGGACGGACACGCCACCCAGCAGGAATTTTCCTCTGTTGAAGAACCGGTATCCCTGATAAAACAGTGCCGCGAGTGTGGTGATAAGCATGAAGTAGGCAGGATACAGGGTGAACTTTGAGGGCCGATTCCTGCTCACGAGATAGGACGTGATGATTATCAGAGCCAGTGCCGCAACGAGCTGATTCGCGGCCCCGAAGACCGGCCATATAGCCTTGTAGCCCTCGGTGGCTCCCAACGCTGAGGCCAGGACCAGAATGGCCGCAGAGGCAAACCAGCGGTTGCGGAATATCCGCCCTTTTGTGCCCAGCATCTCGGTGAATATAAAACGACCCAGGCGCGCCCCGGTGTCCAGCGTGGTCAGCACAAAGGCGTTCAGCATGACCATGCCAAAGAAGATCCCCAACATCACCGTGAGCCCAGGCAGAGAGGAGACCAGCCGTCCATAGCCCGTGGCAAACGCAGTGATGGGGCCGCCTCCTTCTGGGGTCATGAGGTGCTGGAAATTGAATTCGCCCAGTGCTCCCCCTGGGGCCCAGATGAGCGCACCTGCGGCGATGAAGATGACCAGGCCGGCCAGTGCGGCCTCTGTGACCATGCCACCGAAGCCGATGAGGCGCCCGGATTTTTCATTGGGGAGCTGTTTGGCCGTGGTCCCCCCGGCCACGACCGAGTGAAATCCGGAGATGGCGCCGCAGGCGATGATCACAAACAGCATGGGCCACAGAGGCCCTTCCTGGCTTGTGAAGCCAACGAAGGCCGGTGCGGCGAGATCGGGTCGTGTGACCAGGAGGCCCAGGTATCCGGCTCCCAATCCCAGGAAGAGGATCCAGGTGCTGATGTAATCACGCGGCTGCAGCAGGAACCAGACAGGGAGGGACGAGGCGATCAGGCTGTAGATGATCAACACGAAGAACCAGATCGTCTGGTTCGAAAGCCCCAGCACCGTATCCGGGAGCTGTATCGGGAGCAGGCTGCCGAGATAGATGAGAAAAAACAGCAGGACGAGCGAGCAGGCCGTGGCGGCCGGGACATTTACCCCTTTCCTGTACACCAACCAGCCGAAGACCATGGCGATCAGCACCAGGCCGAAGGTGGGGATCACGATCTCTGGCTGGGAGACCAATGTCTGCGCCGCCACCACCGCGAATACCGCGACAACCAGGGCCAGTGTCAGCCATAGGAATACTGAGAAGACAACCTTGGTCCGGCTCCCCAGCGTGCGCTCGGATATGCTGGCCAGAGACATGCCCTTGTTCTGGACCGAGACCATGAGAGACGTATAGTCGTGGACGGCCCCGATAAACACACTGCCCAGGGCCACCCAGAGCAGGGCACCCAACCAGCCGAAATAGAGGACGCCCAGGAGGGGGCCCAGGATCGGGCCGGCTCCGGCGATCGAGGAAAAGTGATGTCCAAACAGGAGGTGTTTCTTGGACGGCGAGTAATCGATTCCGTCTTCCAGTTCATGGGCCGGCGTGATCCGGCTGTCATCGGCCTGGATCACTCTCTTTTCCAGGAAGCGCCCGTAGACCTTGTAGCCCAGGACCAGCCAGACGATCAGGACGACCGCTAAGATCAGCGCATTCATGGGATCACTCTTTGCGCGTTCTCATGTAAAGGAAGGCTGCCAAGCCCAGGAACACGGCCAGGGCGACGAACTGCCCCATCTCTCCGGGATAGTGGATGCCCAGGCCCTGCGGCCTGCTCTTGGTGATAAAGGCATAGGCGGCCACTCCGACCATGGTGATGCCCTCTCCGGCGATGAAACCCGATCCCAGCAGCACGCCCTTTTCGGATTTCGTTTTCTTCTCTTCGTCGGTCGTGGCCTTGCGCTCGATGAGCTGGCGGAGGAATCCGCCGACAAAGATGGGGGTCATGGTGGAGAGCGGGAGATAGATCCCCACAGCCAGGGGGAGCGAGGGTATGCGCAGTAGCTCGGCCACGATGGCGAACGAACCGCCCGCCAGGACCAGGCCCCAGGGCAGGTCCCCTCCCAAAACTCCCTCGATCACGGTCTTCATGAGCGTGGCCTGGGGGGCAGAGAGAGCCTCTGACCCGAATTCAAAGGCTTGGCCTAGAAGCCAGACCGCCCCGGCGATAGCAAATGCCGATGTGATAACACCGATGATCTCGGAAGTCTGCTGTCGGCTTGGGGTGGCGCCGATGATGTACCCGGCCTTGAGGTCCTGTGAGATGTCTCCGGCTATGGACGAGCCCACGCACACCACGGTCCCGACGGTCAATGCCGCGGCCATGCCGAGCTGGTCGGTCCATCCCATGAGAACGAAGATCAGGCTGGTGCCCAACAGGGCCACGATGGTCATGCCTGACGTGGGATTGGAGGAAACGCCCACCATCCCCACGATCCGCGAGGAAACCGTGGCGAAACAAAACGTGAAGAATACGATGCAGACCGCTGCGATGGCCCGGGTCAGGATCGAAGCCTGGATGCCGATCAAGTTCGGTGTGAAGATGATCACCAGAGCCACGATCAGGGCACCGATGCCGAGGATCGTGATGGGCAGGTCGGAATCGGTCCGCTTTTTTTGGGCAGCTGCTTCGGGATCCCGGCTCGATCTGAAGTCCCGGAGACCCATTTTGAGGGAGTTGTACATGGTGGGAATCGATTTGATCACCGTGATGATCCCGGCCACGGCTACAGCCCCTGCGCCTATGTAGCGGATGTAGTTGTGCCAGATCTCCTGAGGTGTCATCTGGGAGATCGTGAGTTCCGTCTGAGGGAAAAGCGGGGTCGTGAGATTCTCTCCGAACCAGGCGATGAGTGGGATGATGCCCAACCAGGACAGGAGGCCTCCGGCGACCATGATGCCTGCGATACGAGGTCCCAGGATGAAGCCAACTCCCAGCAGGGCCGGTGTAGGCTCTCCTCCTAGCTCGGCTTTCCTCAGGATGGGGATCTTGAGCGCGATCTTCTCGGGCCAGAGGTGGAGGAAGTTCTGCAGTACCTTATAGACGGATGCGATCCCCAGGCCCAGAAAAATATTCCAGGCTTTGGACCCGCCTTCCTCTGCGGAGATCAACACCTGAGCGGCGGCCGTGCCTTCGGGATAGGGGAGGACGCCGTGCTCCTTGACGATCAGCGCCCGCCGCAGCGGGATCATGAACAGGACTCCCAGGATGCCGCCCAGCATGGCCAGCAGGCCGATCTTGAAGATGCTGGGGCTGAATCCCCAGAGGAACAGCGCCGGGATGGTGAAGATGATGCCCGAGGCCAGAGACGAACTGGCGGAGCCTGTGGTCTGGGCGATGTTGCACTCCAAGATGCTGCTCTTCCCGAGCAGGGGGGTCAGGACTCGGAGGACGGCCACCGAGATCACGGCCAGGGGAATCGCCGTGGATATGGTCAGCCCCACCCTGAGGCCCAGGTAGGCATTGGCAGACCCGAAGACAACTCCGAAGATGGCACCCAGGATGACCGCTTTGATGCTGACATCCTTGATGTCGGTTAGATCCGGAACATAGCTTTTGAACTCCTCCATGGCTCTCTCTTTCTCCCTGAATCTGGCTTGAAATCACGAGCAGTCTATCACAATCCCGCAACGACCGTCTACACCGGGATTTGTTGCGCTTTCCCGAAGATTTTTTCCCTTTCTTCCTTCTTTCCCGGTGTGAATGATAGGGTGGGATAATGGCGGGGGAGGGTTGGCTGGCCTTGACAGTGTAGGAGAGGGGCCGATATAATTCCTGAAACCGAGAAGGAAAGATCCGAACGCCCAGGAACATGCAATGGATAGAGAGGATATCCTCAAAAGAATCGAGGAGATGCAGGAAGAACTTGCCGGCGACAGGTATGCCTTGATGAAGGCCAAGATCATGGAGCGGCGGTTTCACCGGCATCGGTCTGCCCGCAATCCGCTGAGCCGCTTGTTCATCGAGAGGTTCCGCAACAAGTTGATGAACGAAGTTGAACTGATCCTGGGTCCGGTCCTGGACGATCAGAGAGAGATCAACCTCCGGTTCCTGGACGAGATCGAACGACTCAAGCAGGCCTGCCTGTCCGGATTGCCCGGCAGCGCCGGACAGGATGATGAAAAAACGAATACGCCATCTTCTGGAAGCGACCAGACATAGGCTGGCGAACATGGGACCACGTTCACCTGTAAAGACGATCGCCGTGTGTGCTGCCCAGGTGCCGTTCTTCCGGGGAGGAGCCGAGGCCCATGTGCAGGGGCTGGTCGACAACCTGCGCGCCGCGGAGTACGAGGTCGACCTTATCAACATCCCCTATAAATGGTACCCCCACGACCAGCTCCTCAGGAGCATAGAGGTCTGGGACCTTCTGGATCTGACCGAATCCAACGGGAAACCCATCGACCTGGTAATTGCTACTAAATTTCCGTCCTATTTTGTGCGTCACCCCAACAAGGTGTTGTGGTTGATCCATCAATACCGCCAGGCCTATGACCTCTTCGGATCCGAGTTTTCGGAATTCGATCCCGCGGACGGCAGAAGCATGGCTTTTCGAGACAAACTCATTGCTATGGACACCGAGGCCCTCAGAACCTACCCCAGGATCTACACCAATGCAGGTAACACGGCCTCTCGGCTGAAAACCTATAACGGCATCGAAGCACAGCCCCTCTACCATCCGCCCCGCCTGGCAGGCCGCTATACCTCTGGTCCTTACGGAGACTATGTCCTTTCGGTCGGACGCCTGGATAGGCTCAAGCGACTGGATGTGCTTCTGAGAGCTCTGCCCCTATGTGCTGACGATGTGCGCTGTAAGATCGCCGGTACGGGGCCAGAAGAAGAGAGTCTTAAGGCTCTGGCAAGGGACCTCAAGTTGGGGGATCGCTGCGAATTCCTGGGATACGTCCCGGATGACCGGCTCCTCGAAGCCTATGCCGATTGTGGTGCTGTATATTTCGCCCCCAGAGACGAGGACTACGGGTATATCACGCTCGAGGCATTCCTCTCCCGCAAACCCGTCATCACCGCGGCTGACTCAGGTGGCCCACTGGAGTTCGTCAAGGATGGATTAAACGGGCTCATCCTTACCTCTCTGGAGCCAGAGCTCCTGGCAGCCGCCCTGGAAGGCCTGCTCAGGGATCCGGACCGTTGTGCGGTGTTGGGAGAAGCGGGATATGAAGCGGTGAGAGACATCGGGTGGGATCACGTCATCCGGACTCTTTTGGATCTTGAAGGCCCGAAATGATGAAGGTCGCGCTGTTCAGTCCGCTCAATCCCGTCAAATCAGGGATCTCGGACTATACCGAGGAACTCCTGCCCGAGATGGCCCGGAATCTCGACTTGGACCTCTATGTCGACAAGAGATATCAGCCTTCAGCGCCTGGGATAAAGGAGCGTTTCCAGGTCCATCCCTTTGAGCCAGAGAGCTTCCCATCCGGAGACTACGATGCCATCGTCTATCACATGGGGAACTATTATGACGCCCATGGATACATCTATGAAAGCCTGAAGCGGTTTCCTGGGATCGTGGTCCTCCATGACTATGTGATGCAGAGCTTCTATGCGGAGCAGTATGAGGAGGAGGGGGATTTTTCCCGCTACCGAAGCCTGCTCGAGCGGTACTACGGTGACCAGGGCAGGGAGATCGCAGAGAGGATCCAGGCACGAAGCCCGGTGCCCATCTGGGAATCCCCGGAAGCGGTCCGGTTTCCGCTGAACGAGGAGATACTGGCTCAGGCCCTGGGAGTGATCGTCCATTCCCGCTTCATCCATGATCGGATCCGGCCGATGACGGAGTCGCCCATCGCTGTGATCCCGCATCACGGTCATGTGCTCAAACAGTTCGAGACGGCCGCGATCCGCCGGGATCTTGGGATACCGGAGGGAGACATCCTGATCTGTTCCGCTGGATATGTGAGCAAGAACAAACGTTTCGATCTCGTCCTGGAAGCTCTGTCCGACCTGGAAGGCATCCCCTTTCATTTTGTGATCGCGGGAGAGGATCGGGGACGGCTGCTCACCCCGCCTCCGTCCGGGATCCGGTTCGACTTTCAGATCACGGGACATCTCCCGCTGGACAAGATGGAGGCGATCATCGCCGCCTCCGACATCTGTATCAACCTGCGCTATCCCACCATGGGGGAGAGTTCCGGTGTGCAGATCCGCATGATGGGATATGGAAAACCCGTGCTTGTCACCAACCTCGGATCCTATGCCGAGTTCCCCGATTATACGGTCCTCAAGGTCGATGTGGACCTGGACGAGACAGAGGTGATCAAACGTTTCATGCATGCCCTCGCCGCCGATAAGGACTTCCGCAAGTCTGTGGGGAGCGAAGCCGGGGCCTTTGTGGAGCGAGAATGCAGCATTCCCCGATGCGCGGAGCTGTACACGCGCTTCATCAAGGAGTGCGTGGGAGGGGACTAGAGATCATGCCAGAACGATCAGATCTGAAGCAGGAGATCGCCCGGCTCAAAGCCCTGCTCTCCGAAGAGAGGGCAGCGATCACGGACGTGACGGAGCTGATGCCGCACGGCGCCGAGCGTGAGGCAGGCATATGGGAATATGACTTCGATGACCTGGAAGCCGAGATGTGGCGCCGATTCAGCCAGCTGGAGGAACAGCAGGACTGCATCTCCGAAGAGGAGACCTTTCCTTCCAGGCGTATCCCGGCCGCCATCCTCCGGAGGCTAAAAAAGCTCTACCGAAGCCTCTCCGGCCCCCTGGCTCGGGGGATCATCGACAAACGTAAGCAGTTCAACCTGGATCAGCAGAACCTGCTCAATAAGGAATCTGTTCCGTTCTATCTTGCATCGATCCTGACTATGCAGAAGGTCAAGGACCGCCTGAATGTTCTGGAAGAATCCATCCATAGGATCGAGGGGGAATTGGATGAAAGGTACACCGAGAACCGGGGGATGGAAAAAGCAGGATCGGGGGGGGACCCTGAGGGGGCAAGCGATGACTGATCTGCCCGGTAGTTTCCGTTCCTTCCTGGAATCTGAACCGCCTCCTTCTGAAGGAGACATGGCTCGCCGTCTCTTTAAGGATTTGAGCCATGGGGATAGCCGAGAGGAAGGTAATTTACTGCAGGATGCCGTCGAATTGATCAAACAGGGAGGGGGGGGGCTCCAGACGGCGGCCAATGTTCTGTCCCGGCTCGAGGTCGCGCTGGGCTTTCGCAAACCCACGCTGGGGCTGTATGACAATGCCCTGCATTTCATAGGCGGAGCTCAGAAATATGGATGCACCCTGGCCCAGGCCCTCCAGGATGAATTCGACATCACACTGATCGCCAATTCCGAGATCACCACCGAGCAGCTGGGCTCCTGGTATGGGCTGGACCTGTCCCGATGTCGGATCAAGGTGATCGGGATGCCCTATTTCGAACGGAGTGAAGAGGAGCGGGGAGTTTTCGATGCCGGCCTGGTGGACTTGAAGGGGGACAATCCCTTTCATGCCATCAGTATGGAGAGCGGGCTGTATGACGTGTTCGTCAACAACTGCATGCTGGAGATGATCTATCCGCTGGCATCTGTCTCAGAGATGGTCGTGCATTTTCCCGAACGTGAGATCTCGCGTTTCTTCCAAGTGGGCCGCTATACCCACATCATCCATAACAGCCTGTACACCGCGGAGTGGATCCGCAAGCGCTGGCAGATCGATCCTCACGTCCATGTCTATCCCCCTGTGGATATGACGGCTCCACTGCAGGATTGCCTGGCCCGAAAACAGGATATCATCCTGTCCGTGGCGCGCTTTGAGCCGGGAGGCAACAAACAGCAGAGGGAGATGATCCGAGCGTATCTACAGCTGCGGAGGCTCTATCCGCACGAGACCTCAGGCTGGAGGCTGATCCTGGCTGGGGGCAGTACTGAGGTCAATCCCTACCTGGAAAGGCTCCAAAACTGGCTGACCGATGCCGCTGTTCCGGAGATAGAGCTTCGGGTCAACCTCGGATTGGAGGAGCTCAGGGAGCTGTACGGGAAGGCCCGCATCTTCTGGCATTTCAGCGGGCTGGGACAGCGCGATCCGGCGCGGATCGAGCACTTCGGCATGACCACCGTCGAGGCCATGCAGAATGCGTGTGTACCAGTGGTGTTCCGGGGTGGGGGGCAGACGGAGATCGTTGAGGACGGCATCTCCGGCACCCTGTTCGATACGACCCGGGAGCTGCTGGATCACACCCGCGGCCTGATGAAGGATCCACCAAAGGCTGAGGAACTCGCCAAGTCCGCGCATGCCCGGGGACAGACATTTACACGGGAGGTATTCACCGAAAAGATCCGGGGACATTTCCTCGGGATCCTCCGGGAATACAGTTTCGAAGAGATAACCGGGGACTAACCCAGGGTATCCAGAGCCTTGGTGTTGTCGTTGGTCTGGATGACCATCAGTACCCTGCCGGTCCCGGCAGAGGAGCAGTAGCAGTACTTCACCTCGATCACCGCATTCCCCAGGAGGGCGCCGATCTCGGCGCCTGCGCCTATACGATCTCCGATGAGTATCGTGACGACTTCGTTGGTGTCAACAGTATATCCTAACGCCTTGAGGGATTTTTCCGCTTTCTGGTTATTGGAGGTCACGAGGTAAAAGATTCCCCTGTCTTCCTCTGCAGAGGCATTGACCGCCCTGAGGTTGACTCCTGCGTTGGCCAGCGTGCCCATGACACGTCCCAGGATTCCGGGCTCGTTCGGTGTGATCACATGCAGTTCGGTTTCTTTCCTGACTTCGTGCACTTTCGCAACTCCTCTTGGCTGTAAGGCTGAATTATACCAGAAACCGGAGGGAAATTCATCTAGTGGCGCGTATTGCGTTTTTAAGACCAGGTTTTATAATGGGAGCCTATGAAAGACCTGCGGCTCGCGATCATCGACAACGCTATAGATCATTCGGTCTACACGCCAGTCGAGCACTGGCGGAAACACCTGCCCCTGCAAGGCGAGGCTTTCCACGCTCCATCGGGAGAGCTGCCGGACCTGGACAGCGGATACACACATCTGATCCTGACGGGTTCCGAGGCCTCCATCGTGGAGCGGGAATCCTGGGTCGACAGGGAAGCGGCGCTCGTCCGAAAAGCCGAGGCAGAGGGGCTGGCTATGCTGGGGAGCTGCTGGGGCCACCAGCTGCTGGCGCTGGCCCTTTCCGGTCCGGGCCATGTCCGGCGAAGTGAGGTGCCGGAGATGGGGTGGCTTCCGATCGACATCCTGATGAGGGACAGCCCTTTCCTAGGACAGGCGGAGAGTTTCTACGCCTATACGGTCCACTTCGACGAGGTGATCGACCTGGGCCCGGAGTTTCGCATCCTGGCTGCCACTCAGCGGTGTCCTGTCCATGCTTTCCAGCTGGAAGATCGGCCGGTTTGGGGTGTGCAGTCCCACCCCGAGATCGACATCGCAGACGGGCGACTGCTGTTCCAGAGGTTCCTCGATCAGGGCGGGGAGTCATCCCACCTTTTCCGTACCGCGCTCGGCTCCCCAGAGAGAGACAGCGGAACCATCCGGAGCATCGTGCAGGCGTTCCTGTCTTTTTCTCAGTCAAAACTTGACAAAGAGGAATAATTATCATTTATATATGTATACCTGTTTACCGGGACAATCCGCTGTTTTTCAGGGCATCATTTCCGGTGTATTAAAGGAGGAGACATGAACACGA
Source organism: uncultured bacterium (assembly GCA_965533275.1). GTDB lineage: Bacteria > Acidobacteriota > Aminicenantia > Aminicenantales > Aminicenantaceae > JAUXEH01. The sequence goes on from CBESWG010000002.1 coordinate 71,653, forward strand.
AAAAAATTCTGGCACTCGCATTGGGACTGCTCGTCCTTTTTTCCATGAGCACTCTGGCCGAGACCAAGAAGTTAAAGCAGATCGGACGCTATACGCTGGTCCGCATCAAGGGAGAGGTCCCCACGTCTGAAGTGATGAAAACCCTCGTCGACCGCTATGCGGGAGATATCAAGTACGGATTCGACCTGGCCGGCTTCGGCGATCTGTACCTTCCGTTTATGGATCAGATCAGATCGGAGACTTTCAAAGAGGGTGAGCTTTCCATAGGACAGCATATACCCTGGATGCTCTTTCGTTCAAAGGCAAAGGTCAAGATCGTCAAGGACCTGGAGTGGGCGGGCAACGCGCCGCTCCCGATTTTCGTGTTCACGGTCGAGAAGGACTACAAATACTACGATTTCATGATGCCCCGGGCCTGCGGCAATATCTCCTTCCTGAGAACCCGAGAGGCCCCCCCGCCTCTAGCCACATGTGACATCCAGGTGGACCCGGTCAAGGCCAATATCAACGACCCCATCACGGTCGACATGAGCGGCTCTCTGAATGCCTCCTCCCTGGAGATCGAGGTCCTTGGCCCGAACGGGCAGGTGGTGGCCACGAAGACCCTGACCCCGGATTCTCCGCGCTGGCAGACCAAGTTTGCCGATCCGGGTGAATACGTGTTCAAGGGCAAGGCCGTAAATGTTGCGGGCAAGGCGTCCACCAATGCCTGTGAGGCCAAGACCTATATCAACTTCCCGCCCCTGTGCAAGATCTGGTCCTCCTGCATGCCCTGCCCGAATTACGTGGGCCGGCCCATCACCTTCGACGCCTCCAATTCCACCGATCCGGACGGAGAGGTGGCCAAGGTGGACTTCGAGATCAAGGACGAGATGGGGACCCTGGTCGATACGTTTTCCGATCGGGAGAAGCCCTTCAGTATGGAAAAGGTGTTCGAGAAGCCCGGGATCTACACCATCACGGCCGTTGTGACCGACGATTTCGGCGCCATGTCCGAGCCCTGCAAGATCGAGGGGCTGGAGGTCACGCAGAAGAAGCTCTTCGGGGCGCTGCACGTAGGCCCGTTCTTTGCTAGAGGGAGTCACGGCGAGTATATCGGCGGCAGGCTCGGCATCTACTACTGGTTGATTCCAGGAAAGCTCGATGTCATGGCTAATGTAGGCGGCGAGTTCGCCCTCAAAGACGAGCCGTGGAAATCGCTGGCCATGGGGGACGTCCTGCTTAACTACCATTTCGGGCCCTTCTTCCTCGGCGGTGGTGCCGGCTTCGTAACGGCGGTCAAGGAAACCCGGGACGCAGACTTTGACCTCCTGGGCAACCTCGGTTTCGATGTTTTCAACAAATGGACCACCATCGGATCGATCTACGGCCAGGTGCGGTGGCCCATCGGCACGGACCGCACCTTTTCTGATAACCACAAGCTCGAGATCGGCTTCCGCCTGCTGTTCTAAGGCTGCGTAACGCTGGATATGTAAAGAAAAAGGGCCGGGGCGAGTCCCCGGTCCTTTTTTTTTGGCAAGTGAGGAGATTAAACGTATATGAAGATCGTTCTGATCGGGGCTGACGGCCAGCTCGGTACGGATCTCCTGGCCTGCCTTCGTGATTCACACGAGGTCCTGCCCTGGACCTATCCGGGCGTGGACATCACCCGTCCGGAGGAACTGCGCGAGCGATTGATGGACCTGGCGCCGGATCTTCTCATCAACACTGCTGCCTACAACCGTGTGGACGACGCAGAGCAGGAGCCCGCCGCTGCATTTTCCCTCAATGCGCTTGCGGTCCGGGAGCTGGCAATCCTCTGCCGCGACTCGGGCGCGGCCCTCATGCATTTCAGCAGCGACTATGTGTTCGACGGCTCTGCCCGGACGCCGTACACGGAAGATGATGCGCCGAATCCCCTGAGTGTATACGGAGTCTCCAAGGTTGCCGGGGAGCACTTCGTCAAGAGTATTCTTTCGAAGTATTATCTGGTCCGCACATGCGGGCTCTACGGAACGGCCGGCTGCTGGGGCAAGGGCACCAATTTTGTCGACACCATGGTTCGTCTGGGCCAGCAGGGGGGGGCCATACGGGTGGTGAACGATCAATGGGTGACCCCCACCTCCACATTCGAGCTCGCACTTCATCTGAAAGACCTGATAGAGAAGGAGAGCTTCGGGCTCTACCACATGACCAACACAGGGGAGTGTACCTGGTTTGAATTCGCCCGGGAGATCTTCCGCATCCTACGCCTGGATCCCGAGCTCACCGATGTAGATACCGATGCCTTCGGATCCCGAGCGCGGCGCCCCGCTTATTCCGTGCTGGAGAACCGCAATGCCGATCGGATCGGCCTCCAGGCCTTCACTTCCTGGGATAAGGCACTCCGGGAATACCTGGTCCGCAAGGGGCACGTCAAGGGGGAGTACTGAGCCTGAGACCGGATTTTGGGGTCAAGAGGATGGTGGCAGAGGGAACGCCAGGCTAGAAGAACTTGCCGAGCTTGTTGATCTCCTCATTGTAGTACTTGCGATAGAGGATCTCCCATTCCCGGCTTCCTTCCTTGATTGGTTTTTTCTGGGATTCGATCTTTTCCGAGGCCTTTTTATCGATGAGGCCGTAGAGCGTCATCTCGTCCTCGATGGAACGGACGATGGTCAATCGGATCTCATTGGGCTCTTCCAGGAATTCCACTTCATCATCCTCAAACAGGTCCTCGAGGATCCTCCTCGATAGGTAGTTGATTTTTTCTCTGGAAAGCCGGATGCTCATAGGACGATATTCTTCTCTTTCGCCAGTTTGGTCTTGATCATCTTGAACATGGTCTGATACTCGATGTTTTCGCGTCGGATCTTTTCCATGTGCTGGTTCAAGATCTCTCTGACCTCCTGGTCCAGTTTGTCTTCGTTCATAAACTCTTCGGTGATGAGATTGTTGGTGGTTTCGACAAGCCGGTTCTTATTGTCCGCGATGATCATCTCATCCTTGAGCAGATTGCGGACGATGGAGAACGCCAGATGCTCGAGCTGCAGCTTGTTCAATCTCATGGTCCCCATACCATACACTACAAGCATGCAAAATTCAAGCCCTGGAAAGGGGGACAATCAGGCTGAAAATCGGGGAAAAGGAGACGCAACAAGGCAGGCACAAAACCCACCATATCCCGAGCGAAAAGGGAGGCTCAGTTTTCCCTGGAAGTCAGATAGAGGGAAACAAGAAAGCCCCCGATACAGATCCCGAAGATCAGGATCATCATGAGGATTGCTTCAATTGTCATTGTCGTTCACCACGAAACGTCGAGTCAGAAACCGGTTGAGGAGGATGAACACGGTCAGGGCGACGGCCCACTGGAACAGCACGGTCCCGACCGAGCTCCGTGACAGGATGTTGAGCCAGTTCCCAGGGTCGCCCTTATAGCTGTCCCAGAACCACCAGAGGAGCATCGCCACGATCTGAACAGGGAGAAAAAATTTGATCAGGAAATCGAATGCCTTGCCCAGCTTGATCTTGTGACCCGGCTGTGTGATGATCTCCTCCCGGAATTTCTTGGGACCGATCTTCAACACCATGAAGATGAAAAACGATCCGCTGACCAGGAGCCCGAGGCCCCAGACGTGGTCCTGATTGTTGAAAAAGCCTAGGCTTATCGCGGAGGGAAGACCCAGAACAAAGCAGGTTGCCCCCACGATCAGGACCGCCTTCTTGCGGGAAAATTTCCCATCCATGAAGATCCGTGTTATCAGCTCGAGTTGGGCTATGAGCGAGGAAAAGGCGGCGAAACACAGGGCCAGGAAGAAGAGGGCGAGGAAGAAAGAGCCGGACGGGATCTGTGCAAAAAGGTTGGGGATCCACTTGAAGGTGAGGCCCTCGTTTCCCTGGCGCATGATGTCCATAACCTTCTCCTGGGCCAGGTTTTGTCCATGGAAGAACGAAAATACCGTGGGGATCACGGCCAGGGCGGCCAGGAGAGAGGCCAGGTTGTTGCCGAAACCCAGGGTGGCTGACGTCACGACCGGGTTCTCCTTCTTCCGGGAGTAGACGGCATAGGTGAGCAGCAATCCCCACCCGGCCCCGGTCGACCAGGCGGCCTGGCTGGCCGCATTCAGCCAGAGGTCCAGGTTGCCCAGTTGAGAAAAATTGGGAGAAAAAAGGAAGTTCAATCCTTGCGATGCGCCGGGGAGCGTGAGGGCTCGTGCGGCCGCTACCAGCAGTAGAATGAAAAGGGAGGGAATAAGGATCCGGTTCGCGCGCTCGATGCCCTTGATCACACCGAAGAAGATGATGCTGCAGCCGATGAAGATGGCGGCGAAATGGAATATGATCGGCTCCCAGGAAGAGGTGAATCCCAGCCAGAAACCTTCGGGATTTTTGTCCACCAGCCCTTGGAAGCAGGTGGCCAGGAAGTACTTCAGGCACCAGCCTGTGACGACCGCGTAGTAGAAGGTGATGGCGGCCGTGACGAAGGCTACCCAGGTGCCCATCCAGGCGAATTTCTTACCCATTATATTGGCGAAGGAGCCGATCACTCCCTGGCGCGTCTTCTTTCCTACAGAAAGTTCTATGGTGAGGAGAGGAAATGCCCAGATAAACAGGAAGAGGAGCCAGACCAGCATGAAGGCTCCGCCCCCGTACTGGGCCGCGATACGTGGGAACCGCCACATGTTGCCCGTCCCCACGGCCATCCCGAGGCCCGCGAATATGAGCCCCCAACGCGAAAAGGATTCTTTTTTGCTCATTTTATGTTCCTCACTTTACTTGTCGGCTTCGCCTGTGTCAACAACCAGGAATGGATGGAGCCCACCCTGGCCGGGGGGCCTGCGTGCGAAGGCCAGGAGGCGCCCTCCTTCGCTGAACAGGCGGAACACCTGCTCTCCTTGAGGTCCGGCAGCCGCTCCGGGGATTTCAGATTCGAATATCCTGGCTATGTGTTGGGGGGCGACCAGGTTGCCGTGGTTGGCCAGGGAGGTCCCTTCCTCAGTCAGGATGAGCCTGGGAAACTCCGGCAGCAGCTCTTCTATGGGGAGGAGGAAGGCATGGACATCGCCGGCATTTTTCAGCCGCGAGATATCCTCCAGGCTGTGGGCATCCTCCAGACGGAACCGACCGACCTCCGTCCGGACAAGTCGAGCTAGATGCGCGCCGCAGCCTAGACTCTGTCCCAGGTCATGCGCCAGTGAGCGGATGTAGGTCCCGGAGGAACAGCGAACTCTAAATTCGATGTCCGGTGCTGCATAGCTCAAGCAGAGGAAGGCTTCTACGGTTACATTCGAAGGGTTCCGAGGCGTGGGCTGGTTGGCCCTCGCAAGCTTGTAGAGGGGCTGTCCCTTGTACTTTTTGGCTGAATAGGGAGGGGGGAGCTGGGAGATCGAACCCAGGAAATCCTCCATGGCCGCCTCCAGCCTGCTTTGCTGCGGCCACGCGGTGGAGGGAGTTGAGGTCGGCTTACCCTGGGAATCATAGGTGTCCGTGGAGAACCCCAGGCGGATCGTGCCCTCGTATGCCTTGTCGAGCTTGGAAAAGAAGGGGAACAGCCGGGTAGTGGAGCCTATGGCCAGCATCAGCAGTCCGGTGGCCAGGGGGTCCAGGGTGCCGAAATGACCGGTCTTGTTGCCTGGAAGCAGGGAGCGTATCTGCTTGACCACATCATGGGAGGTGACTAGAGGTGGCTTCCTGGTCAGGATGAGGCCGTCCATGCTGAAAATTTCCAGCGCCGGATCCATGGGGGGCGCTGTCCCCTTCAAATCTGTCCGTTCTCTCTGAGAATACGGTTGACTTCGGCCGGGATGTTCCGGATCAAGGTTTCGTACTTCCCGGTTACGGTAAATCCGGCCGCGTGGAGGTGTCCACCGCCGCCGAAGTGTTCGGCTATCGCGGCCGAATCGGCCGAGGCCTTGGACCGGATGCTCACGCGGAATGTGTCCGGCTGCATCTCCTTGAAAAAGAGGACCATGCCGGCTCCCTTGATGGATCGGGCGAGTGTCGTGATGTCTTCTGTATCGATCTCTTTCAAATTCAGTTCGTCGAGGAACCGCTTGAACATGGTGATCACTGCGATCTTTCCTTCCTGAATCATGGACAGGGTGGAGAGGACCTGTCCCATCAGCTTGACCTTTTCCCAGGGATTGTTGTTGAAGAGCATCTCGGTCACCTGGATGGGCACGGCCCCGTGTTTGACAAGCTGATAGCTGATCTTGAAGGCTTCCTCATTGGTGTTGGAAAACTGGAAGGAACCCGTATCGGAAACGATGGCGCTGTAGAGCTGGGTGGCGATCCTCGGTGTCAGGGTGATCCCCAATTCTTCGCCCAGGTGAAAGATCAGGCAGGCCACGGCCGGCGCCTCCGGATCGACCCAGTTGATGTCCGCATAGTGGTCGTTGGAGTAGTGATGGTCGATGTTGATCTTGAAGTAATGTTCGAGATCGGTTTGGCCCGAGCGCGAGACGTTGGCACATTCCAGCAGGATGACGCAGTCATAGGCGCCGTCGTGCGGCATCTCTCCGATCCGTATCCTGTCCACATCCGGAAAGCTGTTGAAAGGGAAGGGGAGTCGGTCCTTGATATAAAGATCCATCTCCTTGCCCAAAATCTCCCCCATGAAATGCAAGGCCAGGCTGGTACAGATGGAGTCGCCGTCCGGTCTCAAGTGAGAAAGGACAGCGATGCGGCGGCTCTCCAGGATCTTGTCTTTGATCTGTCTGATCGCTTCAGTGCTCATTTTTGCTGATGCCGTTCAGGAGCTGGTCGATCCGGTTTTCGTAGCCCACCAGAGGGTCCAGCGAAAAAATTAGTTTCGGATTATACTTCAATTTAGAGCGGGAGGCAACAGATTTTCTGAACGTACCCTGCAGGTCGAGGAGGCGCCCCAGCACGGCATCCCGGTCCTCTTCGTCGAAGACGCTGACGAAGACATGAGCGGTCTTCAGGTCTTTGGATATTTCCAGGCGTGTGATCGTCACGAGGCCCGCCTCCGAGCCCTGGAAGAGGCTGATGAGCTGAGCGCTGAGGATCTCTTTGACGACCCGCCCTACTTTTTTCTGTTTGAGGCTTTCGTTCATGCGATTTTTCAGAGATAGGAGATGTCGGACTGCAGGATCTCCCCATCGATCGTCTCCTCGATATCTCTGAGGATCTGGTTCAGCGTTTTTTCGACAACGCTCTTCTGGCTGTTGAGGGTCACCATGCCGATGAGTGAACGCTGCCACTTATCCTGGAAATCTAGCTCCGAGACCGCAACGTTATGCCGGCTTTTCAGCCGATCCTGCAGCCCTTTGAGCCGCTTCCTTTTTTCCTTCAGGGAGTGGGAATAGGGGAGGTATATCTCGAGCACCAGGCAGCCGATGATCATGGATATCAGAGCGTCTCTCTTAAAGTTCCGTGCGTGCCACCTTCTCGGTGATGTAGGCCTCTATGATGTCACCCTCCTGGACCCCCTTCCTTTCAAGGCCGATGCCGCACTCCAGGTCCTTTTTGACTTCCGTGACATTGTTTTTCAGGTGTTTCAAGGAGGAGATGCGGCCTTCATCATACATGACTTTTTCTCCGCGCAGGAGGCGGACGTTCGCGTTGCGGGTGATCTTGCCGTCCACAACCAGACTCCCGGCGACTTCCCCCACGCGGGGGATGTGGAACACACGCTTTACCTGTGCCCGGCCGAGGTAGGTCTCCTTGATCTCAGGTTCCAGCAAGCCGATCATGGCGTTCTTGATATCATCCATGAGCTGGTAGATCACGGTATAGGTGCGGATCTCGACGTTTTCATTTTTCGCCAGGTCCAGGATGTTCTGCTGAGGCTTGAGGTTGTAGGCCAGGATGATGGCATTGGATGCCGATGCCAGGACAACATCCCGTTCCGTGACGTTTCCGGTGGCGGAATGCAGCACCTTGACCGAGACCTGCTCGGTGCTCAGGTTGGGCAGGATGTCGTTCAAGGTGTCGACGGACCCATGCACGTCCCCTTTGATGATGAGAGAAAGCTCTTTGTTTTCTCCGCCCTCCATCGATTTGAAAAGCTGGTCCAGGGTGAGGTGCTCCTTCTTCTGCAGCGGGACATCCGCCTCGACCAGAGACTGCCTGAATTCGACGATGTGTTTGGCAGTATCCAGGTCTGTAACAACTTGGAACAGGTCTCCCGCTTGGGGAACATCTGAGAATCCCATGACCTCGACCGGCATGGAGAGCCCGGCTTCCTTCAGGACCTTCCCATGCTCGTCGAACAGCGCCCGGGCCTTGCCGTAGCGCGTGCCGGAGATGAAGGCGTCTCCGTTTCGCAGCGTGCCCTGCTGGATGATGACGGTGGCCAGCGGCCCCTTCTGGGCATCCATCCGGGCTTCCAGCACGACTCCCTGGGCGGGGACATTGGGATTCCCCTTGAGCTCCAGCATCTCGCTGATGAGCCCGACCATCTCGAGGAGTTCCTTGAGATTCGTCTTTTCCTTGGCAGAGACATCGATGCTGACGACATCTCCTCCCCAGTCCTCGACCAGCAGGCCTTCCTTGGAGAGCTGCTGTTTGGCTTTTTCCGGATCGGCTCCAGGCATATCGATCTTGTTGATGGCGATCAGGATGGGAACATCCGCGGCCTTGGCGTGATTGATGGCTTCCTTGGTCTGCGGCATGACGCCGTCGTCGGCCGCGACGACCAGGATCACGATGTCCGTGGCATTGGCTCCCCGGGCCCGCAGCTGGGTGAACGCTTCGTGACCGGGCGTGTCGATGAATGTGATCGAGTCCTTCTTGTGCTTCACGCGGTAGGCGCCGATGTGCTGCGTGATGCCTCCGAACTCCTTATTGACGAGGTTGGATTCCCGTATGGCATCCAGCAGAGTGGTCTTGCCGTGATCGACGTGCCCCATGATGGTCACCACCGGGGAGCGGGGGACGAGTTCATTGGGATCGGACAAGGCCAGCTGCTCGATCTCATCTTCCACAGAGGTGATCTCGATGGCGACGCCGGATATTTTTGTGATGAGGGTACCGATATCTTCGGTGATATCGTGGTTGACACCCACCTCGATGCCCTGTTTGCGGAGGGCTTCGATCAGGTCTTTTGCGCGCACGCCGAGGTTGTCGCAAAAGTCCTTCAGGTTTGTACCTTCCCTGATCTGGGCCTTGGGAGTTTCATTGTTTTGGTCGTTGCTGCTCATGATTTCTATTTTCCTAATCGCTTTTGATCTCGATCTTCCATCCCACCAAGCGGGAGGCCAACCGGACGTTGGTGCCTTTTTTACCTATGGCCAGGGAGAACTGATCCCTCCCGACCTGTGCCAGAAGTATTTTCCTGTCACTGTCAACGATGTTCACATCCAAAACCCTGGCCGGGCTGAGCGCAGACTTGGCATAGGTGCGGGGATCGTTCGACCATTCGATGATATCGATCTTTTCCCCTCCCAGTTCCTTGCTTATCGCGAGGATCCGGTTTCCCTTGACGCCGATGCAGGCACCGATCGGATCGATGTCTTGGTCTCTCGAGGCCACCGCCACCTTGGCCCGCTCTCCCGTCTGCTGGACCAGCTGACGGATCTCGATGTTCCCGTTTGAGATCTCCGGGATCTCCAGTTCCAGCAGTTTAGCCAGAAAACGGGAGTCGGCGCGGGACACCATGACCTGGGGCCCTTGGGCCTCCCTGAAGACATGGGTGATCACGGCTTTGACGCGGTCGCCCCTGCGGAACTCATCGGACTCGAGTTTTTCTCTCTCCGGGAAGAGCGCCTCGGTCTTGTGGACGTCCAGGATCATGTTTTTGTTAGCCTCTGTGCGCCGCAGCACTCCCGTTACGATCTCACCGATCCTGGGAGCGAACTGCTGATAGACACGATCTTGTTCTGCATCCCGGACTTTTTGAAAGATCACGTGTTTGGCTGCCTGGGCAGCGATCCTGCCGAGAGTATCGGTGGGCATGTCGATCTCCAAAATTTCCTCGGGAACCGCGTCCGGCTTGATCCGGAGCGCCTCCTCCAGTGAGATCTCGGTGCCGGGATCCTGGGGCTCTGCCAATACTGTTTTCCTGGAAAATACCCTGAGGTTGCCCTTCTCGGGATTGAAGTCGATGTGGATCTCTTCGTTGTGTGAGAAATAATTCTGAGACGCCACACGCAGAGACTCCTTGATGGCATTGACGATCACTTGTGCTTCGACACCGCGCTCACGGCTGAGCTGCTGGATGGTATTCCACACTTTGACTTTCATGATCGCGATCTCATTTGTTTTGTTGCTGCTCTCGGCCTGACACTGGATTGAACAGGGGGGAATTATACCCAAAATTCCCACCAAAGGCAATGGGGGGGGCTACATGAACAGAGGGGCGAATACCAGGCTGACCACAGCCATGAGCTTGATCAGGATGTTCATGCTGGGGCCCGAAGTGTCCTTGAGGGGATCCCCCACCGTGTCGCCGATGATGGCTGCCGCATGGACATCGGTCCCCTTGCCACCGAGATTGCCTTCTTCGATCCACTTCTTGGCATTATCCCAGCTGGCTCCGGCATTGGCCATGAAGATGGCAAGCAGGACTCCGGTGGCTGTGGCGCCGGCCAGGAAGCCTCCCAGAGCTTCGGCGCCGATGAAAAATCCTACCATCAGGGGCGCGAGCACAGCCGTGAGACCAGGCAAGATCATCTCCCAGAGAGCACTGCGGGTCACGATGTCGATGCAGCGATCGGAGTCGGGTTTGGCCTCTCCCTGCAGCAGTCCCTTGATCTCGCGGAACTGCCTCCGGATCTCTACCACCATTTTATTGGCTGCCCTGCCCACGGCCTTCAAGGTCATCGCGGAGATGGCGAACGGCATCAGAGCCCCGAGCAGGAGGCCCACGACCGTGTTGACAGAGATCAGGTCGATGTGTTCCAGGCCCACTGTCTTCTGGAAGGCCGAGAACAATGCCAGGGCGGTCAGGGCGGCCGATCCGATCGCGAATCCCTTGCCGATGGCAGCGGTTGTGTTGCCGCAGGTGTCCAGGCGATCCGTGATCTTGCGGATATCTTCACCCGCACCGGACATCTCCGAGATCCCGCCGGCATTGTCTGCGATGGGGCCGTAGGAATCCGTGGTCATAACGATCCCGATGGTGGCCAGCATGCCCACAGCGGAGAGGGCGATGCCGTAGAGGCCGGCCAGCTTGAAAGAGATGAAGATGCTAAGGGCCAGGGTCAGCATTGGGGGGATCGTGCTCTCGAAACCAATGGCCAGCCCCATGATGATGGTCGGGGCTGCCCCGGTCTCGGCGGTGCGTGCGAGCTTTCGGACGGGAGGGCCGGCAGTAAAAAATTCGCTCTCCAAGCCGATGAAGGCGCCGGCCAGCATCCCGCAGACCACGACAAAGAATACGTTCATGTCGGCGACCACGGCCTGGATCACGAAGTAGGCTCCGATCAGGAACAGGGCCCCGGCGAAGTAGTAGGTGTTGCGCAGAGCCGACTGGGGATCCATCCGCTTCATGAGTTTCATGGAGAACACACCCAGTACCGAACATATCAATCCGAGGGAGATCAGCAGAAGCGGCAGGGACATGTAGTTGAGTGCCGGGGTCATGGTGGCTCCCAACGCCATGGAGGCGATGACGGAACCTACATAGGATTCAAAAAGATCCGCCCCCATGCCCGCCGTATCTCCCACGTTGTCGCCGACGTTATCGGCGATGACACCCGGATTTCGGGGATCGTCTTCGGGGATGCCCGCCTCGATTTTGCCTACCAGGTCGGCTCCTACGTCGGCGCTCTTGGTATAGATGCCGCCTCCTACTCTGGCGAACAGGGCAACGGAACTGGCGCCCATGGCGAATCCGTTGATGATGAGAGGGTCTTTGGTGAAGAAGAAGATAATGCCGATCCCGGCGACACCCATGGCTGCTACAGACATGCCCATGACAGCGCCACCCTGGAACGCCAGGGAAAGTGCCGAGCCCAGCCCCCCGCGTTTTGCCGCCTCGGTGGTCCGGACCGCCGCACGCGTGGAGGCTTTCATCCCTATGTATCCGGCGAACATGGAGCAGAACGCACCGGTCAGGAAAGCCAGCGCCGGGTACAGCGTGAACAGGTTCCAGAGCAGGAAGAAGACCACGGCCACGAAGAGGCCGATGTAGGAATATTCCCGGCGCAGGAACACCATGGCTCCGGAGTGTATGGCTTCGGCGATCTCTTTCATTAGAGGAGAACCGTCGGGGGCACGTTTGACCGTGAAATAGAGCAGGAGCGCGAACAGCAGCCCCAGCAAGCCCAGGACAAAAACGTAGGGTGTCACATCCAGTAAGAACATTTTACCTTCCCTTGATAACCATCACTCGATCGCGGGCCCTCTTCCCAAGACCCTAAGTTTAAGACAATCGAACCATGTTTTTGATTTGGAGTTTTTACCATAAATAGTTCGGCTTTGCAACCAGGAGGGATCATGGTGATGGAATTTCCGCGGCCAGCCGGCCTCTCAAGGAATAGGGACCGAATTCCGTGACCTCGACCAGGACGAATGTCCCGGCCGGATTCATTGGTGCGGAGAAATTCACGACTTGATTGGCGGCATTGCGGCCGGAAAACACGGAGGCGTCCTTCTTGCTCGGTCCCGTGCACAGAACTTCTATTTTCCGCCCCTTCAGCGACCGGTGTTCCTCCAGCTGGATCTGCTTCTGCAGGTCCTGTACTCGAGAAAGCCGCTCCTTCTTTTCCTCAAGCGGGACCGTGTCGGGGAGGTCCCGGGCTGCGGAGGTGCGCGGCCGAGGGGAGTACCGGAACGAAAAGATGTTTGTGAAGCGCACGCGCTCGAGTATCCGCATCGTATCTTCGAAATCTCCGGGGGTTTCTCCGGGGAAACCCACGATGATGTCCGTGCTCAGCGCGATGTCCGGCATGAGGGACCGCAGCATGCTGATCTTGTCCAAATACTCGGAGCGTGTGTAACCCCGTTTCATGGCCTGGAGTACGGAGTCGGAGCCGGCCTGAATGGGCAGGTGCAGCTGATGGCACACCTGAGGTGTCTCGAGCATGGCCTGTGCCAATTCGAGTGAAAAATCCTTGGGATGGGAGGTTATGAATCGGATCCAGCTGATGCCGGGGATCTCCCCGAGCTTGCGCAGAAGGGTGGGGAAGTCGGTTTCCAGTTCCGGATCCCGGTAGACATTGACGTTCTGCCCCAGCAGCTGGATTTCCCGGTAACCCTTGCCGGCCAGTTCTCCGGCTTCTTCCAGTATCTGTGCGGCGGGCCGAAACTTCTCCCTTCCCCTGGTAAAAGGCACGACGCAGTAGCTGCAGAAGTTGTTGCAGCCCTCCATGATGGTGATGTACCCGCTGATTCCCCTGGAGCGGTAGGCGGTCGGGATCTCCTGCCAGGCGGAATGCCATGCCGTGGCGGCCTGTGGACGGACTCGGCTTTTTTCCAGGAGTCTGGGCAGGGAGGTGTAGTTGTCCGGGCCCACGATCAGGTCCACGAACGGATACCGCTTCAATATCTCTTCCCGATACAGTTGGGCCACGCATCCGGTGACCGCGATCTGAAGTGGGCGTGCCTGTTTGAGACGCTTCAAGCGGCCCAGGAAGGAGTAGACCTTGTCCACGGATTTGGAACGGACCGCGCAGGTGTTGATGAGGACGATGTCACTCTCTTCTACAGACGGCGCCGCCTCGGCACCGGAGTTCAGGAGTAGGCCGGACATGTGTTCGGAGTCGTTCTCGTTCATCTGACACCCGAAGGTGTGGACGAAGAATCGTGCCCCCTGGAGTTTTGGGGAGCCGGTGAAGGGCACCGGGGAGCTTTGAGTTCTAGGCATGGCGGATAAAACTAGGGGCGAGAGAGTAGGTCCTCAACGATCTCCGCAGCGCTCCCCACGAGCCGTGGGCAGAGGTCCCGGAAAAGTCCGGCCTCTTCGGCTTGTGTGTGTTCGGCGGGATCGTCCAGCCTGTATCCCAGCAGCTCACGACACTGGAGCGTTCCATGAGCCGCCGTAAACCGCTCGATGAATTCGCGCATGAGCGCATATGTCCGGTCCCGCGCCTCCGAATCCTCAGGGCGGGTCCGCCCATGCTTGAGTCCGATAGCCAGGTAGGCTCCGGTAACGGCACCACAGGTTTCGCCGCGCTGCGCCATCCCACCCCCAAACGGCTGCGCTATCTTCAAGGCGGTCTCCCGGTCCATCCCAAAGGCTTCACTGAAGGCCGCCAGCACGGCTTGGGAACAGCTGAAACCGCTTTCGAATTCCATGATGGCCTTCTCTTCAGCGCGCTGAGTCATGTTTCATCTCTCCTCGATATTTTTTACTTTCTTTCTGAAAAAACGGACTTATTGTACAGGAAAACAGGGAATGAGGCGAGGGGAGAGGCGGATCTACTCCCCGGTGCAGGGCGATCCTGGATCCTTGTGGCTCTCGAGCATCTCGCCGGCCGTTTTGAGGGTAGCGGGAGTGATGTGACTTCCTGCCAGGAGGCGGGCGATCTCCTCGGTCCGCTCTGCATCGGTCAGCTTGTGTACGACCGTGAATGTCCTGTTCTGGGCCACCTTTTTCTCGATACGGAAATGGTGTGCCGCGAAGGAGGCGATCTGAGGCAGATGTGTGATGCAGATGACCTGGTGGTTTCGGGACAGCGAGCGCAGCTTTCGTGCGACGAACTCGGCGGTCCTACCGCCGATACCCGAATCGATCTCATCGAAGATCAGGGTCCTGCCCTCTTGAGAGTCCCGGCCGACAGACTTGAGGGCGAGCATGAAACGGGAAAGCTCCCCTCCCGAGGCGATCTTGCGCAGCGGCTTGATGTCTTCGCCGGGATTGGGGCTGAGCAGGAATTCCACGTCTTCTGTCCCTGAATCCTGCAGGAGGTCCGGCCGTTCCGGGTCTGTGGAGCGGGGCCGGAGCTCGATCTGAAACCGGGCCTTCTGCATGCCCAATTGGCTAATCTCTCTTTCGACCTCTTTCTCCAGCTTACGTGCCGCCCGTGTTCGCTTAGCCGACAGAGTTCCGGCCAGGCGTTTGTACTCCCTGTAGCGGCCCTCCAGCTCCTCGTCCATTTCCTGCAGGTGCTCCTGGCTCTGGTCCAATTCCGTATGCTCTGTCCGGCATTCGTCGAGGAACTTCAGGACCTCTTCCAGGCTGGGACCGTATTTGCGCTTGAGATCTTCCAGCTGTGAAAGCCGAGACTCAACCTGTTCCAGCCTCTCCGGTGATCGGTTCTGATTCTCTCGAAACTGGATGAGGTGATCGCCCAGTTCCTGGACCGTGATGGCGAAGTGAGAAACGCTATCCAAAGCAGACTTGCTTTCAGGATCGAATTCCGACAGGTGTTCCAGCAGGGGCTGGAGCTGAGCCACTTGGCTGGCCAGGGAGCTCTCTCCGCTGTAGGCGAGGCTCAGGGATTCCTCGACCCAATGGCCGATCTTTTCGCTGTTTTTCAGGATGAGCCGCTCGCCCTGAAGGTCCTCTTCCTCCCCGGCCGTGAGTCCGGCCTTCTCGATTTCCTGGATCTGGAAATCCAGGAAGTCCAGCCTCCTTTTGCGATCCTGGGAAGAGACCAGGAGATCCTGCTTGCGGCGGAACAGGCGGCGGGCCTCGGACGCGACCCTTTCAATCTCACTTCGCAGAGACATGGCCCCGGCATACATGTCCAGATAGTTCATCTGGTTCTCGGCCACACGCAGGAACACATGGTCGTTCTGGCCGTAGATATCCACCAGCGAATCACCAGCTGCCCTCAGCTTCTTGAGAGGAACCAGGGTGCCATCGAGGTAGCCCCGACCGGGCCCCTTTTCCGTGATGCGGCGCTGGACAAAGGTCCGGCCGTCCTCATCTCCGACCGGGGAAACCGTACCCTCAAACACAGCCTCGATGCTGGTCTCGCTGGCTCCAGTGCGGATGACGTCGACGGAGCCCTTGTCGCCCAGGGCCAGGCGGATGCTTTCGATCAGGATCGATTTGCCTGCTCCGGTTTCCCCGGTGAGGACCGAGAAGCCGGATTCCAGCGCCAACTCCACCTCTTCGATGGTCGCCAGATTTTGGATACACAGAGACTTCAGCATGTGTTGCCTGAGAGGACTTGCCTCTCTTTTTTCCTCACCTATTTCTTGATCGGGATCGGGACCAGGCCGGTATCCAAGTTGATGCGGCCATAACCGATATAATCATCCCGTCCGGGGTATTCTGATGAATTGACGTCGTCGGCGGTATAGCGGATGAGGTTCATGACGTCCTCGACCCCCATCCAGGGCTTTATGCTCAGTATCAGCGCCGCCATACCGGCGACGTGCGGCGCTGCGAAAGAGGTGCCTGAGGCATAGACGTACGGGGGGTAGCCTGGGGGGGTGTCCCAGACCGGCGCCGTGGTAATGATCACCTCACCAGGCGCGGCCACATCGATCTCTGACCCGAAGTTGGACTCGGGGACATGCATGTCATCCATGTCCGTGGAGGCCACCGCCATCACATAGTTGTCATAGGCGGCGGGATAGAGGACCTCTCCGCCCTTGTTACCGCTCGAGGCGACCACCACGATTCCCCTTTGGAATGCATAACGGACTGCGGCCTCAAGGTCCGGATCATCGAAGGAGCCGCCCAAACTGAGGTTGATGACATGGGCGCCGTTGTCGGCCGCCCAGAGGATCCCCTCGATCACATCGGAGTAGCTCCCCTCGCCGTCCTCATTCATGGATTTGACCGGCAGGATCATGCAGTTCCAGGCCACACCCGCGATGCCTATCCCGTTGTTGGTCTCGGCGGCCGCGACCCCGGCCACAGCGGTACCATGCCAGAAGTCGTCCGTGGCGTCGTCGTCGCCGTTGACGATGTCCTTACCGGAGGAGTACATCTTATTCACGAGATCTGGATGTGTGAGGTCCACGCCCGTGTCGATAACCGCGATAACAATACTGGAATCTCCTGTGGTCTCTTCCCATGCCGTGGTTGCGCGGATATCGGCGCTGGGAGTTCCACCCGGGCTGCCGGGAACGACTTGCCCGGTGTTCGAGAGCGCATACTGCTCCCGGAAATAGAGGTCATTCGGAGTGACGGCCACGCGCGCGATGTAGTCAGGCTTGGCATATTCCACCAATGAGTTCTGGTTCCAGACTTCCACCATTTCTTCCACTGACGAATCCTCGGGAACCTGGACGCGGTATAGATCCACGACCGGGATCCTGTACGAAGCCTGGCTTCCATAGGCTTTAGCCACGGATTGGACGTTCCGGGTTGTGAGCAGTGGACTGAATTTGACAAGGATGTGGTCTTCGGCGTAGATCCGGGCCTCTCCCGCTGCCTTGTCCATGTGCCGTGAAAGAGTTCGGTCCGAGATACGCTGCGTCAGGTCGCCCCGGATGCGCTCACGGCTCTTCCGGACCTGCTGCGGCAGGGCCTGGAGGCTTATTACGGTGAAAAGGACTATCAGGATCAACACCAACCTGTGTTTTGTCGTCATGCTTGTTCTCCTCTTCACAAAATTCGTCTAGAACACATAGGACAGGCCTGCCATCACACCCCAGTCCACGGAGCTCGAGTTTGGGATGATGGAAAGCTCCCCCCGGAGCCTCCAACCGTCAGCGGGCTCGTAGTCCAACCCCACCACTCCGTTGAATTTTCCCCGTGACTTGAAGGTTTTCTCCTGAGAACCGGTGAGGTTCTGAATCTCCTCGTCGACTTTGAACCGCCCCCAGATCTCATCGTAGGCGAAGCGAAGATAGGGATAGAGAGTGGTATAGCGGATGTAGGTGAACTGCAGACCCGCGTGGATCCTCTGCCATTTTGGTTGTGTCGTCACTGAACTGTCCACTGTCAGTCCGGGGATCTCGAAGCTCTCCTCTTTCCCATTGTAAGAGACGTATTCACCACGCAGCCCGATCTCAAAATCGCCGGTTTCCACCAACATGGCGGCCAACTCCCCACCGAACAACCAGCCTCCTGTGTTGCCCTCGACAAGCTCGAGCGAGAGCGGCAGGTCCCTACAGAATACGGTGCCGTGGTTGGAAAGCGTGTAGCCAAGGATCCCGGCCAGGGAGATCCGCTGATTGAGTTCCAGGGCCAGCCGAAAGGTGAAGAGAGAGGATTTTAGGTGTGTAATGTCCTCGGCTTCATCCGATTTGTCCCAGGCGATGGCCCGCTTGAAGTATTCGAATCCGGCGGTAGGCCTCAAGCTCAGATCCTTGATAAGGCCCGTATCCTCTTGCCCGATGGCAGGCATTGCCAAGGCTACTAGCAGAACGATGAGGCTCAAAGCGATCCTGCATTTCTCCATGTATTTGTCCTCCTAGTCCTTTGTGGTTGTTGATGTTGGCGTCATCATCTTTTTCTTTACCGGGATCTTCTCGATCTCCGACATTCTCTTCACAGCCAGGCCGGAGTATTTGCTATTGGGATAGTCCGAGATGAGCTTCTGAAAATAGGGAACACTCTGGTCGATCATATTCCCTTTGAAGTAGGCTTCCGCCAGGAAGAAGTACGCCCGGTCCATCTCGGAAAAATTGGGGAACTCTGTCAGGATCTCGGTCAGCCGGCTGACGGCCGCTTTGTAGGCGTTGCGCTTGTAATAGTGATAGGCGATTGTGAAGGAGTGCTGCGCCAGCCTCTCCTCACATGCCAAAACATTCTCCCGGGCCTGTTCCGCCTCTTCGCTGAAGGGATATTTGCTGATGACCTGCCTGAACTCGACCAGCGCCTGCTCGGTCTTGGACTGGTCTCTTCCCGCCTTCAGAGCTTTTTCGAAAAAAGAAAGAGCGATTCGGTACTGGGCATAGGCGGCCGAGGGGCTGTAGGGGAACAGCGAGATGAATTCGCGGTACTCCGAGGCGGCGATGATCATGCTGCCTTCATCCCCCTGTTTGAAGTACGAATCGGCGATGAGCAGCTTTGACCTCTGTGCGTAAAAACTACGCGGGAACGAATCGATGACCTGGCGGAGGTAGAGGCGCCCTTTTTCCGGATCCCTGTCGATCGACTGCTCGCCCAGTTCGAAGAGCTCCTGGTCCGACGTTGCATCCGGGTCGATCTCGACTTTCTTGCTGCCGCATCCCGCTCCGCTCGCGATCACGAGCAGGAGGCAGAGTGTATATATGCAGTATTTTCTCATGGTCCTGTCCTTCATTGTTGTTTGCCGTTCCGGGTGCACTCTTTTCCTAGGAGTACACGTTCCTTATCCACTTCCATTCCTCTTTCAGGCCCCCTTCCAGCGTAGTGTGGGGGGCGTAGCCGAGATCCTCGGCGGCCTTGCTGATATCTGCAGCGGTATGCGGGACATCTCCCTTCTGCTGATTTTCCCAGTGAACCTGTACCTCGCGGTCTGTGATCTCTGAGAAGAGCGGAAAGAGCTCCTTCAGGATGCGGCGATGCCCCCCCCCCACATTATAAACCTCACCGGAAATGCCCTGGTCCAGGGCCGCGAGGTTGGCGTCGATGATGTCATCGATATAGGTAAAATCGCGGGTTTGCTGTCCATCCCCAAATACGGTGATAGGCTCTCCGCGAAAGATCGCCCGGAAAAACTTGTGGAAGGCCATATCCGGCCGCTGTCCGGGGCCGTAGACCGTGAAAAACCGAAGAGAGACCGTGGGGACACCGTAATTGGCGGCGTAAAGTTGGCAGAGATGTTCGGCCGCCAATTTGCTCACGCCGTAGGGGGAATAGGGTCGTGTAGGGCTGGTTTCCCGCATGGGGAGTTCCGGACAGTCACCATAGACCGAGGAAGAGGAGGCGTACACGAATTTCTGGAGATCGGCCGCCTTGGCCGCTTCCAGCAACCGCTGCGTGGATTCGATGTTGTTCTGGGTGTAGATAGAAAAGCTCTGTCCCCAACTGGCGCGCACACCGGCCTGGGCTGCGAGGTGGAAGACTCCGTCGACCTGGTCCAGCAGCGCCGGCAGGTCGATCCGGTTGAGGTCTTCAGGCCGGAAGCTGAATCCCTCTCTTCCGATAAGCGGGGCGATGTTCGCCTCCTTGAGTTCACGGGCATAATAATCCGTGAAACAATCCACAGCCTGTACTGTGTGGCCGTCCTGCAGCAGCCTGCGGCAGAGGTGGGAGCCGATGAAGCCCGCTGCTCCGGTGACCAGGCATCTCATGCATCGTCCTTCAGTTTTTTCAATTCCCGTTTAATCCGGACCATCTCTGCGACGGGATCGGGGCTCTTAAAGATTCCCGATCCCATAACCAGCACGTCGGCTCCGTTGTTCACGAAGTCGTGCATGTTCTCGAATTTGACACCGCCGTCCACCTCGATCAGGGTCTCGAGTTTCTGGCCGGAGAGCCAGTTCCTCAACTGAGCGATCTTGGGCAGCGTAGACTCGATCAATTTCTGTCCCCCCCAACCAGGATTTACCGTCATAAGCAGGACAAAATCCAGTTCCCGGACGATCTCGTTCATGAGGTGGATCGGTGTGGCCGGATTCACGGCCAGCCCTGCTCTGCAACCCAATTCCTTGATGTGGGTCACGTCCTTATGAAGATGCGCGGTCGCTTCGATGTGAATAGAGATCCAATCGGCCCCCGCCTCCTGAAAACTGGGGACGAAATCCCTTGGGTTTTCCACCATGAGATGGACGTCTATGGGGAGCGAGGTCGAGGCGCGCAGGGCTGAGACAAGCTGGGGGCCGAAGGTCAGGTTGGGAACGAAGTGTCCGTCCATGATATCCACATGGACGACATCCGCTCCCGCCTCTTCCACCCACCGGACCGCTTCTGCGATCCTGGTAAAATCTGCTGATAAGATGGACGGAGCGAGCTGAACCATTATTTTGTGACCTCCAGGATGATGGTGTTTCCCTTTTTGATGATCTCACCCTGCCTGGGCGTCTGGTCGATGACGATTCCTGCCTCATAGCCCCGGTAGTAACGCCGGCGCACGGGCCCCAGCCTGAATCCCAGGTCTTCTAGCTGAATGCTCACCACAGCGATCCTTTTGCCCAAAAGGTCGGGCATAAGGAATTTCTGCTCTTCTTCCCCCTCACTGACGAGGAAGTTGATCTGGGTCTGGATGGGGACTTCGAGGTCTGCAAGCGGGTACTGTCCGAAGATGCGTCCTGCCGAATAGCGGCGGGAATGTACGTGAGTCACTGTCCCCGTCCTCAGCCCCGACTGGCTCAATGTCGGAAGGATCGCCTGCAGCGAGCGCCCGTGGAATCCCGGCACGGTGACCTTTTCTTTGCCCGCGCTGACGACCACACGGATTTCACTGTAGAGGGGCAGCTTGGTGTCGGGTGCGGGTGTCTGGCCGATGATCTGCCCTTTTTCGTAGCGTGTGTGCAGTTCGATCCCGCTCTGGATCAGGACGAGCTTCTGTTCCTGCAGCTCTGTGCGGGCGGCATCCATGGTCATGCCTGCCAGGTCCGGAACAGAGGCGACCTCACCGCTCTTGGTCACCCGAAAGGAGACCAGTGCGGTCAGAAAAAAGGCGTTGAGGAAAAGAAGGGAAAAGAGTAAAAGGCTATACAGCTTTTTCGGCATAATCTATGTCATCATAACCAGATATCGTTGGTTAAATCCATATTTATTAATACCACAGTTTTCAAACCAAGTAAACCGCGAAAGGATTGCCTTGGACGGGGGGGAGATTTGGACTATAATGACGAAATGAAAGAAAACCCCAAAGAGGAGATCGCAAATATGGAGCCCTACTCAGATTTTCGCAGCGACACCGTGACCCGGCCCACACCAGAGATGCGGCAGGCCATGGCCGAAGCCGTGGTGGGGGACGATGTCCTGGGCGATGATCCAACCGTCCAGGAGCTGGAGCGCCTGGCGGCCGATACCCTGGGCAAGGAAGCCGCACTCTATATGCCGTCCGGGACAATGGGAAACGCGGTGGCGGTCAAGTCCTGGACCCAGGAACTGGACGAGGTGATCGTCGAGGCCCGTTCCCACATCTACAACATGGAGTCCACGCATATGACTTTCATCGCACGGGTCAATCCGCGGCCTCTGCCTTCGCAGCGGGGCGCCATGGATCCCCGGGAAGTGGAGCGAAACATCAAGCAGGGGTCTGACCATCTACCCCGGACCTCGCTGATCTGTGTGGAAAACTCCCACAACAACTGGGGCGGTGCGATCGTACCGCTGGACAACCTGCAGGCCATCCGGGCGACAGCCGACCGCGCCGGCATCCGGGTCCACCTGGATGGGGCTCGGATGTTCAATGCCAGTGTCGCATCCGGTGTTCCGGTCCGTGAATACGCGGTGACGGCCGACTCGGTGATGTTCTGCCTGTCCAAGGGCTTATCCGCACCCGTGGGTTCGATGCTGGTGGGGCCCAGGGATTTCATAACGCACGGCCGGAGGATCCGGAAGGCTCTGGGCGGAGGGATGCGCCAGGTCGGAGTGCTGGCGGCGGCGGGGCTCGTGGCCTTGACCAAGATGGTGGATCGGCTGGCCGAGGATCATGCCCGGGCTCAGCACCTGGCTCAGGCCATCGCCACGATGCCGGGAATACGGCTCGATCCTGCAGAGGTGGAAACGGATATCCTCATCTTCGGACTCGAACATCCCGGTTTTACAGTCCCCGAGTTCCTAGAGGCGCTCAAGGCCCGCAAAATCCTGGCCCTTGCCGTGCCACAGGGGATCCGCTTCGTCACCAACAAGGATGTTGGTGACGATGACGTGGACCGCGCCATCGCCGCTTTCCGGGATCTCCTCTCCTGAAGGTTTCCCCTCCGATCCCTAATCGGCGAGGGCCTCTGCCACCAGCTGGGCGATGTCCTTGACCTGGATCTGGGCCTGGTCCTTGTCTTTGAGCCCGTCTTGCAGCATGGTCTGGCAGAATGGGCAGGACGTGACCGCGATGTCGGGGGAAGCCGAGACGACTTCCTCCGTGCGCATGTGATTGATCCGCTGTCCGAGAGATTCTTCAGTCCACATCAAACCGCCCCCGGCCCCGCAGCAGAAGCTGTGTTCCCGACATCGAGGCAGTTCCTTAAAGGTTGCGCCGTCTATCCGGCTCAGGATCTCGCGGGGCTCCCGGATGATCCCGTTGTGCCGCCCCAGGTAGCAGGAATCATGGTAGGTCAGAGAGATGTCGCCGCCCGAGTTGAGATGGATCCTGCCCTCGCGCAAGAGCTCGGCGATGAGCTGTGTGTGGTGGATGATCTCGATCCGGCCGAAGGACTCCTTGGCTTCCGCCGGCAGATCCGGGAGGAGTGGCAGCAGGGCCGGGTATTCGTTTTTAAACGTGTTATACCCATGGGGGCAGGCCGTGAGGATCCGCTGGACCTTGGCCTCATGAAAGGCCAGGATGTTCTCTGCGGCCTGCATCTGATAGAGGTACTCGTTGCCCAAGCGGCGGGCCGAATCTCCACAGCACTTTTCCGCGGCCCCAAGGATGGCGAAGTCGATGCCGGCCTTCTGCAGGATGTTGACCAGGGAGCGTGAGATCTTCTTCCCCTCCTCGTCGAACGATCCCGCGCATCCGACCCAGAAAAGGTAATCGGCACGCACGGACTCACTGAGGAGTTTGACCTCCAGGCCCTCTGTCCAGGCCGCGCGATCTGAGAATCCGATCCCCCAGGGATTGCTGTTGGTCTCCATGTTGCGGAAAAAGGCATTAAGCTCCCCGGGGAATTTGCTTTCCATCAACACCTGTCCCTGTCGGGCCCCCACGATCTTGGGGATGTGCTCGATCTCCACCGGGCATACATGCATGCAGGCGCCGCAGGTCGTGCAGGTCCAGATCTCGTCCGGAGTGAAAACCACGTCCATCAGGGCTGCCAGCCCCTCACGGTCTCCACTCAGGTATCTGGCTCGATCTTTCAGGAGGTGAGCCTTCAGGTTGAAGATGATCATCTTGGGAGAGAGAGGCTTGTCGCTGGCAAAGGCGGGGCAGGCGTCCTGACAGCGTCCGCACTCCATGCAGGCAAAGGTATCGAGAAGATCTTTCCAGGTGTAGTCGAGTCCCTTCTCGATCCCGAACACCTCGGAATTCTCGATGTCCAGGGCGGGCAGCTCACCCATGGGGGTTTCCCGGTTGACGAGCAGGTTGAAGGAACCGGCAAACATATGGAAATACTTGGAGTGAGGAACATAGACGATGAAACCGAAGACGAGCAGGATGTGCAGCCACCAGGCTATGTGAAAGTGCTGCGTGATCGTGGCTGCCGAGAGTCCACCGGTCAGGCTCTTGGCCAGGTGTCCTCCCAGGAATGCCAGGCGCTCCGATCCGGGATGGTGGGCGATGGCAAACATCTCGAAATACAGGTAGCTGACTGTCACCAGGGTTAGGGCGACATAGATGATGAGCGAGTCCATCGCGGTTGTGGCATAGGCTTTGGGGCGGATGATGAAACGCCGGAAGGCGAAAAACGCAACGCCGACCGGGACCAGGATCGCGAAGACGTTTACCATCAGGGAGAAGAGCAGGCCCAAACCCGAATCTCCGAACAGGTAAAATCCCGGGAAGAATCCCTCCAACGTGTGATTGAGGGTCATGGTATCGAAGGTCAGGGCACCGTAGAAAATGAAGACATGCATGAATCCGGAGAACACCCGCTCATTCTTCAGTGTGCATCGCTGAAGCAGGATCTTGGACAGGGCGGAGGCCATTCTCCTTCCCAGGTTCCGGAACCTCTGGTCGGGCTGCCCGGATCTGATGATCCGGATGCGTTGGACCACCGGAACCATGAATCCAAAAATAGTGGCGAGAATGATGAGGGTGAAGATTCCCTTTCCTAGTGGAGTCAGCATGGTCTCTCCTTTCTTCTTCTATATAAGTCGGCCGCCGGCAGGACCAGTGCCTCAAAACTCATAGGCCAGGCCCAAACGGAATATCCGGGGAGACTGGATCTCGGTGGCGTAGCGATCGGGATATTCGGGTCCCGTCCATACGTTCTCCTCGGTCGTCAGATTGCGGTTCATGATGTTGAAGCCATCCAGGATGACTCTCAACCGGGATGTATTTCCCAGGCGCAGGATCTTCTCGACTCTCACGTCCATGGTGTTGTTGTATTCGTACCGGGAGGCGCCCCGGGGATTTGCCTGGATGGTGAAGGGCCCCTGATTGAAGCCGTCTATGATGATCTTTCGGGCGAAGGGTTGACCGTCATAGTATTTGATGACCATGCCCAGGCGGATGTCGTAGGGCGCCAGGTAATCTATGGCCAGGCGTGCTGTATAGGCGCGGTCGAACCGTACCCTGCCTTTCGCATTGATCAGGTTGTTCGGGTTGTAGAAAAGGTCGCCGACCACCCCGTCATCATTTTCGAATTCCGTATTCCCGGGATTGGTGTGGCCGTCGGCCTGGATGGCGGTCAGGGACAGCTGAAACGTGAGGCGGTCACCGAACCGCTTGATCAGATTGAGGTCTGCACCGAAGTAGACCGTGTTGCGCGTTCCCGGTTCCATGTTCGTAAGCAGGTACGCATCCTTTCCCAGAGTATCGGGATCCTGGTTGAAGACCGTGAAGAGGAGATCGTCGTAGGTGTTGGGGATCCGATCGTCTCCGCTGTCGACATGGTATTCGGGGGTGTACGCGTCGAACGGGACCCCAACGTTCTGGTTGTGGACCACGTAGGTGGTGTTCCGGGTGAATCCGTAGAGGGAAAAGGACCAGCTCTTCCCGAAGCTGGCGCTGTAGCCGATGCTGTATTCGTCGGTGCGGGGCCTCCTGATCTCGGGATCGATGGCTCCGTACCAAGGCCCCTCTCTCCGGAGAAGTTTGCCCGCCTCTCCCCCCTGGAAAGCTCCGTCTTGGTTGGAATCGTTCCAGGCATATGCCAGGCCGGAAAGGGAAAAAGGATTGCCATAGGTGAGATAGTTGAGGGGGAGGGTGTTGTAGTAGCGGGCATAGGAAATCTTGAGGACCGTGGACTTGCTCCGAGTCATGGGGATGCTGACCCCCAGCCTGGGAGCGAGATTGAGCCAGCCGATCTCCCCCTTGCCTAACAAGCTCGAGTCCTGACCGGGGAGGGGAGTCGTGAAGGCGGACTCGCGATCAGGGACCCAGGCTTTGTTTCCGCTGAGCCCCAGGCCGGCATACACAGTGAAAAGGCCCGGGAATATCATGCTGTCCTGCGCGTACAGGTTCCAGAGACTCCCGGATTCATAGTGTTTCAGAGGCGTGTTATAGAACACCACCTCCAGCGCCCGGTCATCCTGGAAACGCAGGTGCGTGTCTTCCCAGATCTCCTTCTGAGAACTGGCTGAAGCGGTCAGCCATGAAAAGCCGTACTGCACCCGGTGGCGTGCACCCAGGAGAGATCCCAGCCACAGATCTCCCTTGAGGTCGAGCGTGAGCGATCGGCTCCGGTCCTCCGAAGCGAGCGGGGCTGAGCCGCTTGGCGTCCCAAAGAAGATATCCACGCCATGGGGACCGGGCAGGGAATCCTGGAATTCGGAAAGGAAATCCGCTTGGGCAAAGCCCAATCCCAGGCGGATGCTGTGGTTGGGTCGCAGGCGTTTGTCCCAGAGGAGCTGGGCGACTGCGAAGCGTTCGTCACGGAGGTTGGTAGCGGAAAAGGGCACGGCACGGCCCGCTCCGTAGGAGTCATGGGCCAGGGTTTGTCCGGTCCAGACGAACCTCAGCCGGCTCGTGTCTGAGAAGTGGGTGAGCCCGAGCGTGCCGGACAGCAGTCGGGACTGGTCATATTCTTGGAGCTCCGCGATGTCACGGGAAAGATCGAAGGCGGATACCGAGGCAAAAAAATGGAGCTTCTGGGGGATAAGGGGGCCAGAGACATGCGCATTGCCGTCCAGCATGTAGTGGAACCCATTGGATTCGCTCAAGCCTTCGAGTTCCAGCTGTGGCGTGATGTTGTTTGCCTGCAGGCTGTGGTTGAGATAGAAGGCGGAGATCCCTCCGTGAAAGCGGCTGCCTCCTTCCGGGGTGATCAGGTTGAGGATCCCTCCGGGAGAAACCACGTAGGATGGGAGCCCGCCGTTCATCAGCTGCGTGTATTCCAAGCCATAAAAATCGGGATAGAGGAGGGGCCGGCCCATTCCGTAGGGATCGGTCACGTCCATGCCGTTCAGACGGTAGCCGCTCTGGGTCCAGGAGGTTCCTCCCCGAACGCTGAACAGGGCCGGGATCCCGCTGTACAGCCCGCCCACATCGATCCGATTCGTAGTGGCCGATAGATCCATGTTCTCCACCAGGGCCCAAAGGTTGTGCGCAACGGGCAGGCCTTGGATCCGGTCGCGATCCAATACGGTCTGGTGGCTGTTCCAGGTATGATCCACCGCCACGCGTTTTACTGACGAGGCCTCCGGGCTTTGAGAGGGGCTGAGGATCACACTCAGATGCAGCGTCATCCCGGGTTCCAGGATCAGGTCGTCGCAGGAATAGGACCAGTATCCTTTGTGCTCGACCAGGAGAGTGAATCTTCCGGGAGACAGCCCGGGAAGCTGGAAGCTCCCTTCTCGAGAAGATTCGACTGCGATAGGAGTGGAGTCCGGGCCGTGGCGGAGGATGAGACGGGCACCGCCTAGGACCTCACCTCCGGAAGCACGCACCGTCCCCCACAGAGCTGCCTGATCCGAGGCTGCACTTAGAGGGGAGGGGAGAACGGCCCACAGTCCTAGGAGGAAAAACGCAAACACACCGGCAGAGAGCTTGGCGGCGCGCATGCTCAGGTCAGGACTCCTTTTTTTGTCTGGAAATTCCCCCTATATATGACGTTTTTCCACCGGGGTGTCAAGCGCAAATTGAGGCGCACTTGAATCACAAAATCGGATTTCCCAACGGAGAGAATTTTTACTATAATCAAAGCTTAAAAGTTTGGATCCATGAGGATAGCATGAAACGAGAACGCTTTGACCTGGGAATAATAGGAGCGGGACCGGGTGGCTATGTGGCCGCCATACGGGCCGCCCAGCTGGGAATGTCGGTCGCTCTGATCGAAAAGGATCGTGTGGGGGGGACCTGCATGAACAGGGGGTGCATCCCCACGAAGCATCTCCTGCATGAAACTCAACGTTTTTCGGATGTGAGCCGGAATCCCTTCCTGTCCGGACCTGTTTCCGAGGTGGGCTGTGACTGGCCTGCGGTCCAGGCTGAGAAACGGAAGCGCGTGGAGTGCCTGGTGAGCGGGATCGAATTCCTGCTGAAAAAGAATGGTGTGACAGTGATGCAGGGTGCCGGTTCTCTTAGAAAGGAAAACGAGATCGAGGTAGAATGGGACGGGGAAACATCGGTCCTGGAGGCGGGCCGCATCATCCTGGCAAACGGAAGCCGGCCGGCGGTGCTGCCCTTTCTGCAACCGGATGGGGACCGGATCATGACCAGCCGCGAGGCCCTGGAGCTCGAGGACATCCCCTCCCGCCTGCTGGTCGTCGGAGCCGGGGCCATCGGTCTCGAGTTGGGAACCATCTTCCGGCGCCTGGGGAGCGAGGTCACGGTCCTGGAGATTCTCCCCCAGATCCTTCCCGGTGCGGATCTGAGCCTGGCACGCAGGCTGCAGCGGATATTGAAAAATCAGGGCTTGGACATCCGGCTGCGCATGCAGATCCAGGGAGTGGACAGGAAGGAGGGGGGCGGACTCACCTTGAGCGGCACCTGCCTGAAAGACGGGAAGGCTTTCGCCCTCACCGGTGACCGCGTGCTGTTGGCTACGGGCCGGAAATCGGAATCCGGCGGCTGCGAGCACGGTGCGCTGCAGTGGGATGAAACCGGGTGCCTGAAGGTCAGCGATTCTTGGGAAACAGACGTTCCCGGTGTCCTCGCCATCGGAGACCTGACCGGCGGAAAACTCCTGGCACACAAGGCCTCCCACGAGGCCATCCTGGCGGTGGAAAATTTGGCTGGAGCCAAACATGCCCGGTCCGACCTCGTTGTTCCCATGGCCGTGTTCACAGATCCGGAATTCGCCTCAGTGGGATTGACCGAAGCAGAGGCCCGCGAGCGATTGGGAGACGGTATCAAAGTGGGGACCTTCAGCCTGCAGGCCAACGGGCGGGCATTGACACTAGGAGAGCAGGAGGGAACGGTCAAGGTGATCGCGGACCACGAAGAAAGGGTGTGGGGAGCCCACATCCTGGCCCCCCATGCCTCTGAGCTCATCACGGAGATGACCCTCGCCGTCTCACGGGGGCTCAAGCTCTCCGAGGTGGCGGACACCATCCACATCCATCCCACGTTATCCGAAGCGGTGATGGAAGCCGTACTCCACGGCAACGGCCGGGCGATCCACGCACTGAACATGTGAAAGAAGCGTCTAGATCAAGGGACCAGGACAAGAGACAAGACCGCAGCGGGTCACTTGATATAACCCAGGGACCTGAGCATTTCTAGGCTGTCTGGATCCAGCTTGACCTCCCCCTTGGACTTGCCGATCTCCTGAGCTTTTCGGATCACATCTGAATAGAGTTCCCGTACTTTTCCGTCTTCCTGAAACATGGCAGAGACATCCTGTGTCTCGGCCCGGTCTTTCTCGAGGTGGTACAGTTGGATCTCCTGACGGGAGGGAGTGAAGATCAGGTGCCAGGGCGCCCTGATCCCACCGAAACGGTCTTCCGCAGCTTCGGGTCTGTAAGTCTCCTGGAACAGGAAGCGGGAATCCGGACGATCATATTCGGGCAGGACCTGTCCCGTGTGGAAAGGGAAGGGAGCCCAGCCCATCTTTTCCATGAGGGTGGGGGCGATGTCCAGGAGGCTCACCAGCGAATGAACCCGGGCAGGCTCGACACCCGATCGGGGATCGAGCATGATCAGAGGGACCCTGAGATAGGTGTTCCTCAGGTAATGGACATGGCCGAAGTAGGCCTCGCGGCTTTCCCCCAGGTGTTCTCCCAAGCCTTCGCCGTGGTCCCCGACCAATATTATCAGGGTATTCTCCATAAGACCCAAGGAGATCAGCGTGTCCTTCAGGTGGCCGATCTCGCTGTCCAGGTACTCCACCTCGCTGCGGTAGCCCGATACGTGCTCGGAGGGGAAAAGGTTGAGATTTCCCTGGGCCGTGATGATCAATCGACGTGCTGGGCCGGGATTTTGGATCGAGAGGACCGCCTGATCCCGGAACGCGAGGATGCGGCTGTCTCCCCGTTCCAGCAGAGTGCCCTCCTCGATATCGATCTCCAGCCCAGTGCTGTCTTGGAAGAGGATGTCGTTCAGGCTTACGCGGTATTCATCCCTCTTGACGGGAAAGGGCTTCAAGCTCTCGAACTGGATCCTGTTTATTCCCGGCTCGAGATCGAATCCGAGCTCCAGATCTTCCCGCCACTGCGCACAGATCTCATACAGAACCTCTCCCCGGCAGCGAATCCGCAGGTCCGGGCCCAGTGTGGGGGGAGCATAGGGGTCGTGCGGGTCCGAGAAGTGGACCCAGAGGAAGAATCGGTCGTGTTGATTCTGTTGGAGCCAGGGTAGCACATGGTCGTTCACTTCGTGAGCGGTCCGGTACCAGCGCCGCGGATGCGCCTCATCCCAAAAAAGATCGAAACCGTTACTCAAGTTGAACCTGGAGTTCAGGACCCCCAGGGAAACGAAGGCGGCTGTCTTCGCCCCGCGCCGCTGGAAGGCCTCGGCAAGGGAGGCCCAGGCCGAGTCGGGGAGCAAGGCCTGCCCATTGTTATACGATCGGAGCCGGTGGGGGGGGAGAGAGTAGAACAGGGAGGCGTGGGCCGGCAGGGTGATCGGGATGGGTGAGAAAGCGTTGGTATACAGAATGCCCTGGGCAGCGAAACTGTCGATCTGCGGCGTCAAGGCCTTGTTCTCGCCGTAGGCCCCGATAAAATCCGCCCTTTGGGTATCCAGGGTGATCAAGAGGACATTCTGAGGGGGAGCGCCTGGCCGATCTCCGCAGGACACACAGAGGGATGCGGTGAACAGCAGGGCCATCGCTGGGCCGGATCCGAAAGGGCGCTTTCTTTTTTTTCTCACTCTTTTTTGCCTCGGTCAGGCCCCATCTCCGCGTATTCAGCGCAAATATCCCAGCGCCTTGAGCCGCTCCTCCAGTTCCTTTGTCATCCGGATCTGTTCCCGCCCCCGTTCGAGCCGGGACTTGGATCGATAGTACTCGTCGAGAAAACGCAGGACCTCGTCGCGGAGCTTTTGGGCGCGGACGGAGATGTCGGTCCTCTCGGCAGGGTCCCTGGTCAGATCGTAAGTCTCCACGGCTTCGGTCCCGTCCAGGGATCGATTTACGATGAACTTGAGGCCGTCACGGTTGGTGGCAATTTTGGCAGGGTATAGTTCCGGCATGTTCTTGTGGGCCAGGTCGCTGATGAAGACTCGGTCCGCATGACCATTCCCTGAAAGAAGAGGAATCAGGCTGAGGCCCTCGATCCCGCTCCTGCCGCCGGGGAGATCCAGCACATCGAGTACGGTGGGCAGGACATCGAGGAGGCGTACCGTGGTGGACAGCCTGCGACCGGAGTGTTGGGAGTGGGGAAATTTGATCAGCAGGGGAACCCGGATCGCCTCGTCATAGAGGGTCTGACCGTGCAGCCATCCCCCGTGCTCGGCGAATTCTTCCCCATGATCTGAGGTGACGATCAGCAGCGTGTTGTCGTAGATCCCCAGGTCTTTGAGATGTGTCACCAGGGGCTTGAGGAGCATCTCATCCGTATAGCGGATCTCTCCGTCATAGAGGGCCACGATGTTCTCCCGTTCCTCGGGCGAAAATATCCGGTTCTGTCCCTCGTCCTGCAGCAGGGAGTGCAGCGCCAAACCTGTCCACTCCGCGTCCTCCTGTTCGAGGAACATCGAGTTCCAGGGAGCGGGACTTACATAGGGATCGTGGATCTGATAGGTGTGCAGGAAGAGGAAGAACGGCCTGTCGCTGTTGTTTTTCAACCAGCGGGATGTGTGTTCGAACAGGCGCTCAACCTCATCCTTGCCCTGCGGCTGTTTGTGCCCCTTGGTGGGATTGTCATAGCGGTCGAAGCCTTTGGCAAAGCCGTAAATGCGGCTCACATATCCGCCGGCCGTGAAGCCGCAGGTCAGATATCCACGGTCCCGCAGAAGGGAGGCCAGAGAGGGGAGTGCGGCGTTGATCTTCTGGTCGTTGAAGTATACCTGGTGGCTGGCAGAGTTCAGTGAGAAAAGCAGCGAAAGGTGTGAGGGGAGGGTCCAGGGACTCTGCGCATAGGAAAACTCGAAAAGAGCACTCTCCTTGGCAAGGCTGTCGAGGGAAGGGCTCGTGTCCCGGGCATAACCATAGCAGCCCAGGTGGTCGGCCCGGAGGGTGTCCAATGAGATCAGGATCACGTTGGGACGGGAGTGTGAGCCGCTCTCGAATACGATCGGATTTTCCCAATACCCCAGTCCGGTGGGCAATTCGACTTCGGCGTCGCTCTTGCCGGAGAGGGCCTCCGTGATGAAGCTCAGAGTCACCGAACTGCCGGCATAGGAGGAAAGGTCGATGCGTGACCTCGATAACTGATCGCGTAGGGGATCGGAGGTTCGGGTGAGTTCCTGCTCATGCAGGATCAGAACCTGGCCTCCGGTTTCGGCCGTGACCTTGAAATTCACGCGCTGGCCTTCGGGGCTGCCCCAGTAGCCGAAAATGCCTGACCCAAACTCAAGAAAGGCCGAATCCGGGATGAGCAGCTCGAACTCGAACCGGCTGGGCGGGGGGGCCATGAGTGCTCTCAGAGTGAGGTCCTCCAACAGAAGTTCCTTCTTTACGTATTCCGGATTGACGGGCTGATCCGATTCATCGGCGAGATGCTCGTATTTCATCCTGTATGCTTCCGCCAGGTGATGCCGACGCCCAGAATCGTCCAGGGCTGTCAAGTACCGCACCTGGAGCTCGCTGTCCGTGAATCCCGGCTGCTGTTCGAAGGGCACGAAGAATAGGACCACATCGTTTCTGGAAAGGACCCGGGTCCGGAAGATGAGGAGGCGAGGTGGAGTGGCCCGGCGTGACTCCAGCCTGCGAGTCAGCCGGGGCCGCAGGGCGATCCTGTGGCTTCCTGGCGTCCCTTGGAAGCCGAAGCGCAGGGCGGAGGTCTCGCGTCCCACGGGCTTTGCCTCCACAAATTCGTCATCCACGTAGAGGGCCACCTCCAGCGGATGCCAATTGTTTCGGGCCAGTACTTCCAATTCCACCGGTGCTTCAGGCAGGACCGCTTCGACTGCCAGGACCTCTCCTTCCTCTAGGACTACGCGGCCCATGTCCTTTCGATATTTTTCGGAGAGGCTCAGATCGATCTCCGTGTGGGTCTTAACCCATTTCCAGTTCACGGCCGAGGGTGCCTCCCCCTCGAGGAAAGGCACTCGTTGTCCGTCCAGCCTGGCCTCCATGCCCTGAGGGGGGAGGGAATCGGACAAACCCAGGATCGAGCGTTCTGTCGTGGCTGCCCAGACCTTGAGCCGCGATGTGGAGAGCTCGGGGATGAGGCGCAGCCGGCTGCTGAGGTCCTCCTCCCTGGAAGAGAAGCGATCCTGGATCCCGGCAAAGGGAGTGGCCGCCAAGTTCTCCGGGCCTAGAAGATCGATGAGGTGCATGATCCCATCCCGGGTGAAATCATGGCGCGTGCGGCGCCCCTGTCCGCAGTGCAGGGCAAGCAGCATCGATACCAGGATGACCATGGCGACGGGCCTGGATCCACTACGCGTGTTCATGACTCGATATTATTTCCCCAACCGTGTGTGTTGTCAACAAGGGCCAGGGGGGAGGGGCTTGCGGTACGGAGCAAACGGTGAGGCACGGGAGCCCGTCCTGAGTGAGACAAAAAATCCTGCTGGTTTTGACAAAAACACCGTTGTGCCCCATAATTGTGCGGAGTTTTGGAACGGAAAACCGATCAGATGAGAATGCGACCTTCACCACACGCTGCGGCCCTGGCAACTATGATCGTGATCCTGATCTTTTCAACAGGTTCCTGCAGCAGGTCTCGGAGCGGGACTCCCGAGATACTGCGCGTTATGGATCTCCTGCAGCCCGAGCACGTAGCCTCATCCCCTATGAAAGACCTGATACATCAATTCCTCCGGGTCGAGGAGGACATGTCCGAGAGATGGCGCTTTGTCCCCGGCTTCTCCAGCAACACACAAAAGGTGTGGGGCGCGGCCACGGAATTCGCGGTCCTGGGAGATCCGGATTCCCCGGAGCAGGATGACCTGCGGCTCCTGCAGGGAGGCCGGGAGGTTCCGTACCTGGGCACTGCAGGTAAAGAGGGGGCGATGTCCTGGCGCCTGGTGCAGACGGCCGAGGCGTTCGACCTCCGCCAGCAGCCGGGCTACGACCGTGAGGATCGGGGAGTGGTGCTCAAGCAGGGGCAATCCCTCAGGTTCGAAAAACTGCTCCCTGACCGTGAGATCACCCTGCAGCTCTATATCGTGAACGCCAACTGGAAGTCCTATCGACCCAGGATCCAGGTCCTGCTGGATGACGAGCCGATCGAAGAATTTGTTGTGTCACGCAAACGCTGGTTCAGGATCCGTGTCACCCCTACCCTCGGGCTGCATGAGGTCGAGGTACGATTTTCCGAGGGGGAGGGAGATCCCACGGAGTTTGTGCTGATCGGGAACGTGAGAGTGGATTCTTCCTCCGAGGTCATCCTGCTCTCGATCGATCAGGCGTCTTCCGGCCAGCTCCCTTCGGGGGAGTCCGTGCTCTACTACCACCGCAGCGATGCCCTAGAAGCAGGGGAGGATCAAGCTGCGCTGGAACGCCTGA
Organism: uncultured bacterium; assembly: GCA_965533275.1. Taxonomy (GTDB): domain Bacteria; phylum Acidobacteriota; class Aminicenantia; order Aminicenantales; family Aminicenantaceae; genus JAUXEH01. The sequence continues at coordinate 106,120 of CBESWG010000002.1, forward strand.
CCTCACTATACTTTTACAGCCGCGAAAACGTCCTCCCGTTGAACGAGGATGAGAATGGGCATGATCCGTTACGGCTCCGACAGAAGGTGGTCCTGGACGAATACTCCCTGAACGCGCTCCTTGCACCCACCCTCAGCGAATACGCCCTGCCGCTCAACATCCCGGAACGCGCCCGTCTGGAATTCGGCCTGGGATTCCTGCATCTCTCCCGCAAGGAAACCCAGGTGCCGCCGCTCAGGTACCAGGTCAAGATCGCGGTCTCGGGACAGGAGGCCGTGCTATTCGAGATGGAACCAGATCCGGATCAATTCGAAAAGGGATTCGTCATGCAGCAGGTCGACCTGAAGCCGTACGCTGGTGAAGAGGCCGTCCTGTCCTTTGTCACGCAGTCCCTGCATCCTGGAGGTGCGGAGGACAGCGGGATCCCAATCTGGATCAATCCGGTGGTCTATCCGGTCCGCGAGCGGCATTCACCCAACATCGTCCTCGTCTCGCTGGACACACTCCGGCCGGATTATCTGGGCTGTTACGGGAATCCTCAATCCACCAGTCCGTCTCTCGATTCCCTAGCTGAAGAGGGCGCGCTGTTCCTCAAAGCCTACAGCACATCGTCCTGGACCCTTCCCGCACATGTCTCTCTCCTGACCGGCCTGGACGGCCTCCGGCACGAAGTCTACTATCCCCAGGAGCAGTTCGATCCGGCAACTCCGACACTGGCGGAAGTCCTGCAGAGGCGGGGATACACCACCGCCGCCTTCACCGGGGGGGGATACCTGAGCAATGTGTATGGATTTTCCCAGGGATTCGATACATATCAGGAGATCCGGCTGCATGGGGACAGGGCCATCCGCTTCGATGAGGCGGAGCGCTTGGCCGAGCTGGCCAAAGGCTGGATCGAGACGAACCGGGACAAGCCGTTTTTCCTGTTCCTCCACACATACCAGCCCCATGATCCATATGCGAACCTGTCGGGCCTGGGGAGGATGTTCCTGGCCGAAGGAGCCACCTGGGATCAGGTCCAGATGGAATCCCTGTTCCAGGGCCGGGGGCGGTTCAACACAGAGTTCACTCCTGAGGAAAAGGCCAACATCATCGGACTCTATGAAGGGGAGATCCGCTACACGGATGAGATGTTCGTGCAGCAAGTCCTGGATGCGCTGAAAAAGTCCGGTCTCTATGAAAACACCCTGATCATCTTCCTCTCCGATCATGGTGAAGAGTTCTATGAACACGAATCCTGGCTCCACGATCACAGCCTCTATGAAGAGGGTATCCGCATTCCCCTGATCATGAAATTTCCCGAAGGCCGTTTCAGCGGCAAGCGCGTCTCCGACCTGATGCGCATCACGGACATCATGCCTACAATACTGGATTTCGCCGGGATCGAGACTGAAGGTCTCGGTCTGGATGGCGACAGCCTCTTCCCCATCCTGGAAGGGCGGGAGAAACAGCCGCGTGAGGTCATGAGCGACCTGGCACTGCGGCAGTTCCCGGACCCTCCCACGGCTATCTCCCTCATCAGGGGGAACCTCAAGGTCATTGTCCACAAACAGCTGGGCTCTCCCTACTCGGAGCGAGTATCCTCGGAGTTCAATGACTACTATGTGGAGCTCTATGACCTGGAACAGGACCCCGGGGAGACCAGGAACCTGGCTCAGGACGGCCGGTATCGGAATGAGGTCGTCCAGTTCGTCCGGGAGATCCACACCCTGTTCCAGGAAGCCAAAGCCAACCGTACGCAGAAGAACCAGGTGGAAATGGACAGGAGCCTGGAAGAGCGCCTCCGTGCCCTGGGATATATAAAGTAAATAACAAGTAGAGAGATATATATAATAAAATAGGAATCAGTGTGAGGCATATGAGGCCCAAAGAGATGCGCAGGCCAACGGAGCATGGGGGGGGGAGACTCCGGCATGTGCTTCAGGTACTTTTCCCCCTTTTGCTTACTCTGCTGCTCTTGGCCTCTGCGTGCAGCCGCGATCCCGAACAGCGGCAGAATTTCATCCTTATGACGCTGGACACACAGCGGGCGGATTTTCTGGGTGCATACGGCTCGGAATCCCAGACCCCGAACCTGGATTCGCTGGCCGAGACGGGAATCCTCTATGAGAACTGCTACTGCCTGATCCCCACAACGCTGCCCTCCCACGCCAACATGCTTTTTTCCGAGGCGCCACACAGGCTGCAGGTCTTCAACAACGGCCAGGTCGTGGAAGCCGAAGAACGGCGGCCTTCATTCGTGCAGGTGTTCAAGAGCGAGGGGTATACCACCGCGGCCTTCCTCTCCCTGGGCGTGTTGAAAAGGCGCCACGGTCTGGCAGAGGGTTTCGATCTGTACAATGACGACGAGTTCCCCAAGGGGCGTTTCTATCTGACCGCGGAAGAGGTCAACCGCGCCCTCCTTCCCTGGATCGATGAGCACCGGGAAGAGCCGTTCTTCCTCTGGGTGCACTATTCCGATCCGCACGAGCCCTACTACCCGCCGGATTCACCCAAAGAGATGACGGTGTACCTGAACGATTCTGAGGTAGGGGAGATATCTCTCAACAAATCCCTGAATCACCTCAGCCTCGCATTGAAACAGGGTGAAAACCGCATTCGGTTCGAGATCCCCAGGCCCTATGTCAGGGACCGAAGGAAGAAGGTGGCCCTCCTGGACCGGTTCGTTCCAGCGAAGATCGAGGAGGAGCAGGGCGTCACCCTGAGCTTTCGCAGAGGATGGCACAAGCAGGGGAACCAGAAGTTCTACGGCGTGAGCCGGACCGCCATCCTTGACGTACACAATCCCCAGGGGCCCCGCACGATCGAGATCTCCTTTCGGGGAAAGATCATCGTGCCAATTCAGCGGAAGCGAGAACGGTATCAGAGCGAAGTCGAATACATGGACAGACGCGTAGGGGAGCTTCTGCAGACCCTGGAGGGGAGCGGACTCTTGGGTAGGACCCATTTCATGGTCATAGGGGACCACGGTGAAGGCCTGGGAGAGCACCTGCGCTGGGACGGGAAGCCCCATTTCGGGCACACCCACTATCTCCACGATGTTTACATGCATGTGCCGTTGATCATCCGTCCTGCCACTCAGGAAAAAGGAGAAACACGCCGGATCAAAGATGTGGTCACCACTCTGGATGTGGCGCCGACGATCATGCACATGATGGGATTCCGGGAGCTGCGCCATTTCCAGGGCAGCAATCTCTTTGATCTGCCTCCGGGATCTAACCGGAAGGTCTTCCAGCAGGCCCACCGCCCGCTGGCTAACAAGGACACGTTCGGCCTCCTCTATTATCCCTGGCACATCATCTTCACGCCGGCTGATCAGGCTTATGAGATCTATGACCTGAGCCAGGATCCCACGGAAAGCCGGAATCTGTTCACCGAAGTTTTAACCGAACCGGCACGATCCCTCAAGGATGAACTGGACGCGTTCACTCGCAAGGTCCTCACTGAAAAGGTCGATCCCAAGTTTGACAAGCAGAGTGAGAGGATGCTGAAGGCCCTGGGTTATATCAAGTAAGAACGCTCCATCTGCATCCGATTCAACGGCTTCCGAAGAACTTCAAAAAAAAAATGTAAAAACGTTTGCATCTTTTTTTTTTATTGTATAAAATTTGGCCCTTAAAACTCCCATGATTGAACTATTTTTCGTATTCCTCATCACCGGGGTCCTTGGCGCGGTTCTGGTAGTGGTCAACAAGATCACCGGGCCCAAGAGGACCAATCCCACAAAAGAAACGCCCTATGAGTGTGGAAGTCCCTATCTTCAAGACCGGATCTACCCCATCCCCATCAAATACTATCTGGTTGGATTTCTCTTCCTGCTCTTTGATGTGGAAGTGGTCTTTTTCTACCCCTGGGCACTGATCTTCAAGAAGCTCGGTTCTCCGGCTCTGATCTTCATGTTCGCCTACATGGCGGTCCTCGGTCTTGGATTCGTGTACGCGTGGAAGAAGGGAGTTTTTCAATGGGAAAAATAACCAAGCGTGCCTACTACCGGGAAACGCTCAACGGCGGATTCATCGCAACCAAGCTCAACTACATGTTGGGCTGGGGCCGAAAGTACTCGCTCTTCCATTATCCCTTTATCACCGCCTGCTGTGGCATGGAATATATGTCCGCGGCCTGCGCGCACTGGGATTTTGACCGCTTCGGCGTTGGCATGACGACCTTTTCTCCCCGCCAGGCGGATATGCTGTTTGTGGTCGGGACGATCTCTCAAAAAGAGGCCCCGGTGCTCAAGACGGTCTACGAGCAGATGTGTGAACCCAATTGGGTCATCGCCTGCGGAGCCTGTGCGGTCAGCGGCGGTATCTACGACAACTATGCAGTACTGCAGGGAATCGACCGGATCATTCCGGTGGACGTATACATACCCGGCTGCCCTCCAAGGCCGGAAACCATCCTGAATGCCCTAGAGAGGCTGCAGGATAAGATCCAGCACCAAAAACAAGACTGGCGATGGAAAATAAAAAAGTAATCGAAGCTCTGCAACAGAAATTTCCCCAGGCAGTGGTGGAGGTGTCTTCCCAATTCGGCGACGACATCCTGATTATCCGGAAGGAGTCCCTTCAGGAGATTATGGATTTCCTGATTCAGAAACCCTATGCGTTTACCATGCTGCTGGACCTGACCTGCGTGGACTATTTGGGTGAGACGCCCCGCTATCAGATGGTCTATCACGTGTTCTCCCTTGCCCATAACCTGAGGCTCCGCTTCAAGGCTGCAGTGGGGGATTCGGACATGACCATCGATTCTCTGACCGGCCTTTGGAAGAACGCGAACTGGCTGGAGCGGGAAGTGTTCGACATGTTCGGCATCCGCTTCAACCAGCATCCGGACATGCGGCGCCTGTTCATGTATGAAGGTTTCGAGGGGCACCCGCTGCGTAAGGACTACCCGCTACGCAAACGCCAGCCCTGTGTTCAGTTGAGGCAGACAGATGACGACTAGGTTACAGAAGGAAGCCAACAAGGAAAGCCTCCTGATCAACATGGGGCCCTCCCATCCGGCCATGCATGGGACCATCCGCATCATGCTGGAACTGGATGGGGAGATCGTTCGCAATTCCGAGGTCGAGGTCGGGTACCTGCACCGGGGATTCGAAAAGACCTGCGAACACAAGACCTATTTCAACATGCTTCCCTATACGGATCGCCTGAACTACGTCTCTCCGCTGATAAACAACCTCGGCTATGTCATGACTATGGAGAAGATGCTGGGCCTGGAGATCCCTGAAAGGGCTCAGTATATCCGGGTCATCATGTGTGAACTCTCCCGGATATCGGACCACCTCACTGCTCTGGCCGCCATGACCATGGAGTGCGGTGCGTTCACCGTGTTCCTCTATTATATCAAGGCGCGTGAGGAGATCTGGAACGCGATCGAACAGACCACGGGTGCGCGCATGACCACATCCTACATCCGCATCGGCGGAGTCAAGGCGGACATGCACCCGGATTACAGACCCAAGGTCGATATCGCGATCAATATGACGAGGGATGTCCTCAAGGATGTGGGAGGGCTTCTGGACAAAAATAAGATCTGGATCGACCGAACCCGGGACGTCGCGGTCGCGGACTCTGCCATGGCAGTCAACTATGGATTCACGGGACCCTTCCTCCGTGCCTCAGGCGTGTCCTACGACGTCCGCAAGGCGCATCCCTACCTCGTATATGATCAGCTGGATTTCGAAGTCCCACTGGGAGAGAAGGGAGACAACTACGACCGCTACCTCGTGCGCATGAAGGAGATGGAACAGAGCCTGCGCATCATCGAACAGGCCATTGCCAAGATGCCCCCGGCCTCCTCATCGGCCGACCTGATGGGCAAGGGGGTAGAACCGGCCGAGGCCATCAAACGGTCACGGTCCCAACAGGTCACAGAGCGCATCAAGCTGTCGCCCAACCTGGAAGGATCTGAAAAAGACACATATCCGGATATCCTTTCATCCGGGAAAAAATACATCGTGCCTCCCAAGGAGGACACCTACACCAACATCGAGGGCCTCATCAATCATTTCAAGTTCTTCATGAGCGGCCACGGGATCCGGCCTCCCAAGGGAGAGGTGTATTTCTCCGTGGAGGGAGGCAGCGGCGAAGTGGGCTTCTACATCGTGTCCGATGGAACGGACAAGCCCTACCGCCTGCATCTGCGGGCCCCCTGCCTGCACATCGTGTCCGCCCTGGAGGAGTTGATCCAGGGGCACTATATCGCTGACATCATCCCGACTTTTGGTTCCACCAACATGATCGGAGGGGAGTTGGACCGATGAGCCCGGAGTTTTCGGAACAGACCAAGAAGGCCATCGCCGATATCGTGACCCGCTACCCAAAGAAGGAAGCGGCGCTCCTCCCTGTGCTGCATGCCGCACAGAGGGAATTCGGATACATCTCCAGCGCCACGGAAAAATCGGTGGCAGGCCTCCTGGACATCAGCCCGGCTAAGGTCCATGAGGTCGTGACATTCTATACCATGTACAACCGCCAGCCGGTGGGACGATATCATGTACAGATCTGCGCGAACCTCAGCTGCTCGCTGCTGGGAGCCGGATCGCTCATCGACCACCTCAGCGGCAAACTGGGAATCCAGCCGGGAGAGACCACCCAGGACCGGAAATTCACCCTGTCTCTGGTGCAGTGCCTGGGCGCATGCGAGCAGGCCCCCTGCATGATGGTGAATTTTGAGTATTACGGGAATTTGGACGCAACCAAGATCGATGAGATCTTAGACAATCTGGAATAGAAGAAGATCGTGGAAGACAAAGCCATCAGCCGCTTTTTCAATCAGGAAGGGTCCCACTCTCTTGAATTCTACCTCAAGCAGGGCGGATATGATCAAGCCCGGAAGGCCCTCAAAGAACTGACTCCCGAGGAGATCCTGAGGCAGGTCAAGGCCGCCAACCTGCGTGGACGGGGTGGGGCCGGATTCCCAGCCGGTGTAAAATGGGGATTCGTTCCCCAGGGCGGGGATAAGCCCAAGTACCTCTGTGTCAACGCTGATGAGGGCGAGCCCGGGACCTTCAAAGACCGCTACATCATGTCCTATGCTCCGCACACATTACTGGAAGGCATCATCATTTCCTGCTTCTGTGTAGGGATCAACACGGCTTATATCTACATCCGTGGAGAGTACGAAAACGTCGCGCAGCGTCTGGAGACGGCCATCGACGAAGCCCGGGCCGAGGGATTCCTGGGGAGGAATATCCTGGACTCCGGGTTTGACCTCGAGGTCTATGTCCACCGCGGTGCCGGGGCATACATCTGCGGAGAAGAAACCGCCCTTCTGGAATCTCTGGAAGGGAAGCGCGGCAACCCAAGGCTCAAGCCGCCCTTTCCCGCCTCCATCGGCCTGTTCCAGTGTCCCACCGTGATCAACAACGTGGAAACCATCGCCAACGTACCCCTGATCATCCAGCATGGACCGGAATGGTTCTGCAAGCAGGGGCTGCCCAAGGACGGGGGAACCCGCCTATTCGGCGTGAGCGGTGCAGTCAAGAATCCCGGCGTCTATGAGCTCCCGGTGGGGGCCAGCCTCAAGGACCTGATATTCACCCATGCGGGCGGGATGCAGGAGGGAAAAACCCTGAAGGCCGTGATCCCCGGTGGCATGTCGGCCCCGATCCTGAAAGCGGACGAGATCGACATCGCATTAGACGCCGATTCCTTGATGGAAGCCAAATCCATGCTGGGATCCGGTGCCGTCATCGTGATCGATGAGGATACCTCCATGCTCGAGGTCCTGGGGATCGTGGCGCAGTTCTATGCCCATGAGTCCTGTGGACAGTGTACGCCCTGCCGAGTGGGCAATCCCTGGATCCGGAAGACAGTCCAGCGGATCGCTGCCGGGGAGGGGAAGCGCGGAGATATCGAGAATATACGGAGGGTGGCCGGCAACATCCTGGGCAAGACGCTCTGTCCGCTGGGAGATGCGGCCGCCATGCCCATACTGTCGATAACCGAAAAATTCCAAGGGGAGCTGGAGGCTTCCTTGTCCGATTGAATCAGACGTGAAATAGAGCACACGATGGTTAAGATCACTATAAACGACAGAGAGATCGAGGCCCAGGAAGGCACGACCGTATTTCATGCCGCCCTGGACGCGGGCATCTCCATTCCCCATTTCTGCTATCATCCCGCGTTTGCCCCAGAGGGCACCTGCCGGATGTGTCTGGTGGAGGTCGAGGGGATGCCCAAACTGGAGCTGGCCTGTGCCCTGCAGGTTCGCGAGGGTGCGAAGATCTATACGCACAGTGAGCGAGTCCGGGAGGCCCGCATGGGCGTGCTGGAATTCCTGCTGGCCGAACATCCCCTGGATTGCCCCATCTGTGATCAGGCGGGAGACTGCAAGCTCCAGGATTACTATGAGGAGTACGGGCTCCACGACAGCCGCTTCTCCGAAAAGAAAGACAAACGCGACAAGCGGATCAGCCTCGGCAAATACCTCCTCCACGACCAGGAGCGCTGTGTCCTCTGCCGGCGTTGTGTCCGCTTCCTGCGCGAGGTCACGGGTACCGGTGAGATGGGCGTGTTCGAACGGGGGGGGCACACAAAGGTCGACACATACGAAGAGGGGCAGCAGGTGGATAACAACTATTCCGGCAACCTGGCCCAGCTATGCCCCGTTGGTGCGATCACGGATACGGATTTCCGCTTCCAGACCCGTTCCTGGTTCCTGGAGTCGGGAGAATCGATATGTCCGCTCTGCTCCCGGGGATGCCGGATCACGATCCAGGCCCACAGGGGCTTCTCTCGCTTCCAGCTGCCGAAACGTGTGTACAGGGTCAAGGCTGTCAATGATCCTGAGGTCAACGGCCCCTGGATCTGCGACAAGGGCCGCTATGGATACCGTTATCTCGACGAGAATCGCGTCACCCGCATACTGAAGAAGGGTGAGCCTTCTGCGGACTGGGATGAAGCGATCGAGTGGGTGAGTGCGAGGATATTGAGGCTCAAGCACCGCAACCGGTTGGGGCGCATCACAGTGATACTCAGCTCTCGACTGTCCAATGAGGAACTCTACCTGGCCAAGAAGCTTTTTCAGGAGGACCTGGGCGTCGGACGGATCTTCTTCGCCGATGCTCCTCCTGAAGAGGGGGATGAGCTGCTGTTGACCCAGGAACGAGTCCCCAACGCAAGGGGAGCCCGGGAACTCGGCTTGGAGGCCACACCCGTGGACATGGAGTTCCTGGAACGGGAGACCGATCTGCTCCTTATCTTCGGCCCGGATTTCGAGACCGCCCACAGCCTGTCCGATATTCAAGGCAGCTTCGAGCAGATCGAGACCACGGTCCTGCTGACGCCGTTTAAAGGGGCGCTGGATTCGCAGGTCGACCTGCTCCTGCCCACGGCACCCGTGGCAGAGAAGGCCGGTTCCCTTACGAATATCGACGGTATCGTGCGGAGCTTCCAGATCGCCCTGCCCGCGCTCGGCCGGAGCCGGCCGGAATGGTCCGTCCTGGTGGACCTGGGCAAGGCGCTCGATCTCCGTTTCCAGTACTACAGCCGGCTGTCATCTCCCGAGGCCGTGTTCCAGGAAATGACAGGAGAAATCCCATTTTTCGAGAAGAACCGTGAGTGATATCCTAATCTTGCTTATTAAGATCGTCGCCGCCCTGGTTTGGTTCCTCGTCCTCACGCTGTACTTAACATGGCTGGAACGCAAAGAAAGTGCCGTCATGCAGGATCGCATCGGGGCCAACCGCGCCGATTTTTTCGGTGTCCGTGTGATCGGGCTTTTCCAGCCTTTTGCTGATGCCATCAAGATGATGTTCAAGGAGGACTTCACTCCCAGCTTCTCACGAAAATTCATCCACAACCTGGCTCCTTTTGTCGCGTTCTTTTTCACGGCAGTGACCGTGCAGGCCATCCCCTTCGGTGATGTGCTGCGCATCGGCGGGAAGGAGATTAAGCTTCAGGTCCTGGACATCGATGTCGGCATCCTCTTCATCCTCGCCATGCTCTCCTTCACCGTGTACGGAGTGCTGCTCAGCGGATGGGCATCCAACAGCCGCTGGACACTGCTGGGCGGCCTGAGAGGGACCGCGCAGCTGGTGTCCTATGAAGTCGCACTGGGCCTTTCCCTGATCGGCCTCGTGATGGTGTTCCCGTCCCTACGTTTTTCCTCCATAGTGGAATATCAGCAGGGGCTTCTGTTCGGCTGGCTGCCGCAGTGGGGCATCCTGCTTCAGCCCCTGGGTTTCATCGTTTTCCTCTTCGCCTCCCTGGCCGAATCGGAACGCGTACCTTTCGACCTGCCGGAAGGGGAATCCGAGATCGTGGGCTTCTTCACCGAGTACAGCGGGCTCAAGTGGGGCCTCTACATGTTCACGAGTTTCATGAAGGTGCTCCTGATCGCCTGCCTGCTCACAACGCTGTTTTTCGGTGGATACCATATTCCCTGGCTCTCAGCCGACGGATTCCATTTTCCCTGGGGTGGGGAGTGGCTGCTGCCTCACGGCATCGTAGTCCTGTTCCAGATCATCATGTTCAATGTGAAGGTCATCTTTTTCTGCTGGATGCAGATATTGATCCGCTGGACGTATCCCAGATTCAGATATGACCAGCTCATGGATTTCGGATGGAAGTTCCTGGTCCCCCTGAGTGTATTCAACATCGTGGCTACGGCCGTGATTATGACTTTGTTGAAATAAAATCAGAGATACAATGATAAAGCAATTCGGATATTTCCTCGAGATCGTCAAGGGCAGTCTAATCACTACCCGGCATTTTGTCGTCAACATGTTTTTCCATATCCTGAACCTCGTCGGGATCAAGACGAAGAGGAGGGGGGCTGTGACCCGGCAGTACCCGGAAGCCCCCATCGAGGTCGCCCATCGGCACCGCAGCCTCCACCGGCTCATGAAGCGTGACGACGGGAAGCCCCGATGCGTGGTCTGCATGCTGTGTGCCACGGTCTGCCCTTCCGAATGCATCTTCATCGAGGCGACCGAGGATCCCGATCCGGAGATCCAGAAATACCCCGCCAACTTCATCATTGACCTGAACCGGTGCTGCTTCTGTGGATTCTGTGTCGAGGCTTGTCCTGAGGATGCCATACGCATGGACACCGGTGAGGTCGAGTTGGCCCGTTATTCCCGGGGCGACCTGGTCTATGACCTCGAAAAACTCACAGGATGACTCCCGACAGCCTCTCGCTGGGCTCCTTTAAGATCCATGGTGTCAGAGATGGATTTTTCTGGCTGGATGGCGGCTCCATGTTCGGCGTGGTACCCAAGGTCCTGTGGCAGAGGATCTATCCAGCGGATGGCGATAACCGCATCCGACTGGGCCTGAACTCCATCCTGATCGACACGGGAAAGGAGCGCCTCCTGATCGACACCGGGATCGGCCCGGACCTGAAGCGACGGCTGCGGGAGTTCTATTCCGTGGAGAGGGAGCCCGGGCTTCCCGAAGCCCTGGAACCGATCGGTTATTCGGCCGGCGACATCGACTACGTGATCAACACACACCTACATTTCGACCACTGCGGAGGAAACACGTACCGGAGTGAAAGTGGAGACTTCGTACCCACGTTCCCCAAGGCGGCCTATGTCATCCAGAAGTGTGAATGGGAGAACGGCCTGAATCCCTCCAGCCGTGACAAGCCGAGCTATTTCGACACGTATTTTCTCCCCCTGCAGGAGCACGGACAGCTGCGCCTCGTGGAGGGAGACAGCGAGATCGTGCCTGGGGTCGAGGTCGTGATGGCCACGGGCCATACCTCCGGCCACCAGTGTGTCAAGGTGCACTCCCAGGGCCGCATCCTGTGCTTCCTGGGAGACATGGTCCCCACATCGGGGCATGTGGGGCTCCCCTATATCATGAGCTATGACCTCTTCCCCCAGGAAACCATGGAGAACAAGCTGCGGTTCTTCGAACAGGCTATGGCAGAGGACTGGATCGTCGCCTACAACCACGACCCGGATCGCTTCTTCGGACGCATTGCTCAGAAAGACGGCAAGTTCGTACCGGAGGACTTGGCGGAAACCGCATAAGTCGCTCACTAATCCATGCATTTCCTCGGCACACTTGCATAATTTCCCCTCTAGTGGTATAAAAATATGCTGAAGGAGACTACAGATCATGAGCCAAGACAACGACGACAAGATCGCCTGCCACGTGTGCAAGCACGAGATCCCCAAGTCAGCGGCGCTGAACGCCGAAGGCTCGGAATATGTCCATTTTTTCTGCAATGTCGACTGCCTGGACTACTGGAAAAAAGAAAAGGACGGTAAAGAGGAAAAAAAGGGCTGATAACCCTCTCTCGGTACACGAAAGCAGCACTTCTGGTATGAAGGACCGGCCGCAGAAATTCACCCGGCTGCTGTCCTTCCTCTTCGCAATTCTGTTTATTCCTACCCTGGTCCGCTCCGCAGAGGAGGGGGGATTGCTGTCTCGAAAGGTCAAATACAACTCCGAGACCAGCTTCTCCCTGGTCCTGGTCAAGGGCAACACGGACAGTTTGTCCTACAGCCTGGACACAAGGCAGAATTTCGAGATCCTGAAGAACCGGATCCTCCTGTCCGGCCGCTTCATCCATTCCCGCTCGGACGGGACAAAAACCGCGGAGGTCTACTCGGCACATCTGAAGTACGACCGCAAGCTGGGAAACCGGGCCTATCTCCTGGGCTACACAAGCTACGATCAGAACCGGCTGGCCGGCTTTAACTACCGCCTGGCCATGTCCTTCGGCGGCGGCATGACCTGGATGAGCGGGGAGAGGACAAAGTTCCTCACCGAGCTGGGCCTCGGCTGGAATAATGAGGAGAACAAGAAGCAGGTCAAGCTGGGTAATGTCAACAACCAGAACCTTCTCCAGAAGACCATATCCACCTCGTTCCCCTCAGCCATCCTTAACAACAGGCTGACTCTTCGCGTCTCGGAGACTTCGGAGGTCGTGATGCGGATCACAGCCTTCTTCAACCTAGAGAATACAAGGGCTTACCGGATGAACAACTACGTCTCCCTGTCTGCGTCCATCAGTCCCCAGCTGGCCCTCAAGACCAGCGTCGAGCTCATCTACGATAACGACCCGGTGCCCGGATTCAAGCACACGGATGCCTACCTCCTTTCCTCCCTTGTCATCAAGATCTGATAGGGGAGGGCGTCTCGCCACACCTGGATGAACATGGGGCGATCTGCTATAATAGGCCGACTTTTGAGAGAAACGGAGCTGCTGAGGTGACACCATGAAAAAGATCGGACTCTGGCTGGCCCTTTTAGGGCTGGCGTGCGTCGGAAGCTGGGCTCAGAATGCGGATGAAATCCTGTCGGTGCGGATCATCGCCTCGGTCGAGAGCCTTCAGAACGGGCAGACGCAGGACCTCGCTCTGGTCATCACGATCAAGGAGCCCTTCCACATCAATTCGGAGGCCCCCCTCGAGGATTTCCTGGTGCCCACGGCCATCGTCTTCAAGGATGCACCGGGGATCCGCTATGGGATACCGGAATTCCCCCAGGCAGAGACGCGTTCGCTCTCGTTCAGCAATCTCCCCTTGGAGGTCTATGAGGGGACGTTTACGGTCTTCTGTACCCTGACCCTGGATCCCTCCGTTTCAGAGTCTGATCTGACGGTTTCTGGAACCATCCAGTACCAGGCATGCGACGACAATGCCTGCCTCCCTCCGGGTGAGCTGGAATTTGAGCAGGTGTTCCCGGTGACAGGAGCAGGGGAGCCGGCCGCGGCAGCGAACCAGGATGTCTTCGCGGACCGCCCGCTCCCCACGGCTGCCCCTGAGCAGCAGCCGGAGGTGGCGGCCGGCGGGATGGCACAGGCCCTGAACGAGAGGAGCCTCCTCGTCTCTTTTTTCCTTATCTTCCTGGGCGGACTGGCCCTAAACCTGACCCCCTGCGTATATCCGCTCATCCCTATCACCATCGGGTATTTCGGGGGACAGTCGGAAGGGAAACGGGGAGGAGTCGTTGCCCACGCCATCCTGTACGTGCTGGGCATGGCGATCACCTATTCCGCCCTCGGCCTGGTTGCGGCGCTCACCGGGAGCCTGTTCGGGGCGGCGCTGCAGAATCCCTTTGTCCTGATCGGCATAGCGCTGATCATGGTGGGGCTGGCCCTCAGCATGTTCGATCTCTATGAGTTCCGCCTGCCCTCTTTCCTGACCAAAATGGCAGGAGGAAGGAAAAGAGGCTTCCTGGGCACACTTTTCATGGGCCTGACGGTCGGTTTTGTGGCAGCGCCCTGCATCGGTCCCTTCGTGCTGGGGCTTCTCACCTATGTCGGGGAACGAGGCGATGTCCTGCTGGGCTTCCTGATGTTTTTCGTCTTGGCCCTGGGATTGGGCGTCCCGTTCCTCTTCCTGGCCATTTTTTCCGGCAGCATCGACCGGCTGCCTCGTTCGGGAGCTTGGATGGTCTGGGTTCGCTCCATCTTCGGTTTTGTACTGATCGCCATGGCCGTCTATTTTCTACGACCTCTCTTCCCTGACACCCTCATCTATCATCTTACACTGGCATTGATACTGCTCCTCGGCGGGATCTTTATGGCCTGGCTGGAGCCCACGAAGATGCCGGGAAAGGTGTTCCCCCTGATCCGCAACCTCATCGGGATCGTTTTCTTCATCCTGGCCCTGGTGTTTGCAAGCTCCGGAATCCGGGCCTATGTGGATGCCACCGTAGCCGAGGCCCGGGCCACAGCCGGCCTTTCTTCGGCATCCGATATCCAATGGCTCCCCGGCACCGAGGAGCGCCTGGAAGAAGCCCTTGCGCAGGGCAAACCCGTGTTCCTCGATTTTATGGCGGACTGGTGCATCCCCTGCAAGGAACTGGACAAATTCACGTTCTCTTCGCCAAAAGTGGTGGAGATGTCTCGCCGGTTCGTGATGCTCAAGGTCGACCTGACGAGTTACGGCGATCCCGTGAGTCAGCGGATGAAGAACCGGTTCGGTGTCAAGGGCGTCCCCACGCTGATCTTCCTGCACAGTGACGGCACGGAAGCCGCGGACCTGCGCGAGGTGGGATTCGTAGAGGAGGATATTTTCCTGGAAAAGCTGACACGGGTGGCGGACACGCGTTAGGGGGCGTCCGGAGCGGCCCCAAACAGGGGATCACACCTCCGGCCGGACCAGCGGCTCGGCGGCCAGGGCCGCCCCGATTATCCCGGCTTCATTCCTCAGTTCCGCCGGCAGGATCTCTGCCCTGGCTTCCAGATGAGGAAAAAACTTCTCGTGTTTCTTGCTCACCCCGCCGCCGATGATGAAAAGATCAGGGGAAAACAGGCCTTCCATCCGGGAAAGGAATTCGTTGATCCTTCCCGCCCAAGCTTTCCAATCGAGTTCCTTCTGCTTGCGCACCCGGTCCGAGGCCCTGTGTTCCGCGTCCTTCCCCCTGACCTCAAGGTGACCGAATTCGGTGTTGGGCACCAGGTGTCCGTCGGTGAAGATGGCGCTCCCGATCCCGGTCCCCAAGGTAAGGACGACCACAACACCCTCCCGCTTACGCCCGGCTCCGAAACGCATCTCGGCCAGCCCGGCGGCATCCGCATCGTTGAGCATCCGTACCGGACACCCTGACGCGTCCCGGATCAGGGCCTCGCCATCTGTACCGAGCCACGCTTTGTCCACGTTGGCGGCGCTGAAGGCGATCCCGTTTTTGACGACGGCCGGGAATGTGCAGCCGATGGCTCCCTTCCATGTGAAATGCCTCACGACCTCGACCACAACCGAGGCCACTGCCTTGGGCTTCGCTGGCCGCGGTGTCACAATACGCAGGCGTTCGCCGGCTAGCTTTCCCCGTTCAATGTCTACAGGAGCCCCTTTGATCCCTGACCCTCCGATGTCGATCCCCAGTACGATCATTTGTTTGCTCTTTTCCGTTCCCTCCCGGTGCCAGTGACAACGGGATGTGAAATTTTGTGAAAAAAAATAGTATAATACGCCGAGAGTCAATGTGAAAGAATTATTCTCTGGAGAAGGAAGGAATGATAGTGAAGGAGAGTTCGATGGCGAATGAGCAACACGTGCAGGCGCTCGGGAAACGGCAGCTCGCGGTCTGGGTCCATGTGGCACTGATGGGGAGCCTCCTCATCTATCTCTTTGGTGTAGAGGTTGGCCTCCGCAGGATGGTCGTGACACCTGTGGGCGGGGGAGGAAGCGCGTTTGCCTCCCTCCGTTATGTCTTCTATGGGATCGCGGTGCTCCTGGTCCTTGTCGTCCGCCGGTTGCCGGCCTGGCTGCTGCCGGGTTCGAATACGCCTGAGCCCCTCAGGAGTACGCGGCTTCTCCAGGCTTCCGTCCTGTCCAGCGCGATCTGCGAGGTTCCGGCCATACTGGGACTGGTGATCGTGTTCCTGACCGGCTCCCACCGCGACTTCCACTACCTGCTCTTTTTTTCACTGGTCCTGTTCGTGTTTCACTTCCCCCGCAGGACCTTCTGGGAGTCCGGAGGTGAAGGATGATGCGGCTCCAGGTCCTGGGGGCCGCCAGGCAGGTCACGGGCTCCTGCTACGTGGTTGAGGTCGATGGGATGCGTATCCTGGTGGACTGCGGCCTGTTCCAGGAACGGGAATATGCCTCACGCAACTGGAAGCCCTTCCCCGTGTATCCAGGGAAGCTCGACTTCGTGCTCTTGACGCACAGCCACCTCGACCATGCCGGACTGCTGCCCAAGCTCGTACGGGAAGGATTTTCCGGACCGATCGTGACCACATCGGCATCCCGGGACCTCGTCGAGATCGTCCTGCTCGATTCTGCCCGCATCCAGGAAGAAGACGCGGCCTACAAACGCAGGCGCCACAAGAAGGAGGGCCGCGAGGGCCCCTATCCGGAGATCCCTCTCTACACCGTCGAAGATGCGGAAAAGTGTCTCCCCATGATCCGGTCAGTCTCATACAAGGAGGATGTCACTCTGAGCGACAATGTGACGGCCCGCTTCCATGACGCGGGCCACATCCTGGGGGCCGCCATGATCGAACTGGAATATCGGCGGAACGGCACCACACGGCGGCTGATATTTTCGGGAGATATAGGACAGTGGGACAAGCCGCTCGTGAACGATCCTTCGGTCTTCCGGCAGGCGGACTACATCGTGATGGAATCGACCTACGGGGATCGGCTCCATGATGAACCGGGGGATGTCGAGAACCTCCTGTGCGACGCGATCAACCAGACGGTGAAGGCCGGGGGGAACGTCGTCATCCCCACCTTTGCCCTCGAACGCGCCCAGGAGCTGATGTACCACCTCAGCCGGCTGGTGCGGGAGGACCGCATCCCCTACCTGATGATGTTCCTGGACAGCCCCATGGCGGTGGATGTCACCGACGTATTCCTTGGCCACCGGGAGTATCTGGATGAGGAAACACATGCACTCTTCAGGGAAGGGGAGCCCCCGTTCCGATTCCCCGGGCTCAAGCTCGTGCGTTCCGTGGCAGAGTCCAAGGCCATAAATTCCATACGGGGCTCCTGTGTGATCATGGCGGGTTCCGGAATGTGCACGGGAGGCCGGATCAAGCATCATCTGAAGCAGAATATCGGAAGCCCGGAGTCACTTCTCCTGTTCGTGGGATATCAGGCCCGCGGAACCCTGGGGCGGCTGATCCTGGAGGGCAGAGAGGAGGTCCGCATCCACGGGAAACAGTTTTCCGTGCGGGCGGGGATCCGTCAGATCCAGGGTTTTTCGGCTCATGCCGACCGCAATGGGCTCCTCAAGTGGCTGGACTACCTGGAGGAAGATCCCAAGAAGGTCATCTTGACTCATGGTGAGGAGGATGCCATCCGGAGCCTGGCCAGGGCCGTTCGTGAATCCAAGGGATGGGACGTAGAGGTCCCCGGATACCTGGATACGATCGAGCTGGAATAGGGCCGCCCGGGGGAGGAAGCCTAGAACCTGAGCGTGAATATGGTCGCCTGCTCGGGTTCGGAATGGACAGAGAGTGTGCCCTTGTGCTGGCTCATGATCTGACGTGAGAGGCTGAGGCCGATCCCCGATCCTCCCTCCTTGGTGGAGAAAAACGGGATGAAGATCTTGTCCAGGTTCTCCTCGAGGATGCCGGGGCCGTTGTCTTTCACCTGGATCAGGATCCGCCCCTGAGCATCGAGGGCGGCGCGGAGGTCGATCTGGCCCCCGTCCTGTTTCTCCACGGCCTGCAGCGCGTTGAGCAGCAGGTTGATCAGGACCTGTTCGACGAGTTCGGGATCGGCTGTCAGCTCCAGGTGTTCAGGTTCGACGCGGCTTTGAAACAGGATGCCTCTGTCCGCGATGTTGGCCTCCATCAGTTTCGCTACCCTGGAGAAAAGCTCACTCACGGAAAAGATGGAGTAGTTCGCCTTGGGGGTCAGAGTGTAGTTCCGATAGGCATCCACGAAGTGCATCAGCCCATTACTCCGCTTCTGGATGGTGTGCAGGGCCTGTTGGATGTCGTCCAGCATCTCCTGATCGGAATCCTGGGGCAGGTCGAGGCTCTCCAGGCCATCCCGGATGAGCTGTTGGATGGTGGAGGCCAGGGAGGAGATGGGCGTGATGGAGTTCATGATCTCGTGCGTGAGCACGCGGATCAGGCGCTGCCAGGCTTCGATCTCCGTCTCCTCCAACTCGCTTTGGATGTTCTGGATCGAGACCAGAGAAAAGACCTGACTGCGGAGCTTGAACTCCGTGGCATACAGGGACAACTGCAGGGACTCGATCTCGCTCTCGACCTTTACCAGATCCGTCTCGCGTGGTTTGAGATGGAACAGGGTTTCCACCAGCTTGGGACTCAGAGAACTCAAGGATTTGATGTTCTTCAGGTGAGAGAGGTTCAGGAGGCGCTTGGCAGCCGTGTTGATGAGCTCGACCTCCCCGTCCGGCTGGAAAGCGATCAGGCCGACTCCCACGTGCTGGACCACGGTCTGGAGGTATTGGTAGTGTTCTTCCTTCTCAGCACGCGTCGCTCGAAAGGCATTGGTCACTTCGTTGAACGTGTTGCGCAGGGAGGCGAATGATCGGCCCAGTTTGTCGTCCTTGAATGACTGCGTGAAGTCCCCGTATTTGATGGATTCGAAGAAGCGTGTCAGGTCGCGATTGGTCACCTCGACATACCGGATGAGCGAATACACCTGGTATACGATCAGCACAATGGTGATGAAGAGTGCTGCGAACAGCTGTGTCCGGAACAGGAGAAAAAAGAAGAACGCGAGCGAGAGGGCCAGGGCCAGGATCCGGCCGATGACATGTATGCGAAATCGCTTAAAGACCATATTTTTCCAGCCGTCGATACAATGAGGTGCGGGAGAGTCCCAATTCCTTGGCGGCATGACTGATGTTGCCGCCGTATTTGCTTATGACCTTGCGTATGATGGTCTTTTCGATGCTGTCCAGGTTGAAGTTGTCGAAAACGACGCCATCGCCACCGGCTTCGGGGGAGGCGAAGAAAAAATCTCCGGGCTGGAGCACGGGGTCTTCGCTCATGATGACGGCCCTCTCGATGGCATGCTGGAGTTCCCGCACATTGCCGGGCCAGTGGTATTTTTCCAGTTTCTTCAGCGTGGCCGTGTTCAGTCGCTTGATGTCCTTTTTATACTTCTTGCTGTAGATCTTGAGGAAGTGATCGATTAGCAGGGGGATGTCCTCGGGCCTCTCGCGCAGGGGAGGTATCGGCAGCTCCACCGTGTTGATACGGTAGAGCAGGTCCTGACGGAATTCCCTGTCCGCAACCATCTCCTGGATCGGCATGTTGGTGGCGCAGATCAAACGCACATCCACATCCACGGACTTGTTGGATCCCAGCCGCGTGATGGTACGGGTTTCGACCACACGCAGGAGCTTCGACTGCAGTGTGAGAGGCAGGTTGGCGATCTCATCCAGGAAGAGCGTGCCCCCCGACGCGATCTCGAAGCGACCTGCCCGATCTTCCCGTGCATCAGTGAAGGCACCCTTGACGTGTCCGAACAGCTCGCTCTCGAACAGGCTCTCACTCAGGGCCCCCATGTCGACGCTGATGAAAACCTCATCCGCGCGCGGAGAATGCCTGTGAAGGGCGCGGGCGACAAGCTCCTTGCCGGTCCCGTTCTCGCCCAGGACGAGCACATTGGCATCGGTTTGCCCCACTTTCTCGATGATCTCGAAGACCTGCTTCATGGCTGAACTGACGCCGATGAAGTCATGGAAGGGTTGGTCCAGGTCGGCACTCAGCTGTTTCTGGCGGGAGCGCAGGCTGGAGGCCTCGAGGCGGGACCTGCGAAGTTTCAGGGCTGCGGAGATGGTAGCCAGGAGTTTCTCGTTCTGCCAGGGCTTCAGAACAAAATCGGTCGCGCCTTCCTTTATGGCCCGGACCGCCATGTCCACATCCCCGAAGGCGGTGATGAGGATCACGATGACGGAAGGGTCGATCTCCAGGATCCGGTCCAACCAGTAGTAGCCCTCCTGCCCGCTGGTCGCACCTTTGGCGAAATTCATGTCCAGGAAAACGACATCGTAGGCCTCGTTCTTGAGACAGCTGGGAATGGATTTGGGGTCGTTCTCAATGTGGACCAGGGTCGTGTGCTGTTTCAGAAACAGGCGTGCGGCCTGCAGGATGTCCTGGTCATCATCGATGATGAGTACCTTGCCCGTCTTCTTTGTCATATCCCTTTCCTTTTAAAGTGAATGATCCAGATAATCGTACGCTCGACTTTCCATTAAGCAAAAAATGTGCCGTTTTACGCTCCCAGGGATGAGAGCGTTGTCTTTCCCTAAAGGGTTGTCCGATATCGTACACTCCTTGTTAACTCATCGTACACTCTTTGTCAATGTATCGATCCCCAAGTTTTGGCTTAAAAGACGGCATTCCCCCTAAATCTGTGGCATTCTGGCAGAAATCAGGAATGTGGCATGATTATTGCTTTAATATTGCCCGAGGAGACAACGTTCACATGCCAAATTGCATCAGAACGAAGTAGGAGGAATAAAATGGGCATGGACCGCACGATAAAGAAGAAGAAATGGCCGCTCAAGCGCATCGCGGCATATGCTGCGATCGCGGCCTTCGTTGGTGTAGTGCTGTATCTGTTCCTGTTCAAGTTGAACAAGTCAACGCTGAACGTGGAGAAGGACCGACTGACCATCTCGACCGTGAAACATGAGCCGTTCCAGGAATTCATCCCCGTGATGGGCGCCGTGGAACCAATCGATTCCTATCACCTGGATGCCGTCGAAGGCGGGGTGGTGGAGGAGCTCTTTATAGAGGCCGGGAACCGGATCACCAAGGGGGATCCCATCCTGCGGCTGGAGAATACCGACCTGCTCATGACCATCATGTGGCGGGAAGCCGAGCTGTTCCAAACCCAAAACAATCTGCGCAACACTCAGCTGAGCCTGGACCAGAGGCGGCTGGCATTGAGCCAGGAACTAGCCCAGGTGGACAACTACCTGATTCAGAGCAAGCGGACCTTCGACCGCTACAGTGAACTGATCAAGGAGAGCCTGATCTCTCAGCATCAGTTCGACCTGGCCCAGGACGAATATATTTACTGGACCAAGCGCCGGGTGCTCACCGCGGAAAGCCAGAAGAACGACATCAAATTTCGGGAGAACCAGGTCGTCGCCCTGCAGGACTCCCTGAACCGCATGCAGCAGAACCTGGCCATCGTCAAGCTGAAACAGGAGAACCTCATCCTGCGGGCCCCCATCTCCGGATTCCTGACCGCACTGGATGCCGAGATCGGCCAGCGCAAGAATCAGGGAGTTCGTCTGGGGCAGATCGATGTGCTGGATGCTTTCCGGGTCGTTGTCAATATCGATGAGCACTGGCTCGCGCGTGTCGAAGAGGGACGCATCGGGACCTTCGATTTTGCGGGCGGGTCCTATGAACTGGAGGTGAGCCACAAGTACATGGAAGTCACCGAAGGGAGCTTCGAGGTGGACATGCTGTTTGTCAGCGAGAAACCCGAAGGATTGACGCGCGGGATGACGCTGCACATCCGGCTTAACCTGGGAGACCTGGAGGAGGCCATTGTCCTGGCCCGTGGTGGATTTTTCCAGACGACCGGAGGCAACTGGGTTTATGTCGTCGACGCGGATGAGACACTCGCCGTAAAGCGGCGGATACGGACCAACCGCTACAACACGCAGGTCTATGAAGTAGTGGAAGGCCTGGAGCCGGGCGAGAAGGTCATCACCTCGTCCTACGAAAGCTTTGGCGACATGGAACGCCTGGTGCTGAAGTAACGTACATATATTTAGGGGATGGAAATGAGATCCCTTTATAAGTATCATAAAACGACTGGGAGCCTAAGGCTGTCAGCGAGCTATTTACCTACAACGGGAGGAAGAATATGATCAAACTCAACAGCCTCACCAAGATCTATCTGACCGAGGACGTAGAGACAACAGCCCTGAACAACATCACCGTAGAGGTGAAAGAGGGCGAATACGTTGCCATCATGGGCCCCTCGGGGTGCGGCAAATCGACTCTTCTCAACATCCTGGGAATGATCGACAAGCCGAGTGGAGGAGAGTACTTTTTCTTTGAAGAGGAAGTCTCCAAGTACTCGGAGAGACAGCGCGCAAACCTGCGCAAGAACAACATCGGCTTCGTGTTCCAGAGCTTCAACCTGATCGACGAGCTGACCGTTTATGAGAACATCGAGCTGCCCCTGCTTTACCTGGGATACTCTTCGGCCGAACGGAAGAAGAGGGTTTCGGAAGCGATGGAGACCATGGAGATCATGGCCCGCAAGAATCACTTCCCGCAGCAGTTATCCGGAGGCCAGCAGCAGCGTGTGGCCGTGGGCCGGGCCGTCGTGGCCAGGCCCAAGCTGATCCTGGCCGACGAGCCTACCGGAAACCTGGACTCTGCCCACGGCGAAGAGGTCATGAAGATTATGAACGAGCTGCATGAAGAGGGGACCACCATCGTGATGGTCACGCACTCTCCGGCATATGCCGAGTACAGCCAGCGCATCGTGCACCTGTTCGACGGACACGTCGTGTCGGAGAACATCCAGAAAGAATTCCGAATCTGATTTCACTGGACAGGAGCCATCTGCGGAGACCGGTTCACCTGGCTAAGGCCGTGAATCGAGTCAAGGAGGATGAGCATGAAAGAAGTCGTCGTACAGATTCCCACCTACGAATCGGAACAGAACATCGAGATCGATGTTCGGATCAACGGGAAAAAGAGAACCCTAAAGTACCGGGTCGAGATCGTTGAATGGGAATCCGAGGAGTCGGAGACCATAGATAAGGTTTCCACTATCAAGCAGGTGATCAAGGAACACGATCGAGACTGGAGGCTGATCCAGATCGGCGTCCCCTCAGAAAAAAGCATTCCGATCATGTTTCAGAAAAAAGTCTCGGATTAGGCTGGCGCCGGCTGCTCCGGACCCGGTCAAGTGAGCCACGAGTCCCGGGCCGAGAGGTTGAGGAGGTACGGAAAACAATGCTAAAACTGCGGAATATCACCAAGTATTACTCGAGCGGTTTCGTGAAGACATTTGTGCTGCGAGACATCGACATGGAAGTGAATGAGGGGGATTTTGTCACGATCATGGGACCGTCCGGAGCCGGAAAGTCCACGCTGCTCCACATCATCGGGATGTTGGACACGCCCTCATCCGGTGAGTATTTCTTCTATGACAGGGAGATCCACCGCCTGAGCGAACGCCAGCGTTCGGACATCCACAAAAACCACATCGGCTTCGTGTTCCAGAGCTACCACCTCATCGATGACCTCACCGTCTACGAGAATCTGGAAACGCCGCTTCTCTACAAGAAGGTCAAGGGCTCGGAAC
The DNA here is from genome assembly GCA_965533275.1 of uncultured bacterium. Taxonomy (GTDB): domain Bacteria; phylum Acidobacteriota; class Aminicenantia; order Aminicenantales; family Aminicenantaceae; genus JAUXEH01. The sequence goes on from CBESWG010000002.1 coordinate 129,812, forward strand.
GCAAGAGCCGTGTATGTGACATGCTGGACAAGTTCAACATCGTAGGCAAACAGAAACTCTTCCCCAATCAGCTTTCCGGAGGCCAACAGCAGAGAGTGGCCGTGGCCCGTGCCCTGATCATAGAGCCCAAGCTCATCCTGGCGGATGAGCCCACCGGGAACCTGAATTCAAGGGAAGGGGAGAACATCATGGAGATGTTCAGGGAACTGAATCAGGGTGGGACGACCATCATCCAGGTGACTCATTCGGAAAAGAAAGCCGCATACGGACAGAAGATCATCAACCTGTTGGACGGTTGGATCCAGGAGTGAGATATTCCCAGTTCGTGGACACATGAGAACGGAGTCAAACCCATGAAAAGTACAAGAGCTCTTTTGTCGTTGTTGTTGATGATCCCCCTGAGCACCGTGCTCGTCTTTGCGCCGCTTGCTGGCCAGCAGAGACAAGTCAAGATGACGCTGGAGGAGTGTATCGTAGCAGCAGTAAAGCACAACCTGGACATCGCCGTGCAGGTCTTCAATCCCCAGATCACAGAGCTGTCGATCAAACAGGCCAAGGAGAGATTCCTGCCGCAGCTGTCCTTCGGATTCAACAAGCAGAGCCAGCAGAGTGCATCCTATTCGTTCCTGGATACGGACGAAACCCTGCTGTCAGACTATGGTGACTGGTCGGCCCACCTCAACCAGGAGATCCCTACGGGAGGCAGGCTTTCTGTAAACCTGGCGTCCTACAAGAACAACACCAACCAGTCCTTCCAGATCATCAATCCGCGCTATGGCTCCACACTCTCCTTCAGCTTCGAGCAGCCGCTGCTCAAGAATTTCGGCTTCAAAGCCAGCCGCCGGGAGATCCTCGTAGCCCAGAACAACCTGAACGTATCTGACAGTCAGTTCAGGGCCTCCCTGCTCCTGACGGTCTTCGACGTGGAGGAGGCCTACTGGAATCTGGTTTTCAACCTCGAGAACCTGGAAGTTATGACTCAGTCGCTGGAACTGGCCCAGGACCTGCTGCGCAAGAACAAGAAAGAGGTGGAAGTGGGGACCCTGGCCCCGATCGAGATCCTCACGGCAGAAGCCGAGGTGGCCACACGCGAGGCGGACATCCTCCAGGCCCAGGTGTCGGTGGAAAACAGTGAGGATACGCTCAAGACCCTGCTGAATGCCTTCACGGACGCGGAGAACCCTCTGATCTTTATCGATCCGGTGGAGCGGCCGGATTTCCAGAGGCTGGAGATCAATGTGGATGAGGCCCTGAAGGTCGCGCTCCTCAATCGCCCGGACCTCCAGTCCCAGCGCTTCGATCTTGAGAACCGTGAACTGGACCTCAGCTTCGCCAGGAATCAGCTCCTGCCCGACCTCAGCCTGGACTTCAACTACTGGAGTCCCGGGATCTCGGGGACGCAGCTTATCTACGAGAACAATGATCCCTACACCGGCAATATCGTCGGTCAGATTCCCGGCACGGGTGTCGATTCCCTGCAGGATGCATTGAACTTCACCTACCGGAACTGGGCTATCGGCCTCACACTCACGATCCCGTTCAATACGTTCCTGTCGCGCGCCGCTGAATCCCGGGCCCAGCTTGCCCTCGAGCAGTCCCTGACACAGATCAAGAGCCAGGAAAAGCAGATCTTCCTCGAGGTCCGCAATGCCGTGCGCATGGTGAACACCAATTACAAACGGGTTCAGGCCTACCAGGTGGCGCGTGACCTCTCAGAGCGGAAACTCGAGGTCGAAGAGAAGAAACTCAGGGTGGGGATGACCACAAATTATATCGTCCTTCAGCATCAGCGCGACCTGGCCAACTCCCGGAGCACCCTGCTCAGGGCTGCACTCGACTATGTGCTTTCCTTGGCCAGATTGGACATGGCCATGGGCATCACCCTGGACAAAAAAAACATCAAGATGGCCTTTTAGCGAAAATGAAAATCGGCCCCGCGTGAACGCGTCGGTTCTGTACGAGCAGTTCCGATGTGATGCAGACCTCCCTTTCTCCATCGACTTCAGGCCCCTCGTTTCCTGACACTCAAGGTCGCCTTCTCAAGCATCCTCCCATGGGGATTTCCATGTTCTGATTAAAAGGTTTGAAACAGGAGTGGATTTTCATATAATGGACGAAAATCCCAAGAGAGGTCGTATATGAGCATACCAAGATATGTTGTGACAGACATTCCCCGGCGCAAGTTCCTCGGCCTCAGTCTCAAGGGAGGCATTGCGCTGGCTGCGGCACCCTCTGTTCTGACGCAGCTCCTATCCTGTAAGCGAACCGAGAAGGCGGCTGTCCAGACGGCTATCGATCCGGGGCTCATCAACACGACACTGCGGAAAGCCCTGGAAAAGGGTGGTGATTTCGCGGACGTGTATTTCGAAGACCGGATTTCCCGACGCATACTTATGGAGGAATCCAATTTCAAGAGTGCCGTTTTCGGGATCAGCCAGGGAGCCGGTGTGCGCGTCATTTCCGGAGATAGGACCGGATTCGCCTACACGGACGAGATCACACCGGAAAAACTCGCTCAGGCCGCTGAGGTCGCTTCCTACGTGGCACGCAGCGCCGTAGCAGTGAAGCCGGTGGCTGTGGCTTCCCAGGACCGCCCGTCCTATGTCAGTGTGAGGATGCCGCTGAACGAGGTGGCCGATGCCGATCGCTTGGAGGTCATGCAGCGGGCCAACCAGGCAGCCTTGGATTTCGATCCCCGGATCAAAATGGCTTCCATCAGCTACTACGATGAAATCCGGGGACGCACCGTCGCCACAAGTGAGGGCGTCCTGCTCAGCGATGCGCTGCCGCACATGTTTTTCATCGTCCAGACCCTGGGAGAGGGAAACAACACACGCCACATGGGGAGGGAGCGCCTGAGCAAGCACATGGGATTCGAGATGTTTGAACAGTTCCCACCGGAAGAGGTGGCCCGGACCTGTGCCCGGGAAGCCATCGCCATGCTGGAGGCCAAAGACTGTCCAGCCGGAAAGATGGATGTGGTCATGCAGAACGGTTGGGGAGGAGTCCTGGTCCACGAGGCGGTGGGACATCCTCTCGAAGCCGACAACATCGCCCGCGAGATCGGAGTATTCACGGGAAAACTGGGCCAGAAGGTCGCCAGCGAAGTCTTCACCATGGTGGATGACGGCAGCCTTCCCAACATGCGCGGGACCACCAATTTCGATGACGAAGGCACCCAGATGAAGCGCAACGTCCTGATCGACAAGGGTGTGCTGGTCAAATACATGACAGACATCCTTTCGGCCAAACAGATCAACATGGAACGCACCGGTAACGGCCGCCGCGAGACTTTCCGGCACATCCCCATCCCACGGATGACCAACACTTTCATCGACCGGGGAGGGGCCAAGCCTGAGGATATCCTGGCTTCGACTGAGAACGGGATCTATGTCCAGAGCCTGAGCGGAGGAAGCGTCAATCCCACCACCGGAGTGTTCAACTTCACCTGCCGGGAGGCCTATCTGATCGAAAATGGAAGGAAGACCACGCCTGTCAAGGGAGCCACACTGATCGGCAACTGCTTGGATATCATTGCCAACATCGACGCTGTGGGTGATGATCTGGATTTTGGGCCCGGGATCTGCGGTAAGGGGCAGTCCTGCGAGGTTTCGGCAGGCCAGCCAACCGTGCGGATCCGGGGCATCAATGTGGGCGGAAGCCGTAGGAGATGAATGCCATGGAAGACTATAAAACCTTAGCGGATCAGCTCGTAAAGAAGTGCCTTAACAAAGGTGCGGACGCGGCCGAGGTCTTTCTCGAGTCGGGGAGAAACCTCGGCATCGAGGTCCGCAACGGCGAGGTGGAAACGATAGAGGAGGCCGCGTCCCACGGTGCGGGTTTTCGAGTATTCGTCAAGGGCAGCATGGCTTTTGCCCACTGCAACGACCTGTCCGAAAACTCCCTCTCCGATGCGATCCTGCGAGCGGTCCAGTTTGCCGCCCACACGACCCCGGATGAGAACAACGTCCTCCCGGATGAGAGGGGCGTTGCAGAGGTCGGCGAGCTCTTCGATCCCGAGTTGGCCGGAATCCCAATGGATACGAAGATATCCCTGGCGAAGGAGGCTGAAGGGCTGGCCATGAAGGATAAGCGCATCACTAAGAGCGCTGGAGCCGGCTTCTCGGAGGGGGAGGCGGAGGTTTTCCTCGCTAATTCCAATGGGCTTTCCAAGTACTATCGGGAGTCGGCCTGTTCTTACGGAATCTCCGTTGTTGCGGAGAAGGGGGAGCAGAAATCCTCCGGAGGAGAATATTGTTCACGCAGGTTCTATGCGGATCTCAAGCCTGCAGCCGAGGTTGCGGCGAAGGCGGCAGAGGATGCCTATTCCATGCTGGATCCGCGGATGGTCAAGACCCAACAGGCGGCGGTGATCTTTGATCCGGATGCGGCCCGGGCCATCCTGGGAGGGATCCTGGCTGCGGTCAACGGAGAGCGCGTACTGCAAGGCGCAAGCTTCCTGGGGGATCAGCTGGGACAAAAGATCGGCTCCGGGCTCATCACGATCTATGATGACGGCACGCGGCCGAAGAGCCTGGCCAGCTCTCCTTTCGATGGAGAGGGGGTGCCGACACAGAAGAGGACCATCGTGGATCGGGGCACCCTCAAAAGCTTCCTGTACAACACCATTGTGGCCAAGCGGGCCGGCGTCGAGAGCACCGGCAATGCCAGCCGAGGAGGATACCGCAGCCTCCCCGGGATCGGAGCCCACAGCTTTTACATGGCGGCCGGGGAAGTCGACCGGCAAGAGATCCTCCAAAGCACGAAAAAGGGCCTCCTCCTCATGGGAGTCACCGGATACGGCATCAATCCCGTGAACGGCAATTTCAGCGGGGGAGCATCGGGATTCTGGATCGAGAACGGGCGGATCGCTTTCCCGGTCAAGGGACTCACGATCGCAGGTAGGGCGGATGAGATGCTGAACACGATCGATGTGCTGGGCAATGACCTGGATCTCGACCGCAGCATGACTGCCCCCACGTTCCGTATCGAGGAGATTTTGATCGGAGGGGAATGATCTGAAACCCAAGGCTTCTGAGCGCTGCTGCGAACAGGAGACGATCTAGTCTCCGTTATCTCTGATATGGGGAGGGCCCGGATGCCTTCCTCCTGTATGATCGAAAATTTGCCAGCCGTATCCAAAAATATGGCCGGTTTTTCGGGAGAGATGGAATGAAGAAGATGGACTGGAAGCCGCTTTGTGGACTGCTTGCACTGGTTATCTGGATCGGGGCCTGTTCACCTCAGCCCCGGGCCTCAGCCCTTGAGACCAGGGAGATCATCCCGACCTACCCCTTCGGTACGCCCGATCCTGCCCCTGTGCTGGCCCGATCCGATGAGCTCTGGGGTCGTTTTGCCCGCATCTATCCCTATTCGTTTATCGATGAGTTCAGCCAGGAGGCGGTGGATCGAGAATGGACTGTGGTGCACCTGGAAAATCCCTACATCTCGGTAGCGGTCCTGCCCGAAGTAGGAGGCAAGGTCTGGGGCGCCTTCGAAAAGACCACGGGCCAGGAGTTCATCTACACCAACAATGTGCTGAAGTTCCGGGAGATCGCGCTTCGGGGGCCCTGGACCTCGGGCGGTATCGAATTCAATTTCGGGATCTTGGGACACACGCCTTCCGGCGCCCATCCAGTGGATTACCTGGTCCGCAGGCATCTCGACGGCGGTGTGTCCTGTACGGTGGGCAGCCTGGACCTGCCCTCCCGCACACGCTGGAACGTGACCATCCATGTCCCGCCTGATAAGGCTTACTTCGAGACCCGATCCTCCTGGTACAATCCCTCCTCGTTCCATCAGTCCTACTATGCCTGGATGAATGCAGCGGTGAGGGTAAGCGATGACCTTCAGTATGTGTTCCCGGGAAATTCCTGGATCGGGCACAACTATTCCGAGCCACTGAGGCCCTGGCCCAAGAACTTGGAAGGGCGGGACCTGTCCTGGTACCGCAACAACGATTTTGGATCCTATAAGAGTTACTTTGCCATGGGAGAATATGCGGATTTTTTTGGCGGCTACTGGCATGACTCGAATTTTGGCTTCGGACACTGGGCGCGCTATGACGATGTACCGGGACAGAAGATCTGGATCTGGGGGCTTTCCCGGCAGGGGATGATCTGGGAAAAGCTACTCACCGACGCGGACGGTCAGTACAGCGAGCCCCAGTCCGGACGCTTGTTCAACCAGACCGATCATGCCCTTTTCTCTCCAGGCAGCGGGGATCGCTGGAGGGAAGTCTGGTTCCCCTATAAGGATATAGGCCCCATGGTCGCGGCCACTCCCCGAGCTGTTCTGAGCCTGGCGAAAAACGATGAGCAGATCACTCTGGGAATCTGCCCTCTCGAGGGGCTGGAGCACGAGCTGGTCGTGGTCCAGGGGAATCAGGAAATCCTGCGGGAGCGGCTGAGCCTTCGTCCCCTGGAAACGGTGACACGCAGCTTCAATGCACCGGATGGGGGAGAATGGATTCAGGTCCGCATAGGCGGGCAGATCGTATATACGGACGATCCCGAGGCTTCTCGCCTGAAGCGCCCGATCCGATTCCGTGAGTACAAGGGGGGGGATTCCCTCGAAGACCTCTTCCTGGCTGCAGAGCGGATGGTACAGGAACGCAACTATGTCCTGGCTCTGCCCATGTATCTCGAGATCCTGGAGAAAGAGCCCCTTCACGGCAAGGCGTTGAGCCGAGTGGCCGAGCTGTACAGCCGCCGCGGCGAAAATTCCCTGGCCCTGGGACATGTGGAACGCGCACTCGATAACGCCATGTATGATCCGGATGCCAACTTCGCCTATGGGGTCATAAACCGCAGGCAGGGCCACCTGGTGGATGCGAGGGAAGCATTCGGGTGGGCTGCCAGGTCCCTGCAGTACCGCAGCGCTGCCTACTCCCAGATGGCCGAGATATTTCTGCTTGAGAAGGACTATACATCCGCCCTGGAGTACGGGAAGCGGGCGGGGGAGTATGACACACACAATCCGACAGCGCTGCAGGTGCAGGCCATCGCCCTGAGGCTGTCCGGGAGTGGTGTGGAGGCGGAAAACATTTTGGAACAGATACTCTCGTTTGATCCACTCAACCACACAGCCCGCTTCGAGCTCTACCGGCTTGAGCCCTCCGAGACCAGGCGGGACGAGTTCCTGCGCATGGTGCGGACAGAATATGGAAATGAAACCTACCTGGAGATGGCCCTCTACTACCTGGGCCTCGGTCTGAAAGAGGAGGCTGAGGAGCTTCTCGGACTGGCAGAACCTCATCCCATCGCGACCTACTGGTTGGCTTATACGCACCGCGAAAAAGCCCCAGAGCAAAGTGAAAAACTCCTCACCAGTGCGGCAGAGGCTCCTGCAAGAGGAGTATTCCCGTTCCGGCTGGAGACCATCGCTGTCCTGGAATGGGCCTTAGAGAAAGATCCCGCCGCCTGGAAACACGGCTACTACCTTGCGCTGCTGCTATGGTCCAAGGGGCGGATGGCGGAGGCGCAGGCCCTCCTGGAGGAATGCGGTGAACCTGAATTTGCCCCTTTCTATCATGCCCGGGCGTTCTTTTATCGGGAAGCGGATCCCGAGAGGGCACTGAATGACCTCCAGGCCGCGACCAGGATCGATCCGGGAGGTTGGCGGAACTGGTTCCGGCTGCTGGAATTCTGCAACCTGTCTGGATACACTCAGGCGGCCTATGACTATGCGTTGGCTGCCGCCGATCGTTTTCCGCGATCCATCCCCATCCAGGTGGAATATATCAAGACCCTGCTGGAGCGCCGTGCCCCAAGAGAGGCCGCGGAAGTGCTCGATGAGCTGGCTGTGCTCCCCTCCGAAGGAGCGACAGGCATCCATGGCCTCTATATGCGGGCCCACATAGAGCTTGGACTCGAGGAGATCGGGTCCGGGGCTTTGAGGCCTGCCGTCGAATCCCTGGAGAGATCCATGCAGTATCCCGAGAACCTGGGTACCGGCCGCCCCTATGAACCGGACCAGAGGATGTCCCAGTACCTGAAGGCCATGTGTCTCATCCGGCTGGGGGAGGCAGACAAGGCCGAGACTTTGTTCGATGCGATTCAGAAGTTCAGCGAAAGTCGGGGGACTCAGGACGCTGGACCTAATGCCTATTTCGGTGGGCTTGTTTTTCGGAGACGCGGAGCGGCGGCTAGGGCCCGGGACTGGCTCGGCCGGGCGGAACGGCCCTCCCAGGATGTCCTCGAGGCTCTCCGCCTGCTGGAGAGAGAGCCACAAGAGGCACCGTGTCCACGAGGAGGGTGAACGCATGTCAAACTCCAGAATGCTCAGGATCACAGTACTGTTATCCCTACTGCCCCTTCTGATCTCAGCTCAGGATAGCCCCTCCCTTTATGGGACCGGGACCTGGGATGAGAATGTGCTGGGCAATCATCGGGCCGTGATCCATGTGGCCCAAGAGGCCGATGCCGTCTATGTGCGGATCCCCTGGAGGCGGAGGGACCACGATCCGGATCAGAAGGGCCTCGTGATTGTGGATGCCGCCACCCAGAGATCCATAAAGAACTGGAGCTGCCTGGAGATCAACCGGGAATATGGAGAGATCGTTTTTCAGCCCGTATCCGGTGCAGGAGAATACCATGTGTATTTTCTTGTCAATCACATGGAGGGCCGCAGCAATTATCCGACCGTGACCTATCCCGGCCCGCAGAACCAGGCAGACGCGGGCTGGTTCGAGCGTCACGGGCTGGGCTCGGACACTTCTATAGAGGCGATCCGCGGGCATCTACCTGAGGCCGCTGTATCCCAACTCCAGTCCATCGACGCCTTCAATTCCTTTTTTCCCATGGAGGTCATCGCCACGGCAGAAGAGAGGCAGGCCCTGTTCGAGGGTTATGGGGATGCGGATTTTCTGCTCTTCCCGGAGGACAGACGCTTCCCCGTACGCATGACAGAGGACCTGCCGCAGCGCTGGATCGAAGCCGGGCCCGAGAGGCCTTTTCAGGGACAGGCAGCCCGGGGAGAGTTCTATGTGTTCCAGATCGCTGTGTATGCCTGTCGGATCGACCTCCCCGACGTCGCGGTATCATTCAGTGGATTGTTCGCAAAAGGCGGCCGCCATGGGTTCGGTGCGGAGGGCTTCACCTGTTTCAACACGGGGGGCACGGATTGGAAGGGCATACCATTCACCAAACGTGTCTCGGTTCCCAGGGGTAGGATCCAGGCCCTCTGGTGCGGGGTCCAGATCCCCCTGGATCTGGCTCCGGGTGAGTACAGGGGTTCGGTGAGCGTGGCGTGCGAAGGACTGTCCACGCGGGAGGTGGGGATCCAGCTGACCGTGACACAAGAAGTCATTAAGGACGCGGGAGACAGCGAACCCTGGCGGCATTCCCGCCTGCGCTGGCTCAACTCCCTCCTGGCTCTGGATGACGATCCCATAGCCCCCTATATTCCTGTGGAGCTGAAGGGAAGAACCCTGAACTTCCTGGGTCGTTCGGTGAGTCTGGATGCGACCGGGCTTCCGTCCCGGATCCGCAGCTATTTCACGCCAGAGGTGACATCCATCGGAGGATCGGGACGTGACATCCTCTCGGGTCCGATGCGGCTCTCGATCATAGACAAGGGTGGGGAAGAGCTGGTTTTGGAACCGTTCGAGATACAGATAGAGCGTCAGGGCCAGGGGAGCGTTGGATGGACCGCCATTTCCCAGGCGGGACCTCTGCACATCGAGTGCCGGGCGCGTTTGGAATTCGACGGCTTCCTGGATTTCGAGATCCGGCTGCAGTCGGACAGTGACATCACGGTCTCAGACATCGCCCTAGAAATACCCTTTGAGGAGGACGCGGCCCGCTTCATGTTGGGGATGGGCGTGAAGGGCGGCAGGCGCCCCCCAGAGTTCCGATGGAAGTGGAAGATCGAGAACAATCAGGATTCTGCCTGGTTAGGTGATGTCAATGCGGGTCTCCAGTGCAGCTTCCGAGACGAACGCTATTCCCGTCCCCTGAACACCAACTTTTACCTCCGCAAACCCCTGGTCATGCCGGCCTCCTGGTGGAACGATGGCCGGGGCGGCTGCGACATCCTCGAGCCGGAGGGGGAGGATGGGGTGCTGCTGCGGGCCTACAGCGGACCAAGGGAGATGGCGGCCGGCGACGTCCTGCACTACAATTTCAGCCTGCTCATCACACCCTTCCGCCCGCTCGATACACGAGCCCAGTGGTCCACCCGCTACTATCACCGCTATGAGCCTGTGGATCGGATCTCGGCCCTCGGAGCCAACACCATCAACGTACACCATGCCACGGACATCAATCCCTACATCAACTATCCCTTCCTCCGCCCCGGGCAGATGAGGGACTATATCGACGAAGCTCACCAGAAGGACATGCGGGTAAAGATCTATTACACGGTACGGGAACTGTCCAACATGGCCCCCGAACTCTTTGCTCTGCGGAGCCTGGGAGACGAGATCTTCTTCCCAGGCCAGGGAGGGGGATTTTCCTGGCTTCAGGAACACCTGGATCCCGATTACATCGCGGCCTGGTTCGTTCCCGAACTCAAGGATGCCGCCGTCATCAATTCCGGCGTTTCCCGCTGGCACAACTACTATGTGGAGGGCCTGGACTGGCTGGTCCGCAACATCGGTATCGACGGCCTCTACATCGATGACGTGGCTTTTGACCGGACCGTGATGAAACGCGTAAGGAAGGTCCTCGACCGCAGCCGGCCCGATGCACTTATAGACCTACACTCCGCGAACCAGTTCAATGTGCGGGACGGATTCGCCAACTCCGCCAACCTCTATATGGAGCATTTTCCCTACATCGACCGGCTCTGGTTTGGGGAATATTTCGATTACGATGCCCCACCTGACTATTGGCTGACAGAGGTCAGCGGAATCCCCTTCGGAATCATGGGAGAGATGCTCCAGGGAGGGGGTAATCCCTGGCGCGGCATGCTGTACGGCATGACCTCCCGGCTTCCCTGGGCTGGAGATCCGAGCGAGATCTGGAAAGTATGGGATGACTTCGGCATGGAAGACTCCTCCATGATCGGATACTGGTCTTCTGCCAATCCTGTCAGTACAGATGACACAGATGTATTGGCCACGGTCTACGCAAAAGAGGACACGGCGCTGATCTCTCTGGCCAGCTGGGCCGATGACGACGTGCGTATCAGGCTGACGATCGACTGGGACGCTCTGGGCATGGATCCGGACGGTATGGTCCTCACCGCGCCTCTCGTTCCGGGCTTTCAAGAGGCCCATCGCTTCCGGATCGAAGATGAGATCCCTGTGGCTCAGGGCCGGGGCTGGCTTCTCATCCTCGGGCCCCCAAAGGAAGGTGAGCAGTAACATCCATCGCCCCAGATTCCTAAGAGCCGCGATGCATGCCGCATATTGTTTTGTAGAGTGCGGCCCTGTCTCAGAAGAGCGTCCTGTCGGCACTTCTTTTGACTAATGGTCCGGCAGTGTGGTATAGATTCGAACGAAAAAGGCCGGAGTCAGGGGGACGGGGGGCCGGAGGCACCTGACATGGGCGAGATGCAGGGCGGAAAAAAAACACGCGATCCTAAGACGAAGGCTGTCGCCGATCTGGTTAGACAGCGGCGCAAGCTGGAACTCCGCCTGCGCGCGAGCGAGAACAACTATCGGGCCCTGCTCGATCACCTTCCTCTCGGTGTATACCGCACCACTCCGGACGGCAGGATCATCGAGGCCAACCGGATGCTCGCTCTCTTATTGGGTTATTCCAGGCCCGAGCAGCTGAAGGACATTAATGTAAACGACCTGTACGTGCAGAAATCTGACCGGGATGAACATCTAAAAAAACTGGACACCTCATTGACCTATTTTACTGAATTTGAGCTGCGGCGAACTGATGGGCGCGTCATCTGCGTGCGGGATTTTCCCCGGGCCGTCCTGGACTCTGCCGGCCGTATCGAAAACTATACCGGAGTCCTGGTGGATGTCTCAGAACAGAGGGAGACCCAACGGCAGCTCCACAAGGCCCTGGTGGATCTCGAAAATTCCAATCGGGAACGCCAGTCCATGATCGTGAAACTGGAAAACCTGTCTCTACTGGATGACCTCACCCAGCTGTATAACCGCCGGGGTTTCCTAGCAGAGGCGGAGCAGAGGCTCCATGAGGCCCGGACACAGGGATTCCGGATCTTCTTCCTGTTCATGGATCTCGATAACCTCAAGTGGATCAACGATTCCTGGGGGCATCAAAAAGGGGATCAGGCCCTGATCCAGTTCGGCTCCATCCTGACCAAGGCCCTGAGGCGCTCCGATGTCAAGGGCCGACTGGGGGGAGATGAATTCGCGGTCCTGGCTGAAGAAACAGAGGGTTTCACACACGATAAGCTGGTTGAGAGGATCCAGAGCCGGGTGAGTTCGTTCAACCTGAAAAAGGACTTCCCTTTCTCCCTATCCCTGAGTTTGGGGATCTCCTACTTCGATCCTGAGCATCCCAGCAACATCGAAGAGCTCCTGGTCCGAGCCGACAAGCTGATGTACGAGCAGAAACGGACGAAATCCAGAGCTTGAAGCTTCAGAAACGGCGCTCCCGGATCTCCGGGAATGGGAAGTGCTCCGAATCCGTGCGGGCAGAGACCATGATCCTACGAAACTCCGCCACGAGATCTGGCTGCAGGCCGGCCCTGTCCTCGGCTTCACCGATATCTTCGGATAGATCATAGAGCTGGATGGCAGTATCCGTATCCTCCCGCCTCAGTCCGGTGCGGAGCGCTTTCCAATTCCCCTTGCGTACGGCCTGCTGCCCTCCATAGGCGGGGAATTCCCAATACAGGAATTCATGCTCGGATTGTCGGGATTGTTGCCCCAATAGCGTGGGAGCAAAGCTGATCCCGTCGGTCTCACCTGGGGGAGCGGAACCGGCGAGTTCGCACAGGGTCGGAAGAATGTCCCAGAAGGCCGAAACATGGTCGCTTCGAGATCCCGGCTCGATCCGGCCCGGCCAGCGAGCCAGGAGCGGCACCCGGATCCCACCTTCATAGAGCTGTCCCTTCCGGCCGCGAAGGGGGCCGGCGCTCTCGAAGAATGTCGTGTCTGCACCTCCGGTATAGGTGGGGCCGTTGTCGCTGGAAAACAGGACGATCGTGTCATTGTCGAGTCCCAGCTTCCGAAGTAGATCCAGGATCCTTCCGATGTCCCGGTCCATACGCGTGATCATGGCAGCGTAGGCAGCGCGTGGAGTGGGGTGGGGGAGGTATCCCCGCTCGCCCAGGTAGGGCTGTTCCGGGAACCGGCCCGCGTATTCTGCCAGGGAATCCTCGGGGACCTGAAGCGCCAGGTGAGGGATGGGGAAGGCCAGGTAGAGGAAGAAAGGATCGGAGCTGTGTGTGCGGATGAATTCCAGGGCTTCGGTCGTCATGAGGTCATTGGCGTAATCTCCGCCGGAGTATTGTGCGTACGCCGCCGGGTCCAGAGGATCTGCATCCTCGGGAAAGCGCTGGTGGGCCTTGAAGCGCGTGTTCCCCTTCAGGATGTGTTTTTCGGTGTTTCTCCAGAGATGGGGAGGGTAATAGTTGTGGGCCTCCCGCTGACACAGGTATCCGTACCAGTGGTCGAATCCTTGCCTATTGGGGTGGCCCGAATCATCGGGCCCGCCCAGGCCCCATTTCCCGATGGCGCCGGTCACATAGCCCGCTGTCTGCATAGCGGTCCCGAGAGTCAGGGTTCCGGGTAGGAGGGGGCGCTGGCCCTCGATTGAGGGGTCGTTCCAAACATCCCCCCTCTCGGGCATCTCATCGTTGTCGCGGATGTAGGCGTTTCCGGTGTGCCTGCCGGTGAGGAGTGTGCAGCGTGAGGGTGCGCAGACGGGGCTGCCGGCGTAGTGTTGGGTGAATCGCATCCCTTCCGAAGCGATCCGGTCCAGGTTCGGAGTGCGGATCTTTTCCTGACCATAACATCCCAGCTCTTTGTAGCCCAGGTCATCGGCCAGGATGTAGATGACATTGGGCCTGCGCTCAGATCTTCGGCATAGGGAATAGAGCCCGGGGATGGCGGTGGCGGCTGCACCCCTGCCCAGGGTTTTGACAAATTCGCGCCGTTTCATCGTCTGCCTCCTGATGGAGATTCGGATCGGGATTCGGACCCATGATACTGAAAATGATCGTGCCTGCCAACTGAATGCATTGTTATTTTTTCGCTTTGAACATAATATGGATGATGAACAGAGAATATCAGACGCGATGAGGAGAGAATCGAATCCGATCAGGCCGCGCAGCCGGATCCTTCTGGAGATGTTCTGGGTGTTGGGGCCTGCCGCACTCGTTTACACCATCGGGATACTTACGGATAACACTGGACTGGGTCTCGTAAGCATCGTCGCGGCCTGGCTGTTGATCCGAGCGTTCCTCGGTCGCAGGGGGGAGAGCTGGGGTACCCTCGGGATGCGCAAGCCAGCCCGCTGGGGGAGGACGCTGCTGCTTACGTTGGGTGGAGTCGCCCTCCTCCAAGCACTCGTGCGTGTCTTAAAGCCCGTCCTCAGCACATATATCACAGGTCAACCGATCGACCTGAGTCGCTTCGAGGGGCTGCGGGGGGATCCTCTCGCTCTTATCCTGGGCCTGCTGATCGTCTGGACAGTGGCGGCATTCGGAGAAGAGATGGTTTTCCGCGGCTACGTGCTGAACCGGACTGCCCTGGTGCTGTCCTCAAAAGGGAAGAGGGCGTGGTGGGGTGCCGTGTTAATCAGCTCGAGTGTATTCGGCCTGGGACACATCTACCAGGGTTGGACGGGAGTGATCCTGTCAGCACTGGCAGGAGTGGTCTACTGCGCCGCCTATTTCCTGGACGGACGCTCCCTCTGGGCGCCGATCTTGATCCACGGCCTCTATGACACGAGCGCATTCCTGGCCCTGTTCCTGGGACTGGACAGCCATCTCCCCGGACTGCTGGGCTAGCCGGGGAGTCGATCGCTCATTCGCCGGCTTCTTCTTTTTTGGCCTTCTGCACGGCTTTGCCTATCCATATTGTGGCGAGTACGGCGATCAGGGTCACGACAATCGCGTAGGTCAGCATGGGGCCGATCCCCTCAGACTCTCCAAATACCTTGAGGAAGATGGCTTTGATGGCGCCGTTCCATGCCAGTGCGGCAACCAGGCCAAAGGCTGCGGTTACGAGTGCGGCAAGTTTTTCAACGACTTCAGATTTCATTCGATCCCTCCTGAATTAAAAATGTTATACGGGTTCTTAAAATCCCCATATTAATAACTATCATAAAAAGGACTCGAACTCAATGGACATCTGAATAGGGAAATCTGATGTCCCTAATCAATTTTGAATTTGCATTTACCACGGTCCTGTAATATTAAGAGAGAGAACGGACCATGAGGGCAGTTCTGAGAAGAAGTCCCGACTGAAACAGGGCTCCTCCTCGAGGATCGCCCCTAATGAAGTCGATAAAAACGAGGAGAACGCGAATGGTCATAAAAAAAAGGTACCTGAACCTATTCTGGCTCTTTCAATTCCTGGTGGGGTTCTGCCTCTGTCCACAGAATCTGGCCGCCCAGGAAAGAACGGGCTATGAGCAGCTGTTTTCCAAGCTCCAATGGCGGAGCATCGGGCCCGCCAACATGGGGGGCCGAGTCGTGGACATCGAGGTGGTCGAAGACACGCCCTGGATCATCTATGCAGCCATAGGCCCGAGCGGGGTCTGGAAATCCATGAACAATGGCATCACCTGGTCCCCGGTCTTTTCTAAGGAAAACACGGTTTCTGTGGGAGACATCGCCGTCTGCCAGGCTCAACCTGAGATCATCTGGGTAGGAACCGGAGAGGCCACGGCCCGCAACAGCGTCACCATCGGTGATGGGGTGTACCGGTCCGGTGATGGAGGCAGGACCTGGGAACATATGGGCCTGGAACACACTCGGCACATCAGCCGCATCCTCATCCATCCCCAGGACCCGGATACGGTCTTTGTGGCCGCCCAGGGTCACCTCTGGGGATCCAACGAAGAGAGAGGAGTGTATAAGACCACTGACGGCGGACAGACCTGGTCCAAGGTCCTTTACATCAATCCCAGCACGGGGATCGCCGACCTGGCCCTCGATCCCACAGACGGCAATACTTTGTTCGCCGCCGCTTGGGACCATCAGCGTTTTCCGTTCTATTTCTACAGTGGCGGCCCGGGGAGCGGCCTTTACCGGTCCGATGACGGGGGAGCTTCCTGGAAGAGGCTCATCCGGGATCTGCCCGAAGGGATCCTGGGACGCATCGGTGTGGCGATCTCCCGCGGCAATCCAGATGTCGTATACGCACTCATCGAGCATGAAGACGGAGGGATCTGGCGTTCCCAGGACAAAGGTCAGACCTGGTCGCGCAGGTGTGACAACAAAACTTACGCCCAGGTCAATTTCCGTCCTTTCTATTACAGCCAGATCCGGATCGATCCCTCGGACGAGGACGTGGTGTATGTCTTTTCCGGGGGATCCTACGTGTCTCGTGACGGAGGGAAAAAGTTCAAGCCTATATCCACGGGGACCCATCCCGATCACCACGACCTCTGGATCGATCCTCAGAATCCCCTTCACCTTATCGACGGGAATGACGGGGGCATCGATATCACCTATGATGGTGGCAAAAACTGGCATGGTATCGAACACATGGCCCTGGCCCAGGTCTACCAGGTCGGTTTTGACATGCGCGAGCCTTACCACGTGTACTGTGGGCTGCAGGACAACGGAGTCTGGGGAGGACCCAGCGCCACACTGGATGTGGCGGGGATCACCAACCAGGACTGGTATACTGTCGGCCAGGGGGACGGTTTCTACTGTCTACCCGACCCCTCGGATCCCCATATCGTCTACGGCAATTCCCAGATGAACGGCCTGTATCGTTTCGACCTCCGTCTCCGGCTTAGCAAGGCGATCAAACCCCTGGCTTCCATGGACGAGCCGCCCTTCCGATTCAACTGGAACTCGCCCATACACATCTCTCCCCACGATCCCAAGATCGTGTATACAGCTGGAAATTTCCTGTTCAAGACCTCCGATCTGGGGCACTCCTGGGATCGCATCAGCCCGGACCTCAGCACGGATGATCCCAGTAAAGTCCAGGCCTCAGGAGGGCCGATCACACAGGACAACACCGGAGCCGAGATCCACTGCACGATCATGACGATCGCCGAGTCACCCGTGACTCCGGGTCTCATTTGGTGCGGGACGGACGATGGGAATGTGCAGATCACACGGGATGGGGGAAAGACATGGACCAATGTCGTGGACAACATCCCCGGGCTCCCAGCCAACACCTGGTGTTCGAGGATCGAGGCATCGCGCTTCGACGCCGGGACTGCGTACGCCTCCTTCGATGGCCACCGCTCCGACGATTACAACCCCTATGTATTCATGACGCAGGACTTTGGAAGCAACTGGGAGAATATCACAGGCAACCTGCCCTTCGGATGGATCCATGTGGTCAGGGAGGACACGCGAAATCCGGATCTACTCTATGTCGGGACAGAGTTCTCTGTTTTCGGATCCCTGGACAGAGGGAAGCACTGGTTTGCCCTCCGCAACAACCTGCCCACGGTGGCGGTTCGAGACATCGCCATCCATCCGCGCGAGCATGACCTGATCATCGGCACGCATGGGCGTGGGATCTGGGTCCTGGATGACATCACTGTTCTCCAGCAGTTCCGGCCCGAGGTCGAAAGGGCGGAGATGTTCCTATTCGATATCACTCCCTTCACAAAATTATATCTTGGCAGCTCCCGAGAGTCTTTCACGCGGAGGGCATTCACGGCCAAGAATCCCGCCTACGGACCCAGCCTCGCTGCCTATTTCCGGGAGAAACCGGACGAGAGACCCAAGCTCGAGGTCAGAGACCAGGAGGAGCAGGTTGTGTATGCGTCTAACCTTCCGAAGAGGGCCGGACTTTACCGATTTTCCTGGAACCTCCAGTACATGCCTCGGGATGAAGATGGAAATCCCCTGAAGGCGGGCGGCATGGTCCTGGTATCACCTCCGACCTTGCCTCCCGGGAAGTATAAAGTCGAGCTCTCCCTGGGTGAGACGATCCTCTCCCGGGAGCTTGAGGTCCGGCCCGATCCCCGTTTCCAATCTGAGGAGAAAGACAGAGCCGCAAAAGAAGAAGGGCTGGTCAGAGCCATCAGGCTGTCGAGGACGCTGAATCTGGCCGTAACCGCCACGCGGACCCTCCGGAGCCGCCTGGATAAGCTGGCGCCGGATATCCCAAGTGGAGTGGAAGGGGAGGAGGCCGTGCAGGCCGCAGTGCTGAAGTTTGAACAGGGATTCAAAACCGTAGAATCGGACATCCTCCCCAAGCGTTTCGGCTACCGTCTGGATGTCGAGACGACGCTCCGTGGCGGCAACCTGCCCATGCGCATGGCATTCCTGGGCATGTCGCTCTCAGCCTACCCGAGCCCGCCCACACAGACGGACCTGGCCCAGCTGGAGGAGCTCACTCGGATGGTCGACGCCAAGGTTGTACGCCTAAATGCCATACTCGGAGAGGGGGTGGCGGCACTGAACGCGGTTCTGGAGGCCAACGGCCTGCGGCTCCTCTCGGCTCCGGATCTGGTGAAATACTGAGGCTGTTCAGTCAAACCTGCGCGTAGACTGCTCACGGTTTCCGTAAAGGTTGATCCGGAACGACACGGACTTGCGGGGGACCATCATGAAGGTATCGGTGAGCCGGACGCCGATCTCTTCGGCGGGGAGGGTGTCAAATACATAGGTCTGTTCACGGATGTCCCAGGTCCCATAGCCGGGGCTGTATCGTTTACTCGGCCAGAGCCCCAGGTGGCGTGCTTCCTTGGCAATGCTCCGGTCGGCCTGGATGGCCGTTTCCTCAGCAGCCTCTGAGCCAAAGGAATCCAGGATAAAGCCCCTTAGCATCTCATTGGTTTTGATCAGCTCGGCGCTCGATCGTTCCAGATCCTCTCCGATCGTGCAGAGGCAGAGTGCGACCTTGACAGCCCCCTCGAAGATGGGGTGTCGGTTTGTATCCCCGTAGTCGAGGATACGGTAGAGGGCCGTGGGTCGCAGGAGCGTGTCCAGACGCTCCTCCTGCTCCTTGATCATCTCTGTCACGGCTTGGCTGATAGGTGCGTTCCGCTTCTTGTATCCCAGGCGGAACAGGATCTTGTGTTCGGGTATCTGTATCGGGAGTCCTTCCAACCGGCGGACGTCCGATGAGTCGCTCATGGCCCTCAACCTCGGCTCAGGCGAGCTGAGGGAGCGTATCGATCCCGTTGTTCGCCGCGTCCGCCTGCATGATCGTGCGGAGAGAATCCTGCCGCTGCTCCTTGTTTCCTTCGACAGTGCATCGTGTCATCTCATCCGTATTGTGTCTCTTTCCATGTGTACTCTTCTTCTTGCCTTTACCCTAGCATTCTTGTCGGCTATCGTCAATCCAAAATGGGCAGTTTCGGCCTCATGTAGCCATGGCAGACAGGTGGACATCGATATGGTATAGTTGCCGATGTCGAAAACGAGAACATCTCATGCTGGATATCTACGGAAGGGCTTATGATGCCTTCCTGGGCCCCCTCCTCAAAGGAACGCGGCGCTGGATGGCCTCCTATGTCAAGGAACACAAACTTTTCCCAACCCTGGATCTCTGCACGGGGACCGGCGCTTTCTGCCGCCTTTTTGGGGACGGCCCATGCCATGAGGCCTGGGGCTTGGATCTGGATGCCCGCTTCCTGCGCTACGCCCGCTCACAGGCTCCCCAGATCCCCTTCATCCGGGCGGATGCAGGCCGAATGCCGTTCAATGCTTCCGTGTTCGGTTCCGTCATCCTCTCCTATGCGGTGCATGACAAGGCTCCAGATCTCCGGGCTGCCATGATGGAGGAAGCCCGGCGTGTGCTGCGGGAACAGGGACAGATCCTGTTCCTCGACTTCGAACCTCCCTGGGACCGGGTATCTCATGTGGGGCGGTTGTTCACATACGGTATCGAACGGATGGCCGGAGGGGAACATTTCCAGAACGGCCAGCAGTTCCTGCGGGAGGGCGGGCTGCGAAGTTTCCTCGAGCAGTTTCGGTGTGAGGAACTGGAGAGCCGTTCGATCCCCTGGGGGAATTCCCGGATCGTTGCCGCACGCTTCATCGATTGATGTAAGGAAGCCGTTGTCAAAACGTCCGGGGCGCAGTACAATACCAAGAAATTAGGCAATACAGCAAAAATACATAAAAGGATGCAATATGGTAGAAACCTATGACAGCAAGGCTCACAACATAGCGCTTCTCATCGACGGCGACAATGCCCAGCCCAGCTTGATCAGAGAAATACTGACCGAGGCGGGCAAGTATGGGGCATTGACAATACGACGGATCTACGGTGACTGGACTACTTCCAACATGCAGGGCTGGAAAGACACGCTGAACTCGGCCGCTATCCAGCCTATCCAGCAGTTCCGGTTCACGGTCGGCAAGAATGCCACGGATAGTGCCATGATCATCGATGCCATGGATATCCTCCACTCCAAAACCGTGGATGGTTTCTGTGTGGTTTCCAGCGACAGCGACTATACACGCCTCGCGACGCGTGTCCGGGAGAGCGGGGTATTCGTGATGGGGATCGGGAAGCGCATCACTCCCAAGGCATTCGTCAACGCCTGCAATGTCTTTATCTTCACCGAGAATTTTGCCGTCAGGGAAAAGGCGGCTCCCAAGGGAAAGAAGACAAGTAAACAGGCCACCGTCCCAAAGGAAGAAAAGAAGAAGTTTGATCCCCTCCCTCTCCTCAAGGGAGCCTTCGACATGGCCATACAGGAGGATGGTTGGGCAAACCTGGCGACGATGGGATTCTATCTGCGCCAGCTCGATCCCAGCTTCGATCCCCGGACCTACGGACACAGGCAGTTGTCTCAGCTTCTCAAATCCCAGTCCAAATTATTCGATATGCGCTTTCAGGATACGCCGGGATCCACGGATATTTTTGTGCGTCTCAAGGACTGATCCGTCTGTGAGAAAAAAGCTCAAAAAGCTGCTGAATGCAGGCAATATTTTTCTGGACCTCAAGGCCCAGGACAAGGATTCCCTCATCGTGGAGATGATCGACCTCCTGAGCCGGGGAGGTTTCGTGTCCGACCGGGAAGGCGCGCTCACTGCAATCCGGGAACGTGAAGAAAAGATGTCCACGGGGATGAACAACGGCGTGGCCATCCCACACGGCAAGACGGACTCAGTCGACAGCCTGGTCGTGGCCGTAGGCCTAAAGCGCGCCGGCATCGATTTCGATTCCGCTGACAAGAATCCGGCTCGCATCTTCATCATGACCATCTCGCCGGCCAGCCGCTCCGGACCTCACATCCAGTTCCTGGCAGAGGTGAGTAAGATCCTCAGGGAGGAGGAGAGCCGCCGCCGACTTCTGGAAGCACGTTCCGCAGAGGATGTCATGCGAGTATTCGGGTAGAGAATCAGGAGTATGCGAAGGCCTCTCTCCATAGCGCTGGCCATTGTGGCAGGGCCGGGTTGGCTCTGCGCTTCCGGCGCGGAACAGGCTCATGACATGGGACACCTCATGACTGTCCTGGTGCTCCAGTTGGCTGTTATCGTCATAGCGGCCAGATTGTTCGGGCTGATCTTCAGCCGCTACCTCAAGCAGTCCCGGGTACTGGGGGAGCTCGTGGCGGGTATGATCATAGGTCCGTTTGCACTGGGGCAGATCCCTCTCCCTTTACTCGGACACTCCCTCTTCCCGACGACCGGAGAGGTCCTGCCGGTCTCACCCGAGCTTTATGGCCTGGCGGTGATCGCATCCATCGTCCTGCTGTTTTCGGCCGGTCTGGAAACAGATCTGCCTACTTTCCTTCGTTACTCAGTGATGGGGACCGTGGTCGGGATCGGGGGGGTCATACTCTCCTTCAGCCTAGGCAACCTGGCCGCAGTGATGTTCCTGCCCGGTGTGGATTCGTTTCTCTCTCCCACGGCCCTCTTCCTGGGAACCCTCTCCACGGCTACGTCGGTGGGGATCACGGCCCGGATACTGAGTGAGAAACGCAAGATGTCCTCTCCCGAGGGAGTGACCATCCTGGCCGGTGCGGTTCTGGACGATGTGCTGGGGATCGTGCTTCTGGCCGTTGTGGTAGGGATCTCAAAGCTGGGAGCATCCGGAGCTGCGGTCGACTGGGGCCGGATCGGTCTCATCGCCCTGAAGGCTTTCGGTTTCTGGATCGTGTGTACCGTGTTGGGGATCCTCTTTGCGAAACGCATCTCCAAGGGGCTGAAATGGTTCCGCTCCAACGATGCCATCGCAGGCGTTTCCCTGGGATTGGCCCTTTTCCTGGCAGGGCTGGCTGAGATGGCCGGGCTTGCCATGATCATCGGGGCCTATGTCATGGGACTGTCCCTCTCGCAAACAGACCTGGCACACGAGCTGCGGGAACGTCTTCACGGTATCTATCAGTTTCTGGTCCCCGTTTTTTTCTGTGTGATGGGCATGATGGTGAATTTCCCCGCCTTGAAAGGGATATTCCTTTTTGGCCTGCTTTTCACCGCCTTGGCCGTGGTCGGGAAGATCGTGGGCTGCGGGCTGCCGGCCCTGCTCATGGGATTCAACCTGAGAGGAGCCTTCCGCATCGGAGCGGGAATGCTGCCTCGGGGAGAAGTGACCCTGATCGTGGCTGGCATCGGGCTTTCAGCCGGAGCCATCGGCCAGGATGTGTTTGGCGTGGCAATTCTCACCCTCCTGATCGCCAGCGTGATCGCACCCCCTATCCTGATCAAGAGCTTCGAGGGCGGGTCCGGCCTGCGCAGTCGGCTAACCGTAAAGAGCGAAGAGAAAGGCTGCCATATCGCCCTGAATTTTCCCTCTGTTCACATCACCTCGTTCATCGCCTCCCGCATCCGGCAGGCCTTCCGCAATGAGGAGTTTTATGTACATGAGGTGAACATCGAGAATAAAATATTTCAGATCCGCAAGGAAGACATCTCCATCACGCTGTTGCAGAAAGACAAGACCATCGAGATCAACACGGTCCAGGACAATTCTCAGCTTGTGAGCCTGATCGTCATGGAAGAGATACTCGAGCTCAAGGAACTGCTGCAGGGCATCGAGAAACTGGAAAGCCCGGAAGGACTCTGCACGGAGCTGGCGTCCGGCCTGTTCTGCGAGTTGAGCCAGCCGGCCGATGCTGAAGGGGGCGAGGAAAAGTGAACGGCGAATCTCCAGCAATGTTTCGAGAGGTCCAACGGTTCGGACAGGCCTGGGTATGGGCCCTGGTCCTTATGGTGACTGCAGTGGCCTGGATAGGGGGGTATCAACAGCTGCTCTTGAAACGACCGTTCGGCAATAATCCGGCTCCAGACAGCCTCATGTGGGTGATCCTGGGGCTGTTCGGGATCGGATTCCCCCTCTTTTTTTATTCGCTGCGGCTGGTGACTGAAGTCCGGGCAGATGGGCTGTATTACCGCTACAGCCCCCTCCATCGTCGGTTTCATCGGATCGTTTTCTCCGATATGCAGAGCGCTGAGGCCATATCCTATCGCCCGGTCAGGGATTACGGCGGATGGGGTATCCGGTGTGGGCCCAAGGGGAAGGCGTTCAACGTCCGGGGGAACAGGGGCGTGGAGATCGTCCAGAGTGACGGGAGCCGAATATTGCTCGGATCCCAGAGGTCCGAGGAACTGGCTCTGGCCCTGAACGCAGCTCTTCCGGGATGAGGGAAACACTCCACGCTACACCCAACCGTGCGCTGGCACTGATCTCGGTCAGCGTTCTGCTGTCCACATCGACCTGGTTCTCCGGGACCGCGGCCACTCCCGTGCTCCGTGAGCTCTGGGGCCTCAGCGATGTGCAGAGTTCCTGGCTGACGATCTCGGTACAGCTCGGTTTCATCCTGGGCACATTTGTATATGCGCTGTTCAACCTTCCGGATGTGTTTCCCACACGAGTCGTCTTTTTCGCTTCCGCTTCCTTGGCTGCCGTCTTCAACTGCGGATTTGCGCTCCTTTCTCATGACCTCCCCACCTCTCTGGTGTTCCGGTTCCTTACGGGAATCACCCTGGCCGGAGTGTATCCCGTGGGCATGAAGCTGGTGGCTCAGTGGTTCCGGACCGGTCTGGGCTGGCGGCTGGGCATCCTTTTGGCGGCATTGACCCTGGGGACCGCATTTCCCTATCTGCTGTTCGCTCTGGGAACGGCCCCGGACTGGCGCATGCTGCTGCTGACCGCATCGGTCCTGTCTTTGCTGGGAGGCCTTATTGTTCTGGTCTTGGTGCCCCCGGGACCTTTTCTGCGCGAGGCGGCCGTATTCGAGCCCCGCATGGTGTTCCGCGTATTTCGATACCGCAAATTTCGCCTCCAGGCACTCGGCTACTTCGGGCACATGTGGGAACTCTACGCCTTCTGGTCTCTCATTGCTTTGTACCTGACGGCCAGTTTTCAGAGCACGGAATCCGGGACTGCGAGCTCCGTACCGATACTGGCCTTCGGCATTATCGCGGCCGGCAGCCTGGGATGCATACTGGGAGGCTGGATCTCGCGGAAGGTGGGGGAGGAGAGGGTGTCCCTGGGTGCACTGGCCATCAGCGGCTCGCTGTGTACGATGTCCTGGTGGCTGTTCGATAGGAATGCCATGATCGTCACTGTGGTGGCATTGATCTGGGGAATGTTCGTGATCGCTGACTCGCCCCAATTTTCCGCCTTGGCGGCGCGACACTGCCCTCCCGAATATACCGGCACGGCGCTCACCATCCAGAACGGTATCGGGTTTGGGATCACCGCCTTCTCCATCCAACTGACCGCCAGCCTGGGCCAGAACTGGGGTTGGAAATGGGCATTTCCTATCCTGGCGATCGGTCCGATCCTTGGGATATCCGCCCTGTCACGGCTCCATCGCAAGGTATGATTCCTAAAAATCTAAAAAAAATATATTTTATTTTGATTTAGGAATTGACAGGAAGGTCCTTTCCTATATAATTTCCCAACAGCAGGAAGAATGATTTATTTTCCTTTAAGGAGGAAGAACATGAAAAAAGCCGTTGCAGTACTCTGCCTTCTGGTATTTGTTCAGTTCACAGCGGTCTATGCCTTTTCTCCCGAGCTGATGTTGAATGACTTCAGCCTGGACAAGGACAGCGCATCCGATGGCGAGGTGAGATCCTTTTCTTTGAAAGCTACCTATTCGCCCGACCTCATGATCGATGATCCTCTTCTTTTCGCGGATATCGGACAGGGAGCGGATGCCGATGCGATCAAGAAGCTCAAGTCCAAGCGGATGTGGTCATGGGTTGGCGCCTTGGGTTTCGCAGCAATCGGAGGCGGCCTCATCTATCTCTTCGCGACATTTGAGGCGGAGACGACCGAGAATCAGCTCGGCGAGGATAAGGGCCACACACAGACAAACTCCTTCACACAGTGGGGCTACTTGATCGGGGGGCTGATCGCTTTTGGTACGACCGCGTTTCTCATCAGCAATGCTGTCAAGACGAGCAAGGCTATCAATGAGTACGAGGCCGAGCTCAAGGCTTCCGCTGCGCTGTCTCGCAGGTAGGCCGATCCCACGCTCTGATCACCTCTGGTAGATAAGGCGAAAAAATTTCGCCTCGAACGCACCTAGTCTTGGGTGAGCCGTTGGGCTGTCCATTGGTTCGCCCAAGACATTTGTTTCTCTCAGCATATAGCTTTTCCCGCTCGCTCTCGAAGAAAACACTTCGAATTCCGTTTCCTTCCCCTCGAGTTCCCGAACGTGCAGGATCACTCCGCCTTCGGGGAGGGGCTGGGCTGAGACCAGCAGGACGTTGGGTGCATCGATCTCCAACATGGATATGGCCTTTTGTTCCCGGATCGAGCGTACATGCGAGGGCGGGAACACCCGTGCCAGGAGAGGAATTCGCGAATCCGATCCGAAACGGGACGCCCAACTCCGGGGGGCTTTTTCGTTCCCTGATGTCAGCGCATAGCTCCAGCGGAA
The DNA here is from genome assembly GCA_965533275.1 of uncultured bacterium. GTDB lineage: Bacteria > Acidobacteriota > Aminicenantia > Aminicenantales > Aminicenantaceae > JAUXEH01. Next base: position 155,683 of record CBESWG010000002.1, read on the forward strand.
TTCCCCTCGCTGGCTTGCACGGAAATTCGTCACCCAATAATTGTTCATGATCCAGGAATATATATGGGGCCGTTCCACGTGTGCTATGTAGCGAAACTGACCCAGGTTGAGGCCTCCGAAATGAACCAGGGGGACCTCGGGGCTGCTGAGGACGACCTGCCCTTCTTCTTCAGGATTCCGGACTGCACAGAAGTTCTGGATGGCATTCCAGTCGGTTGCGGTCCCCTCCAACTGATCTTTCCCGGGAACTGCCGCACCGCCCTGAACCTCGAAATGGATCTCCCCTCGGTCCACAGAAATGGGAAAAGCAATATATAGGGCCTCCGGGTCGGTGATGTCCTTCTTGAACAATGTGTAGTGAAGCTCCACGCGTTTTTCTCCCTCGAACAGCCGGACCTCACAGAGGAGGCGCGTTCCGGGGACGGCCGTATCTGTGGTACCGCTCCAGGACAGGCTCTTCCAGAGAGGACCGTCCACGCCTGGTTCGACTCGCACGTCGGAAAGGCTGGAGCGTTCCTGATCCACCAGGTGAAAGCGTTCCAACTGGCCTCGGTTTGAGATGCGTTCCAGGATGAACTGGCCCATGAGCCAGGGGCTGTCAGGGTCGACAAGTTCCTTTCCCCACACCTTGTCCATCAGGCTTGTGATCCCACCTTTCTCCGCATCGATAACCAGTTTGTAGAACTCGTTTTCCAGGAGTATGTCCTCCCTCGCTTCCTTCCCGTCCTCGGGAGCAAGGATCTTCAGAGGGCGCTCGACAGGACGGGTGGTCTGCAGCGACACAATGCGGTAGGAACGGAATCCCAAGGCCGGGACATCCTCCGCTCGCAAGAACCAGTAAGTCCCATCGGCTCGGCTCCGGGAACGCTGGGCACCGATCTCACTGCCCGATGGTTCCAACAAGCGGAAGTCCCTGCCGGGGGGAATGATCTCATGGTCGACATAGATCTCCACCAGCCCGGAGCGGGGATATCCCTGTGAGTTGAACACGGTCACGGAAGCGGTCTCCTGCAAAGGGATAAAGGCCTGGATCAGGCCCATCGCTGCTTCCTGGAGAAGGCGGTTTTCCTTGGCTGCCTCCCAGACATAGGCAGATTTTTCCGCCCATTGAACCATGCTGTTTTCGGCCAGTGGATCGGTGATGCTCTCAGCGGCGCCCATCGTGTGTTCGTCCCAGAACAGCAGCGCAGATCCGATCTTCTCCATCCTCCGAAACAGATCGGGCGAAAGTCGGGCTCCCAGGATCCGGGCCATGGCCAGGAGCCCCTGATTGGCGCTGAAATGGGCCTGTGTGATTCGGGCGGCGGCCGTTTCCCGGGCGGCGGAGCCGAAGCCATCCGACCACCAGTCGGGCCAGGAAACCCGGTAGACTGGGAGCTCGTCTCCGTGTTCTTCTTCCATGTAGGATAGAAACTCCCGAGCCGTAGCACTCCTGAGCTTGGGCCACTCATATTTTCGGTTCCATTCACGGATGAATTCACAACCAACCGTGGCGGGTGGGGAATTATCCGTAAAATATCCCGCGTACTGCACGGACAGACGATCGATGGGATAGGATCGTTCCTCCAGGCTTTGCAGGTAGAGGAGGAGCCCCTCCTCCGTGTTTTCGAAACTGCCGGTGTGGATCCCCCAGAAATTTCCTGTGTTGTAGTGGTCGGCACGGAAAGCCAGCACACGACTGCCCGAGGGAGATTCCCACCAGAAAGCGGTGGGCTTGTCGAAAGGGATGCGTGCGCGGTGGCCGTGCTGGCCCATGGTCAGGTAGCGAACACCTGCGTCCGGGAAAAAATCCGCCAGGCACCAGGCGATCCCATTCACATCGTTCTGCATGGCTGTCGTGACTCGGATCCCCTGGTCCTTGAAACGGCCCAGGGGGGCTAGAGAGCGTGCCAGTATGTTCTCGTCCGCGATTTCCGAGAGGTTGAAGGGCAGGGCCGTGACCTCGATCCTCCCTTCAGCGATCCTCCGTTTGAGGCGTTTAACCTGTATGTCTGGCCTGACACGGAGATATTCGTCCACGGCCCAGGAAGCCTCGCAGGTCCAGCGGAATCGGGCATCGTCAGGATATGAATCCGTCAGGTCACAATAGTCCAGGGCATAGTCGATGAACCTCAGGTGCTCGGCCAGTATTTCTGTCTGAGGCCGCGTGTAGCCGATGTCCGTATGCGTATGGTGAACCATGTAGAGCTGCCAGGGACGGACGGGGAGGCGAGTGAACTCCAGGTCCGTCCTGTCTCTGCCAGTGCGCTGGATCGACAGGACCTGGTGTGTCTCGGTTTCGATCTGGGGCAGATACAGGATAACTCGGTTGAATCCGAATTCGATCTGAATATCCACAGGATCCATTCCTTCGGCTTCAATCCGGGCCGTCTCTGGCTGTCCCAGATGGACCAACTGGACATGGACCGGATGATACAGGCCATCATCCCGGCGCATGATCGCGGGTTGAGGCGCGACCGCTGCCCCAGAATGGATCCCGCTCTGGAATGTCATGTACCACACCCGGCTCCCGGCACTCTCGCCTGCAACCCGGAAACGGAGAGGTTCCCCGCGGGGGAGCAGTGTATCGGGTACGTGCAGGGCGACATATCCGAATACATCGCCATGGCGGTCGATCATGGTGACGCGGAAGTGTAGGCGGGCCCCGTTGGGGGAGTCGACGGTCCATTCTTTTATGGAATTGACCTTCGGATTGGAGAAGCGAAACCAGGCCTTGCCGTTTACAGATAGGTCATATGTGTGCGGTGCCGCGTCAACATCCATACCGAAGATCCAGACAAAGGACGCCTCCTTCCCGGCAAATTCCCGAGGGACCGGCTCGGATTCCCATTCGATAAAATCGCGCGTGTCCAGCGACCTGACCAGGAGGGCAGAAGTGACATCCGGGTGAGGGGAGTGGTATTCGATGGTCCCACCCCCGATAGTGGAGTCATAGCCCTGGAACCAGCCCGCATCCGAGAAATGAGATGATGAGCCTTCTGGGCTCGCGGAATCCCCCCCGCATCCCGAAATAAAAATGAGTATCCCGGCCAAAGCGGAGAGATGATAAAGGCGAATCCTCATGATGATTTCCCTCTGCTTGTATTGTAGATGGAATAAGAGCAGAGTTCAATTTTCAATTTTATGGCGGATACGGAATCACGAAAGGAGGTCGTATTGATCCTCAGACCTCAGAGTAAAATACTTACAATTCCCATGGGAATTGATTTCGGAGCACTTTTGGGGTATAATGAATCCATCGAATGAGGAGGGACTAATGAAAAAAATCGCAATATCTGTTCTGACCCTGGCCGCGGCAGCCGTGCTGTTCATGGGATTTGGCCCGGCTTCTGAAATGCCCGGACCGGATGCCGCTGCACTCTGGGAGTACATCACCAAGGAATCCCCATATAAAGATTGGGGTTTCTGGGATGATCACCAGGACATTCAGTCGGGGAATTCGCCCCACGGGCCTTTCCACCGCGTCTATGTCAATGAAACCCTCCTCAAAGCAGACGGAGCCCCTGTTCCCTATGGCGCCATCCAGGTGAAGGAGAGCTTTGACAGCAACAAGAAGCCGACCGCTCTGACGGTGATGTACAAAGTTGAGGGCTTCAATCCCGAGAGTGGGGACTGGTTCTGGGCCCGCTATACGCTGGACGGCAAAGCCGGACCGGCAGGCAAGGTGCAGGGCTGCATCGGCTGCCACGCAGTCAAGGAGGGGAATGATTATATTCTCGTCCACGAATTCAAGTAACCCGGTCATTCATAAAAAATACCGAGATTTTCGATAAAAAACTATAAGACAATATCGGTATTTTTTACCCTGCGGGCGAGCCGATATCATGCATCTGCGTCGTTATGTCGGGTCTCGCGGTAGTAAACTACAGCTTCGCCCTCCATGCTTTGCATCTGCCCGTTCTCAGCTCGTGACTTGATCAGGTTACTTCTATTTGACCTCAGGCTTGAGATGCTCGATGAAATATTCGACCCGGGAAAGCCCGTAGCGGGGGAAGCGGATCCCATGTCGCTGTTCGGGATAGAACATGAAGTCGAATGTTTTATTGAATTTGAGCAGTTCCGCGAGCAGTTGGATGGAGTTGCCGGGGTGGACGTTGTCATCCACGGCCCCGTGATGGATAAACAGGTGGCCCTCGAGCCCCTTAGCGTACGTCATGCATGAGCCCTTCCGGTAACCCTCGGGATTGTCTTGGGGCCGGCGCATATAGCGTTCCGTATAGATGCTGTCATAGTTTCTCCAGTCCGTGACCGGTGCCCCTGCCACGCCCACGTGGAAGACATCGGGGGCCTTGACGAGCGCGATGCAGGTGAGGTAGCCGCCGTAGGAATGCCCTGTGATCCCGACACGACCAGCATCTGCATAGGGCCGGCTGGTGATGTGTTTGACCCCCGCCACGTGATCGGCAAGCTCGATCTCGCCCAGATTGAGGTACATCAGGTTCTGAAATTTCTTGCCCCGTCGCGAAACTCCCCTGTGGTCCACTGACGCCACCAGGAATCCCAGCTGAGCCAGGGCCTGGTTTCGTCCGTTCAGGATATAGCGGTTCACGGCCTGCCTGGATCCTGGGCCTCCATAGACTGACAAGATCAGTGGATACGACTGCTTGGGATCGAAGTGGGCCGGGAAATACATGATGCCGTCCAGGTCGTGTTTGCCATCGGCGGATTTGAAGGTGAAGTGTTCGGGCTCGACCAGCTTAAAGTCCTCGAACTCCTGGGTGACTGCGGATGTGCCCAGCTCCCGTACCATGCTCCCGTCGCCTTGATGCAGGGTGAATCGGCGCATGGTCTCGAAAGAGGAAAAGGAGTCTGTGTAGAACTTGGCATTGGGAGAGAGGCTTATGGAATGGGATCCCGCCTCTTTGGTCAGGCGAGCAAAGCCCGTTCCGTCGAGTTTGACGCGGTATAGGTGGCTCTCCAGCCCGCGGGTTTCATATCCAGAGAGATAGACCCAGCCGTCTTCCTCGTCCACGCCCAGGATGCGCCCTATGGGAAGCTTGACATCCGTGAGCTGCCTGACCAGCTTGCCCGCCATGTCATAGAGATAGACCTCCTTCCAGCCGCTGCGCTCCGAGGTCCAGAGGAAGTCTCCTCCCTCCAGCCAGATCAGCTGCCCCCCCTCGTCGATATAGCAGGGATCTGAATCCTTTATGAGCAGCTTGGACTTTCCTGTTTCCGGATCCGAAAGGAATACATCCACCTGATTCTGCCAGCGGTTGAGCCGGCGCCAGGTGAAATACTTCCCGTCCGGTGTCCAGCCGCCGCGGTAGAGGTAGACATTGGTGTCCATGCCGGTCTCCACCTGTGTGATCTTCCTGGTCTTCACATCCACGACGAACAGACGGACGATGGGATTGTTGGCCCCGGCCTTGGGATAGCTCTGCATTTCTAGTTCGGGTTCGGGGCTCACATCATGGACGATGGGGTATTTCGTCACGGGGTATTCGTCGAACTGCATGTACGCGATCCTGCTGGAATCGGGAGACCACCAGAAGACATCGTACTGGCCCAGTTCTTCCGGATAGACCCAGTCCGGGAAGGCGTTGCGCAGGTCCGCGTGTCCTCCCGTCGTCAGTGCCTTTTCGCTGCCCTTCCGGTCCTTAAAATACAGGTCAAAATCCCGCGTGTAGGCACGGTACTGGAGATCGGGGGAGAGGACTTCCTGATACATCCGTCCACGCACGCCCTGGATCTGTCTTTCCGGGACATAGGCGAAGATCGAGTGGCTGGCACGCTCATAGATAAAGGCCCGGTTTTCGGCCAGGAACTGGATCTTCTTGCAGCCCTCAAGGAAGGTAAACCTGCGAAAGGGAAGCTCCGTGGCTTCGGCGCCGGACACGGTATTGTAGGCCTCGATCAGGGCTGTATCGTCAAACAGGGGACTCTCGTCGCCGGTGGCGGCGTTCACTTCCAGGAAGGTCTTGGCCTTGGCATCATAGTAGTAGTAGGCGCTGCCACAGGGTGTCCATGTGACCCGGGACAGGCCCTCGGACTTGACCAGGGTTCTGTCTGTGCTCAGCTTTTCATACAGGGCCTTCCCTCTCAGCTGAGCTTTTGCGGGGGATACCAGGACAACGGCCAGTGCCACAACAACAATAACACAGAACACCAGACTGAACTTCGGACGCATACACTTAGACATATTTACCTCCCAGAGTGGTCTAAAGGATTGTGTATACCACACTCCAAAGTCTGAGGTCAAACGTGCTACAATGGACGCGATCATGACGCATCTGGAAACTCTGTTGGCCGCATATGGCTTGGGCAAGGCCTATGATACAGGGAAGCTACGCGTGGCGGCACTGCATGACGTGGATTTCTCGGTCGAGAGGGGAGAATTTCTGGGCGTAACAGGGACCTCTGGGTCCGGTAAATCCACGCTTCTCAATATGTTGGGAGGCCTGGACACACCGACCTCAGGGCGCATCGAAGCCAGGGGGCGGCTGATCTCGGACATGGACCCTGAAGAGCTGGCGCGCTACCGCAGACACAGCGTGGGCATGATCTTTCAGTCCTTCAACCTGATCCCAGCGTTTTCAGCCCGTGAAAACGTCGGCCTGCCGCTCATCTTCGCAGATGTGGCAAAAAAGGAGCGCCGGGAGCGGGCCGAAGCCATACTGAGGGAAGTCGGCCTGGAGGAGCGAATGATGCACCGCCCCGGGGAGCTCTCGGGGGGGGAGAAGCAGAGGGTGGCCATCGCCCGGGCCCTGGTCAACCAACCCGAGGTGCTGCTGGCCGATGAGCCCACCGGCAACCTGGACAGCCGTACCTCCCGGGACATCGTTCGGCTCTTGGGGGATCTGAATGCCCGGCAGGACCTGGCAGTGGTCATGGTCTCCCACGAAGAAGAGCTGCTCAGGGAATTCGCTCACGTTATCGTCCGCCTGCGGGACGGGGAAGTGGTCGAAAGAGAGCGTATCCGATGAAATTCCTGGACTATGTCGAGTTTTCTCTTTCCAACCTCTGGAAAAGGAAGCTTCGTACGTTTCTCACCACCTTCGGTGTGGTCATCGGGATCGGCGCTCTGGTCGCCATGGTCTCCTTCGGCAAGGGAATACAGCGCAACGTCATGGAGGTCTTCCAGACCTTAGAGCTTTTCAACTACATCACGGTCTTTTCCAGTTCCTTCGGTCAGTTAGTCGGTGGTCGGTCAGGAACCGGCGGATCGACGCCCCGGCAGTCGAACCAAGCCGTTGGTGCCATCCCCCTTGATGATGCGGCCATCGCGGAGATCGGCTCGCTCCCGGGAGTGGAGAATGTCTTCCCGGATATCCGGTTCCCAGCCCAGGTCCGTTTGGGCGAGGAAGAAGAATTCACTTTTGTGCAGGCCCTCCCGGCAAAATTTACGACCGCCGAGTTGGTACAGCTCAGGACTGGACGCTCTCTCGCGGATGGGGATGAAGACGGGCTCATAGTCAGCGACTCCCTGCTTCGGCGGCTCGGGATACGGGACTATGAGGAGATTGTCGGCGCAGAGATCACGGTATCTACGCTGGTGCTGGACCTCTCCGGATCTCCACTGGCAGACCTGGCCTTGGTCATGGGCGGGGGCCGGTTGCCCTTCAAGCAGGAACCCTATCGATTCAAGATCGTTGGTGTCTCGGAACGTATGGGATTCGGGGGGCCCTCTCTCCTGCGGAGCGATGTTATCATATCCGCAGACAGGGCTGCGAACATGGACAAACTGGCAGTCACCAACCTGAGTGATCTCTTCAGGGCCTCGGATCGGCTGTCCGGGGGCTATGCCGTGGTCAATGTCAAGCTATCCTCCCCGCAGCATGTGGATGCGGTCAAGTCCCGCATCGAGGACATGGGGTTCGAGACTTTTGCCCTCGTCGATCAGCTGGAGGAGCTCAAGAGCGGCTTCGTGTTCATGGACATGTTCCTCCTGGCCGTGGGCATGATCGCGATCGTCGTAGCCTCGCTGGGGATCATGAACACCATGATCATGTCCATCCTGGAACGATACTCCGAGATCGGGATCATGAAGGCGGTGGGAGCGGGCGACCAGGACATCCGGAAGATCTTCATATTTGAATCCTGTGTCATCGGCTTCTCAGGAGGAGTGTTAGGCCTGGCCCTGGGCTGGGTGGTCAGCCGCATCATCAACCAGGTCGCAAACTATTTTCTCTCCCGGCAGGGCGTCCCATTCATCGAATACTTCAACTTCCCCTGGTGGATCTGCCTGGGTTCCATTGGATTCGCAGTCGTGGTCAGCCTGCTCTCTGGGCTCTACCCTGCGGAACGTGCCGCGCGGGTGGACCCTGTGGTGGCCCTGCGGCATGACTGAGGAACTGACTGTCTCCCCGGTGCTGAGCGCATTCTCAGGCCTAAAAACTTCAGCCCGATCCCTGCATCACTCATAGCGGAGAGAATCCACGGGATTGACAGTAGCGGCCCTGAGGGCCTGGTAGCTCACTGAGATCAGGGCGATCCCGAGGGACAGGACCAAGGCCAATACGAAGAATTCCCAGCCCAAACCGGTCCGGTAGGCAAATCTCTCCAGCCACTTACGCGAGGCAAAATATGCCAGGGGCCAGGCGATCACATTGGCCATCAAAACCCACCTGATGAAGTCCTTGGACAGCAGGAATACGATCGTCCATGCACGGGCCCCCAGCACCTTCCGGATACCGATCTCCTTGGTGCGGCGCTCGGCCGTGAACGAAGCCATCCCGAAGAGGCCCAAGCATGCGATCACCACTGCCAGCACCGTGAAGTTGCGGAATATCTTGCCGATCCGTCTCTCTGACATGTAGCTGCCGGCGATGGATTCATCCACGAAATCGTAGCGGAAGGGTTGTCTCGGAACGAATTTCTCCCACTTCTGCTCCAGGAAGGCGGTCACCCGGGAAACCTGGCCCGGCCGGAATTTGACGCACACGAAGAATCCGCCCTGAAGAGATATCACTTTGGGAGGGATGGGCTCGTGCAGGGAGCCCCCATGGTAATCCTTGACCACTCCGATGATGATGCCCTCGCGGCCTTGGAATGAAAACCGTTTCCCGATCGGGTCCTTAAAGCCCATTGCATTGACAGCCGTTTCATTGACGACATAGTTGTCTTTGTCTGTGGGTAACTCGCGGGAATAGAATCGGCCTTGGGTGATCGTCATCCCAAAGGTGTCAAGGAAATCGTAGTCGCCCATGTCCGCGAAGAATCGGACCTCTGCAGAGGGCTCCTTGCCCTCCCAGTCGACGTTGGTGGTCTCCCCGAGTCCACCCCTGGGGGGAAAGGCACGGCAGACATTCAGGACATCAGGATTCTGGAGCAGTTCATTCCGGGCGGCCTCATAGTCTCGGCCATATGCACCGTAGCCGGCGAATGTGATGATGTTTTCCGCGTCGTAACCCAGGTCCTTGTCCTGGATGAAGTGAAGCTGGCTGTAGATCACGATGGTCCCGATGAGGAGGATCGCGGTGAAGGTGAATTGTGTGACCACCAGGATCTTACGGAGTGCTCCGGCCCGCCGGATCCCGAGGCTGGTAAAAGATTTGATCACTTGGGTCGGATGGAAGGAGGAGAGGAAGAGAGACGGGTAGCTACCGGAAATGAAGCCGGTCAGCAGCACGATGGCCAGCAGGCCCGCCCAGAGTCCTGGATTCCCAGCGAACTGGAGGGTCATCTCCTTCCCTGCCAAGGCACTGAACGAAGGGAGAAACATTTCGACCAGAAGGATAGCGAACAGGAGCGAGATGAGGGTTGTCAGACACGACTCGCCGATGAACTGTTTGACAAGGTCTTTTCTCCGGGCCCCCACCACCTTGCGCATCCCTACCTCTCTGGCCCGAGTTCCATAGCGGGCCGTGGCCAGGTTCATGAAATTGATGCATGCAAGGAGAAGCACGCAGATCGCTGTTAAAGAGAAAATGTAGACATACGTGATGTTCCCCGGGTTGGGATAATCGACCATCCAGCTGTTCATGCCGGTGGAGCGGAGATGGATGTCCTTTACAGGCTGGAGATAGGCCTTCCCCTTGGCCAGGGGCAGGTTTACCTTTATCACCTCCGCTATCTTTTGGTTGACCGCATCAACGTCTGCCTGGGGAGACAATTGGACATAGGTGGCGAACTGAAAGTACATCCAGCTGTCCAGCTGGGATTCCCTCCATCTGCGCATGTTCTCGGCTGGAAAGGCGTAGTCGAACTGCAGGTGGGAATTGCGGGGGATGTCTCTTATGACACCAGTGACCCTCAGGTCCTCTTCATCCATCTGCAGAACCTTTCCCATGGGATCCTCATCCCCGAAACACTTCCGTGCCAGGGTTTCCGTGAGGACGATGGAGGCCGGGTCCTTGAGGGCGGTCTCAGGATCGCCGCTCAGGAACGGGAATGAAAAGATCCGGAAGAATGACGGGCCCACGGCAGCCAGCCTTTCCTGTATGAATATCTTGTCGCCGAGATGGAGATAGTAGTTGCTCCAGCCGCTCTGGACAAGCACAGCCTGTTCGACATCGGGGTATTGCTCAACCAAGGTCCGGCCGAGAGGAGCTGGAGAACCTGCGAGGACGCTGACTTGTCCTCCCACATGATTTTCTGTGACAATCCGGAAGATCCGATCCACATTCTTGTGGAAGCGGTCGTAGCTCAGCTCGTCCCAGACCCAGGTCAGGATCAGGATGCAGCAGGCCATTCCCGCGGCCAAGCCCGCGATGTTGATGAACGAGTAGCCTTTCTGCCGCCTGATCTTGCGGAATGCGAGCTTCCAGTAGCTCAGGATGAGGCCCGGGATCCACCTCCTGGAAACGGACAGGAAGCGTCCGTCAATGTCCCGGGTTCTGGCTTTCTCATACTCTTCTCCGATTTCCTGGACCGTACCCAGCTCTTGCACGGCCTGCTGGAAGGCTGCCTTTCCCTCCAATCCAGATTCCCGGAGGCGCTGGATCTCTTCTCTCAGGTGGGACTCGAGTTCCTCTGCATACCCATCCTCGATATTCTCGTTTCTATACAGGTTCTTTCTCCACCTGCTCAGGGCTTTTTCAAGGTCAAAGATCATGTGTCCATCCTTATTTTGCTACTCAACATTGCATGCTGACAAACCCGGATCATGCCGGGGATTGCTTCCAGAGCAGTGAAAGCGCCTGGTGTACGCTCGTCCACTGCTCCATATCGGATTCCAGTTCGGCGAGGCCCTGATCGGTGATGCGGTAGTACTTGCGCCTGCGGCCCTCACCAGAGAGTCGCCATTCCGCTTGGATCAAGGCGTCTTTTTCAAGGCGGTGGAGGACCGGGTACAACATACCGTCGGACCACTCCAGCTTTCCGCGGCTTACTCGTTTTACGCGCTGGATGATCTGATAACCGTAATTCTCCCCTTCCTTAAGGATGGAGAGGATCATGGGTTTGGTAGAGGCCGCGATCAAGGCTTTCGATATCATCTCTTACCTCTCAGCGTTAGATACATTACACCGCTATGTATGCCAGTTTCATGCCAATCTCAGGTTCAGGCAGGAGGCAAGGTGCCATCTCCGTTCAGGTCAGCACGAATGTCCGGAAGGGCACCACGGACTGTTCAGATCCGGACAGATCTTTACACAACAGTTTAAAAGATTTAGCGGAAGTTATATGCAGGGGAAGGCGAGTTGTTCAGGATATCATCGATCATCTGCATGACATCCGGAGTGAGTGCCGGTAGGTCCTCAACTGTCAGCATGTTCTCCTTGACCTGGTCCGGTTTTGACGCCCCGGTGATGACAGTACTCACAAATGGATTTTTTAGGCACCATGCGATGGCCAACCGGGGGAGGGGTAGCCCCAGGTCTGATGCCACAGTAGAGAGTCTTTTGACTTTTTCGATCTGCTGTTGGCCTTCAGGGCTCTCGAAACGCTTGCGGATCCAGGGATATCCCGGCAACGCCGCACGGCTGTCCGTAGGGATGCCGTCGCTGTATTTACCTGAGAGCAGGCCGCTGGCCAAGGGGCTCCAGATGGTAGTGCCGAGGCCCAGTTCCGAATAAAGCGGCAGGTATTCTTTTTCCACACGGTCTCTGTGGAACATGTTGTACTGAGGCTGTTCCATGGTCGGGGGCGGGAGATGTTCGCGCCGGGCGATGGCATGGGCTGACCGGATCTGCTCGCTGCTCCACTCACTGGTCCCCCAGTAGAAGGCCAAACCCCGATCCACGATGTGGGCCATGGCCCGGACCGTCTCTTCGATGGGCGTGTCCAGGTCGGGGCGGTGGCAGAAGACGAGATCCACGTAATCCACCTGGAGCCTCTTCAGAGCCGCGGTCGTTCCCTCGATGATGTGTTTGCGTGAGAGGCCTCTGTCATTGGGGCCGTTCCCACCCCAAAATATTTTGGTGGAGAGGATCAGGTCCGAGCGCCGCCAGCCCGTTTTCTGGATGATGTTACCCATCATGGTTTCTGCGCGACCGTCTGCATAGGCCTCGGCATTGTCGAAGAAGTTGACTCCCGCGTCATATGCCACTCTCATGCACTCCGATGCCGTGTCTTCGTCGATCTGATCGCCGAAGGTGACCCAAGCCCCGAACGAGAGGGCCGAGACCTTGAGCCCTGAGGATCCCAGGAATCTGTATTCCATCGTTGTATTCTCCTTAGATAGGAATGTTTAATTATGTCAGAGGCCTTCATCACCGTCAAATGAGAGGCCTGTGTATTCTGTCTTCGCCGGGGACCCTCCCAACCACCCCATGGGCTCAGACGGAACTTGCAGCGTATCTGGTATTTCCTTGGAACGTAGTTATCTAGTGTGCAGGACATTCCCCCAAGGTTGCGGTGGAAGGGGGTTCGCATTATAATATGAGGTTGTATCGAGAGGAGAGACACCATGGTGAAAAGGACCATATACACAAGCTGCATGCTGGGGCTCGCCGCCCTTCTATTACTATCTGGAACCGCGCTTACAGCACAGCAGAAGGAGATTACCATCCGGAATGTCACGGACGAAGAGGTCCAGTTCCGACTTAAGTCGGTCCGGTCATCGGCTGAGCCTACTGAACACATCATCAAGGTCGACACCATCGAACATTTTCCCGGGGAGGACCCCTTGACCGTATATTTTGAACGACCCGATGGGACTCAGTCCTACGTACTGGATCCAGGGATGCCATACTCATTCCGCTATGATGAGAACGGGGATCTGGAACTGTATGAGGGATCACATGGGAGAGACGATGCCGTGGACCTGGCTCCCTATGTACCCACGCCGCCCGCCGTGGTGGAAAAAATGCTGGAGATGGCCAGGATCGATAAGGATGACGTGGTCTATGACCTCGGCTGCGGCGACGGCCGCATCGTTGTCATGGCGGCTGTCAAGTACGGCGCCCATGGAGTCGGGATCGATCTCGATCCCAAGCGGATCGAGGAATCCAACCTCAATGCCAAGGCAGTCGGTGTTGATAAGCTCGTCAGCTTCCGCGTTGAAGACGTCACCAAGTCGGATATCTCAGCGGCAACGGTTGTGACCATGTATCTCCTCACAGAATCCAACGAGTTGATGCGGCCCACCCTAGAAAAGCAGCTCGACAAGGGCATGTATGTCGTCACACACAACTACCGTATACCCGGATGGGAGCTCAAACTGGTGGAAGAGGCCGAGATCAAAGGCGAAAACGGCGGCCTACACAACATCTACGCCTACAGACGCTAGCCCCGGGCTTCCTTAGTTCACTCGACGAGAATAATCCCGACCTGTCAGTGGTGTATCAAAGAATGCCCGCAGTAGGGGCAGAGGTTGAAATCCGATTGGGTAGAACGGCCGCATTTCGGGCAACTTCCCGAAGAAAGTGCGTTTTTTTGCCTCAACATCGATCCGTCCACCCTGTAAACCGAACGGCAGTTCTCACATTCCAGGAAGGGAGCACCCTTCTTCACTCTAAAAAGCGGGAGGAAAAACAGGCTCAGGTATTGGTCGGTCCTTTTGTGTCGGAGGGTCTGGCGCCCACAGTTCTGACAGTTCCTGTGTATTTCATCCAGCTTGACCGTGCGCGGCTGCAATCCTCCGATCAGAAAAAACATACATATATTTTACACGACAGGCCGTCTCTACGCTAGGCAGAGATAGGCAGCCCGGCAAGAAAGAAGAAAAGAAAAATTGAGCAAAGAAAGAATGGTCGAATGATAGTGAGCGCCTAAAGATCGCACTCAGCGGAGGGCCGAGGCCATGGCCCGGATGTACTCCGGATCCGTTCCACAGCATCCGCCGATGATATTCGCGCCGTTCGCAGCGATCGCCGGAATATACTTCACGTAGTCTTCCAACGGTTGGGAATATTCAACGTTCCCATCCTCTGTGATCTCGGGTTGTCCGGCATTGGCCTGGATGACCAGGGGAAGGGAAGTGGCCGCGCGGAGCTCTCTGACCAGGTCCACCATTTGATTGCTGTCCAGGGTGCAGTTTGCGCCCGTGCCCTGAGCCTCTTGTTTCTCCATTTCCTCTACAACTTGAGATATGCTGTTCCCCATCATGGTGAAATAGCCGCGCGGGGTGTGGTTGTAGGTCATGGTGACGAAGGCCGGCCGTTCCGATGCCCTGCGCACGGCTTCCAGCGCACAGAGTGCCTCCTGGAGGTCATAATGGGTCTCGAGCAGGAAGACGTCCACGCCCCCGTCTGCCAATCCTCGAGCCTGTTCAAAGAAACTGTCTGTGAACTGTTCCAGTGTGTATTCACCCTGGGGCTGCAGGAACTTCCCGGTCGGTCCGATACTCCCCGTCACATATCTTCCTTCGGGGCGGGCCTCGCATGCCAGCTCGGCGGCAGCCCGGTTGAACTCATAGCAGCGGTCTTCCTGGCCGTAGGCCGCCAGTTTGATGGCACTCCCACCGAAGCTGTTGGTGGACACCCCATCAGATCCGGCCTCGAAATAGTTCCGGGTTATCTCCTTGACGACGTCGGCCTGCACCAGATTCCAGGACTCTGGACAGGCCCCGGGCTTGAAGCCCCTCTTGATGAGTTCGGTGCCGAATCCTCCGTCCAGGAGCACGACCCGCTCCTCAATGAGCTCCAGGAAACTTTCTGCCATCTCGTTCTCCTTCCGATTGCTTTTTCCATGATATCGCCCCATGTAAGCAAAGTCAAAGCCGGCCAGGATCCCCGAGTGTCATCGGGTTGACATGCGTTGCGCCCACCGTGTATGTTTAGGATTCTTATTGAGGAGGTAAGGGGATGTCCATTTATCCTGATTTAAAAGGCAAAAGAGTGATGGTAACGGGTGCGGCCAGCGGCATCGGGCTCGCCGCTGCCCAGAGATTCCTTGATGAGGATGCCCGGGTGTTCATCGTGGATTGGGATGAGGCTGCACTCGGGAAGACGCTCCGGGACAATAGCGGGCTCCAAGGCGGGGCGGCCGCCGATGTCAGCGATCCTCAGGCTGTAAAACAGGCCTTCCTTGAGATGGATGATCTCCTCGGAGGTATCGACATCCTTATCTCCAACGCGGGGATCAGCTTCCGTCGTCCTTTCCTGGAAATTCCATATGAGGAGTGGTCCCAGGTCCTGCGGATCAACCTGGACGGCATGTTCCTGTGCGCCCAGGAGGCCATCCGCCGGATGCAGCCCCAGGCAAGCGGCGTGGTCCTTTTGACCGGCTCCACCAACGGCATGGAAGGCCACCCCCTGTATGCGGATTACAATTCCTCCAAGGCCGGCGTTATCCTTTTGGCCAAGACCCTGGCTCTGGAATTCGCACCCTGGCTGCGCGTAAACGCCGTGTGCCCCGGCTATGTTCTGACGCCTATGCAGAAGGCGGAATACACTCCCGAGATGCTGGGGGAGGTGAATGCGAGACTCCCCCTCGACAGGCATGCCGCGCCCGAGGAGGTCGCCGGCCTGTTCGCTTTTCTCGCTTCCCAGGAGGCCGCCTATATCAACGGGCAGGCCATCCCCATCGATGGGGGTGAAACGTCGGGGCCGTATAAGAAGAAGCCCGAATAGGCAGCGAGGAGGAAAAGTCATGCCGCCCAATGACTCAATTTTCAATCTCATTGAATTGAAAGGAAAGGTCGCCGTGGTTACAGGTGCCGCCTCTGGTATCGGGCTCGCATCGGCCGAACTGCTGGCTGAAGCCGGTGCGACTCTGGCCCTGCTGGATGTGGATGCCCAGGGGGGAAAAGGTGTTGCCAACCAAATCAAAAGGAGAAGGGGTGGGAATGCCGCCTTTTTTCTCTGCGATGTGTCCAGTGAACAAGCCTGCCAAGGGGCCGTAGAGGCGGTTTTCGAGGCCTTCGGCCGCATCGACATCCTGTTCAACAACGCGGGAGTCATTATACGGAAAGATGTCTCCCTGCTCGCAGAATCGGAGTGGGACCGTGCCATCGATATCACGCTCAAGGGAGTATATCTGATGTCCCGCTTCGCCGTTCCGTACATGGCCCGAGGCGGAGGGGGGAGCATCATCAACACCGGATCCGGCTGGTCGCTCAAGGGCGGTCCCGATGCGGCCTCGTACTGTGCTGCCAAGGGTGGTGTTTTGAACCTGACACGCGCCATGGCCATCGACCATGGACCGCAGCACATCCGCGTCAACTGCGTCTGCCCGGGAGACATCGATACACCGCTCCTTCGGGATGAGGCCGTACAGCTCGGGCAGTCCTGGGAAGATTTCGCGAGGGAGGCGGCGGACCGCCCGCTCGGCCGCTACGGCACACCGCAGGACGTGGCCCGCGCCGTGCTGTTTTTTGCCAGCGATCTATCTTCCTGGATCACGGGGGCCCACCTGGTGGTAGACGGAGGAGGACTGGCCTGAATTAAACAGCAGCAAGGATATCCCAACATGAAAGAAAAAAATCAAGAATTTGTTCATCCCTACATCCCGAATTCCGTGCCAGAGGTTAAAGCGCAGATGCTCGCAGAGATCGGGATCACCGAGGTAGAGGACCTGTATCAGGACATCCCGGACTCACTGCGGTTCAAAGGTCGCCTGGACCTGCCGGACCCGCTGCCCTCGGAATATGCGCTCAAGCGGCACGTGGAGGGGATCCTGGCCAAAAATCGCACGTGTGCGGAAAACCTGAGCTTTCTGGGAGGCGGCTGCTGGCAGCACTATGTGCCCGCCATCTGTGACGAGATCAATCACCGGTCGGAGTTCCTTACAGCCTATGCGGGGGAGCCCTACGAGGACCACGGCCGCTTCCAGTCGCTCTTCGAATACCAGAGCCTGATGGGCGAGCTGCTGGAGATGGATGTGGTCAATGTCCCAACCTATGACTGGGCTCAGGCTGCCAGCACCGCCTGTCGGATGGCGGGGCGTATCACGGACCGCAGGGTGATCCTGGTCTCCGATCGTGTTTCTCCCGACCGGTTGGCCGTGATGCGGAACTACTGCATCCCAGCCATGGACATGCGCATGATCCGGCACAACCCAGAAAGCGGGCTGCTGGACCTGGACGATCTCGAAGAGCAGCTCTCGGCTGGGACTGCCGGCCTCTATCTCGAGAATCCTGCTTACCTCGGTTTCATCGAGAGTCGGGGCCTGGAAATCGCCGACCTTCTGCACAGGCATGACGCGCTGTTGATCGTAGGGGCGGATCCGGTCTCGCTGGGTGTGATGACACCGCCGGCACGGTACGGAGCCGACATCGTGTGTGGAGACATCCAGGGTCTGGGAATGCACCTCAACTATGGGGGAGGGCTGGCCGGCTACATCGCCACCCATGACATCCCCAGGTTTGTCATGGAGTTTCCCTCCCGTCTCTTCGGCATCACGCGAACCCGGGTCGAGGGAGAGCTTGGCTTCGGAGATGTGGCCTATGAACGGACGTCCTTCGATGGAAGAGAAAAAGGCCGAGAGTTCGTAGGGACGCACTCCGCGCTTTGGGGGATAACGGCCGCAGTCTATCTTTCGCTCATGGGACCCCGGGGCATGCGGGATTTGGGGCAGGTCATTCTACAGAGATCGCAGTACCTGAGGAAGCGCCTGTCTGAGCTGCCCGGAGTGCTGGCCGTGCGTTTCGACAACGCCCACTTCAAGGAATGGGTGGTGGATTTCAATGGGACCGGAAAGAGTGTGGCGGAGGTCAATGCATTCCTGCTGAAAAGGCGTATCTTCGGAGGGAGGGACTTGAGCCTGGAATTTCCTGACCTGGGCCAGAGTGCCCTTTACTGTGTGACAGAGGTACACACAAGGGAAGACCTCGACAGCTTGGTGGAATCACTGGCCGAGTTCCTGGCAGAAGTGGAAGGAGACCGATCATGAGCGAGAAAAGGAGCGCAAAGGTCAGGAACTTCCACCAGGCCAAGTGGGACGAGCCCGTGATCTTCGAGCTGCACACTCCGGGTGAGCGAGGAATCGTTGTCCCGCCGGTCGAGCCTGAGATCGAGGAAAAGGTGGGAGACGGGTATTCGGAGCTGCCGGATCATATGCTGCGCAAGGATCCTCCGGCACTGCCCGAGGTGGGGCAGATGAGGGTACTCAAGCACTTCCTCCGGCTCTCGCAGCACTGCCTTGGAGCCGATCTCAATGTAGACATCGGGCAGGGAACCTGCACCATCAAATACAATCCCAAGATCAACGAAGTGTTGGCCGCCTCGTCCCAGGTAGTTGATCTGCATCCTCTCCAGGACGAGAGTACGGTCCAGGGTGCGCTTGAGATCATGTACGCGGTGGAACAGTTCCTCAAAGAGATCTCGGGGCTCGACCGTTTTTCTCTTCAGCCGGGAGGAGGTTCCGCGGCTATCCTGGCCATGGCCTCGATCATACACAAGTACCATGAGGTCCGCGGAGAATCCGACACGCGGGATGAGATCATCACAACGATCTTCTCACATCCCTCGGATGCGGCCGCGGCCGCGGTCAAGGGCTATAAGATCATCACCCTCTACACCAATGAAGACGGGTATGTGGAGGAAGAGGCGGTCCGGGAGGCGGTGTCGGAGCGCACAGCAGGGCTCTTGATCACGAATCCTGAGGATACGGGGATCTTCAATCCCCATATCAAACGCTTCACCGAGATCGTGCACGGAGCCGGAGGCCTCTGCGGCTATGATCAGGCCAATGCCAACGGCATCCTGGGCATCACTCGTGCCCGCGAGGCGGATTTCGACCTCTGTTTTTTCAACCTGCACAAGACATTTGCCTCCCCCCATGGCTGCGGGGGACCGGCCATCGGCGCTTTGGGTGTCCAGGACCATCTCAAGGACTTCATGCCGGTCCCGCTCGTGGAGAAGGGAGTTGGTGGGGAGTACTGGCTGCGGCATGATCTAAAGCATTCCATCGGCAAGGTGCGTGGATTTCAGGGAGTGTTCCCTGTGGTGCTGCGCGCCTATGCCTGGATCATGAGCCTGGGCGAGGAGGGATTGAGGGAGGCGGCCCGGATCGCGGTCCTGAACAACAACTACCTGCTGGGAAAGATAAAACAGATCAGGGGAGCCGATGCACCTTATGCAGAAGGCCATCACCGCATCGAACAGGTGCGCTATTCCTGGGAAGATCTTTATCGAGAAACGAGCGTCTCGACTGAAGATGTCGCTCTCCGCATGGCGGATTTCGGTTTTCATCTCTGGTCCAGCCACCATCCCTTTGTTGTGCCGCAGCCGTTTACTATCGAACCCACAGAGTCCTATTCCAAGGCCGAGCTCGACGAATATCTGGCCGGACTGGAGCAGGTGTCGAAAGAGGCCTATTCGGAACCGGAAAAGGTCAAGACCGCGCCCCACTGCAGTGTCTCTCACAGAGCGGAGAATCATCTGCTTGACGATCCTGAGACCTGGGCCATCACGTGGCGAGCATATTTGAAGAAGAAGCACAAATGGCGATGAAAATGACAGGCGATCCTGATCGCAGGCTGGAATCGCTGGATGCTCTTCGCGGTTTCGACATGTTCTGGATCATCGGGGGCAGCTGGATATTTCTCGGTCTGCACGACATATTCGGGAGCCCGTTCACACACTGGATCCAGGTCCAGCTCACTCACGTGGGATGGGAGGGTTTCCGTTTCTGGGACCTCATCATGCCGCTGTTCCTCTTCATCGTGGGTGCGGCCATGCCCTTTTCATTCTCCAAGCGGTCTGCCGAGGGATATCCCCGGGGAAAGATCCTAGCACATGTGTTGAAAAGGACGGCGCTCCTCTTTTTCCTGGGGATGATCGCTCAGGGGGATCTGCTTCGTTATGACCTGTCCCGCCTCCATCTCTTCAGCAATACCCTGCAGGCTATTGCAGTGGGATATCTGATCTCCGCACTGGCAGTGCTCTATCTGGACACGAAAGGACAGGCGGTTTTCGCATGTTCTCTCCTGCTCGTATTCTGGGCCCTTATGGCCTGGGTTTCGGTCCCTGGCTATGGGAGCTACAACCTGACTCCCGAAGGCAATTTGGCGATGTATGTCGACCGACTCATCCTAGGCCCCTTTAGGGATGGCACAAACTACACCTGGATCATGAGCGGTATGGGTTTTGCTGCCACCGTTTTGATAGGAGTTTTGGCAGGGCAACTGCTGAGATCTGCCAAGAAGCCTATGCGCAAGGTCTTCTGGCTTTCGGTCTCCGGCATCGGATGTGTCCTGGTAGGCTGGGTTTGGGGCCTTGTGTTCCCGATCATCAAACACCTCTGGACCAGCTCCTTCGTGCTCTATTCCGGAGGATTCTGCCTGCTGCTCCTGGCCGTTTTTTATCTCGTCATCGATGTGTGGGGAAAACGAGGTTGGGCCTTCGGGTTCAAGGTGATCGGGATGAATGCCATCGCTGTGTACATGGTGACTCGACTCTTCGATTTCCGAATCCTGGGCGACATCTTTGTGGGGGGCCTGAAACAGTATCTGGGATCCGGCTTCAGCCTTGTCTCGGCTCTGGCCGGATTTGTGGTGCTGTGGCTGATCCTATATTTTATGTACCGCAGGCGGATATTTCTTAAGATATGAGCGAGACAAAGAAGCCGGGAATCCTGCTCCACATCTGCTGTGCCCCGGATTCCACTGCCGTATCCGAGAGGCTGTGCGTCAATTTCAGGGTGACAGGGTTTTTTTATAATCCCAACATACATCCAGAAAGAGAATATCTAAAGAGACTATCACAGGCCCATGAGGTGTCCCGGGAATTGGACTTCCCTCTGCTCGTTCCTGCTTATGATCCGGTTTCCTGGAGCCGTGCTGTTCAGGGATTGGAAGGAGAGCCTGAGGGAGGGGAACGGTGCGCGGTCTGCTTTCGGTTCAACCTCAGGGCCACGGCCCGAAAGGCCCAGGAACAGGGCATCCCGTTTTTCACCACGACACTGACCATCTCTCCGCGCAAGGATGCAGGGCGGATCCTTGGTATCGGCCGCGATGCGGGTGCGGAATTTGGGGTGAGCTTTCTGGGTGAGAATTTCAAGAAAAGGGACGGATTCAGGCGCAGCCTGGAGCTCTCCCGTGATCTTGGGCTTTATCGCCAGAACTACTGCGGCTGCCGCTATTCCAGGCAAGAGGGTCCTTCCGGTGCCCGAACTGCCTGAGGTCGAAACCGTACGCAGCGTCCTCCAGGAGATATTACCCGGGTATCGGATCACATCCATCTCCTCCCACAGAGATAAAATGCTCCGGGGACAGGATCCCGGCTATTTCGAGGCCGGCCTAAAGGGCCGCAGGGTGGATGCCGTGGAGAGGCGTGGGAAGTTCCTGCTCATCCGGCTCGATCGAAAAACGCTTCTGATCCACCTCGGCATGACGGGACAGATATTCGCCTGCTCCAGGAAGGATGGCGCGTGTGTCCCTTCCCCCCGCCAGGATCTCCCTGACAAACACACGCACCTGCGCATTGGCTTCACGGATGGGATGATGCTCTATTTTCGGGATGTCCGCATGTTCGGGCGATATTCACTGATCGATGAAGAGGTGGAATCAGCTCTGTTCTGTGGGATGGGACCGGAGCCTTTGGGAAGCGGTTTCACGGCACGGGGGCTTTTTCAGCGGATCCAGGGAAGGCGCACATCCATCAAGGCACTCCTGCTCGATCAGCGGTTTGTAGCCGGAATCGGGAACATCTACGCGGATGAGTCCCTATTCCGGGCCGGGATCCATCCGGCAGCAGGCGCAGGCAGCCTGAGCATCGAGCAGTGCCGGAAACTGCACAGGGCCATACGAAAGGTCCTGCGAGAGGCCATCTTTAGCGGAGGAACGACACTCTCCGACTACCTGGATCCGAAGGACCGGAAAGGGACTTTCCAATGGAAGCTCCGTGTGTACGGCAGGGAGGGAGAGCCTTGCTTCCGGTGCCGGACACCGATCCAAAAAAGCGTGGTGGCCCAGCGCGGCTCACACTTTTGCCCCCAATGTCAGCGATGAAGGCTTTTCCTGCACAGTGAAGTCCAGTTCTTTGTCTGAATTGGGCGTTGTGGCCATTTTCTTTGACCCGCTTATGTCCCAGATCACAGTCCTGGTCAAGCCTCAGGGACCCGGTTTGATCGAGGGGAGGTGGCGATACCAGGAAAAACGCAGCACAAGAATGGCCAGGATCCCCGCGCCTGCCCAGAGAGAGGCCTTGAGATAGGCATGCCCCACCAGGAACATGGGAAAGAGGTAGAAGGCGAGGATGGCCAACATGCCCAGTACCGTGTTCAGCAGGGCTCGTCCCATCCCCTCGCTTCTGCTCTTGACGGAGAGTTCCTCGACTGTCAACTTTTGGCGGACAGCATCCCAGATACCGAAGGGATGGACCGTGCGATAGAATTCGGTCAGTATAGATTCCGGGACCGGATTTGTGAAAAGGGATCCTAAAATGCAAGCCAGGGCCGATGCCGTGACGATGAGGGGGAAGAGGGTGTAGTCGGGTATTTCTTTGAAAAACAGGGCCCCCAGCGAAAGCACCAGGCCTCCCAGAGTCCCCCAGGCATAGCCCCAGGCATTCATGCGCCACCAGTACCACCGCAGCACATTGGGTACGATGACCCCGGCCCCCAGGGCCATCATCATCCAGTTCCAGATGTCGGCGATGGAACGACCCTGGAACCCTATCCCGATACCCAGGAGGACCAGGATGAGTGTCGCCAGATAGCTGAAACGAAGGGCTTGGCGGTCCGAGGCTCCGGGCCGGATGTGGGCTTGCCAGATGTCCCGCACGATGAACGAGGCCCCGCTGTTTACCGTGGAACTGAAGGTAGACATGAATGCGGCCAGGAGTCCAGCGATCACCAGACCCCGGAGTCCCGAGGGCAGCATGTCTCTCAGGACCACCGGCATGATCTGCTCCGAATCCGCCACACCGACCGCTCCCGTGAGCGCCAGCAGTACGATGCCCATAACCATGGCCCAGCGCACGACCAGGAAGATGCTCCAGGCTGCGCCCACTTTGGCCGCGTCCCGGTCTGAACCTGTGGCCAGGAAGCGCTGAAAATCGTACATTTGGGCCGGGCCGCCGGCATTGAGGAGAAGCCCCTTCGCAACCCAGACCATGACCAGAGCTCCGAAACAGGTGAAGATCTCGTTCTCGGTGCCGGCCATCTCCGGGATGCGCCACGGGACTTCCAGCGACATGAAGTCTTTGGGAAGCCGTTCCAGGGCTGCTGGATCCATGCGGGACCAGGCCAGGAACGCGATCAGGAGGCTCGAAAAAGTGAGGATTATGGTCTGGACCACATCAGTGATCACGACGGAGAACAAGCCTCCCAGGAGGACGTAGAGAGTTGTGAGCCCGATCACCAGTGCGGCCAGGACCTGGGGCTCATAGACAGTCACCAGGGACCTCAACCAGGGGAGTGAGGTGTGCGCGGCCAGCCGCTCCAATGGGATGTACACCGCGGCGAATTTACCGATGCCCTGGAAAGCGTAGCCAAGAAAACTGGCCTGCGTCAGGATCGCCATCAAGGCGTAGACCGTACGAGCTAGTCGTCCGGCCCGGTCGTCTCCAAAGCGGGTCTTCATCCATTCTGCCGCGGTGAGCACGCGGGAGCGCCTGACCCATTTTCCCATATAAGAAAGGAAAAAGGCTCCCATGAGGAATCCCCACATCCAGTGGTGCCACATGGACTTCATTCCCAGAACATAGAGGATGGACACGATCCACATGGTCCCGGTGATATCGAAATTGGAGACCGATCCGGACATGGCCAGGGCAAGCCAGGGGAGACGGCGCCCGCCCAGGAAATAGGCCTCCAGGTTCTCCGATGCCCGCTTTCTGTACCAGAATCCCAATCCCACGACCAGGACGAAGTAGAGGGCGATCACTGCCAGGTCCCAGGTCGTCATGGTTTCATATACGGCCGTCGGCTTCATGGACGGCATCGAACATGGCTGCTATGTTTTCGGGCGGGACATCGGCCAGGATGTTGTGGACCTGCTGGAAGACGAATCCGCCGCCCGGACGCAGGGCCTGTGCCTGCTCGTAAACATGCTGCCGGACATCTTGGACAGTACCGTGGGGGAGGATGTCCCGGGTGTCACATCCCCCGCCCCAGAATGTGATGTCGCGGCCGAAATCCCGTTTGAGCCCTTCCGCGTCCATTCCGCGGGCATTGATCTGAACCGGATTGATGGCATCCAGTCCGGCATCGATGAGATCCGGAAGAAGCTCACGGACTCCACCACAGCAGTGCAGCATGACCTTGACATCGGCCAGTTCCCGGGCCCGGTTCCAGAGGAGCTTGTGAAAGGGCTTGTAGTAGCGGCAGTACATATCGGGGGAGAGCAGAGGGCCGCCCTGCCCACCCAGGTCGTCGCCGAACTGGACGATATCGATATAGGGCCCGACCGCGCCCAGCCATTTTTCCAGGTTCTTGAGATATATCTCACAAAGGTTTTGGGACAGGCGGATCACATCATCGGGATACATGCCCAGATAGAGCAGATAGTTGTCCATCCGGTAGAGCATCTGAGGAACCTCGAACAGGTTGCCTCCGAACAATCCGATGATGGCCCGGTCCGTACTTTCGCGCAGGCAACGTGCGGAACGTGCCATCTCGGCCAGACCGGCCTCGTCCAGGTCCAGGTGAGCGCCGGGGTGGACCACACCGGTCCAGATGGTATTTCCTAGTATATCCTCGAGATCGCTGAAATCATCCCCGGAGATCCCTCTTTCCATCAGGGGGAAATAGGTCTGCTCAAAATAAAGGCAGCCGGGCTTCTGGCGGCCCAGTTCTTGCCCGTCCTCGTTCAAAGCGAGCCAGTCCGGGCCACGCTGTTCTAGGTTGATGAAGCCTGGTATCAGGCAGGGGGACCCGTCCGGGAGCTCCCATGCCTTCCAGTCGGAATCTTCTGTCAAGAATCCGCGTCCCATCTCGATGGTATCCACACCGAACCTGTCTAGCACGTCTTCGTCCAACACAGCCAGCTGCTGGACCATGTCATAGACACGGATGGGTCGGGGAGGGAGGCCAAGGCAAACGCGGAGTTTTGGATAGGCCAGGGCTGCGATCCCTGACGATCGGTGCCCGGACAGGTCAATGGGGATCCGGTCCGTTTCCTGATGGTTCAAGGCTCGGAGAACGCGCTCTCTGGGGGTCATGTCGCCATCAGTATATCTCAAGCCTCTCGAAGATGTAAATCGAACCGGATGACCGGGATTTGAAAAATGGGGGACGATGGATTATATTCTGCCCGTAAAGACAATGCATCCCCCAAAGATCCTCGGTCTGATCATAAATCCTATCGCCGGCCTGGGTGGACGCGTGGGCCTCAAAGGCACGGACGGGCCTGATATCCTGGAACGGGCGCGTGCCCTTGGCGCCATCCCCCATGCCCAGGACAGAACAAGAGAAGCGCTCACAGTGCTGGCCGCGATCAAGGACAGCTTCCGCCTGCTGACATGTCCCGGGGACATGGGGGAGGGAGCGGCCCGGGCTGCGGGTCTCGAGCTCACTCTGGTCGCTCCATACTCATTTAAAGAGAGAACCTCGGCCAGAGATACCATAGCGGCGGCCAGGGCTCTTCGGGATGCCGGGGCAGACCTGCTCCTGTTCGTGGGAGGGGACGGGACTGCCCGAGACATCTTCAGCGCTGTCGGCGAGGACCTGGTGGCGCTCGGGATCCCGGCCGGGGTTAAGATCCATTCGGCGGTCTTTGGTGTCAATCCGAGGATCGGAGGCGAGATCGCATCTGATTTCCTGCTGGATCGAATACGTGAGATCAGAGCCTCTGAGGTGATGGACATCGATGAACGGGAATACCGGGAAGGGCGTCTCTCAGCGCAGTTGTTCGGCTACCTGCGGGTTCCCTATGCCCGGCAGCGCCTCCAGGCTCAGAAAATGCGCAGCCCGGGCCACGAGAGACGGGACCAGGAAGCCGCGGCCGCAGAGGTCCTCCGTTCCATGGGCCGGGACACACTGTACATCATAGGCCCCGGAACGACCACGCGTGCCATCCTGGAAGCCATGGGTTTGCAGGGAACTCTCCTGGGAGTGGATGTGGTGCGGAACCGGGAGATGGTGGCCAAGGATGTCAATGAGTCGCAGCTCCTGTCCATGGTCAAGCCGGGCAGCACCCGACTGCTGATCACACCGATCGGAGGGCAGGGCTATATCCTGGGCCGAGGCAATCAGCAGATCAGCCCCAGGATCCTCTCTCAACTCGAGAGAAAGGATCTGAGGATCATCGCCACTCCCCACAAGCTCCATTCACTGCATGGCGCTCCTCTGCGCGTGGATACAGGTGATCCTGATCTGGATATCCAGCTCAGTGGCTACTATCGAGTGACGACGGGATTCGGGGAGGCTGTCATATACAAGGTGAAGCGCTGAGGTTTGACTTCCCCGTCGGCTTTGGGTTATACCATCCCTATCCACTCGGATCGCTTAATTAAGTAGATAAAAAGCGAGAAGGACGGAAGGAAGAAAGGAAGGAAACTCCATGAAAACAGCATTGGTGTGCGGGGCTGGGGGTTTTATTGGGAGCCATCTGGTCAAGCGCCTGAAAAGGGAAGGTTATTGGGTGAGGGGAGCTGACCTAAAGTTTCCGGAATTCTCAGAAAGCGCCGCCGACGAGTTCCTGCAGCTCGATCTCAGGGAACTTCCCAACTGTGAGCGGGCTGTGCTCGATCCCGAAGGCATGCCTTTCGATGAGGTGTATCAACTGGCGGCAGACATGGGCGGAATGGGATTCATCCATACAGCTGAGTGTGAGATCATGCGCAACAGTGGCCTGATCAATATTCACATGACCGATGCCAGTGCCAGGGTGGGTGTCAAACGGTACCTGTTCTCTTCCTCCGCCTGTGTTTACCGAGATATGGAGGCTGATGAACCAGAGCTCTCCGAAGCTGAGGCGTACCCAGCGCTCCCGGATAACGAATACGGCTGGGAGAAACTTTACGCGGAGCGGATGGCCATGGCCTACGGCCGCCGTTTCGGCATGATCGTGCGGCTGGCCCGCTTCCAGAATACCTATGGACCGGAAGGGACCTGGCAAGGGGGGCGTGAAAAGGCGCCGGCGGCACTCAGCCGTAAGATCGCTGGGATCGAAGACGGAGGCACCATCGAGATCTGGGGTGACGGGACGGCCATGCGGGCCTACACCTACATCGACGATCTCCTGGAAGGTATCTACCTGTTGATGCATTCAGACCTGGAAGATGGCGTCAACATCGGGAGGCAGGAATATGTCTCGGTGAACGAACTGGTTCGTGTCATAGCCGGAGTGGCGGGGAAAGAGGTGCGGGTGAAACACGTGGAAGGCCCGGTAGGTGTGAAAGCCAGGAATTTCCTTCACGAACGCATCAGTTCTATAGGCTGGGAGTCGCGTTTCTCGCTGCAGGAGGGTATTGGGCGGACCTATCCCTGGGTCAAGGCCCAGGCGGAGGCGGCCCGAAGGACCGAATAGACCCCATGAACACGGTCTCTCACCCCTGGGATTACCTCATCGTAACCGCCTCCAATGAAGCCCAGGCAGAGGCCTACCGAACCCACCTCGAAGCCCGGCGATCCCTGGGGTTTCTGTCCGGGATCGAGAATGTGCTCGTCGTGCCGGATCCGGGAGGGAAGCGGATCGGGAGCGGTGGGAGCACGATCCAGTGCTGGATGAATGTGCTCAGCAACGAGCTGGAACAGGCTCCCTCGATCCATCGGAACGATCCCGCATCCTGGTCACAGGTACTTGCCGATCTCCGCATCCTGATCATCCATGCCGGAGGGGATTCGCGCAGGCTTCCCGCCTACAGTCCTTGCGGCAAACTGTTCCTGCCAGTGCCCGGCGAATCCGACTCGGCGCTGGGCGAGACTCTATTCGATCAACTGCTGCCCGTGTATCTCGAGCTTCCTCCTCCCACGGGGAGGAGCGTGGGACAGACCGTCATCACCACGGGTGATGTTCTCCTCCTATTCGATCCAGAGGAGGTGATATTCAAAGACCAGGGCATCACTGGCCTGGGAACGTGGGTAGAGCCCGAGGTGGCCGCAAATCACGGCGTTTTCGTCAGCGGAGATGCCGGACAGGTTCGCTGTTTTGCCCAGAAACCGAGTCCCGAGGAACAGGAGCGGATCGGGGCCCTGAACAGATACGGACAGAGCCTGCTGGATATCGGGGTCATGAACCTAAATCCCGAAACCGCAGTCCGGCTGTTGAGCATGGCGGGGGGCCAGGTCGATGAGGAGGGAACCTGGCGGTGGCGGGGGCCCATGGCCGAAGAGATCGAGGCAAAAGGGCTGGATTTCTACCGAGAAGTCTGCTGCGCCCTGGGGACTCAGGCCTCTTTTCGTGCCTATTCCCAGAGCATGCGAGACAGCGGCAGCGGCCTGTCTCAGGATTTTCTCCAGGCCCTGTACGAGTCCGTATCGGATGTGCCCTTCCACACCCACAAGCTTACGGAATGCGGCTTCCTCCATTTTGGAACCATGCTCCAGCTCATCGAGAGCGGGGCGGAACTTCTGCGCCGCCGGAACCACAAGTCACAGCCGCCGACCTACCTCGGCATGAATAACCGCTGTAGCCAGGCAGGCCGTGTGCTCGGAAATTCTGCCTGGGTGGAGGGATGCCTGCTGGACGCGGATCTAAACCTGCAAGGGGAGAATGTGGTCGTCGGAGCCGACATCACAACTCCGCTCACTTTGCAGAGAGAGGCCTGCCTGGATGTGCTCAAAGGCCGGGACAGAGAAGGAAAAACAGTCTGGTTTTCCCGCTTGTGCGGCATCTCTGATAACTTTAAGCTGAGTCAGGACGAGGGAGCCATATTCTGCGGAATTCCGCTCGAACAGTGGATGAAATCCGCTGGGATTGGACCAGATGAACTGTGGGGAGAGAGAACCGAGCGGGAATGCCCGGATAACACACTTTGGGCAGCGCGGTTATTTCCTGCATGTAGCTCTCCCTCTGAATTTGCGCAGTGGCTCTGGATGCTGCGGCCTGACAAGGCCTCAGACTCACAGAGAAAAGCATGGCGGGAGGCAGACCGTTTCAGCGCTGCCGATATCCTGGAACTGGCCGATCAAGACGATTATATTCGAAGACGCTGGTCATTCCGAGCAGAAGAAGTCCTTCAGTTGCTGCGTCGGATGCTGCGCTCCAGGGACGGACTGTCCAGCCGAGAGCTGGCACGAATCCTCCAGGGGATTGATCAGGAAGAACTGGAAATCTGGCTGACAGATCTTGTCCGGGAAGCCCTGCGGTCACTGGGCGGCCGCGGCGAGGTCGGCGGCTTGGAGAGGCTGGATTTTCCCAGGATCATCCACACGCTCGCTTCGGCGGCAGAGTCGATGAATTTTTCCGCACTTGGGCCGGATGCCTGGACGCAGGTTTGGGGAAACGTGCTCTCAATCCTCACCGGGGCTGAAAAACTCAAACTCGACGAGGCCGGGCTGGGCGGCGATATTCTGTTAAAAGAAGATCCCTCAAACTGGTGCCGGCAGGCGAAGGATTCTGCATTTTTAAACCTGGGGCAGACGATATTGATGAGCA
>CBESWG010000003.1:0-175777 GCA_965533275.1 uncultured bacterium
AGCAACCTTAGGGGCACGCCCTCTTTTGGAGGGAGTGTCCCTTTTTTTTTGCTCCTTATCAGGGCTTACCGAAGAACAATTCGCGTTAATACCGCCTGAGCATCAGCCTTCCCTTGGACAGGGAATATGCCGTTTTCCTTGTCAACAAAACCGGGCCCATCCACGTCTGATATATGTGGGACTGCTTTGAGTTTTTCTCCCAGTCTGATATAGTTGAATCATCAGGAGGAGCAAATGAAAAAATATCTCCCCATACTTTTGACCCTGTGTTTGGTTATGCTCTTCTGTTCTTCCGGTGAAAAAGGCGTGTCCGGAGCCGGATCGACAGAGTTGATCCCTACTCAGTTTTCGGAAATCGGTTATACCGCTGTACTCGCTCAGGCTAGAACAGAAAACAAGCATGTCCTGATCGATTTCTTCTCCCCCACGTGAGGGGGCTGCGTCCAGTTAGACCAGTTGGTCTTTCAAAACAAAGAACTCGGCAGCTTTTTTAACGAAAAATTCATCAATTTCCGGATTACACCTGTTGACGAGGGGTGGAAGAAAATCAGGGAATTATTCGAGATCCGCGGTACTCCCACAGTCATTCTGGTTAAGCCCGATGGGGAAGAACTCGACAGGATCAACGGTTTTGATGGGGCCGACAAATTTATGGCCACGGTCGAAGAATATCTTGCAGGGGAAAACCTGCTCAGCACTTTCCTCGCTCAGGTCGAGGAAAATCCCGATGACGTCGAGGCGAACTTTAACCTGGGAAAGAAATACTCCAGCCGCTGGGAGGATGACAAGGCCTATCCTTTCTACGCAAAAACCATAGAGCTCGATCCCGAAGACTCCAAGGGGCACGGATCAGAGGCCTCATTACGGATCGCGCTCCACAAGATTTCATCAAGAGAAGATCCGGATCCGGAACCCCTCAAACAGTTCATTGCCGGCAACACCGATCAGAAATTCATGATCGAGTCTTGCTCCGCGCTGGCCCGCTATTATCAGGGGAAGAAGGAAAACGACAATGCACTGTCCGTCTGGGAGGAAGTCCTTGTCAAAATGCCCGACAATCCGATGGTGATGAACGAGTACGCCTACTCTGTCTTCTACCTCGAAGATGAGAGCCGGTATGAAAAGGCCAAGGCCCAGGCTGAGAAGGCCCTGAGTTCGGGGAACGAAGATGCCCTCTTCCTCGGGCACTATAACATCATCCGATACTATCGACTCAAGAATGACAATGATACGGCCCTGATCAAGTATGCAGAGGCGGCGGAACAAGTGCCGACCGAGGCGTTCTTTGCCTATGGATACGCGTCGATCGCCCTGAAGGAAAAAAAGACGGACCTCTATGACCGTGCGATCGAATCGGTAAAAAAGGCGATCGAGATCAATAAGGGCGTTGCCGAGTACTGGGCTACTCTGGCCGGCCTCACCTTTGAGAAAGGTGACCTAACCGAGGCGATCAAAGCCCAGGAAGAAGCGCTGTTTTTGCAGCCTACCAATCGGAGCTACAAACAGATCCTGGAAAAATACAGGGAAGTGGAGAAAAAATAGGCTCTTTCTCCCCTAAACAAGCTCTGTAGGCCTGCCTCGATCTCGCTTTTGATCAGTCGTTCGTGATCAGTTTCAGGCCCTCGATAAGCGGCTGATATGCCAGTAGATCAGTCTTCCCCCAGGTGGTGAAGAGGTGCCCCAGCATTCTGGGACTATCTAGAATCTGGCTGTGACGGATCAGAGCCTGCACGGCCTCCACATTCCGCCAGCTTGTGGGCAGGATCCGGAATCCTTTTTCCAAAAACATTGGGAGCGAGGGGTAGGCCTCCATTTTTTCGTAGTGCCAGGGACAGATGATGATGTCTTTGGGGATCAGATCGACGGCGGCGGCCGTGCCATTCAGCGACGACTCCCATTCGCCGAATTCGTGATCATTGCCGTCAAACAGGCGGTCGCCCCACATCAGCATCTCTACGCCGCGTTTTTCTACCAGATGCGCATGGATCTCATTGATGGCTTTGGCATACAGTTCCCCGGGATCTTTGCCCCTGGTCGAAGGGGACAGCTCATGTCCCAGGAGAAAGACCTCATCCATCCCGACGTGCATGGCATCTGCGTCGAAGGCCTCGATTATCTCATCCAGCAGTCGAAAGACGATCGTATTGATCTCGGGATTCATGACGTCCCATTCACGGCAGTAGATGTCTTCGTTATCCGGGAATGCCCCGGGAGTTAGGTCGAAGTGGGGGTATTCCATCAGGAGCGGATATGTCTCCTTTGCCCAGGACTGATGCCCCACGCATTGAAATTCCGGGATCAACCGGATGCCGTTCTCGCGGCAGGTCTTCGCCAGCCCACGGGCCGCATCCCTGGTTACGGGATGGTCCCCCCACCTGAGCTCCGGGTGGGAAATAAAAGTGAAATTGTAGTCGACCTCGAAAACGATGACGTTTAGTCCCATTTCGGCGAGTGCGGGGATTTGTTTAATCAGCTCCTCGACCTCAGGATCGGTGTCATACCCCAGGAGATGGATGGCCCTCCATCCCTCCCCTGCGGCCGGGCCCGCGTGAGGCCGCTCTGCGGCAGTACATCCGATCAACCAGGTGACAAGCATGAGCGCTAGAAGTGCACGGAACGATTTCATGATATCCTCGATAATTTTCATAGCGGAGCTATTGTATGAGATTAACCTCATCTGAAGCAAATTCTTGTAACTGTACTGGCATGAGGGGCCGATCCCCCAAGTCGAATATTTAAGCGTGTCGTTCTGTATTTTAATTGAAGGATGTATTTCGTTCGACCCAATGGCCTGATACAATCTATGTATAAAAGAGGTAGCCACAATGAAGGACAGGGTATTCCTATCGACGGCAGTTGCGACGATCTTTGCCACAGCATCGTTCGTACTGCTGAATTACTTGAGGGGAGGACAGGTCGACTGGCCCTCAGCTGTTGCTTTCATGATCATCTTTCCGATCTTCTTCTCTATTACAACCAGACTCTTTCGTCGAAAAAACAAGTGAATGTGGGATCCAGGCTAGAGCGGCGGAACGCCCTCGGCAAGGTCGCTGCGAAGAGGTTGCAGCTACTCGTCGTCAGAGCTCTGATCAAGGACAGTTTTAATCTTATCCACAGCGCCGTCAGGGAGATCGAGAAATTCGAGGGCTACATCGAAGACGGCATCCGAACCCTCCGGGAGCACTTTTGTCCACACCACACGCACGATCGCCACGATACTCTCTTCGTCCGGCAGAAGCAGCTCGACCTCGATGTTCTTCCCTTCTTTCAGGTAGACATTGCTGTTGACTCGAACTCCGCCCAGGCTGAAATTCTTGGTCGGGTGGGCCGGCCCCTCTTTTACGGTACGGCGGTACATAATGGGCACCACCAGGCGTGGATAGCGCCGCCGCTCTTCTTGTGAGTCAGGTATTTTGTCTGCCATCATCCCTCTCGAAAGGAAGAAGACAAATGATCTTTTTCTTCCTCGTGTGCCTATGATATAGGACCAAATCGAGCTTTGTCAAAGGTTCCTCAGCGACAACACCTCTGCTGCAAGACTGTCCCGTGTCCTATTTAATGGTCACAATGGACGCTCGCCCTTCGCGACCTTCCTCGTTTACAGCTGCAATGGCATAGGAGTACACGCGGTGCCCCTCTACTCCCCTGTGCCAGAATGTCCGTGTCTGTGCATCTGTTTCTCCCAGGAGGATGTGTGAACTCTGCAGAAATTCATAGATCCGGTATTTTTCAATCCGTTCGTTTCCCGGATCGTCCTGCCAGGTCAGAATATCTATGTATTCTCTGAAGAAAAGCGACCGGTTCACCCTGCGTGTTCCCATGGCATCTACAGGCGGATAGATCTCGCGCAGGAAGTTCGCTTGTATGCTGATATCGGCATTCACCTCCAGGGTGATGGGATTGACATTGGTGGAGGCGCCGCCGCTCCAGTGCTCGAAAGTATAGTGCGTGTCCGAAGCCGCTGTTATGGTAACACTCGTCGCTTTGTCATAGCGGTAGGTGCCGGGAGCTGGAATGGTGGTCCCTCCTACGGAGGCGGATATGTTCAGAGCCGGCTTGCCTGTTTTTATCCTATACAGCATCAGCGTTTTCTCGGGCGTGGAATCCTCCCAGGGATTTTCAAAAAATACCAGGACAAGGAGGTTGTCTTTCAGGTACACGGAATGAGTACGCGTTCCCTCCGGGATCGGGATCTCCGTTTCCGGTTGCAGCCCGCCTCCTCCGTATCGATACACACCGAATTTTTCGTGTGACGGCTGCGGCCCTCCCTGAGCAACGAACACGTAGGGAGGGAATGCCCGGACGGAAAGAGCGACGGATGCCCGGTCTTCCCAATCAAAGTATGAGTCCAGGGCGAGGTTGGCGTAATCCTGGGCATCGAGGATCCAGATCCCTCCCCAGTAAGCAGAACAGTAGAGTTTTCCGTCTCGAAGGTGGATGTCTGTGATGTTCCCCGGATATGTGGCCCTCCACTGATCGATCAGCACTGGATACGCTGGATCGCTCGCGTCGATGCAGTCGATCTTCGCACTGTCATTCATCGTGGCTGGTGTCCTGGCCAGAAAAACATGCCCCGTTTCGGAAACGAAAAATCCGGGATCGACCAGTTCCAGAGGATATTCTCCGCTGAAATGTGGCGAGCTCCCGGAGATGTCATAGATCTGGAAGCCGCCGAAATAGCTGGTGCTGCTCATAGTCTGGAGGTAGAGGAATTGTCCCGCGGTAGAGAGATCGCCGTTCTGTTGAAACTGCCCGAACCGCTCCATCACCACAGGAGAAGAGGGATCTGAGATATCGAGCATAGCGATTTTTTTCTCGTCTGGCATCACCATGTAGAGTCGATCTCCGGAGGCCGCCATGGCGCCCGCCTGGCCTCCCAGATCATCGGAGTGGATGCGAGAAAGGGGCCGAGGAGACCTGGGATCGTTGATATCGTAGACAGACAAGCCCGGATAGCCTAGGGGAATAAACAGTTTGTTCTTATGGATCAGGATCTTGGCCTCGTTGCCCATGGCCCAGGCCGGTTCTGTGATCTTGCTCAATAGTTTAAGCGTGAGTCCGGAGTCATGGATGTCGGGGGAGTGGGTCTCACTAGAGATGCTGCCGGGGATAACGAGCAGCAGCGAGATCCCGAAACACGCAAAACACGTGAGGATTCTCATCGTCACCATCTACCTCGAAAAGAAGTTTGCCTGCTTCCAATCTACCACCAATCACTTGGGTCTGCAACAATGGACAGCCGTTCATGTCTTGAGACGAAGCCTCGGGTTGTGGCAGCCCGGCAACCGGATTGACTCTTCCCCATATACGGGATATCCTGCTGCTGACCGCGGGCACCGAATCTGAACCGGAGGATTGAAACGAACATGAAGGAACAGACGATCGCATTTGTAGGCGGCGGGAAACTCACGGAATTCATTCTCGAGAATCTGCTGGGAACGAAAACTGTAGTGGCAGAATGCTTGATCGTGAGCGATCCAAATCCTGCGCGGTGCGCACACCTGGCAAGCAAGTTCTCGATTGAGACCACCCCAGACAATGTGCGGGCAGCCGATCGCGCCGATCTCGTCTTCATCTGCGTACGACCGCAGGATATCGAACCCGTTATCGCTGACCTCGAACGCGCGGAGCTCTCAGAGGGAGCGGTCCTGGTTACCCTGGCGGCCGGGGTACCCATGCAAAAATATGCGGGACTGGGACATGCGCTTCCTGTAGTGCGGGCACTCCCTAATCCGCCCAGTCAGATCGGACAGGGGAGTGTTGCCGTAGTATTCAATGAGTTTGTCTCTGACCGCCAGCATCGGGAGGCACTGGAACTGTTTGGTTCGATGGGCAAGGTGGAGATCCTGAAAGAAGAACACATGAATGCGGCCACGGCACTGAGCGGCCCGGCACCCGTGCTGCTTTTTTTCGAGGCCATGATCCAGGCAGGCGTCCGGCTGGGCTTGGAAAGGAATACCTCCGAGTCGATCGCCCATCAAACGGTCGTGGGCGTGATGGAGGTCTGGAAGCAGCAGCCGGCCTCCCCCCAGGAACTGCTGCATGAAGCCTGTACACCCGGTGGGCTCTCGGAGGAAAGTGTTGCCGTGCTCGAAAAACACGGATTCCAGACCGCCGTTGTCGAGGCGATCCGGGGTGCAGCCATCAAGGCCGCACGGCTCGCTGGAAAAACGGCCGACTGATTCTTTTTTCTTTCCCCTTGTGATTATCTGGACTATAATTCTTGCTTAAGGAGTTGCCACCATGAAAAAAAGCTTGAATCGCAGGGATTTTCTCAAGAAGAGCAGCGCCGCCGGTTTCGGCATAGCCCTGGGGAGTATGTCCAAGGGAGGTAGTCTAAGCCTCCGTCCCCCGGTCCTCAGCACCGAACCCATCGATCACCTTGTCACACCGCCCCTGGACACGGTGCGGGTAGGCTATGTGGGAGTGGGGAGCCAAGGCAGCGGACACTGGCGCAACCTGCTGCGGATCGAAGGCGTTGAACTCACAGCCGTCTGCGACATCCGGGAGGAGCGCATCGCCTGGGCGCAGGAACAGTGTGAGAAGGCCGGGAAGCCCAAGCCGACCGGTTATTCCAACGGTCCCGAAGATTTCAAGCGCATGTGCGATTCCGAAGACCTGGACCTGGTCTACAATGCCACGCCCTGGGAATGGCACGTTCCCATCTCTGTCAAAGCCATGGAAACCGGTTCGCATGCGGCCTCGGAAGTGCCCGGCGCCATCACCCTCGAGGGATGCTGGGAGACCGTGGAAGCCGCGGAGAAATACCGGAAGCACTGTGTGACCATGGAAAACTGCAACTACGACCGGACTGAGCTCATGTTTTTCAACATGGTGCGCCAGGGCTTGTTCGGCGAGCTTCTGCATGCCGAGTGCGGATACCTGCATGACCTCCGGGGATGGAAGTTCGGAGAGGCCTATTTCCCGCATGACTGGCGCCTGCAGTATTCGATCAAGCGGAATGCGGACCTCTACCCGACACACGGACTGGGGCCGGTATCGCAGTGGATGGACATCACACGGGGAAACAAGTACGACTACCTGGTCTCGATGAGCAGCCCTTCTTTGAGCCTCCAGATCGAGGCGGAGAGGCGCTACGGCAAGGACCATCCTCTGGCCAAGACCAACTATGCCCTGGGCGATGTGGTCAACACGCTGATCAAAACCCACAAGGGACAGTCGATCCTGGTCACACACGACACCAACTCACCCAGGCCCTACAGCCGCAAGATCCTGATCCAGGGTACCAAGGGGCTAGCACGGAAATATCCCGAAGAGAAGATCTTCATCGAGGGCACCTCCCAGCGCCATAGATGGGCGGACCTCTCCGAATACGCCGAGCAGTACAAGCACCCGCTGCTGACCTCATTGGAGGAGAAAGCCGAGGGCGCCGGGCACGGCGGCATGGACTTCATCGAAGACTACCGGCTGATCCAATGCTTGAGGGAAGGCCTGCCTACGGATTCAGACGTGTATGATGGAGCCACCATCAGCGCGGTTGTGGCCTTGAGCGAAAAATCCATCGCAGCGAAAAGCACATCGGTCGAGTGCCCGGACTTCACGCGCGGCAAGTGGAAAACCCGCAAGCCCCTGGGAATCGTCTCGGCTTGATCACGCTCGAGTTCTCAGCCCTGGTATTCGAACACCTCATCGACAGAGACACCGAAAACATGAGCGATCCGGAAGGCCAGAGCGAGCGAGGGCACGTATTTCCCCTGCTCCAGGGCAATGATCGTCTGGCGTGTGCACCCGGAACGGTCTGCCAGTTCCTGCTGCGTCATCTCCTCATTGTCGAACCGAAGCTTCCTGACCCGGTTCCTGATCTCAGCCTTAGCCATGGCCGCTCGTCCTTGCATCGATGATCAAAGTGGCTGCCGCGTTGGAGATAAAGCCGACACACATGGCGGAAATGGCCAGGATCCAGACCCAGCCCACCGGCATCAAGACTGCAGATAAATGGAGTTTGTAATACAAGTACAAAGAAGCACCGAACAGGAAGGTGTAGTACAACAGAGTATGAAAGCTGATGGTGTAGGCTTTGCGGAATGTCTGTTCATCCCGTTCATCCGTGAATACCGTTTTCCGGGATCGTGCCCGGGTCAGGAGCAGCATGGCGAAGTACAGCAGGTATCCTCCGGTAATGGCAATGCGGGTGAACTCGACCTTCTTGTCGCCCTCGAGAAACGCTGCCGGGCCTCCACCGGAGAAGAAGACCAAGG
Source organism: uncultured bacterium (assembly GCA_965533275.1). Lineage (GTDB taxonomy): Bacteria > Acidobacteriota > Aminicenantia > Aminicenantales > Aminicenantaceae > JAUXEH01. The sequence goes on from CBESWG010000003.1 coordinate 8,220, forward strand.
ACACGGCCGTGAGGACCGCGCTCCATATCACAAGAGACCCAATGGCCCTTTTTTTCATCTCTGGAAGGAGCCCTATTCGCTGCGCAGTTTTCAGGAAAATATACCGGATTGACTCTTAGTACATGAATCGATATGGTGGCTATTGTGTCATTCAGGGGATCTCAATGTTGCGGACGGACTCTATGCGCCCGGGTATGTGAGACATCACCCGACACCCGAAGCGACTGCCAGCCTTGACGACCTGAAGGCCACGGTCGTTTCCAACCGTGCCGTTTTTCCCGATTACGGGCTTGCGTTCGACGAAGTGATAATAGAGGGAGACAGGCTTATCGTCTTCGCCACCATGACGGGGAAGAAAACGGCGCCCATTGAGGGAATCGAAGCCACCGGGAAGAGCGTTCGTATGAACGGAGTCTACATTTTTCGTATCGCGGACGGGAAGATCGCTGAGGAGTGGACCTATTTCAACCTGCTGCACTACTATCAGCAGCTGGGCTATTCTCTCGTTCCTCCCGATTCATCACGACCTGAAACAAAGCGATAAATCTCGAATGGGGAGCTGTGGGGAGCCAGAGTTGATTCTTAGTTGAGGCTGGTTTCCCTGCGGATCTTCATCTCCAGGACCCTCGAGGTCACTGCTCTGTCCTGGAATTCGATGCAGAGCCCTTTCCCGGCGATCACATCCAGGTTGATGGCTGAGCCGCCCCATGTGCAGCCGGGGATCTCCACGTGGGCGGGTGACAGTCCTTTGCGCTCGAACCATCCCCCGTAGACCACGAAGTTCCTGGGATCAACGACAAAGACCATGTAGGTGGAATTTCTAGTAGTGATCTCGATCAGATCGCCGAACCTCAGGTTGTCTCGGAGGATCGTCTGCGGTAGCGAAGCACACAATTTCCGCAGCAGAAAGCCCATCTGATTCCTCGCCTCTTTTGGTCTCTTATGTATTAGTACTCCAAAGGAGGGGGGAATGTAAATAAAAAAGTGATCCTAAATTAAGAATAAGAGCATCTGTCGTATTGGAGTTTCTATACGAAGAAGTAAACCAGGGCGAGGAGCAGCGCCAGGTTGATAGACACGATGCTGGGATAGAACAGGGGCCCGACCCTGCCGGTCTCTTTTTTTGTGAGCACCTTGTATTGGTGCATGTATTTGAAGATATACAGACGGAGCCACAGGAAATTGATCTTGACTCCCCGCTTGGAGACCTCGTGGGCCATCATCATGGCCAGAACGACAAAAGTGACTCCAAAAACCACAATCGCAATCAGTATGATGTTGGACATTGTCTTTGCCTCTCTGTTTAGGAATACTGCATAGCAGGCAAAAATATTCTATCCTGGAAGAAAAATTGTGTTGGAGCCGAACAGGAAGCGCGGATCCGACAGTGAGGCTCAGGATCTACTTTATCGCAACCCCCATGGTGTCGCGGTGCATGAAGATCAGGGACCGCATGTAGGGCCCGATCGCAGCAGGGCTCTCAAAACCGGCCTTGCGTGCGGCCGCCGCGCGTTGCTCTTTTGTGCCCTCATAGCTAGAGGCCCAGTGCTGAAGATCGCGGTAGCACCCCAGTGTGAACAGATCCCAGGCAGCCCCCTGGTCTTTGACAAAGATCATGTTCCAGGGGCGACCGATTTCCGTCTGATAGATGTTTTCCATCACCCGCTCTTCGAGCAGCTCCTCGTGCGTGCCAGGCAGGGCCACGAATATCTCGATGTGGAAGTAGCCCGAGCCGTCGAATTCCTCCTTCACCTTTTCCAGGGGAGGGCCCATCACGAAGAGGTCCTCATGCCAGGCCGAGCAGGACTGAAACGCCTCCTGGAACTTGTCCGGTCTAAGGGAAGATTCCGTTTGGGCCTCCCCTCGTCTCGCCACCCTCTCCGGCGAGTAGAATCCAGTATAACTTTCCATGGGAAAGAGCAGCATAAGGTCCCACTGGTCGCCCTGGGTGTGGCGCCACCAGAACGGAGGTTTATCTCCAGCAGCCTTATAGCCAGGCATCTGATTCTTGTAGAGTGCGATCAGGTCCAGAAGCTTTCCCGGCGCGGCTCTCACGAACGAGGCCCTGTAGAGGTAGGAATGTTCCGGCACCTGCAGCTCTGTTGAGGAAGAAACGGATGAAGAAAAAAGGACCAGGATCAAAGAGACGAGCAGTGTCGCCCTTGTCTTTATGCGGCGGTGTTTCATGATGCCTCCTTCTTATATTCGCGATTTTAATTCATGAATTCTCTGGTTGTCACAACACAGGGGGCCAGGCTCCTATCGACGCTTTGCCCTGATGAAAACATCGATGTTTCCCTGGCGGTCGTTCACATACTGAAATTGGATCTGCCCGTCTCCTGTCACCGACACCACGGCCGGGATGGAGTTTTCGGTCACATGCCATCCCTCTGGCAGGATGACCGTGTTCCGAGGCCGGCCAAAGCTCCGGTCCCAGATCAAGTCATCGCCGTGCAGCAGGTAGCGGTTGGGATCGGTATAGGTCTCCTCGATACGCAGCCGGGCCGAATGCCCCTCCTTGACTGGATCGAACCAGATGACTACTACCTCTGTCTCCGATGTGATAGCCTGCCCGATCTCGATCCCACGTTCGCGGATCGCCTCCCCCTTCAAGGTTTCGACCTTGAGGTCCTTCCCTGTATCGAGGATCTTGGCGGAGGGGTTCGAGGCCCTGCTGCCTGCCCGGACCACGTTGAGGTATCTGTCCATGCCCACACGAGACTCGGTGTAGTCGTGGTAGAGCCGGAATGAGTGTGTTTCCGGGGGTTGGAGAAAGTAGACAATCTCCCGGTCCTGAAATGCCCGCTCGGAAAACCTGTAATTCACGCGGGCCCTTGACCTGGGGGCAGGAGAGGGGCGAGAAGGGGAGGTCGTGCCCGGTGCCTCCTGCCCAGTTTGAGTCTTCGCGTCGTCCGATCTTTCTGATTTTTCCGGCAGGGGTCGAGCTTCGATGCGATAAGGCACCCCTGCTGGACCGGGATTTAAGTAGCTCGCCTTGATCCTGCCGTCTTCTGTCCGCATGACCTGCGAGGGGTAATTGCATCCGATGAGCTCATAGCCTTGGGGCAGAACGACCGCATTGCGCTTTATGCCCAGCGTACGGGAGAAGATGAGTTTCCCATCCTCCAGATAATAGCTTTTCGGGTCTTTGTATGTTTTATCGATCCGGATGCGCGACTCCCCACCCTGCGGCACTGGCCGTGCCAGTTTGATCTGGATGTACTGCCCTTGGGGATTCGCGCGGGCCAGGCCCTGTTCTTGGGCGGCCGTGCCATCTACGAGCTTCCATTCGAGCTTCCCTCCGGTTCTGACATCATAGACTGCATGCACGATCGGCTCGCTCCCCACCCGGCTCGCGTTGTAGAAATATTCGGCACCCGCGGTTGTGGCGGTCACGTCGTATGTGATGCGGAAACTCTGTGTTGTCGGAGCGAGCAGTTCATAGCGCGTGTAGTCGTCCGCCTGTGTCTGCCGGAAGGACTGACCGGGGAGCCCCATAGGGAGGGCCGCCGCCAATGCCATCAAAAGTAGCCATACCCTGACGGTTCTGTTATTTTGCATGTCTACTCCTTCTCAGTCCGATTCCCCTCGAGTATTTCACGGCCAGATATATCACAGGGGGAGGGTATGGTCAATCGACGCGGTCTCTTGGCCTTCCACGTCGTTCTGTGATATGTTTGGACGTGAATTCTACGGGTCCGTTACAAGGCTTTCATAGCATCAATTGGCCTTAAAATCGAAGGGGAATAAAAGCCATGAGTAGAAACCAATCCAAGATCAGATGGCTATTTTTTGTGTGGTGTTTTGCTGCAATCGTGCTGGCACCCTCCGTTCTCGCTGGACAGGAGCGCCCGAATATCGTCCTGATCGTCGTGGACGATATGCGTTTTGACGAATTCGGAGCTGGGGGCCATGCCTATCTCGAGACACCCCACATCGACGGCCTGGCCGCAGAGGGGGCCATGTTCCACAGCGCCTACCACGCGACACCCCTTTGCTCTCCCAACCGCGCCAGCATCCTCACCGGGCAGTATGTGTCGCGCCACGGGATCCTGGACAACACCTCTCGCAGCCGGGCCAGCCATTTACTGGATCTTTTCCCCAAGGAACTGCAGAAGGCGGGATACCGGACCGCACATGTCGGCAAATGGCACATGGGCAATGATCCCACCCCCCGTCCCGGCTATGACTATTGGGTGAGTTTCTCGGGCCAGGGCAAGACCTTCGATCCGGATCTGTATGAGGACGGACGGATCCATCCGGTCAAGGGTTACATCACGGACATATTCACGGACCGGGCCGTGAAATTTATTGAGGAATCCGGGGAGCAGCCGTTTTTTGTGTATATCGGCCATAAGGCTGTGCATCCGGAGGCGATCCAGCTGGATGATGGGACCATCGACCTGAGCGTTCCCCGGGAATTCATGCCCGCCATACGGCACAAGGGCCGCTACGACGGCAAGACCATGCCGCGCCGCCCCAACTATGGGATGTCCGACCAGGATCGGGAGAGCAAGCCCGTCATCGCCAAGGCGCTGGAGTTCAGGCATGTCCTCGAACAGGACCCTGACTGGCTTCATGAGATCGATCCGGGGATTTCTGACGAGACCATCCGCCGCCGTGCCGAGATGATGCTGGCCGTGGACGACGGCGTGGGACGCATCGTCGAAACCCTGAGAAACGGGGGCAAGCTGGATAACACCCTGATCATATTCACGAGCGACAATGGCTACTTCTACGGCGAACATGGGCTGGCCATCGAGCGCCGCCTTCCCTATGAGGAATCGGTCAGGACTCCCCTGTTGATGCGGTTTCCGGAGCTGATAAAACCCGGAACCAGGATCGAGGGGCTGACCGTTTCCGTGGACCTGGCCCCCACGATACTCGATGTGGCCGGCGTGAAGATCCCCGCCCATATCCAGGGAACGTCCTTGACTCCCCTCATGAGTGGTCAAAGGAAAGAGGTCCACGATTCCATCCTGATCGAATTCTACAGCCACGAGAATCCGTTCCCCTGGACCGCCAGCCTGGACTACCGCATCGTCCGCAGGGGCCCCTACAAATACATCCGCTGGATCCGGTTCGATGAGGACAAGGCGGAGCTCTACGATCTGGATAAGGATCCCTATGAGCTCGACAACCTTCTGAAAGATCACACAATGGGGGAACTGCTTGAGGGGCTGAAAAAAGATATGCGAAGACTGGTGCTCATGTCCCTTGGTTTGGAATGAGAGAATAGGCCGGGGCGAGACGCTCCTCGCAGTCCCGCCTGCTTTTTCTCTGAAAATCTCCCTCAATTTATTCCTCATTGACCGCAACCAGATCGAGACAGCCGAGGTTATGGTATTATGAGGTGCTAAAAAATTAACATTTGGTATTGACAGGGGAGCGATTTGGTGCTAAATTTTTAACATGCTAAAAAAATAGCACAACCTGTCATCCAAAGAAAAGAGGTGCCGCACATGATGATTAAAGGACAGTCAGGCCTCAGCCGCCGGGAAAGACAGATCATGGACATCATCTATGAGCTGAAGGAAGCCAGCGCTGCGCAAGTGCACGAACGGCTCCCCAATCCACCCAGCTATTCCGCTGTAAGAGCCCTTCTCAAGGTCCTGGAGAACAAGGGGCACATCACACACAAGCAGGATGGTCCACGTTATATGTTCTCTCCCACGCTTTCCCGGGAAAAAGCCCGGCAGACCGCCCTGCGCCATCTCCAAAAGACGTTTTTTAACGGCTCCACAGAGGAGGTCATGGCCGCCCTGCTGGACATCTCCGAGGATGACCTGTCCGAGGATGACTTTCGGCGCCTACAAACCCTCATCGAGAAGGCCAGGAAAGAAGGACGGTAGACGTGCGGTTCATTTTCGAAGCCGGTTGGCTCGATCTCATCAGTGGATACTTGATCAAGAGCTCTCTGATCCTGGCTCTTGCGCTGATGCTGGCCTTCCTGCTGCGGAAGAGATCGGCGGGCCTGCGGCACCTCGTGCTCTCCCTCTTCCTCATCGGACTCCTCTTCCTGCCGCTTCTTTCTTCCTTGACCTCCGGCTGGGAGACGGGCCTGCTGCCCACCTGGCAGGACCGGACCTCCGGCTTTTCCCCGGATGCCGGCGGGGTTAAATCCAGGGATGTCTCCCTGAGTCCTCATGGGGGCAGCGCCTCGGTGTCCGAGGTCCCTCTCCATCCGATGGGAGAAAGGCAGACCTCTTTTCCTTTTCTGAGCGGATTTCTTTCGGAATGGAGGCCTATGCTCGGGGCCACGGCACTGGCTGCCTGGCTCGCTGGAGCGGCGCTCCTTCTCCTCAGGCTGGCCCTGGGCCTGCGGGGGGCCGTCCGCTTGACCCGCGGAGGCCGGGACATGGTGGACTCAATCTGGAAGCGTCTGATCAGTCGATTCCTGGCCGCCGTTTCCCTCCGCAGGAAGGTCCATCTCCTGAGCCACGAAGGGATCCGGATCCCCTTGACCTGGGGTTTTATCAGGCCGGTCGTGATGATGCCGGCTGGCTCTGAAGCCTGGAATGAGGGGCAGCGCTCCACAGCCCTCTATCATGAGCTGGCGCATGTGAAACGCGGGGATTTCCTCATCATGCTGCTGGCCCGGTTGAGCCGTGCACTCTACTGGTTCAATCCCCTGAGCTGGTTCGTTTTCCGGATGATCCATAAGGAACAGGAAAAGGCGTGTGATGAGCTGGTCCTCAAGGCGGGCATCAAGCCTTCGACCTATGCGGAGAACCTGCTGCTCATCCGGAACTCTGTTCCCCTTCACTGGAATCCACCGGCCGCCGTCCTGGGTGCTCTGGGACGATCCCAGCTGAATGACAGACTTGTCGCTATTCTGAAGCAGAAACTCAACTTCGAGGAGGTAAAGATGAAGACCAAAATAATGTTAGGCATACTGGTAGTACTTTCGATCTCGTTCATTGGCATGGCGCGTCCTGTCAGTCCGGAGGCCGGTACTGCTGAGGCCCTGGCCGCCGATAACACGGTGATGGATTTGACGGTGCCGTTCATGGTTGCCGATGCATCTCCCCAGGACCAGGAAAAGCAGAAGGAAAAGAAAGAGAAAAAGGAAAAAGAGGAACAGCAAAAGGCCAAAGAAGGCAAGGAAAAGACCGTAAATGTCTGGACAGCCAAGAAGGGTGAGGAAGGCACTATCCAGATCACGATCGTTGATAAGGGCGAGAAGAAAACCATCGAGCTGACGGCACCCTATGTCCTGACCATCAAGGAGACGCCGGAGAAGACCATCGTGGTGACGGCTCCCCACATGGAGCTGGACGAGGGCGAGGAATTGACCTGGACGATCAAGGCCGACGAGCTGCATTTGTCTAAGGATGCCAAGGTCATCGAGCTCGACAAGGGCGCGGTCATCCATGTGAGGAAACATGGCGAGGAAGGCTACGATACCATTACGCTCACCACCAAGGCTGTAAAACTGGATGAATCTGTCCATGCCCCGGAGAACATCCATGTTCATGTCGTGACCAAGGATGGCGACACCAAAAAGATCGTCGTCTCTCCCCATGTTGAAGTCCACGCCGATGCTCACGCGCACACAGGGGTGGCTGTGGCGGTCCAGAGTGAGATCTCCAAGAAACAGCTTGAAGAGATCCGGGAGAGCATAAAGAAGCTCAAGGAACAGGACCTGGATGCCTCAGGAAAGAAAAAAGAACTGGAGCGGATCGAGAAGGTGATCGCGCAGATGAACAAGCGGCTGGAAGAACAGCATGAGCATGACTACGATTACGCCTACAAGCTGCATACCGAACCGGTGCACATCGAGATGATCCACAAGGGGGAAGGCGAAGAGAAAAAAGACGTCTACTTCGTGGGAAAGGAAGAAAACTATTCCATCGGTCTCGTCAATGACGAGGGCACTGTCACGCTCTTCATCCACGGCGATCACAACGAAGCCAGCAAGGACGAATATGAGAAGGTGGTCCAGAGATTGAAGGAGCGCCTTCCCGAGGGTTATGAGGTCTGGACCGAATTCGACGAGGACAAGGACAGATTCAGCATAAAGATCAAGGGTGGGGAAGACATGGACGTGTCATCCGAGGTCTTCAAAGAGTTGCTGACCGCCCTCAAGGAAGAGCTGCACAAGATCAAAAAATAGCTTAAGCTAATCAGACTCGGAATCTCCCTAAGGGGCCAGATCCACCTGAGGGGCACGGGCCACTCCCACCTCCTCGATCTCGAAATATTCCGCCTGTGTGAAGCCGAAGAGGCCGGCGATGAGATTGGAGGGGAACACCTCGATCCGGGTGTTGAGGTCGCGCACGTTGCCATTGTAGAAGCGGCGGGCCGCCTGGATGCGGTCTTCGGTGTTGGCCAGCTCTCGCTGCAGCTCCAAAAAATTATCGCTCGCCTTCAGATCCGGGTAATCTTCTGACACGGCGAACAGATTTCGCAGCCCCTGGACCAGCACATTTTCGTCCGCTGCCTGGTGGGCAGGGGATCCGGAGGAGCCGACCGCGCGGGTTCGCGCTTCTGTCACGCTCTCGAACACCTGTTTCTCATGGGCGGCATACCCCTTGACGATCTCGACCAAGTTGGGGATCAGGTCATACCGCCTCCGGAGCTCTGTCTCGATCCCGGCCCACGAATCCTTGAGGTGCTGGCGGAGTCTGACCAGGGTGTTGTAATTGGCGATGACCCAGATCAGGACCAGTACCGTTATCCCGATGAGTACATAGAGCGCTTCCATGTTCCCTCCTGAATTCATTCCCCTGCCTGGCCGGCAGTATTCTTGAGCTGTTTTCTGACATAGCCCGGAAGCCGCTCCAGGATGCCCTGGATCAGGGCAATGGCGTCCTCGAAATCCTCTTCCTTGAACCGACTGCTGCGCCAGACCATGATATCCTCTTCCTCGAGCTGGACATGGAATCTCGGCGCTTCCATGAGATAGGCCATCATCTGCTGATGGATCACATCATAGGCCCAGCGTTTCTCAGGTGCCTTGATGAAGAACTTTCGGCTGAACTCGGCGGATTCGAAATCGATGTCGTCTGCCCCGAAAAAATCAGAGACCTTGTCAAAGATGTTCTCGGGCCGGATGTAGAGAGACTTGAGCGACAGGGGGCTCTGGACGACGAGGGCGGAGAAGTTGTGGACCTGTCTGTGCTTGCCATGCCCTGTCACATAGTGGTAGTCGAAGGCTGTAACGTCCCGTTGGTCCCGGCTGCCGCGCATGATGTTGTATGCCCAGCGGCTGTGACCGCGTTTCAGGCACTTGAAGGAGGGATAACGAGCGCTCATCCCCTTGTCCCTTTCTGCGATGAACTGCCAGCCCAAAGAGGCGGCATAGGCCTGGAGCTTTTTTTTGCGTTCTAAAGAAAAAAAATATGCGATCAGGATGACGGCGCCAACGATCGCGATCGCCAGAAATATGATCAGTCCTTTCATCGTTTTGCACTCACTGAATCTACACCGACCGCTTCCGGATTATTCGATCCGGCCCCCAAGTGGCTGGGCCGATCATGGCTGCCGATCGAGTCAGGGAAGGCTGCTCAGACAACTATATAAGAGGCGGGAATGGGTGTCTACCGAAAATGTTCCCAGAACCTGAGCATCTCAAATCCCTCTTCGGAGGGGAAAGCAGATTCTTCGTGCCTCAGGACCTTGATCAACGTTGGGCTGCGCCCATGGCCGTGTCCCGCCGCGCCTTGAACTCGCTGCCTTCCTTCCAATTGGGGAAGCCGGCTTCCATGCTGAGGCGGTAGCCGAGCGTGAAGTACATATGCAGGTCTTCCAGGGCGCCGCTCAGGTCCCAATCGGGGTCGTACTCATCCGAGGTCTTGTGATACTTGTCCCGGATGTACTGCTCCTGCTGGGCGAGTCCCCACTCCTCTCCCTTCTCCAGATGCTGGATGCCGGAGCCCGCGCTCAGGGCAGGCACGCCCTGCTTGGCGAAGGGGAAGTGGTCGGAGCGGAAGAATGAGCCCTTCTCGGGTGTGGCATTGGGCAGGACTACCCGGCCCACTTCCCGGGCATAGGCTTTGACATAGTCGTCGAGCTCAGACTGGCCATACCCTATGATGCGTATGTCCTTCATCCGGCCGTAGATGTTCAGGCTGTCCATGTTGATGACCGCCGCGGTCTTGGTCAGCGGATAGATGGGATTCGTGGCGTAGTAATCCGAACCCAGCAGCCCCTGCTCCTCTGCCGTGACTGCCAGGAACAGGATGGACCGCGAGGGAGGGGAGCCTAGAGTGCAGAAGGCCTCGGCCAGCTCGATCAGGGCCGCTGTGCCCGTGGCATTGTCCAGGGCTCCGTTGTAGATCTGGTCTCCTTCCAGGGCCGTGTCCCGGCCGAAGTGGTCCCAGTGGGCGGTGTAGATGATGTACTCGTCCTTTTGATCCGAGCCGGGCAGGAGCCCGATGACGTTCCGGGAAACGGAGTCTCGGGTCTTGACATCCATGGCGAGGTTGGCCTTCAGCCCGAGCAAAACAGCCTTGAAACCGGGCTGCTCCGCCGATTTCTTGAGGCCCTCGTAGTCCTGGCCCGCGGCCTCGAAGATCGCCCGGGTGGCCTCCAGGGTGATCCAGGATTCCACCGCGCACCGTGAAGAATTGCCGTCTTCTGTCAGTAGGCTGAAATTTGGACCGGTCCAGCCATTCTGGACGACGCCCCAGCCGTAAGCGGCCGGCTCTGTCTCGTGGATGATCACAGCGCAGGCCGCGCCCTGCCGTGCTGCTTCCTCATACTTGTAGGTCCAGCGGCCGTAGTAGGTCATGGCTCTTCCGTTGAAGACATCCGGGTCCTGTGTCGCAAAGCCCGGGTCGTTTACCAGCATGACTACGGTCTTCCCCTCGACATCGATCCCCTCGTAGTCGTTCCACTGGTATTCGGGTGCCACGATCCCGTAGCCCACGAAGACCATGTCGGATTCCTCGACTGCCACCTTCTCGGCGACTCTGAGGGTCACTCCGACGAAATCGTCCTTGAATGAGAATTTGAGCGGTTGTTTTCCTCCGGTGATCTCGAGATCGCCTGCCGGAGTGGCGGTGATCTCTACCATTGGCACGTCCTGGAAAAAGCTTTCGCCGTTGCCGGGCTCGAGCCCCACTTCAGCGAAACGCTTCTTTAAATAGTCGATCGTCTTCTCCTCGCCAGGGGAGGCGGGGAACCGGCCCTCGAATTCATCCGAGGCGAGGACCTCCACATCCACGGCCAGCTCGTCCGTGCTCAAACCGGCAAGGGCCGCGTCGAGATCGTGCGCTTTCTGACTGCAGGCAGAAAAAGCTAAAACGAATGACACAAACAGAAGAAGGAATAAACGAATCGTCCTGGGCATAAAATTGCTCCTTATAATGATCGAATAACTGCCCTTGGATTCTCCTGAATATACGAAAAAATGTCAAACAGAAATCGAACTCATGTGGGTTTGATGTCCAGTATGCAGTAGCACAGCCATCAGCTCGGATGCTGAGGCTCTGGCCAAAACGAGGAAGGGATCGGCCGGGGCTATTTGACAGGAGCGAGTCTCTCGAATCTCTGCAGGTCTTCCTGCTCGATTCCCGATCTCTTCATGGCCTTGATGGTCACCTCATAGTCCTCGTTGACCAGGCCGTAAAAAATGAAGTTCTGTGAGATCCAGACGCCCTGGGCGCTGGTCCTGAGGATTGCCAGCTCTCCGCCGCTGCTGTCCAGGAGCCAGTAGCTGTCGACGTGGTTGTCCTCATCCCGCGTCCCAGTTATGAAGATGTTTCCCCCCGGAGTCAGGCTCACCTCACTCAGATTGGGGTGCTTATCATGAAGAGATTTCTTGTAGTTGGTGATGACCTTGCCGAAGCGGTTGAACCAATCTGGACTGCGGGATTTCATCATCTCTATATAATTATCTTTCCAGTCTTTGAGGTCCGAATTGGATACTTTTTGTGGCTCCGGAAGTGGAGTGGAAATCTCTTTCACCAAATTTCCCTCGAAATCATAGACGTGTAACTTCGTACTCAATCCGTCGGAAAAGAGCAGGGTGTCTTCCTGAAAGGGACACCAGGCAAAAGCAGGTGTGAATGGGATGGGGGCATCAGCTCCTTGGCTCTCATATGAGATTCGGGAGATGTATTCTGCCCTCTTGCTGCGTGAAAGCTCAATGCCTGAGGGATCGAGCAGGAAAATCTGTTGGGGGTAGATATGATAGAAGTGATCCTTCTCCTGCTTGGGTTTGATGAACCAGTTGAACTTTGCCAGGAGGCGCCCATCGGGGAGGCATACAGCCTTGCTCACTCCGTATCGTATTTTCTGATCGATCTTTATTACCCTTATGAGCTTTCCATTCAGGTCCAGCACTGTGAACCAGGGGTGCCCCCCGAAGAATTCCGTGAAGATGAGCTCCTTGTCGGGAGTGAAGCCGAACGACACGCCGTCACTGCGCTGGATCTCTCCGGGTCCTTGTCCCTCGCCACCCATTTTGCGGAGGTAGCGGCCCTCTGGAGAGTAGACCTTGATGAAGGCATCGGACTGGTCATAGACATAGATGCCGCCGTCCGGGCCCTCGGCGATCTGCCGAGGGAAGATCAGCTCCCCCTCTTCCCCGAGCGCGCCGATCTGGAAGGATTCTTGCCCAAATGTGAAAACAACCAGCATAAAGATCGCCAGGATCAGCCAAATCTGTGGTTTCATCTCTTCCCCTCCCGAGAAAACAAAATAATCTCTCATCATGGTACTATCAATATATAGGGATATGTATTACGAAAGAAAGCACAATTATGTTTCACTTTTGTCCAATAGATCCCTGCCAATGGCCTTTGGACTTGAAAGAAGACAGCAGTTCGTATCCATTTTTTCTGATTGCAGGATCCCTCAGTTCTTCCCGTACGCGCTGGAGCTTAATCTAAAGAGAGCCGTCTATTTGAAGGTATTTTTCCAGGGAAATTGGTTTGACTCTGAGGGGGGTTGTTGTTAGTCTTGGGATCATATAGGGAGAGGAATATGGCCACCGAATGCCCCAAATGCCACACGGAGAATCCACCCGAGTCCAAGTACTGCAAGGAATGCGCCTCGGCCCTGCTGACACGAGACGAGATGGACGTGATCCACACCCGAACCGTCGAAACGCCGATCCAGGAGCTGACCACGGGGATCACCTTTGCGGGCCGGTATCAGATCATCGAGGAGCTGGGCAAAGGGGGAATGGGCAAGGTCTACAAGGTCCTCGACACCAAGATCGATGAGAAGATCGCGCTGAAGCTCATAAAGCCCGAGATCTCCTCAGACAAGAACATCATCGAGCGCTTCAGCAACGAACTGAAGCTGGCCCGACAGATCGGCCACCGCAACGTGGCCCGCATGTACCACCTGGAGGAAGACCGGGGGACGCATTACATCACCATGGAGTTCATCCCGGGGGAAGACCTGAAGAGCATGATCCGGATGAGCGGCCAGATGGGGATCGGGACCGCCGTGAACATCGCGCGGCAGATCTGTGACGGCCTGGCCGAGGCCCACCGCCTGGGGGTCATCCACCGGGACCTGAAGCCCAGCAACATCATGATCGACAAGGAAGGCAGCGCCCGGATCATGGACTTCGGGATCGCACGCTCCCTCAAGGCCAAGGGGCTCACCGGCCCCGGCATCATGATCGGCACTCCCGAGTACATGTCCCCTGAACAGGTGGAGGCCAAGGAGGTCGACCAGCGTGCCGACATCTATTCCCTGGGGATCATCCTCTACGAGATGCTCACGGGCCGGGTGCCATTCCAGGCGGACACGCCCTTTGCTGTGGGCATCAAACAGAAAAGCGAAAAGCCGGAGGATCCCAGGCAGTTCAATCCCCGGATCTCTGAGGACCTGAGCGCCCTGATCCTCAGGTGCCTGGCAAAGGACAAATCAGAGAGGTACCAGAGTACAGAAGCTGTGCGCTCCGCTATCGATGGGATCGAGGAGGGGATGCCAACCACACAGCTGAAAGAGCCCAAGGGCGTGCCGCTCACATCGAAGGAGATCACCGTATCCCTGAGTGTGAAGAAGCTGCTGGTCCCGGCCCTGATCGTCGCGGCCCTAGTTGTGATCGCCCTCATCGGCTGGAAATTCCTGGGCCCAAAGGCAGCGGCCCCAGAGGCAGGTGGAAAACCCTCGCTGGCGGTCCTGTACTTCAAGAACTCCACGGGCGATGCGGAGCTGGATCAATGGAGGACAGCGCTCACAGAGCTGGTGACCAGCGACCTTCATCAATCCAAGTACATGCGTGTCCTCACCGGAATCAAGGTGTATGACATCCTGGAGGATCTGAATCAGCTGGAGGCTCAGAACTATTCGACAGACACGCTCATGGAGGTGGCTTCCCGGGGGGGCGTCAACCACATCCTGACGGGAAGCTACACCAGGGGGGGAGATGTTTACCGCATGAACATCACTCTGCATGATGCGGCCACGGCGGAGGTGGTGGCCTCTGAGCGGTTCGAAGGGACAGGAGACGAGAGCTTCTTCTCCATGGTGGATGAGCTGACGCCCTGGATAAAACGGCAGTTCAACCTCACGAGGAGTGAGATCGCTGGTGACATCGACCGGCATGTGAGTGAGATCACCACGGCCCATCCCGAGGCCCTCAAGTTCTATGTCGAGGGGCGGAAACTCCACTTGAATGCGGAAAATCGGGCGAGTATTGCTGCCATGGAGAAGGCCGTGGCCATCGATCCCGAATTTGCCATGGCCTACCGGTCCATGGCCATGAGCTACGGAAACCTACGCCTCCACAACGAGCGCGGAGAATACATCCGGAAGGCCATGGCACTCGCGGAACGGCTCCCGGATCGAGAGCGCCTGCAGATCCAGGGGGACTACTACACTGAAACAGAGGAGACCTATGACAGGGCGGTCGAGGCCTTTGAAAAACTCGTGGAACTCTATCCCGATGCCCTGAACGCCTATAACAACCTGGGAATTATTTATGATAGGCTTGCCGAGATACACAAGGCCATCCACTGGTATGAAGAGAGCATCAAATACGGCGATTCCTCGGTGACCGTATACACGAACCTTTCGGCTGTCTATCGCAGGGCCGATATGTATGACAAGGCGGAGGAGCTCTTGAGGAGCTATCTCAGGGACTATTCCGAAGATCCCCTGATCTATTTAGACCTCTCGCTCCAGTTTCGCAATATGGGAGACCCGGACCGTGCGCAGGAGGAGCTGGATAAGGCATTCCTGCTCGATCCCTCTCTCTTTGAAATCATAGCCAGGCGGGGAGATATCCTCCAGCAGCGGGGAGATCTGGACGGAGCGGAAACAGAGTATAGGAAACTCTTGGAACGGAAAGAGCCAATTGCTCGCATTTTCGGATTTTTTGGAGTTGTCTTTCTTCATTATCAAAGAGGACAATACGGAAATGTTCTAACCGAATTGAATGGTCTCTGGGAATTCATACGGGGATTCAACCAGCCGAGGTGGATTTCCAGGGGGCATAGAGAGACTTCCTATCTATACTATAGAACCCGCAGGTCCCAAGAAGCGATAAAAGAGGCGGATTCGGCTTATACTGCGGCAGCCCAGGTCAACTATAGTCCCTCCATGCAGCAGGCCCTGTTCCTTAAATGCCTGGCCTATACCCAGATGGATGCCCTGGCAGAAGCGGAGAAGACCGCAGGCGAGCTCAAGGCTCTCATCGATTCGGGGAGAAATCGGAAAGCCATCCAACTGTTCTATCATGCCTCCGGAGAGATCGAGCTGCAGAAGGGAAACCAAGACCGCGCCATCGAATTGTTCCAACAGAGCATTTCGCTACTGGAATACGGCCCGCTCGATTATCCGGCCTTTTCTCTCGAACCCTTGGCCAGGGCCTTGTATGTTTCGGGTGACCTGGAAAATGCGCAGAAGGAATATGAGCGCATATCCAGCCTCATATCCGGAATCGTCTTCGCCGGGGACATCTATGCGATAAGCTTTTACATGCTTGGCAAAATCTGTGAACAGCAGGGCCAAACAGAACAAGCCATCGAGTACTACGATCGATTCCTCGAGCTCTGGAAGGATGCGGACCCGGGCCTGGTCGAGGCGGATGACGCCAAGGCGCGGATCGCGGCCCTCAAGCGGTAACGGCAGTCCGCAGCGAGGAAAGAGGAACGCTTCACAAACCCTGGCCTCCTTTCCAGAACCGCCATCCGGACAGCATGTGTATCCAGTTGAATATAAATTCAAGCACGGTAGTATAGTGATAAAGATGGAGATGTTACATCGTTTCTACGGATGAAGGCAGGACAATGAATGTCATCGAGACCCACAAACTCACCAAGTATTACGGCAAGGACCGGGGCATCCTCGACCTGGACCTCCAGATCCAGGAAGGCGAGATCTTCGGCTTCATCGGGCCCAACGGCGCAGGCAAGTCCACCACCATACGGACCCTGCTAGGCCTGATCTTCCCCACCAGCGGCAGCGGCACGATCCTCGGAAAGGACATCGTCAAGGAGAGTAAGGAGATAAAGCGCCATATCGGCTTCATGCCCTCGGACGTGAATTACTACGAGAAGATGGACGTGGCAGAGCTGCTGAGCTATTCCGCGGATTTCTACGGCGTGGACTGCGCTGCGCGGACCGAGGAGCTGGCCGAGACCTTTGCCCTGGACCTGGACCGGAAGATCCTCGACCTCTCCCAGGGAAACAAGAAGAAGGTCTCGATCCTGCAGAGCCTCATCCACCGGCCCCGTCTCCTGATCCTGGACGAGCCCACCAGCGGCCTGGACCCGCTGATGCAGAACAAGTTCTTCGACATCCTGCGGCAGGAAAACCAGGACGGGACAACCGTGTTCTTTTCCTCCCATACGCTGAGCGAGGTCCAGAAGATGTGCCGGCGCGTGGGGATCATCAAGGAGGGGAGGATCATCGCGGTCGAGGACATCGAGACGCTGCGCAGGAAGCAGCTGCGCAAGGTCGAGGTGGAGTTCGCCTCGGCGGACCTGAGGGATCGGTTCGCGATCGACGGCATGCTCTCTCCCCGGAAACACAACCACGCGCTGAATTTCATGTATTCAGGCCGGATCGAGGAACTCCTCCGGGTCCTGGCCGGGCAGCAGGTGGAGGACCTGCTGATCGAGGAGCCGACCCTGGAAGAGATCTTCATGCACTACTACGACGATGAGGAGCCTCCTGATGTTGAAGATGGAGGGCCTGTACAATGATCAGCTGGAACATCTTTCGCAGGGAGCTCAAACGCTACCGGGGCTCCACCATTGCCTGGTGCATCTCGATCTGTGCCCTGATCGTGATGGGGATGGTGTTCTTCCCGGTCATGATGGACGAGACCATCATGCAGCAGATGAAGGCCTTTTTCGAGAACGCCTTCATGAAGAATATGATGGCCGCCTTCGGAGCGAGCTTCGACAACCTGACCAATGTCCTGGGCTTCTACACCACGCGCAATTCGATGTTCATCATGCTCCTCGGGAGCTTCTTCTCGATCATGCTGGCCGGCAGGATCCTGGCCCGGGAGGAGCCCGACAAGACCGCCGAATTCCTGCTCTCAAAACCGGTGACCCGGGCCGAGGTCTTCTGCAGCAAGCTGCTGGCCTACCTGTCCTACCTGCTGGTGCTGAATGGGGCCACGGTCCTGGTCGGCTTCCTGAGCATCGAACTGTTCAAGGGAGAGAGCGAGTACCGGATCTCAGCGTTCCTGACACATTCGCTGTACGCGATGCTCCTGATGCTCAGTTTCGGCGCGATCGGGATGTTCCTCTCGCTCCTTGTCAAGCGGGGCCGTCCCCACGCCGGCATCTCCATCGGCATCGTAGTGGGAAGCTACTTCTTCGACTCCCTGTCCAAGGTCACTCCTGACGCGGAAATGTTCGGCTACATAAGCCCGTTCAAGTTTGTGGACAGCGCCGGGATCATGCGCCCCGATTACGGGCTCGAATGGTGGCGCGTCCTGTATTTTGTGGCCCTGTCGCTCGTGCTCTTCGGGCTGACCCTCTGGAGATACAGGAAGAAGGATATCCTGATCTAGCCCAATGTCTCCTCCCCTTTGACATGCCCATTTCCCTGTGCTAATAGTAACCTGAATCTCAGCGGCAAAGGCTCCACCCGATATGCAGGCTCTTGTGATTTCTGATCTTGAAGGAGAACTCTGATGGAAGACCTCAAGTCCGGCTCCATGCTCGCAGGGCGGTATGAGATCATCGAAGAACTTGGAAAGGGCGGGATGGGGCAGGTCTACGTGGCCGAGGACCAGCGCCTCAAGCGGCGTGTAGCGGTCAAGGTCCTGCCTGTCGACATGATTCACTCCGACGAGAGCCGCAAGCGTTTCGAGCGGGAAGCCAAAGCCGTGGCGGCCCTCTCACATCCGAACATCCTGGCCATCCATGACTTCGGGGAGGATCGGGGAGCGCCCTACGCCGTGATGGAACTGCTCGACGGAGACACGCTGAGGGACAGGCTCAGGGAAAGTGCGCTCCCCCCGAGCGCGGCCATGGATTACGCCAAGCAGATCGCTTCGGGCGTGGCCTATGCCCATGAACGGGGGATCATCCACCGCGACCTCAAGCCCGAAAATATCATGATCACCGGAGAGGGACGGATCAAGATCCTCGATTTCGGGCTGGCAAAGAGCCGTTTCTTCGAAGAGGGGGCACAGGAAGCGGCTGTGACCATAACCAGGACCACGGAACCCGGGATGATCCTGGGGACCCTGGGATACATGTCCCCGGAACAGGTCCGCGGCAAGGAGATCGATCACAGATCGGATATATTTTCTTTCGGGTCGGTCCTCTACGAGATGATCTCGGGCCGGCGGGCCTTCAGCGGAGAATCTCCGGCAGATACCATGAGTGCGGTGCTCAAGGAGGATCCCCCGGAGCTAGCGGGCCTGGTGCAGAACCTGCCCTCGGCCCTGGAGAACATCATCAAGCGCTGCCTGGAGAAGCGGCGGGAGGATCGCTTCCAATCCTCCCGTGATGTCCTGTTCGCTCTCGAGTCTGCCTCCAAAGGAGACCTCGAGTTTCAAGTGACGGAAACCTCCAGGCTCAGGGACGATCAGAGTTCCAGGCTGGAGACGATCTCCACCACCGAGAGCGCGGCCCTTTTTCTCAGGAGCTGGTTCGCCTCCCCTGTGCGGACGATCCTGACGATCGTCGTGCCCGTAGTCCTGGCCGTGGGCCTGTTTTTCCTGATGCGGCCCACCTCACTCCTGGGATTCGCGGAGCGGGACTGGGTCCTGATCGCGGATTTCCAGAATCAGGAGGAACAGGCCGACCTGGGCAAGGCGCTGTCACTAGCCTTGAGGGTCGGCCTCGAAGAGTCTGAATACGTCAATGTTGTGTCGAAGTCACGCATCAACAGCATATTGAAGCTCATGCAGAAACCATCCGATACACTGGTAGACGAGGCTGTCGGCCGGGAGATCTGCCAGCGGGCTCGGATCAAGGGGCTCATCGTGCCCGAGCTGAGCATGGTGGGAGAACAGTATCTGCTGACGCTGAGCCTGATGGCTCCTGTCTCCGGAGACACAGTGGCCAGTTTCGCGGAACGTACCGATGAGGAAGACGGGCTCCTCGACAGCCTGGATTCCGCGATCCAGGACCTGCGCCAGGGCCTGGGCGAATCCCTGGATACCATCCAGATGCAGGGCAAGCCCTTGGCAGCGGTTACGACTGGGTCCCTGGAGGCGCTGCAGCTCTATTCCAGAGGCAGCGCCGCATGGGGCGCGGGGCAATATCAGGAAGCGGTTGATCACTACCAAGAAGCGCTCAAGATCGATCCGGATTTCACCATGGTCTACGCGGCGCTGGGAAATTCCTATGCGTCTTTCGTTTATCGCAATGTGGAGAAAGCGGAGGAAAACTTCAAGGAGGCTCTGGCCCGGCTCGACCGCGTCGGGCCCCGGGAGGAATACCTGATCCAGGCCCTCTATCACGGCAGCATGCGGCGTTTCGAAGAGTCGATCCGGTTCTATAAGCTGCACCTGGAGCGCTATCCGGACGATCTCACCGCCCTCTACAACCTCGGGAACGAGTATCGGAGCATACGCGACACAAACCGGGCTATAAAGACCTACCAGGACGTCCTCCGGCTGAATCCCCAGCATGCCTCGGCGCTGATCAACACGGCGACCTGCCTTGGCCTTGAAGGCCGGGTGGAGGAGGCCATCCAATTCTTTCAGCGAGCTTTCGAGGTGAGTCCCAACTGGGAGCTCCAGGGAAACCTGAACCACGAGTATGGAATGATCTTGATCGAGGCGGGCCGCCTGGAAGAAGCGCAGACCGTGTTCGAGAAGCGGACGGTACACACCAATGCCAACGAGCGCGGGAGCGCCTACCGGTCCCTTGGACAGCTGGAGCTGCGCCGCGGCCGCTTCGATGCTGCGGCCAAGCACTTCGAACAGGCCTCTCTCCTCCATGAGTCTCTGAATGCCATGGCCAGTGTCGCCCGCAACAGGCTCTGGTGGGCGACAGGCGAGACGGCGCGAGGGAACGATGAGGCGGCACTAGAGCTGCTCGAGGGATCCGTCGAGCTCGTTCCCCTGACAGGGGGCTGGATCTGGCTGCACTCCCTCCTGGGGCGCGCCATGGTGGATGCTGGTGGGATAGAGAAGGCCGAGAGTGTCCTGGACGCCATAAAGACCTGGATCGCCGCGAACGAAAGCTACAACAGGGACAGCCTGAGGAGGCACGACATCCTGGAGGCGGAAATACTGGCCGCCAGGGGGGAAACTGAGGCCTCGCTGGAAGCCCTGGAAGAGATCCGAGCGGTCCAGGCCTATGACAATCCGTTTTTGACTGAGGCTCTGGCCAAGGCCTATACCCGAGCGGAACGCTGGGATGAGGCCGTGGACACATCTACCCAATTGATCGACATGTCCTGGGTCAGCTACGAGGGGATGGTTCCCTGGATCCAGGCCCACTTTCAGCTGGCCCAGGCCCTCGAGAAGACCGGAGACGCATCCCGGGCCGTCGAATATTACGAAAAGTTTCTCTCCCTCTGGGGGGAGACGGATTCGACGATCAAGGAAATGGGTGTGGCCGAGAAGAGGCTTGCCGATCTGAAAGACGATTAATAATTCAGGAATATAAAGGAGGGAACATGGATCAAAAAATACTGGACCTTTACGATGAGTACGCCGGTGGAAGTCTGGATCGCCGGGCATTCTTAAAGAGATTATCAGCTCTTGCCGGCGGTGTGGCTGCGGCCTGCACTTTGCTTCCTCTGCTGGAAAACAGCTACCTGCGGGCTCAGATGGTGCCGGGAGACGATCCGCGGTTGTTGGTGGAGGACATCGAATATCCTGCGGAAACCGGTCTGATGAAGGCCCATTTCGCGATGCCCAAGGAGGCCGCAAAGCTCCCTGCCGTGATCGTGATCCACGAAAACCGGGGCCTGAATCCCCACACCCGGGACGTGGCCAGGCGTGTGGCCCTGGAGGGATTTGTCGCCATCGCTCCGGATGCCTGCTCTCCTCTGGGCGGGACACCGGATGATGTGGATGAGGCGCGAACTAAAATGCGGGAGCTGGATCGCGAGGCGACGGTAAAGAATTACGTGGCCGCTGTCCAGTATTTGAAGACACACCCCAAGTCCACGGGAAAGGTGGGCTGCATGGGCTTCTGTTGGGGTGGAGGCATGACCAACCAGGTCGCCGTCAATTCAGTGGACCTCACGGCAGCGGTCCCGTTCTACGGCAGCCAGCCCGCGGTCGAGGACGTGCCCAAGATCAAGGCCTCAATGCTCTGCCATTACGGGGGAGAGGACGCGCGGATCAATGCCGGCATCCCTGCTTTCGAGAAGGCGCTCGAGGCCGCTGGTATCGAATACAAGAGCTTCATGTACGAGGGGGCCGGCCATGCCTTCTTCAATGACACCGGGTCACGCTACCACAAGGAGGCGTCCACGCTTGCCTGGAAGCGTACGATCGCGTTCTTCAAGGAAAAGCTGAAGTCCTAAACTGAGGCGGGGTTTCTCAAGCTCAACCCAGTCTGCCGGCCCCAGCGAAGGCGAGTATTCTCACTTCCCACAGCATTTTTTGTATTTCTCGCCGCTGCCGCACGGGCAGGGATCGTTGCGCCCCGGACTGCGGTGTGTCCCCTCTCGGAAGGCCGGTGTCTTACTGGTCTGAGCCGTTTGGGCCTGTCTCTGCCATTCCGCCCCAACCTCTATTACCCAGGGGAGGCAGTGGTTGAAGAACCGCCTGTAGCCCGCGCACAGGTAATTCAGCCCAGCTTCCCCGTCCGGCGTCCGGAGAAAACGGTTCTTCGGGCATTCCCCGTGGCACATGTCCATGACCTCGCATTCCCTGCAGTAGCGGGGTAGTGTATCGAGTTTGGCCTGCCCGAAGGCCCGCTGCTCCGGGCTCTCCAGCAGTGCGACGAGGGGAGTCTCGCAGATGTTTCCCAGTCGGTGTTGTACATCGACAAAGTGGTCGCAGCAGTAGAAATCGCCGTTGTGCTCGACCACGGGGATGTCTCCGCAGGCCGGCCGGAAGATGCAGAGGGAGTGCTCAAGACCGAACGCCGACCTGGCTGCCTCCTCGAAGATCTGAACCTTGATGCGGCCGATGTCGTGCTCCAGCCATTCATCGAAGACGGTGCAGAGGAACTCGCCCCAGGCTTCCGAAGGAACGGTAAAGGGACCGATCCCACCCTCGGCCTCCGGACGAGGATCCACCAGTGGCAGAAAGGTCAGGTATGTGGCCCCGATCTGCCTGAAGAAACGGTAGGCCTCGAGGGGATGTTGTACATTGTAGGCATTCACAACGCACAGGATGTCGCATCCGACACTGTGCTTACGCAGGATCTCATACCCTCGATGCGTCCGCTCGAAGCTGGGCTTGCCGTCCTTGGTCAATCGAAAGCGGTCGTGTATATCCTGAGGGCCGTCCATGCTGATGCCCACGACAAATCTCTCCTGTGCCAGGAAGCGGCCCCAGTCGTCATCCAGGAGGCTCCCGTTGGTCTGCATGCCGTTGAGGATGGTCTGCCCGGGCAGACGGTGCTTCTCCTGCAGCGCTACGATCGTGCGGAAGTAATCCAGCCCCAGGACGGTCGGCTCGCCCCCATGCCAGGAAAAGCGCACCTCGGGCTCTGGGCAGGAGGCGAGGTGCTGTGCGATGTAGGCCTCGAGCAGGTCGAGCGGCATGCGCTGAGGCGCGGCATCGGAAAGGAGCGTGCCCTTGTCCAAATAGTAGCAGTAGAGGCAGCCGAGGTTGCAGGAGGCCCCTGCTGGTTTGGCAAAGACCTGAAATTCTCGAGAGGCTTTGGCCATGTTTTTCCCGGCTCCAATATTCCAGAAACACCAGCGAAAGTAAAGGCCTGCTCACAGCTTCCGGCCTCCATGCATGCGCTTCCTCGACGATCCATCAGAGCATGCAGAGTGTTGAATAATTCCCCGCCGGAGCGAGTATTATCGCTAGGGAATATGATAGAGTAATTATTCAGGCTATGGATCGAAGTGCAGAGTCTAACAGAGCGAGGGGGTAGAATGAGATCAGTGAACATCAAGGCCGTTGTTCTATGTTTGATCCTAGTGGGGATTGCCTCATGCTCTCAGCAGCCGTCCGAAGTGCAGGAGTCTGCAGCGGATCATGAGCCGGCAGCTGTGCTGCAGCCCGCTGTTCAGATGGAATTCACGGATCCGGAGTCATTGACATCGGGGGGTTATTCCATCTTCAACGAGACAATGGTAGACATGACATGGCAGGAGATCGAGAAGGCGGTCGAGGAGGGAGCCATAGTCCTGCTGAACACGGCGGTCATCGAGGAACACGGCCCGCACATGGTATGCGGCATCGATTCGTATCTGGGATCGCTGTGGTGCAAGCTGACACGGCGCAAGCTGGAGGCGCTCGGTGTTTCCACCGTCACCGCGCCTCCCTTTTACTGGGGGATAAACCGCTCCTCCCATGTCTTTCCCGGCACCTTCACTGTCCAGGATGGCACCCTTGAGTCTGTGCTGCATGACACCTTCGAGTCTCTGAAAAGTTGGGGCTTCGACCGGGTCTTCACCATCAACAGCCATGGAGACGGTGCCCACAACGCGGTGATCATCGAGACGATAAAAAAGACCCGTGAGGGCCTGGGCATGGAGATCCACTTCCTCTTATCTGAAGCCAGGGCCGCATGTACCTCCCTCACCGGAAAAGAGCCGCACATCCTGTTCTTCGGGGCCACCTCCCTCGAGGCTGCTCCCCCTAAGTACATGGATGTCCACGCCGGCTGGCTCGAGACAGGGATCGTGGCCGCCTATCTGCCGGGACTGGTGGATGTGGAGCTGGCCCGCACCCTGGAGCCAACCCGGCTGTCTTGGGAGGATGCCGGGAGATGGATCAGGGACATGAAGTCCGTGACCCCGCTCGGCTATGCCGGGGATCCGGCCGCCTTTGACGCCGAGGCCGCACGACAGTATGTGGAAGAGCTGACCACCAACATGGCGGAGGCCATCGCGGGAGAGCTCGGGAAGAGGTGACCAAAAGGAGATTTGACACACCCTTTTTGAATCATTAGTCTAGTATTCAGCACAGGGATAGACAGCCATTAATGGAGGCAGATGACATGTTTGCGCGTTTCACCATCATCCAGACGGAACTCCAAAAGATCGATGAGGCCGCACAGCTGTTCAAGGAAAGTGTTGTGCCGGCCTTTAAATCACAGAAAGGCTTCAACGCGGCGTATTTCATAAGTGACCGCGAGACAGGGAAGAACATCTGTGTCAGCATTTGGGAGAGCGAAGACGATGCCGTGTGCAACGAGAAGAGCCAGATCTATCAGGACCAG
The DNA here is from genome assembly GCA_965533275.1 of uncultured bacterium. Taxonomy (GTDB): domain Bacteria; phylum Acidobacteriota; class Aminicenantia; order Aminicenantales; family Aminicenantaceae; genus JAUXEH01. The sequence goes on from CBESWG010000003.1 coordinate 32,912, forward strand.
CTGCTCAAGTTCATGGACCTTTTTGTCGATCCACCATATCGGGAAGGCTATGAAGTGATCGTGATGAGCCTGAAGGAAGATTAGCCAGCAATTGGCCGGATCCGACTAGTATTTCTCCCACAGTTTTCCCCAGTCGGTGCGGGAGAACTGTTTGATGCGTTTGCGCCCGATCGTGGGATACCAGAGGAGGTCGTGATAGACGTTGCTGGCCAGCGGGGCCCATACCACCAGGGGCGAATGTAGCAGGAGCCGTTCCAGGAACCGCAGCGGCCCTCGGCGCAGCAGTTGATCTCCCCAGATGACGAGGCTTTTCGTGGTCTTGAAGCCGAAATCGATCCCGGCGATATCCTCGCCCACAATCTCGATCTCCCGGGGATCGCCCGTACCCAATCCGCGCTCGTGACACATCCGGATGTAGGGGATGCTCATGGGATCGAAGCCCATCAAGCGGGCGGCCACGGAATCCACGGCCACGGAGTCGCCGCTGGCCAGGATCAGGTTCTTTATCCGGGGGATCATGGTCCGGGGCCCTGCGCCGTCCCCGCACACCGTTCCGTCCATCACCGCAAAGATCCCGGGATGGAGCTCCTTCTGCATGATCATCAGATCCACAAGTACTTCGTGCATGTATTTGTGAGCGTAGTGGCGGACCTCCTTCAGGAGCCCGCCGAAGGCGTTCTTAACCGCACCCGTGGTCGTGGAGTGCCCGTGAGTCTTGACCGTGGGTAGGTGGATCACGTTCTTGCCGACATACATTTTGGGGATCTCGATCCCTTCGGGGAAGATCTCGTTGAGCTTGAGGAGCGGTTCTTTAAATGTGTAGGTGATCCATTCCACCTCGGGCAGGGGATAATATCTCAGGTTGTTTCGTTCGAGGATGGGGGCCCACTTGTTGTTCCGTGCTCCCTTGACCGGGTCGGTCACCACGGTCTTGTTCTCCACTGGAAACAGGCGCTCCGGTGCGTATCCGTCGTCGATCAGCGTCTTGACCAGGCCTTCAACCTGCCAGGGTTCGCTGGAACAGGCGGGAAAATATTTTGTCCAGGACAGGTTGAGTTTGAGAAGTGTCTCCTGGTCCCGGGGGATGTATTCCCCGTATTCAGCCAGGTGGAGGAGCTTCCGATAGTCCTCGACCACGGTCTCGGGTTTGGTTTTCAGGACTGCGACTTTGGATAAACTCATGGTCTTCCCTCAGGCGTACAGGATTATGGCGGATACCGCGATCCACAGGACCAGGGCCAGCAGCAGGGGCTTGTCTTTGAGGATGAGCGCCTCCGGGCTGCCTCCCAGGTTCTTCTGGTGCACGAGATAGAGATATCGGAAGATGCCGTATATGACGAAGGGGACGGTGAAGATCAGGTTGGTGGTCCCGAACTTGGCCACCGTCTCGTCCGAGATGGTGTACAGGCAGTAGGCGACCACGGTGGAGGCGGTCACCACGGAGATCATCTGGTCGAGGAGCAGGGGGGAATACTCCTTTAGGATGGGGCGGTGGGCCTGGGCCTCGTCCTCCAGCAGGACCAGCTCGTGCCGCCGCTTGCCCATGGCCAGGAACAGCGCCAGGAGGAATGTGCAGATCAGGAGCCAGGGCGAGAGCGAGACCTCGATGACCAGGCCGCCGGATATGACACGCAGCAGGAAGCCGGAGGCGATGATGAACAGCTCGAGGATAACGATGTGTTTGAGGCCGAGGGAATAGGCAAGCTGCAAAACGTAATACACCAGGGCGGCAGCAAAATATTTGGGTGAGAGGGCATAGGCGAGTGCCAGGCTCCCGATGCTGAGCAGGGAAAAGGCGACCCAGGCCTGCGGCTTTCCCAATCGGCCCGAGGCCAGAGGACGCTGAGACTTGAGGGGGTGGTGCCGGTCCTCCTCCAGGTCATGCAGGTCATTGAAGACGTAGACCGCACCAGTCAGCAGGCAGAAGGCCGCGAAAGCCAGCAGAGATCTCTGCAGCAAGGGCCAGTCAGTAACACTCTGAGAGAAGATCAGGGGTGCGAAGATGAAGAGGTTCTTGTGCCACTGTCTGGGGCGCAGGGATTCGATGAGGGCAGAGACGTTCACTATCGTCCGATTGTATGGATTTTGGGGCCAGGAAGCAAATGTTTTGCATGCCTCGTGCGAGGTGGTGGGCCGCTGCTATCGGGAGTCGCCCCGGTTTGATGAGCTCCCCTGGATAGGGGCCAAACGGATATCTTCCAGGCGAATGGGGGCCTCGAAGGAGATCTCCACCCGGTTCCCCGGAGTGTGCAGGCTCTGTCTGCGCAGGTCGAGGGAAAAGGTGTCCTGATCGAGCGTGCGCAGGTCGATCAACCGCCCGTTGAACGTGACACGGATCCGGCCCGAATAGGCATCCTTCAGGGAGACCTCGAGCAGGTTGTTCCGCAGGTGGTACGAAGCATAGGTCCTGATGATCCTCTGGACAGGGAAAAACTCCTGAATCCGGAACAACGTGCTCTCCTCGTTGTCGTGGAGCACCCGGACATACCGTTTGAGGGAATCGAAACGGGGCCGCACGATAGCGCGGGCATCTGGATCTTTCTGGTATTTCCGCAGCAGATCCCAGTGCACGAGGATGTGTGTGACCGAATACTTCTGGATCAGATCGATCAACATCCGCTGCTTGGGGAAATTTCTCTGAAAGGTGCCAAGCAGGTTTCTCAGGTCGAAGGCGTAACTCTCCGGCTCGACAGAGACCTTTCCGTTGATAAGGGGATTGCGGTGCTGGCTCCAGTTGAGGGTATAGAGCGTGTTCTTGTTGACTTGGAGCCCGAAGTAATGAGGGATCTCGAGGACGACCCTGCTCTGCGCGAGGGGAAGTTTCTGATAAGTTGAGGCATCCCGTGTAGGCAGCTCCCGCATGATCGGAGAACCCAGGAGGGGATGGCGGAGGGGAAAGTTTTCGGCCACCATCAGCAGCAGGACGATGGATGCAAACACTGCCGTTTTCCTTGGAGAGGCTCCCTTGAACGATGCCAGGATCCGTTTTCCTCCCAGAGCGGCCAGCACGATGAGCAGAGGCAGGCCCAAGGGATAGACCCGCGCCATGGCCTTGAGGCCTCCGAATGGCAGCACAGTGCTCAGGGAAGTGAACACGGACAGGGAACCCAGCACTGGTAGACGGGAAAAATTGAGCAGCAGGACCAGATAGAAGCAGAACACGATCACCAGCAGGCGTCCTCCGGGATCCAATTGTTTCCATCCCCGTACGATCAGCACCAGGATCACGCAGAGGAAGAGCAGGAAGACCAGCTCGAGCAGGAAAAGATTCCTGAAAGCAAGGTAGGTCAGCAGGAAGAAACCGGCAGCCAGGATGCCGAACCGGAGATACGTTTTGTCGGTTCCGGGCGGGAGGGTGGCGATGAAAAACAACACACACAGCAGGACTGCATATCCGGGAAAGAACTGGGAGGCCTCCGGCTCGGGCTGGGGGAGAACGGCGCTCAGGAGTTTGTTGTTGGTAAAGAGGTCCGCGGGGGTCAGGACCCTCGGCGCGATGCCCTGTTCAATAGTGGGCTGTGTGACATCCGTAAACGGCAGAAAGATCGCCAGGATCAGCAGGAACGCGATCCCCAGCCCCAGGGCGATCCTACCCGTGTCCTTCGGAGGGATCATCCTCAACAGGAGGGCCGAGACCACCATAGCGGGGAGCAGGAAGACCCAGAGCTGAACACCATAGTAGACCGAAGCCAGGAACTGAAGGAAGGCCAGGGCGGAAAGGGCGGCGAGGTGCCTGCGCTCACGTGTCTTCACATAGCGGAGAAAAAAATAGAAAACGAAGGGGAAATAGAAATGAGAGAGGAAGTTCAGCCAATGGAAAAAGGTCGTGTTCCGGCCGTAGACGATGAAGAGGACCGAAAAAACCCAGGCCAAGGTTCGATCCCGCACGAATTCCCGGATGAGCAGATAACATCCCCAGGCCCCCAGCAGGAGGGCGAGGATGACATACAGGTTGGTGCTCTGCTCCAGGTTGAATCCCAGGATCTGGAAACCCTTGTAGAAGAGGGAGATCCCGAAAAGTGGGTGCGTTCGCGCCATCACATAGGATTCCGGATACAGGAAGGGCAGGTGGTAGATCTGGGAAAGAGGAGTGTGAAGCGAATACTGGATGATGCTGAGGATGTTCCGGACATCGCCGTGATCGCCGAATGGGACCTGGGAGGAAAAATCCAGGAAGAGGCCCGGATAGCACACGAACACGATGCCGAGCCAGCCGAGAAGCATCAGCAGAGCCAGGAAAAGGGGCGACCTCTGTGGAGGAAAATGCGGTCTTGAGGTCGAGGGTGTGTTCATCGATCGATTGTTCCTGTTTGTAACACAGGACAGGGGTGGGGTCAATGGGTGGCGGCTCAGGATAGCTTCAGCTTTCTGAGAGCCACAACACACATCTTCAGCAGCAGCCAGCCGTGCCGGAATCTGTCGATCTTGATGTCTCCGTAGACACGGGCCCGATAGCGGATCGGGACCTCTACGATCTTCAGGTTCAGCTTGGTTGCGCCGAAGAGCAGGTCGAAGTCTCCGAAGGGATCAAAATCGCCGAAATAGCTCCGTCCGGCAGCGATGCGGAGATAGTCCTCCCTGAACAGGACCTTGGTCCCACAGAGTGTGTCCTTGATCCTCTGCCCCAGGAGCCAGGTGAAGATCCAGCTGAAGACCTTGTTGCCCATGATGTTAAGCGTCCGCATGGCCTGCTTTTCCATGGGATAGACCAGACGAGTTCCGTTGATGAATTCACCCCGGCCCTCGGTGAGGGCCTGGTAGAATTTGGGCAGGTCTTCGGGTGGGACTGTGAGGTCCGAGTCCAGTATCATCAGGATATCTTTTTGAGCTGCGGCGAATCCCTTGCGCACGGCATCACCTTTGCCCTTGGCATCTCCCTGGTGGATCAGCTTGATGTCCTTCTCTCCGCGGTACTTCTCGATCATCTCCTCGATCTTTTCCACGGTCCCGTCGGTGGAAGACCCATCCACGAAAATGATCTCCTGTCCCGATCCCATCTCGGGTGTCCGCGTGACGGCGCCTTCTATGTTTCCCTTTTCATTCTTGCAGGGCACAAGGATCGTGCAGCTGTACTGAGGGGTTGGCTTCGTTTCGTCGGTTCCGGAGGGCCGGGCAACCAGGTACTGCACCAGACAGAGTTTCTTGATCAGAGGGAGTTTGGCGATGTATTTGTTAAGGAATGTAGAGATAAGAGGGATGTATTTGGGGAACAGAAGCCGGTGATCTCTCTTGATGACCTCGAATCCGTTCAGGTCCAGGAGGTTCTCGATGTCCGGCAGGGACAGCCAGTTCTGGTGGCCTTCCTTCATCTTGAGCCCGAGCTTTTCTCCCAGTTTGAGGGCCGGCTCCCAGAGGAAATTGTAGTGGGTGATGATGATCCGGGATTCGGGCTGGGTGACCTTCCGCAGTTCTCGGAAAGCCTGATACACATCGTACAGATGCCCGATGATATCCGACAGGATGATGTAGTCGAACTTCTCGGATAGAGCCAGGTCCTCGACGTCGTCTCGCTGGTAGGTGAGGTCCGGGTACTTTTCCCGGGCCAGTTTGATCATCTCAGTGCTGAAATCGATCCCCACACCTCTGGACGGGTCCAGTTTAGCCAGGAAATCCCCGGATCCGCACCCGACCTCGAGGACCGATCGCTGAGGTGGGATGATGAATTTCAGGAGCCTTTCCAACTGAGCGTAGTAGTACCTGTTGCGCTTCTTCCACTTGTCCCTCTGGAGAGCCATGGTGTCGAAATATTGGATCTTCTCGGCCTTATCCATTATTCTTTTCCCTACACCTTTTCTCGCTTGCCATCTGCGCTGGGCAGCTATGTGAGGTCCATAACATTTTGTTTTCCGACGCTCCCTTTGAATCGGCCAAACCTATTTCTTCGTCGGTGAAGGGAACGTCTCCAACCGGTCCAGCGATTTGTATACCACTAATCCGGTTTGATGGAAAGTATTTTCGAATATTTTCACGGCCTCATAGCCATCCACCTGCCGTTCCCCTTCCGGGATCCCTCCCTCTGAGCCGATCCTGTGGAAAAGCACCAGAGGAAAACCGATCTTGCGTGCCTGTGTGATCGCAGCCTTGAGCTCTTCTTGATAGGATTCCAGGGTTTGAAGGATGAAGGCCCTCCTCCTGGGTCGGTATCCCGCCTGGCCGAAATACCTCTCGAGGCGGGTTCTTCCAAACGTCCCACCGATGAGGATGGGCTGGCCATGCTGCTCGGCCTTGAGCCATTCCACGGCGGCCCGGTAGGGAAAAAACCACTTGGGAAGTGATATGGTCTGGTACAGGACCAGGCTCAAGTAGCTGTTCGTGACGGCCTTGACAGCACTGTATCTCGCTATCTTCTGCTCTTTCGGGTCGATATCTGTCGCTCCCTCCGGCCGGTGATACAAAACCAGGGGGTATCCCAATTGACGGGCCAGCTTCATGGCATGGTGAAGCTCGGCCGTGGCTGCCGACCTGGATGGAGTCCGGATCGCGAGATATCCCGGGAAAACAATACGAGGGTAGTGGAATCCCAGGCCCATGTAAGGGGAGCTCGGTGCCACGATCAGAGATCCCGGCCGGTAGCCGGCCTTCTCAAAATACCAGTCCAGCGTTAAATGGCGTGTAATACTGCAAGCAAAGAGGACCGGCCAGTTGGGGCGATTGGATTTCAACCAGTCGATCATCTGCCCGTAGGGATAGGTGTACTCTCGGGCGTTGCTTGGTAGGGGCACCCCCCATCCGGGCTTCTTGTCGCCGGAAAGGGAGAGCGGCGAAAGCGAAAGGTTCAGTGCCAGGCAGAACACGACCGTGACCGGGAGCAGCATCGGTTTTTTCCGCTTGAGCCATACTATAAGCTCGAATGCCAAGACGGCTAGGGGCGCAAAGAGGAAGAGGTTGAAGCGGGCCAGCCCTATATAGACCCTCCGGTCCAGGAAATGGAAGAAGACATGAATCAGGAACAGGGCAAGGACCGGCAGCACGAAGCGCGCCCTGCGGGCCCACAGGCCCACGATCAGCCCTCCGATGGCCAGGACCAGGATTCCCCCGAATTGAGTGAAGAGCGCTTGGGCCGCGACCACATATAGCTCCCAGTCAAAGAGGTTGCTCAGGGACGGGTGGTATCCCCGGGCCTGGATAAAAGATGCCCGGAAGACGACATAGATGCCCAGCGGCAGCGCCATGCAGAATACCGCCGCCGCCTCCTCCAGGATCACCTTGAGCTTCAACCGTCCGGGTTTGAGCTGTGGGACGAGCCGAAATGCAAGGCGTAGGCCGATTATCCCGAAGATGAAAAAGACAAGGGTTTCCTTGAAAAATCCCGCGGCCAGCAGGGCATACCAGCCCGGACAGCCGCGTACTGATCTGAAATCCGCTGTCAGGAGGGTATTGAGGTAATACAGGGAGACCAGCAGAAGGGCGAGTGCGGGAAGCTCGAGATAGAGGATCGTGGCATGGTAATAGAGGACTGGAGTCAGAGCAAATGCCAGCCCGAAGCCCAGAGCCGCTGCCTGGATGCCGTTTTTCTGTAGCGCCCACACGGCGAACCAGGCCATGGCAAAAACCGCAAGCAGGGGCATTAGCCGGTAGACCCCCTCCCGGAAAACAGTGGAATCCCATATGAGGCCGGCCTGGTGCAGCCAGACTGAGATAAAGGGGTAGCGCACCAGCACAAAATCTCTGTGTGGCATGTTCAAGAAACCCGGTAAAAAGCCGGCTGCCATTCCCAGGGTACAGACCACCCCGGCCTTGATGGGAAGGGAGAGGTGTTTTGCGGCATACCAGAAGGCAACCCCGAGCAGAACAAACCCGATTGTGATCGCCAGGTTAGCACCCCGGAAAGCGGGGCTGATGATGTCCCGGAGGATCCGGGCCCGCCAGATGTGCCATCCCTCATCTCCCTGGATTGGGACCTCGCCGCGCAGCGGGAAAAAATTGAAGGCTGCCACCATCAACGCCAGGAGCAGCGGCGAGAGCGAAACCAGGAGGCGTTGTTTCTGTTTGGGCAAAGTACTCACGGGTACCTCACCCGCCGCAAGCCATGCCCAGAACAGGGCCAGCGCCAACAGTACCATGTTAATCAGAAAGAAGGTCGGGGCCCTCCCCAGAGACCTGACGAGGGGCATGGTATCTGAGGAAACTACCACCAGTCCATAGGGGGAGAAGATGTAGGCCAGGCAGAAAACGAAGGTGAGCAGGCCCATCCCCTGGTGACGGCTCAGGGCGCGTATCCTCAATGAGAGCAAGAACGCCATCCCGGCCAGGGCCTTGATCACAGGCCAGGGCGCAAGCAGCATCAGGGCGAGGCAGGGCACCCATAAATACGCCTGCCATATGCGGGCTGCCCATGGGTCAGTGGAAGCGCTGCCTGGAGCGGCTTTCCCCTCAGCTGTCATCCTGCCGAGTTTATACCACAGCGCAGTTTCAGGGTCAATGAAGGGGGGAGACTTCTAGGATTCGATGCCGCAGGCACGGGCGATCTCTCCGATATCCAGGGCCCGTGCTTTCTTCCCCCTGGCATCCCTGCCCACACCGGGATAGCTGGTCACGAGTTTGATTCCGCTGGACAGGGCCCCGTGTGCCATGGCCTGATCGCCGTTTAGAGACCGGATCATGCCTGTTCTCCCTCCTCGTCCCTTTTGATAGCTTTGCCCTTTTTCCGGTTCCAGTAAAAGGCGAAGGGGATCCCCGTGGCGATGATCGCCAGGTCCACGAGCGATTGCTCCCATTCGAAGACCGCCCTGAGGACGATCAGGGCGAGGATCATCAAGAGCGAGAGCAGGGGCAGGATCGGGTAGAGTGGAACCCTGAAGATGTCGGGGCCGCCGATGCCCTGTTGGCGCATCTTGAAGAGAGCCAGGGTGGACAGGCCGTAGAAAATCAGTATGGCGAAGACCAGCCCGGTGACGATGGTCTCGAACGTTCCTCGAAACACGAGGATCACTCCGGCCCACAGGCAGTGCGCTGCGATCGCCCGCGATGGCGTCCGGAAGCGGGGATGGATGAAGTCCATCCATTTGAAGAAGAGTCCGTCATGGGCCATGGCATAGTAGGCCCGGGTCGCGGTCATGATGGTGCCGTTGATGCTGCCGGATGCTGAGATCATGACCAGGATGGCGATGAGCGAAGCACCGATGGGGCCGATCAGTATGGTCAGGACGTCGGAAGCGACGATGGTGCTCCCTCTCATCCCTTCCATGCCCAAGGTCTTGTGATAGGTCCAGTTGGTCAGTACATACAGCAGGACCACGATGCCGATCCCGAAAATGAGGCTCCTGGGGATGACGCGCTTGGGATCTTTCATCTCTCCTGCCGAATACCCGAGACGTTCCCACCCCGTGTGAGAAAAGATGATCAGCATCAGCGCGGCTATGACACCGCCCACGGGCCCCAGGTTTCCTTCAGGTGCCGCCTGAGTGGAGACAAGGTTCTCGTGTCCTCCGCTCATCACGATGCCGAAAGCCACGATGGCCAGAAGGCCTCCCACCTTGATCACCGTGGAAAACTTCTGGTAAAGGCTGGCCCTCTGGATCCCAATGTAGTTCAGGAGACCGAACAGGAAGATGACGGCCAGTGCCGCCAGGATCTGGACGGTCTTGTCCATTTCGATGAAATAGCCCAGATAGTCTACTATGATCAGGGCCAGCCCCGCGGCTGCGCTGGTCCGGATGATAAACAGCTGGGACCAGCCGAACAGGAATCCGGCGTGAGGCCCGAAGCAGCGTGTGATGTAGTTGTATTCCCCGCCGGTCTCGGGCATCCGCGATCCCAGTTCCGCGTAGATCAGCGCGCTGATCAAAACGAAGGCCCCGCCCAGGAGCCAGAGCAAAATGATCTCCTGGAAAGAACCCAGGTAGCCTGCGATGATCTGGGGTGTGGAATAGATGCCGGCGCCGATCATGATGCCGATCAGGATGGCGACCCCGTCGGAAATGCCCAGCACCTTTCGGAGGGCGGGTTTTTCCATAGAAGAACTATAGCAGGCCTGTACGGAAATATCATCTCCCCAATCATCCCTAAAGGCTATTTACGGGCAGCCCGGACTGGTCCATCATACGGGCGAATGAAGATAAGCACAGGTCGGCCTATATAGAGAGGATTTTCGATGCCAGACAGAAGAAAAGACAGCCGCGAAAGCGAAGAAAACAAAGTGGTTATCGAGTATGTCACCAGCCTGGGCGAATCTATCGGCGTGACCGAGATCTATGCCTTGACCAGAGATATATCCGTGGGCGGCGCGAGGATCGTGACCGACTGGTTCTTCCCCATCGATACGTTTTTCAAGGTTAACCTCACCTTGTCCAAGACGAGGCAGGAGGTCCATCTCGACGGTCAGGTAAGATGGGTCAAGAGTCTGGATGACTCCGACGACCTCTTCGAAGTGGGGGTGGAGTTCCTGCACGACCTCCCCGAAACTACTTTGGCCCTGATAAGCCACATCCTGGAAATCGAAAAAGAGATCCCCTCCATCGTGCGCCGCGCGTAATCGGGCGTATACTCGGAAAGTATTCCATTCATCCATAGAAATATTTTCGAAACTCAGAGATAATGGATGGGTGGATCATCCGGTGCAGAAACAACGAAAGCCTTGGGGGGCCGCCCTCCTGAGCCTGATCTCGCTGGCTTTGATCTTCCTTGTCCTCAAGACGCATTCGGTGGGCCAGGCCTTCAGGTACGCACGGCGTCAAGTGTACACAGATTTTTCAGGTTCCCATCCCTTCCGGTCGAATCGAGCTAAGATGCGCTTCCTGGAAGATTATGACCGGAAGGCGGAGCGATGGCCGGTCGTTTCGGAGACTCGAATGGTCGAGACCTCATTCGGCCGGACATTCCTGCGCATCAGCGGGCCAGAAGGGGCCCCACCCATCTTGCTCCTTCACGGGATCGGGGGCAGCCCTCTGCATGATCCCTCATCCGATTTTCATGCACAACTTCATGGACTGGATGCTTCCGGACCTGGCGGCGTCCGGAGAGTCTGGGCGGGCCCTCCTGGACGAGGAGACCGATTCCGGCATCATCGCATCCCAGTGCTTCAAGCCCAAGCCCATGGTCAACCCTACGGTGCTCACGGATGAAGAGTGGCGGAGCCTGCGGGTTCCCGCCCTGTTCCTGGTCGGAGAGAACGAGAGGCTCTATCCCGCAGACAAGGCCGTGGGGCGGCTTGCCGGTGTCGCACCTCAGATCCAGACAGCGATCCTGCCGGGATGCGGCCATGACCTCACCGTGCTCCAGTCCGAGCTGGTGAACCGGCTTGTCCTGGGATTCCTGAAGACTCCTTAGGTCAGGTCCTCGCCCCAAGAGGCCTCTTCACAGATAATCGAGAAGGACTGGATAAATGAAAAGCCCAACCAACAAGCTGATCGGTGAGACCAGCCCCTATCTACTTCAGCATGCGCATAATCCCGTGGACTGGTATCCCTGGGGACAGGAAGCCCTGGACAAAGCCAAGAACGAGGACAAGCCCATCTTCCTCTCCATTGGTTATGCGGCCTGCCACTGGTGCCACGTCATGGAGCACGAGTCCTTTGAAAATCCGGAGGTCGCCGAGGTCCTCAACCGGCATTTTGTGTCCATCAAGGTCGATCGCGAAGAACGACCGGACCTGGACGATATTTACATGACGGCCGTAGTGGCCCTCTCAGGGGCGGGAGGCTGGCCCATGACGGTGTTCCTGGCACCCGATCTGAAGCCCTTCATGGGCGGTACCTATTTCCCCCCCGAAGACAAATGGGGTCGGATCGGTTTCAAGCGGCTCATCGGCCGGATCGCCCAGCTCTGGGAAGACAGGGAAGAACGGGCAAAACTGCTCCAGAATGCCGAGGCCCTGCATAACATCCTTGTCGATCGCGCCTCCGGGAGCGATGAGGCGGCAGCGGGCAGGGAATTGGATCGGTCGCTGGTAGCGGCCGCGATCAGCGAGTTGGGAGCCTCGTTTGACGAGCGCTGGGGAGGATTTGGGGCGGCCCCTAAATTTCCTCCTTCCACAGCCGTTGCGACGCTCCTGCGTGATTTTTCCTTGACGGGAGAAGAGTCTTCCCTCGGGATGGCTGTTTCCACTCTGGACCACATGCATGCCGGCGGCCTCTACGACCATCTCGCAGGGGGCTTTCACCGCTACTCGACAGATGTCATGTGGCTTGTGCCGCATTTCGAGAAGATGCTGTATGACAATGCCCAGCTGGCCGCCGCCTATCTTGATGCCTACCAGGTCACATCCGATCCCCTTTATGCGCGTATTGCCTGTGAGGTCTTTTCCTACGAGATGAACGAGATGACCGATCCTTCTGGGGGCATCCACTCCTCAGAAGACGCAGACAGCGAGGGCAGGGAGGGAGTGTTCTATCTATGGGACCATGCCCAGCTGGAGGCAGTTCTGGGCAGCGAGGACCTGCGTATCTTTGCCGCGCGGTATGGAATTAAAAAGGGAGGGAACTTCACCTCTCCCGAACCCTACCACGAGGGCCTCAATATCCTGCACCTGCGGGCCGGCTCCGCCGTGATCGCCCGGGAACTGGGGCTGGGACGGGAAGAGCTGGAAGATCGGCTTTCTTCCATGCGGGAACAATTGACCACCATCCGGGGCCAACGGAGCCGTCCTGGGCTGGACGACAAGATCATCGCCTCCTGGAACGGCCTGATGATATCGGCCTTCGCCCGCGGCTATCAGGTCCTGGGCGAAGAGGAATACCTGACTGCAGCCAACCGGGCCGCCGCCTTTCTCCTCGAGAGGATGCGCACTGGCGAAGGACACCTGCTGCGCACCTTTCGTGACAACCGCGCCCAGCTGCCGGCCTACCTCGAGGACTACTCCTATGTGTGCCAGTCCCTGCTCGACCTCTATGAATCCGGCTTCGATCCTGCCTGGATCCAAGCAGCAGAAGACCTGGCAAGGGAGATGATCGATCTGTTTTGGGATCCGGCGGCGTCCGGATTCTTCAATACCGGGCCGCTGCATGAAAACCTGATCGTCCGCATGAAATCCCCACAGGATGGCGCGATCCCCTCACCCCTGGCCATCGCTGTGAAGTGCCTGCTCCGGCTGGGGCGGCTGCTGGGTGAGCCGAGATACATGGAGATGGTAGAGCTGACGCTCAAGGCGAACCTGGGCACCATGCGGCGTGCCCCGACGGGCTACCTCTCGCTGCTTTCCTGTGTCGACATGTGGCACTCACAGGTCCAAGAGATCGCGATCGTCGGCCGGCGGGGAGCGGAGGACACCCAGGACCTGGTGCGGACACTCCACAGCCTGTTCCTACCCAATCGGACCATCGCCTTCCTCGATCCCGATCAGGACGGCGCACACGACCTGGCCCAGAGGATCCCGCTCTTGAAGGACCGCCTTCCGGTCGACGGGAAGGCCGCGGCCTACGTATGCCAGGATTATACCTGCCAACAGCCGGTTTTCACCCCGGACGCCCTGAAAGATGCTCTCGATCTAACCTCCTGAATCATCCCCAAAGGCGATGGACGGGATCCCGTCCCTGAAAGACAATTGGTGTACAGGGAGAATTTGCCATGATCCTTATACCTATAGGGCATGAACAGGATACGGTGCGCCGCTTGCCGTGGGTCACGTTTGCCATCCTGGCCATCTGTTTTGTGGTGCAGCTATTCACCTGGATCGCCATCAAGGGCGCGAACGCCGAGCTCGAGCCCGTGGCGCAGGAGTTCGTCACCTATTATGTAAGCCATCCCTACCTGGAATTCGATCCTGAGTTGAGGGATATCCTATTCAATGGCGTAGATGAAGAGAAGGTGGACCAGCTCCTGAGCTACTACAGCACCACGACCTCACGCCCCAGTGCACGGGTTCGGGAAGAGGAACAGCAGCATCTCGATGCATTGGCCCAGACCTCCCTCGGCGCCTTGAATGACACGCCCTACAGGAAATGGGGCTACATCCCGGCCAAGCCCTCGCTGCTCACCGTCTTCACCTATATGTTTATGCACGGGGGATGGTTCCACCTGCTGGGGAACCTGCTCTTCCTGTATCTGACCGGCCCCTTCATCGAAGACCTGTGGGGGAGGCCTGTCTTCGCCGCCTTCTATCTGGGCGTGGGAATGCTGTCGGCCGTGGCATTCGGCGTCCACTACCCCGAATCGACCGGACCCCTGGTCGGGGCCTCTGGCGCCATCGCCGGGGTTATGGGCGCCTTCCTCATCAAGTACTGGAAGATCAAGATCAACTTCTTCTACTGGGTTTTCATCCTATTCAGGGGGACCTTTCAGGCTCCTGCCTGGCTCATGCTTCCCCTGTGGCTGGGCCTCGAGCTCTTCAATGCCCGGATCATGGATTCTCTCAATCCTGGATCCGGTGGCGGTGTGGCCCATTGGGCCCACGTCTGGGGATTTGTCCTGGGCATGACCATCGCCCTTGCCATAAATTTCTTCAAGATCGAGGAACGCCTCATCAATCCCCGGCTTCAGGCCAAGCTCCTGGAGGGGGAAGGCGGTTTCGACATCGTCGCCCATGCCATCCGGCAGAAGAATATGGGCATGCTGCGCAATGCTTATGATGTCCTGCTGGAGGAGGCTCAAAAGAATCCCGGGAACCGTGAGGTTGTGGAGACGCTCTGGGAATTCGGGCATGAGATGGGACAGCCCGATGAGGCCTCGCATTTTTTCATCCGGATGATCGAAAAAGAAATCAGACAGGATCAGCTTGATTCTGCACTCGCACATTTCGTGGACCTCCGGCAGAGGATGCCGGGAGCCTCCCTGGGCCCGATGTATCAGCTCACCTTGATCAAATACCTTGCAGAGATCAATGATGTCGAGAGGGCGAAGGAACTGGCTTCCGATCTGATCCCGAAGCTGGGCGCCAATGTTCCGGCCACGGCCCTGCAGAATTTTTCAGCGGTCGCCAAAAGGCTGAGCCCTTCCCTGGCCGCGGCGTTTCTTACGATCAGCTACCAGTCGTTGAAGGCCGCCTTCAAAAAACCCGTGGATGAGCTGCGATCCGAGTAGCCGGCAGGGATGTGATGGGGATTGGGCGTGCCAGAATTAGTTCCAGGTCATCGTGTAGACGACGAGTTCCCTGCGGCCGCCTCCCTTCTCAGCCAAGCAGTAGAGGCGCCCTCCCTTGACCTTGGCGGTGAGGGCCCCCTGTGCCCTCCGATTGCCGAAGCTGGCCTGGGCTATGAAGATCCCCTCGGAGTTGAAGACGTCGTATACAGCCTCATTCGGATTCGGACCCTCCTCGGATGTCATGACATAGAGGCGCCCTTCATCATCTGTGATGAGATAGCGGCAGGGAGGCCACGATTCACGAAAGGCGATCCTCTGCCGTGCCTGGCTGTCCTCTGGGTACTGGTCGAGAATGGACGCTCGGTATTCTGACGAGACCTTCACTGGTTCATAGACTTTGCGGATCTTGCGCACAAGATTGCCCTCCAGAGTATAGACCCGGATCTCATAATCCCGTTCCGGGTGACCCACGAAAATGGAGTCCCCGGATGCCGCGTATACCAGATCCCCCCTGGGTGCGAGGAACCGGACCGCGACCTCGATGGGAGACCAGGCAAACGCATCGATCTCGGCGGACCGCTGGTACAGGACATTGGCCAGGCCGATGTGATCCACCCGTTTTTTTTCGGCTATGTCCTCATCCTGCCAGTGGATCAGGAAGTCTCCGCTCTGCAGCATCCGATCGATCTCGAAGCGTTCCTGGGTTTCCATCTCCCGGATGAACTCACCCTCGAGAGAAAACAACTGAAATTGGGTCAGGCCGGGATCTTTGGCCATGAGAGTGCTGTCCCCCCAGACCTGGACCGTGCCGCCGAACAGGAATTGGCCGGGCTCCTCACCCCGCGGCGCAAAAGAATTGAGAAACTCACCGCGGGCATCAAACTTGAAGATGAAATCTTCCTTGCTCTGCCAGCGGATGATGAAGATGTTCCCTCGGGCATCCACATCGAAGTCCTCGATATCCAGCAGCCCGGCGTCCCCGGTGGCCGGGTTCTCCGGATCTATAGAAAAAAGCCGTTCGAGCCGGAGCGAGGAGGGCTCTCCCTCAAGTTGGTAAGGCTTCATGTGGTTCTGCACTACCTCCACGCCGCTCTCAGTGGATCTTTCCACTTCCTTCGGCGGGGATCCGCAGCCTGCCAGGAGAGCTGCGGTCAGTAATAAACAGGCTGTCCTCTTCATGGTTTCCTCCTGTGCAGGGACCTCGATCGAGAATGCATCCGATCGCTTGGTCTCAGGTTATTCTATCACAAATAGGTTGTAGTACTTCAGCTTGGGGACCTTGAATCGGATGGTCGCGGGACCGGGCTGTGTGAGGCTGATATTCTGAGGATTTGCCTGGTCGGGAGAAATGAGCCGGGCCTTCTTCCCATCCAGGGAAAAGCCGTCTGGCAGGGTAACCGTTACGAAAAAATTCTTCGCCTGCCGGATACGGTCCTGGCTGAGGTTGTAGCGGTAGTTGATCATGTGGAAGGCGAGCTTGGTGTTGGCCGAGTTCGCGTAGACGAGGAAGTCGACATCGTCTGGTGCCGTGGAGACGATCTCCGGCGGGGCATAGGGGGAGATACCGTCGATGATGCGGTTCCTGTTGGCAGGTTTGCGGCTGCGGAAGTAGTCCTCGCCTAGGTTGCCGTTCGACAGGTTGACGAACCAGCCCTTGACGTATTTGTGGGAGCCTACATTCCAGAATGCGGTCCATTCGGAGGGAAGATTCGTCACGTCATTGCCGAACTCGTCCTCTGGCCCGATGCCCCCCCAGCCCAGTGCCGTGCCTCCCTTGGCGACGTAATCCAGGACCAGGTTCCGCTGTTTGGGGGTCATTGATTTGGCGTTTGCCATGAGGAGCACAGGATACTGCTGGAGCATGCTCAGGGTGGCCTTGTCCTTCATGACCCTCCCGTCCCCGCTGAAGATCACGTCGAACTGGATCCCGCCCTCGAACAGGGCCAGGGCCGTCCCCAGGTAGCTGTCGGGGATCCCCAGGTAGGAGGTCACGGGATAGAAGATCGCGATCCGGGGCTTCCAGCCCCAGTCGCTGCCATAAAAGGCCCGGTAGCGGTCGATGAATTGGTAATAGGGCGCCAGGACGGAGAGGTCGGGATTGTAGCCGTAGGTGCTGGAACCCGGCACATTGAGGGGGACGTTGTATTCGTTCTGGGAGGCATAGGCCTCGGCCCAGAACACGATCGAGATGTTGGGGATGTCTCCCCGAGCCACGAGGTCGGCGTTGGTGGGGACCTGCGTGATGTAGGCTCCCTTCTTCCAGCGGCCATCCACCCTCAGCTTGGCCGAGGGGATGATCTTGCTGAGGGGGGGGTATCCATACCAGAGGTAGGGATACTCGCACCAGGCGAGATCCAGGTTGACCTCGAAGGGGAGGCTGAATGCCATGCCGTCGGAGGAATTTCCCAGGAACACGATGTCCTTCTTGTGCTTGGACTGCCCGTATTTTTTCGACCACCTGATGATCTTCTTCTCGGCCTTCAGCACGGAATCGAAGACATACCACCGGAACTCGCTGTAGAGCGGGACCTCCCATGGGACCTCCAGCCAGGTGTCCCTGTATCCGTTGGCCAGGATCCATTTTCGATAGTCGAAGGATCCAATATTGGAGATCCCAAAGCGGGAAGCAAGGACCTGGGGGGAATGCGTCTTTTTGAGGAACCTGCGGAAGCCCTTGATGTCTACGGGATTAAAAACGCCGCCGCTGGGCCCACCCATGTGCATGGTGTTTGTCTGGATCTCATCGAGTACGATGCCATCGGCTCCGGCATCGATGGCCGCGCGGATCTCGGATTTGATGTACTTTTGCCAGCCCTTCTCGTTCAGGTTCATGTTGTAGACGCCGATGCCGTCGAATTCGGACATGGATCGGTTGCCATCAACATCGATGATGCAGAACTCCCTCAGCTCGGGCTTGACGTCGCCGAGGGATATCTTTCCATCGGTGTACATCTTTTCCAGGGGGATGTGGTGCACATACTTGAGGCCCCGGGCATGGGTTTCTGCGGCGTTATTCGTCACTACGGCGATGTCCAGGGCGGTGTTGGGGAACGCCCCGTACATCACCCAGTCCAGCGGGATGCCGTAGCCGTCTACGATCGAGGAAAAGTCTTCTTCTGCGTGCAGGGAACCGAACATCGTAACGTTGATGTCGGCAATGATATCCCGGGCAAAAGAGGAACGATGCTCACCCCCGACCCGATACACGAGCAGAACTGCCGCCAACAAACAGAGACAAACCGGGAGCCATAACCTGGAGCGTTTATTCATGTCGTCCCCCTATAGCACATGACTGATCCCAATATAGGCCGGCTGTGATTCGTCGTCAAGCGGATCCCCTGGCCCGGCAAACACAATCAGCAGGGGAGGCGCCCATGGCCTCGAATACAGCCCAGGTTAGTCATGCAGCGGATCGGGACGCACGGTCAGGGAGCGGACCAGTGTCTTGCCCGCCGCCTTGAGTGTCACCTTGTAGACTCCCGGTTCCGCCGGCAGGGGATTGAGTTTGCCGCTGCGTCGGTTGATCCCCGCGAATTTCTGCCCCCGGGCGGTCAGGGATTTCTGGATTTCTTCCGAGATGGCCCGGGCCTCTGTCCTGTCTGTGGCTTTGGTGTACTTCTCGGCCAGGGCCTTTTCCGCATCGTTCATCTCCGGAGGATTGAAGCGGTAGTTCCAGACGAAGCGGTTGATGCCCGGCTTGTCTGCCAGCTTGGGAGCGAATATCATCTCGCCTTTTGGATCCGAGATCTCCAGGACCGGATCCTCGACATCGGGGCCCAGAAAATAGTGGATAAATGCGCCCGGGATGGGATTCTGGCCCCGGAACAGGAACTGTCCGCGCGAACCGCCTCGGCTGACGGACATCCACTGGGTTGCGATCCGCAGGTCGAACAGGTGTGCGGCCTCCGCCTTGACGGTGCTGTTCAGCTGCTGCAGGGGTGTGATGTCGTCGCAGATCCAGATGCCGCGCCCGTGCGTGCCGATGACGAGGTCTTTATAGAGGGGGTGGATCCGGATGTCGTGTACGGCGACCGTCGGAAGGTTGTTCATGAAGCGTTCCCATTTCCCGCCCCCGTCCGTCGAGACGAAGAGCCCGAATTCCGTCCCCAGGAAAAGAAGGTCGCGGTTGATCAGGTCCTCCCGGATCACGTAGGCCACCTGGCCGTCCGGAAGGCTGCCTGCGAGGCTGGCCCAGGTCTTTCCGAAGTCGGTGGTTTTGAACACCCAGGGCTGGAAATTGTCGCTGCGGTGGCCGTCGAACGTCACGTAGCAGGTCCCTTCCGCAAAATGCGAGGCTTCCACGCGGCTCACCCAGATCCCGTCTGGCACGCCGCTGAAGTTGGCACGGACATTTGTCCACGACTTCCCGCTGTCGCGAGTGACCTGCACGTTCCCGTCGTCGGTCCCGGCCCAGATGGTCTCGGGTGTCAGTGGGGATTCCGAGACGACCACGATGCTGCAGTGGTTTTCAGCTCCCGTGACATCGGGGGTTAGCCCTCCTGTCTTGCGGTCCATCTTGACGGGGTCCTGAGTTGTGAGGTCGGGGCTTATGATCGCCCAGGACGCTCCCCGGTCTGTAGTCTTAAACAGGAAGTTGCCGCCAAAATAGACCGTGCTGGGATGGTGGTGGGAGATGACGATGGGGCTGTTCCAGTTGAAACGGAAGGGATTGTCGTTTCCCCAGCCGGCCTCTTTCTGCTGGTCCAGGATTTCCTGCGTGACATAGTCGTTGTAGTTGAAGATCGTGTTCTTGTTGGGTTTTATGAACTGGCCCCGTCGGGTCGTGGCATCGACGCGCTGGACGTTACCCTGCTGGCTCTCCGCATACACGATGCGCCAGTCGGTTGGATCTGGCTCCGTGTAGAAGCCGTCTCCGCCTCCGATCCTGTACCAGTGGTCGGTGAGGATGCCCATGCTGTCGCGGCTGTTGGAGGGGCCGCCCCAGGTGCCGTTGTCCTGAAGCCCACCGTATACATAGTACGGGTCCCGCATGTCCATGCCGATGGCATAGAACTGGCTCAGGGGAAGGTTGTCGAAGAACAGGTAACTCCTGCCGTGGTCATGGGTCAGGGCTGCGCCTCCGTCGTTGCCGATGTAGTAGCGGTCCTGGTTGTTGGGATCTGACCAGATCGCGTGGTAGTCCCCGTGGATCCCCGTGTTCTGCTGCTTAAGTGTCTTACCGCCGTCCGTGGAGATGTGATACCTCCCCGCCACCACGTAGACGATCTGGTCATCGATGGGATTGAGGTAGATATGGCTGTAGTAAAAGGGCCGGTTGTTGTAACGATTCATGTACTGCCAGCTCTCGCCGCCGTCCTCGCTGCGGTAGATCCCGGTCCCCAGCTTGGTCATGTCTTTGTACTCCGGATTTTCCTTCCCGTCTGGCAGGTTCTGCTTGGGCTGAAAGCCGTGCTCCACGAACGCCATTAGGACATCGGGCTTGCTGCGGGCGATGGCCAGGCCGATCTTGCCTGTGTCGCCCTCCGGGAGCCCCTCGGTCAGCTTGATCCAGGAAGCGCCCCCATCGGTCGACTTGTAGATCCCGCCGTTGGGACCTCCGCTGTCGAACCGGTAGGGCCTGCGGAGCCTCTGCCAGAAGCCCACGTAGAGCGTGTTGGGATCCGTGGGGTGCATGATGAGTTCGATGGCCCCGGTCTTGCCGTCATCGGGCAGGCCGTTGGTCAACTTCTGCCAGGTCTCGCCCCCGTCTGTGGTCTTAAAGAGCCCGCGGCTGCCCGTGTATCCCCAGAGATGCCCCACCGCGGCCACATAGACTGTAGCCGCATCGTTGGGATGGGGAATGATCTTGGCGATGGAATGGGTGTCCTCGAGTCCCATGTGCGTGAAGCTCTTGCCCCCGTCCATGGATTTGTAGATGCCGTTGCCCCAGGCGATGCTGTTGCGGGGGTTCTTCTCTCCGGTCCCCACCCAGAGGATGTCCGGATTCTTCTGAAAGATGGCGATGTCTCCGATGGAAGCCGCACCGTACTTGTCGAAGATGGGCTTCCAGGTGATGCCCGCGTTTTCGGATTTCCAGACGCCGCCCGAAGCCGATCCGATCAGGACATGGGTGAAATCGTCATCCAGGGCCTCGATGTCGGAGACCCGACCCGACATGTTGGCCGGCCCGATGTTGCGCCAGCGGAAACCCTGGGCGATCCCCGAGTCGTCCATCTGCGCGAAGGCAGGGCTGGCCAGGAATATGCTTGAAAGTATCAGTACAACCGCCGTGCAAACTACCGTGATTCTCCTTCCAGAGTCCATCTCTCCTCCTCTCTTTGATGAGTTGTGGTGTTACGGCCATGCTATACTTTGTGGCAGCTGAACTCAAGCCACTGACAGGGAATTTGTTCCGCTGAAACCAAGAAAATCTGGTATTGCACAACGTTCCCAAAAATTACACGTATAACTGATTAACCCGGCAGGACTATGACCCGTACTCAAGAAGAAAAGGCCCTCATCCTCGGAATCAAGGAAGGAGATGCCGGGGCGTTCGAAGAGCTCTTCAAGACCCACTGCCGGGCGCTGATCCGGTTCGCGGTGAGATTCGTCGGGGAAAATGAAACCGCGGAAGGGATCGTGCAGGATGTGTTTGTCAGGATAAGGATTACTCCAGCCTGCCGATCAGCCTGGATGCTCCCAAGAACCTGCTCACAGATCTGTTCCTGGACCGGTCCATCGAAAGCGATGGGACGATCATCGGCTACTGGCTTCCCTCGCAGATCCTGGCAGCCGGAACCGCATCTTCGACAGCCGCTACATCTTCAACTTCGTCGCCAAATACAGGCCCGGGTCCTTCTGGGAGCTGAGCAGCGCCCTGATCGTTATGGGAGGAGGCCCCTACACTCCCTTCGACTGGTTTAAGTCCCGAAATGCCCAAAGATGGATACTGGACGAATCAAGCTACCTGACAGGACGCTATCCTGCCCGTGCTGGGGATCATGTACAGGTTCTAGGGAGGATCAGTCCGTTCCCCCACCCACCGCGAAGAGGTGTCGACGGCCGCGAATAAACAGTGTCTTGCCCGCTATGGCCGGCGTGGCCATGCAGACCTCACCCATGGAGTTTTTGGAGAGAAGTTCGTACTTGGGCCCTGACTTTACGACGAAGATCGTCCCGAATTCATCCGTGAAATACAGCCTCCCATCGGCTGCTACGGGCGAGGCTGAATAGGAACTGAGGTCCCCCCCGATCTTCTCACGGTACTTCTCCTCTCCGGTCTTCGCCGTATAACAGGTCAGGATGCCGCCGTTGTCTGCGACATAGAGGAATTCACCCAGGACAAGGGGCGTGGGCTGATAGGAGCCACGCCGGGGATAAGACCAGGGAATGTGGCGGTTCGAGGTCTCGTTCCGGGCCAGCGAGATGTCGCCTTCGGCGTCCAGGTTGATGGCATAGATGGGGCGCATCCGGCCGTGGGCATTCGTGATGAAGACCAGGCCGTGCCCCAGCACCGGCGTGGGGCAGGGGACATCCCCTCCGCCCTGCATCCACCAGATCGCCTTGCCGGTTTCGACCTCATAGCTTCCGATGTGCTTGTAGCCGTTGACGATTACCTGGGTACGGCCCGGAGCGGCGTGTACGGTGGGCGTCCCCCAGGTCGGGTTCTCGTCCCGGAGTGTGCGCCAGATGTCCTTGCCGCTCTTCAGGTCCAGGGCCGTGATGAAGGACTGATTGTTGACGTCACACACGAGGAGGACCTTGTCCTCATAGATGACCGGGGAGCTCGCGAAACCCCATTTGATCTCCGGCCGATCGAAGGCGCCTGCATCCAGATAGCCCAGGTCTCTGGTCCAGAGAAGCTTGCCTTCGAGGTCGTAACAGTAGAGTCCTTGCGAGGCGAAGAAGACCAGGAGGTGTTTCCCATCTGTGGCCGGCGAACAGTTCGCATGGCTGGACTTGATGTGGCGCGCGACCTTCGGTTTTCCCGTGTAAGAGGTCTTCTCCCAGATGACATCCCCGGTCTTCCGGTCGAGGCAGTAGATCTTGTAGTCGTGGTCGTAGTCCTCCTGATTGTCCGGGCTCTGACCGTAGCGGCCGACCTTGAGATAAGCTTCCTTGCCTTCCGCTACCGCGGTGGTCACGAAGACGTTGTCGCCCCAGACAACGGGCGAGGAGTGCCCCAGGCCCGGGATCGCCGTTTTCCAGCGGATGTGGGTTCCTTCCTCTCTGTCCCAGTTCAGGGGGAGATCCTGTCCCGTAGCCACACCTTCCGCGTTTTCCCCGCGAAACTGCGGCCAGTTGACGGTCATGTCCGGATCGACACCCGGGGACAGCACTTCGGGTTCCTCCGCATGCGTCCCGGGCAGGATCAGGCCCGCCCCGATCAGCCATAGAGGCAGCGTAAGGAGAAATATTGTCCGCATCCAGCATGTCTTTGTCATTGGATCACCTCGCTCATGGGAATTATACGGTTTTCTCTGTAAAAAGATACTGGAGTTCTGATTGTCTCGATGAATTCTATGACAGCCAGCACAGAGCTGAGGGCGGCTCGGCCACACCTTCCGGGCCTTCGCGGTTTTGGCCATCCTGATCGGGTGTGTCGGACTCTTCGGATTGGCAGCGTATCTGGCAGAGCAGCGGACCAAGGAGATCGGCATCCGCAAGGTCGTTGGAGCCCGCGTCACATCCCTCGTCCTGCTGCTTTGCAGGGAATTCATCCTGTCGCTGCCCTGCGCCATGAATAGTGCCCTTCCCCCAAGTCCTTGGCCCTACGAAGAATTGAAACCTACCTTTGGCTGTGGTATAGATAAACCCATCAGGATTGAATCAAGCGGTAGAGAGGATCCCATGCATGAAAAAAATATTGCCGTCCGGGAGATCTACATCGCGCTCGAGATCATCAAGCGCCGGTGTGGGGAGTTCGACGACCTCAAGGAATTCCCTGGAAAAGATGTCGACAACCTGATGATCGCCTTCTCCGAGAAATACCTGGACAATCCGGTCTAGCTCAATCGTCCCGCACCACCTCGGAATCAATAGGGCGAACGGTCTTCGGATCGCGCTTGGCTCTGCACTCAAACTTTTTGTTCGTTTCTCCTGATAGAACAGTCAGCGTGCCCTCCATGGTATGTCCCTTGACCGTCCCCTCGAAAGAAAAGTTCTGGGCCCGGTCTTGCGTGTCTCTGTTGAAGGAAAATACGATCCGGGCACCGGTCAGGTCTGCAGATTTCAGCCTGATCACCTGGTTGCGGTCGGCGATGTGGCCCTCGATCTCCTGGAATTTCTGCTGCAGGTTGAGAGTGAAAGGGACGGCCGGTAGGTCAGAGGGCTGGCTGAACCGCCATTTCCCAGAGGCATTGGCCGGCACCACCCAGAAATATACGTTGTGGATCCTGTAGTCGACCATGAGGTCGGCCTTCAGATCCGCTTTCCATTCTCCCATGCTGAAGTCATGGGACACCACCCGTGTTCCCGGCTTGAGCTCAGCCAAGATCTTGGGCCGCAGCCGCATGTTGACCGAATTCAGCAGGTAGAGCGTGAGGACACTGGCCCGGCTGAAGTCGGTCTCGAAGAGATCCTGGTTCAGGAACGTGACCAGACTTTGGACATCCGCCGACTCTGCATTGGAGTGGCATTCCTGTATCCGCTCCGGATCGATGTCCACACCGTAGCCCCGTGTCCCCAGCCTGCGAGCCGCCGTGATGACGATGCGTCCGTCTCCGCAGCCCAGGTCGTAGAGGACATCTACCTCGGCGACCTCTGCCATCTCCAGCATCTCATCCACGATTTCGTAGGGGGTGGGGACATAGGGGACATCCCACCTCTGGTAGGGCATTTCGAAATCTTGGATCTGTCCGGCTGGTTGTAATACCGTGATGCAAACGAATAGACTCAAGAGGAGGAGATAAAAAAACTTGTGTGGCCTGTGTCCTGAACTCATGGTGTCTCCCTTGTGTTGTGAGAAAATACTATCATATTCTCTGTGCGATTTTTATATGAAAATGAAAATTTTATGGATTTCGATACGATGGGGGCGTATGCTGGCTCACGGGGTCAGAACCCCAGTTGCGATCCAGGAACGAGGAGGGGACAAAGATGAATATGCTGGCAGTCAATGGCAGTCCAAGGGGCAGCAAAGGCAATACCGAGGTCATCCTGCAAGCTTTCCTCAAGGGAGCACGGGAGGCCGGGGCCGAGGCTGAGACCATCTACCTGAAGGAAAAAACTGTCCAGCACTGTATCGGGTGTTTCACGTGCTGGACCAAGACGCCGGGAGTGTGTGTCCACAAGGATGATATGCCGGAGATCCTGGAGCGGATGAGGGGAGCGGATGTGATGGTGTATGCCATGCCCCTGTATGTCTACACGGTGCCGGGCCTCTTCAAGGATTTCCTGGACCGGCTGATCCCCTTGGCCCAGCCCTTCATCGAGAGGCGTGGTGACCACTTCCTCCATCCCCCGCGCTACGGGCAGGGGCTGCGCAAATCGGTCCTTATCTCGAATGCGGGATTTCCGGAGGGGCACCATTTTGATGGGCTCAGACAGACCTTCCGGCTGCTCACTTCGGGTCCGGACAGCGACCTCCTCGGGGAGATCTGCTGCGCAGGAGGCCCCCTGCTCCGTGTCCCGGAGCTTGCCGACGGTGTCCGCTGGTATCTTGAGGCGGCGGAGCAGGCTGGCTCGGAGGTCGTGAGAGGCGGGAGGATAGAGGACGAAACCCAGGAACAGCTCGACCGGCCCCTGTCCTCCGATCCGGCGGCCTATGCGGAAATGACCAATGCCCACTGGGAGAGCCTAGGCATCGAGAGGATCGACGTGGACGAACCGCTCCCCCCTGAAGGTTCCGGGCCCGTTGAGGAGCCGGGGGCCAAGCCGCTGTCGGCGCCTTCGCAGATGAAAACCATCCGGGATCTCATCGCGGGGATGCCTCTGGCATTCGATGCCGAGGCGGCGGGTGACCTCGAGGCCGTGGTGCAGTTCGATGTCCAGGACGAGGAGCCGGGGGACTACCATGTCAGGATTGTGGGAGGAACATGTTCGGCCTTCGAGGGGATTCATCCCCACCCGAACATGACGGTTCACTCTCCGGCCGAGGTCTGGTTGAAGATCGCCCGGGGCGAGATGAGCGGAGCCACCGCCTTCATGACGGGAAAATTCAAGGTGTCCGGCAGCCTTGATCTGCTCATGAAGCTGTCAAAGCTGTTCAAGGCCCCGAAAAAAAACTAGGCCCAGACCTGTCCGAATACCCTCAGGTAGTTCGATCCCAGGATCCCGCGGATGTCGCCGTCCGAATAGCCGCGTTGGCGCGATCGCTTAGCGAAATTCAAGACCTCGGTGAAGTTGCTGAATCCGTCCACCATGCGCAGGGGAGATCGGATGTTGTCGGTGATCTCGGCGTCGTAGACTCCTGTGACGTCCCGATAGGCGGGATCTCCCCAGGGATCGGACTCGTGATCCGGATAGGTGCCCAGGCTCATGTCGGTCCCGACTCCGATGTGTTCGGTCGATCCGAGAAGCTGGGCCACGTGGTCGATGTGGTCTATGAAATCATCCAGCGTGGGGCGTGAGGTCTGCCCGGTCTTCAGCACCATGGGGCCCCACGGGGACAGCCCGATCACGCCCCCCTTGGCGGCGCAGGCCAGGATCCGATCATCGTCGATGTTGCGGGGATTTTGGGCCAGTACCGAAGCACACGAGTGGCTGAAGACCACAGGCTTCTGGCTGTGCTCGATGATATCCAAGCTGGCCTGCCGGCTGAGATGGGAACAGTCCAGGAGCAGCCCTACGCGGTTGCATTCCTCCACCACAAGTTCACCGAAGGAAGTCAGGCCCGTGTCGGACTTATCCAGGCACCCGCCGCAGATCCGGTTCGACAGGCTGTAGGCAGGGATCAGCATGCGGAGTCCCATTCGGTAGAAGGCCTCGATCCGGTGGAGCCGGTCGCCGATGAAGTCCCCGCACTGGGAGGCCAAAAGCAGCCCGGACTTTCCGCTCTTCTTAATGTCCGAAATATCTGCAGGTGTGGTCACAATATGGAGGTTGGGATTCTCGCGGACGACCCAGTGCCAGTACATCAGTCCCTCCATAGCCCGGTCCACAGGGAGGTGTGGATCCCAGGCCGTGGGGGCATACACCGTGACACCGTGCCTGTGCGCGATCGGGTACTGCGCGTCGGGCCAGATCTGCATGCAGGAATCGATGAAGAGATAGGGGAAATCCTCCTCCAGCATGGGGTGGATCCCTTTTTCGAGCGGGGTCAGGTCCTTGCTGCCGGTCTCCTGCCGACTGAATCCCGGGACCACTGCCGGTCCCGCGGCCGCGATCCCGGCCAGCTTAACGAATTCTCTCCTCTTCATATGGTCCTCCTATCTCGGGGAAATGCTGGCCACTCCTCTATGCCAAGGTTGGTATCTCCACACTATCAGATAATTTTGTGCTTGAAAAGTAAAGCCCAAGGCGATAAGAAGGAGTGTGAAGATGTTTCATGAAGTAGCGCACAGGATCATTGCGGGCGAGGTCGTGTGCAGAAAAAGCTGGAAATCCAATGAATCGAGGTAAAAAAATGTCACGTAAGATCTTGATCCTAGGCCTCTCAATCCTGCTCCTGCTGTTGGCTTCCCTTGTTTCGAGTGGAGGGGACCAGGATGTGTTCGCAGGTGCGGATGAGAGAACACCCAGCCGCGCCCAGTATTTTTCCTGGATCAACAACACCAACGAAGGGGCTACAGAAGCCCATTCCCTCATCAACCTCGATTTTTTCCGTTGGCTGTACGACGAGTACGGCATGGTACTGGACATCTATGCCTTCGACGCCGGGGCCATCGATGGAAAGCGCTTCTACGGACGCATGGATTCGGAACGCTTCCGGGAGCAGTTTCCCAGAGGATTCGAGCCCATCTTCGAGGAAGCCAGGGCCATGGGCACCCGTCTTGGCATCTGGGGCGGGCCGGACGGCTTCGGCAGCACTCCGGAGGAAGAAAAGGCCCGGACCGAGATGATGGTGTCTCTTTGCCGGGACCTGGATTTCGCCCTCTTCAAGTTCGATTCCGTGTGCGGTCCGCTCCGGCCGGAGAAAGAGGACGCATTTATCAACATGATGACCGAGTGCCGCCGATTCAGTACCGATCTCATCCTGCTCAACCACCGCCTGGGCCTGGATCGGGCTCAGGCCCATGCCACGACATTCCTCTGGGAAGGGAAGGAAACGTATATCGATGTCTGGTCTACCAACCGCACGACGGCACCACACCACCGGGCAGACGCGATCTCACGCGGCCTGGTCCCCGATCTGCTCAGGCTCACCGAGGATCATGGGGTATGCCTGTCCTCCTGTCTGGATTACTGGGAGGATGACCTCATACTCCAGGCCTTCAACCGCGGCCTCATCCTGGCTCCCCAGATCTATGGAAATCCCTGGCTGCTGCGCGATGACGAGTTTCCCCGGCTGGCCCGGATCTTCAACCTGCACAGGAAATACCGGGATATCCTGGTAGACGGCATGGTGCTGCCTGAAGACCGGTTCGGACCCTCTGCCGTAGCCCGAGGCGACGGAGCCACAAGGCTCATAACGCTCCGCAACCTTGGTTGGGAGCCGGTCACCTATTCTGTGCCGCTTGATGGGGACGTAGGGCTCGAGAGCAGTGGATCTGTTCACTGCCGGAGGTTCCATCCCGGGGAGCGCATCCTGGGTGATTTCCCCTACGGGGGAAGCATTGAGGTGGAAGTGGCACCTTTTCGCACGTATCTCCTTCTGGTCACGACCGGGACCTGTGATGAACCGGGCGTCATCGGCAGCGACTACGAAGTTGTGAGAAACATTCTAGGGAAGCCCGCTTCCCTGCGGCTCCTGGGACTTCCTGGGAGCGAGGCGCGGATCAGCCTGCCGGATGGAGGGGGGAGTCATGAAATCGCCATCCTCGAGGGGGATAGAGAAGAAGCCCTGGCGTCCGGCGAGACTCTAGCCGTCCGTTTCTCTGGAGAGCGCTTCTCACAGCCTGTCCACCGCCTCCTGGCTACCCTGCAGGAGTGTGAAATCCCGGCCGATGCCGCGGCTCTGTACGAGGCCACGGCGTTCGCTGCTGACAACAACGCCCTCGAAGTCAGGGAGCTGAAGCGGTCCGGACCCACGCGCATCCCCCAGGTACAGCGCGCCCGCGACGCCTTCTTCGAGCAGGCGGTATTTATCGAAAGGGGGATATGGGACCGCAACCTCTTCGATGGCGATCCGACAACGGGATTCTGGCCCTCGCACAAGTATGGCATCGACCAGCGCGTGAAGGGAGGATGCCTCCGCCTCGACCTGGGCCGCGTGTCGGACGTCGACCGTATCGAGCTGCACGTACCCGATGAGTACTCACTCCAGCCCCTCCTGCTGGACGAGGGGAATCATGTCGAGGTCTCCCAGGACCTGGAGCACTGGGAACGGCTGACCTTCCTG
Organism: uncultured bacterium; assembly: GCA_965533275.1. Classification (GTDB taxonomy): domain Bacteria; phylum Acidobacteriota; class Aminicenantia; order Aminicenantales; family Aminicenantaceae; genus JAUXEH01. Next base: position 62,247 of record CBESWG010000003.1, read on the forward strand.
GCCGGTACGCGGATGATCATCGATCTGTCAAAGCCGGTTCGGTACCTGCGGTTCCCTTCCTATCCGGACAGGATCATGGAGATCGAGGGCTTCAAGGACGGGAGAACGGTGCTGCGGGAGTCCTGGAGGGCCTCCAACCTCTTCGCCCACCCCCGGCGTATGCGCCCGGTCAAAGCCTGGTCGTGCCGGATCGAGCTCTCGCAGTGGGTGGAGGGGAGCTATCTCTGTATCGCGATAGAAGGGGAACACGGGGAGGAAGGCGCCTATGCTGGCCTCAAGGTGGATGGCCAACTCATCGGATGCCCGGACCGCGCCCCCTCTTATCCGTCCAATACCTGGGAGTACTGCAATGCCCGGCGTGATCGAAACTATACCTACTATGTTCCCTTCACCCGGGACATGGTCGGGAAGGCCATCGAGGCCTATGTTTTGGCCTATGACGAGGGAAAAACGGATCTGCACCCCGTCGTGTGGGTGACGGCCTATCCCTTTCCATACGGAAGACTGGGCCTGGAGCTGAGCCGGTAGGGGAGAAGAGGCCGTGAGCGCGGCGCTGTACCGGAGGTGGAAATGCGCCCTGAGAGGTGACATCACCCCTGAAATACGCTATAATCATGCGTTCATATATTGGTGTTGAATATATACATAGCCCGGCGGATGACGAAGTCATAGGCGTCGCATATTCATCCACGGATACCATGCCGCCGGATTGGAGGCCCTGTGAGGAGAGGATTTTTTTCTGTCTGTTTCTGGCTCATCCTCGCCAGCACCCTCCTATTCTCCTCTTCTGATATCCTCAAGGGCCGCGTCTTGGACAGTGACGGAAATCCTCTGTCAAAAGTGAAGGTTGCCTTGGCGGATCTCTCGACCGTCGCCGTTACCGATGAGAATGGGATGTTCGAGCTGGAGATCCCTATCCAGGAAACGATCTCGCTGAGTTTCTCTCACCCCGACTTCACACCTCAGAGCGTAGAGGTCTCCTATGCTGAGAGCGCCGGACAGCTGGTGCAGGTCTTCTTGACGGCCAAAAATCCTATCGTTATGATCTTGAAGGAAGAGGTCGCCGTGACGGCCGAGGCGGATTCCATCATAGATGTCAGCCTCCCTTCGCACAGGACCATCCTGCCCAGTTCGGTGCTGACGGAGATGGGCTCGGCGAATATCACCGAGTCCGTGGAGAAGGTCCCCGGGGTGTCCAGCGTGGGGAAGGGGGGATACTCGATGGTCCCGGCCGTCCGCGGGTTGGCCGAGCACAGGGTCCTGCTGCTTGTGGACGGCGTCCGTATCACTTCGGAGAGGCGGATCGGGGCCAGCGCCTCCTTCGTCAACCTGAGCGACATCGACCGTATAGAGATCAACCGGGGGCCCTACTCGGTCTTCTACGGCTCCGGGGCGGTGGGCGGCATCATCAACATCGTGACCAAGACTCCGGCGCCGGATTCTCCCTTCAGGGGTAATTTTTTTCTTGGCTACAATACCGCCAGAAACGAAAAGGCTGCTGCTGCCACGCTGAGCGGATCCATGGGGAAATGGGCCTGGATGCTGGGGGCCAACGGGAAAAAGGCCGATGACTACGCGGCCCCTACGGGCCCTGTCGCATGGTCCCGGTACTCGGACTACAGCTTCATGTTCAAGCTCAATCGACAGGGCAAATCCTCCCGCTTCTATGCCTCCCTCTACCACTACCAGGGCGTCGATATCGGCAAGCCCAGCCCCACGTCCCAGCTGAAGCCGCGCTGGTACCCCGACGAGCGCAACACGCTCTTCACGGTCGGATACGAGCTCTGGGACATATCTTTCCTGGACAACCTCAGCCTCAGTTTTTTTGTACTGGACAATGCCGTGGAAACGCAGAAGGACAACCTGCGGGAAGATGCTCTGACCGTAATAAAGCGGAACCTCGCAAGGATCGAGGCCACGAATTTTGGCTTCAAGCTCCGGGGCGGCAGGGAACTGAACCAAAACCACACGCTCAGTTTCGGCCTCGACTATTTTGGCCAGGGGGGCGTGAGCGATCGAAACACCGAATGGCTGTATGACGAACAGGGCGGGATCATACAAGAGACCGAGGAAGCATCGCTGCAGGATGCGCGCCGGAACAACATCGGTTTCTATGTCGATGACAAGGTGTGGGTCACTCCTCATGTGGCCCTGAGCCTGGGCGGGCGGTTCGACTATATCCGGACCAGCAACCTGGACCTGGAACAAACCCGGGTTTCCATGCACGACACGTTTCTGTCGCTGTATGTGGGGTCGGTCTTCCAGGTTTCGACGCGCCTCTCACTGCTGGCGAACGTGGGCCGGTCATTCCGTTTCCCGACCATAAGCGAGCTCTTCTATACCGGGCTGACCGGGCGCGGTACGGTTTTCGGAAATCCGGATCTCAGTCCGGAAGAGAGTCTGAACTTTGACGTGGGAGTACGCTACCTGCACGACCGGTTCTATGCATCGATCTTCGGTTTCAGCAACGGCATCGATGCCATGATCCAGAAGTATGCCGGCACCGGACTGGAAGAGTATTTCTACCGGAACCTGACGCGCGGCCGCATCAACGGGCTCGAGGGCGAGCTGTATATCTCCGTGATGAAGGACGTGGAGTTCTTCTTCAATTTCCACCACATGCGGGGCAAGGAGAAGGATACGAACGCGGCGCTGAACTACATCCCGCCGACCCGGCTCACCTTCTGGGGCAAATACTCTCCGGGCCGATTTTGGGCGGAGCCGCGTGTGACGCTGTCTGCGGCGGTGGTCGATCCCGGCCCCCTGGAGATCGAGACAGATGAATATGTCCTCTTCGACATGATCTTCGGGTATGAGGTCTCCCGCCACCTGACACTTCTGGCTATTCTCCAGAACATCCTCGACGAGACCTATCGTCCCTCGGCGGACGAGTCGGGCGTGGACGCGCCCGGACGGGGATTGGTGCTGCGCGCCAAGTTCGGCTTCTAGGCCTGGATATATTGAGATTCTAGTGTACCTCTCCGCTGCATAAACGACTAAGATTTATATAAGGAAGCGGGCTGGTCCCGAAAAACCAGATGGGAAGGAATATGTACACTTACCCATGGAGGAAGAAATGAGAAAGGTCATCATCTTTACCCTGTGTCTGCTGCTGGTCGGATTCGCCGTGTCGGCGAAGAACGACAAGGACAAAGACAAGGTTATGGTCAATTTGGGCACTTACAGCCTCGATGCCGGAGATTTCGAGGCCAAGTTCTGGAAAGAGATGTTCAAGGGCGGCGGCCCGGGCCAGCCGGGCAACACCCTGATGGCCGTGGGCCAGGGCTTCATCTTCAAGCACGCGGTCCTTGACAGTGTGGGAGCCTCCAGTGAGTCTGGGTATGAGTGGGCCACCACCTACGTGGGCGGCACCCTGATCCTGAACTCCAGCGGCCCCTGGCTGAACAAGAACAAACTCAAGGATACCGGCATCATGGCGCTGAACAACTCGATCTATGACGAGACCACGGGCATCCTGAAATTCCATCTGATGTTCGAGGGCAAGTTCGATGACACGGGCTATTTCTACCGCGTGGATGCCTGGTATGAGGGCGAGCCGCGTATGAGCGTGGAGAACAAGGACGGCTATGGGTTCCAGCGCGGCAGCGAATTTAAAGACATCATCGTCCAGATCGCCGAGGATCCCATCGAGGGCGTCCCGGATCCGGGTGACAATGATGATGAGGAAAAGTCTGGAAAAGTCGTTTATGGGACCTTCAGCACCTGCGAACCTGATTTCAACACCAAGTTCTGGAAGGAGATGTTCAAGGGCGGCGGCCCCGGCCAGCCCGGCAATGTTCTGAAAGCCATAGGAGATGGGTTCGTTTTCAAGCACGCGAAGATCGATGAGAACGGCGCCCAGGAGATCCCAGAATCGAGCGGTATCTACGAAACCACCTATGCCGGCGGGAAACTGACCCTGAATTCCAGCGGCCCCTGGCTGAACAAGGGACAGCTCAGGGCCAGAGACGTCGAGGCGATCAACACCTCCACATGGGATGAATTCGGCCTGCACTTCGAGCTCCGCTTCGAGGGGATGTTTATTAATACGGGGATATATTTCAAGGTCCTGGCGTGGTATGACGGCCAGCCCGAGATGAAGGGCTGGGGAAATACCAGCTACGAGTTCCAGCGTGGAACCGACTTCCACGCAATAATCGTCATCTCGGAGACAGAGATCACGGAAGAACCGACGCGCGGGTGTGACGAGGACTGAACGCAGACGGTTCAGTTTTCACCCGATCCGCAAAGGAAATCGGATACGAGCAGCCCCTGAACCTCAGGGGCTGTTTTTTTTGATCTATCCCTGAAAGGTCCGCTTGTCCTTGAAGGTCCGGGTGATCTTGACCACAATACCTGCCTTGCTGGGGTCCGGGCAGCGGATGTACTCAGTGGTTGTACCCTCCAGATCGATGACCTTCTCATAGGGCGTGCCGGCATATTTCCAGGGCAGTATGGCGCCGTTGGACAGCGTGGTACAGACGGGGTCCAGAGCGCTCGCCAGCCAGTGACACACATTCCCCATGTCCTTCGGCCACGCGAATTTTTCGCCTTTTTTGTGGCAGCGCGTTTCTGGACCGACCTCATAGACCTCGATCTCCAGGTCGAACCGCCGGACCACCATAGGCTCCTTCGACTGTCCACCTACGGCGGATAGGGGAGCCGCCGCCAGCCCTGCGGCGCCGCAGCCGGCCTTCTCGAGAAATTCTCTCCGTTTCATTGGGGCCTCCTTGAATAGGTCTTCAACCATATACGTCTCAGAGCCTCTCGGGTTCAGGTCTGCCAGGATCCCTCATTGTGTCCTCTATGCATCATTCCGCCTGTATTTCCTGTTATACTGAATAAATAACCAAACACCGATCAGAGGATCTGAGATGCCCAGAGCTGGCGAGAATTCCCAATCCATGAGCTCGATCAGGCAAATACAGAGCTCGACTGCGCCAAGATTTTTGCTGAAATCTTAAGGGAGGAATGAGGGAACACATGCCCAATCAGAGAACTGTATTCAAGATGCGATTTTGCCTTGGATTCCTGGTGGCCCTGCTGCTTCTAAAGGGGTGTGCTCCTAAGGCAGCGGGTCCGGAGGTGGAGACGGTCGGGGACATGGTGTTCGTCCACAATCCTGCACTGCCCCTGCAGCCGGATCTTCGCGTCGAGTTTGTGGAGGAGCTGGTCATCGGCGGCGAAGAAACCGCAGGGGACGCAATGCTGTATCAACCCAGCGACATCCTGGTCGACGGCCAGGGCTTCATACATGTCAGCGATTACCGCGATGCCGTGATCAAGGTCTTCGATCCGGAGGGAAGATATGTCCGGACCATTGGAAGGAAAGGGGAGGGGCCGGGTGAGTTCCAGTCTCTTCTGGATATGACATTCCTCGAGGATGAACGGTTGCTCGTGCTCGATCTCAGGGCGAGGCGTTCGAGCCTCTTTGACCGCGGAGGGGATTTCCTGCAGAGCCATCCCTGGAAAAATTCCCACTTCCAGATTCTTTTTACAGACGAGACCGGCTACCTCTGCGATGAGAACCTGTACGGGAGTGATCCCAAACTTCTGGTCAACAAGCTGGATTTCAAAGGAAACGAGCTGGAGAATTGGGGAGAATTCACGCCCGTCGGATTTCAGACGAAGCGGGTCGGTGATTCCATGCTGTCGATCACGATCCCCCACACGCCGCATTCGATCTTTGCCGGCGATCCTGCCCGGAAGCGGCTGTACCACTGCCTCAACGACACATACCTCATCGAGGTCTATGAGCCGCCGGGGAAGCTGGTCCGCAAGATCGACCGCCCCTACCAGAAGGTGCCCTTCACGCAGAAGGACACCGACGAGTATTACGCCGGTGTGGACCGCAGACAGAATCCCCAGTTTTCCGAAATGGCAAGAGATGTGGAACTCCCAAAGGTCAAGACCATCTCCGAAAACATGCTGGTCGATGACCGAGGAAACCTGTGGGTGGCAACCCACGAGCTGGACGAGAGCGGCGAAGAATCCCGCCGTGCCTGGGATATCTTCAATCCTGACGGGCACTACCTCACACGGCTGTGGCTCACGATCAACCCCGGGGGCTTCAGGGACGGCAAGATGTACCGACTGCATTCGGACGAAGCGACGGGCTTCCGGACCGTCCGCCGCTACAGCGTCACCTGGTCCGACTAATCTTTGGGGACGGACCATGAAATGTTGTTGAAAATAAAATACTTAAGTCCTTATTTTGCCCATTTTAAAGCCGTATTGTAGCGAAAACAGGGGTAAAAGTGGAGGAGCACAGAGTCTGAGGACAGGAGAAACTTGCCATGCCCGTTACGTTGATTTTTGAATATCGAGTGGAGTATCATGGAGAATATCGGAGGAGAGAATGTCCGCTCAGAATTCTTCAGGCAACCCAAACACGCATGTGCATGCACGCATCCACGGCGAGCATCCCTGGGGCGACCGGGGACAGATCATCTGCCTTCTGTTGTTTGTGATAGTATGGATCCTGGATTCATTCATATTCAAATTTTCGATCTATCCTGCTGCATGGGTTCCTCTTTATGTCAGGATCATCGTTGCGGGCGTGGCCTTTATGTTTGCGATATATCTGATGCGCTCCGGCCACCGGGCAATATCGCATGAAGTGCAGAGCCAACCTCGGGTCCTCAAAGACGGAGCTTTCGCCCGTGTCCGGCATCCTCTCTATCTGGCCGCCCTCCTTTTCTACGTATTCCTTTTCGTTTTGACTCTTTCGTTGCTGTCCCTGGGTGTGTTTGCAGGCATCTTCGTATTTTACACTGCCATAGCGGCCTACGAAGAGAGGTGGCTGGACAAGAAATTCGGCGAGGAGTATCGGGATTACAGGAGCAGGGTCCCTAGGTGGATCCCCCGCTTCGTCCCGGCCCGCTTCTAGCCGTCTCTACTCATACCGCAGAGAATCCACCGGATCGGAACGGGCCGCCCGCAGCGACTGGAATCCCACCGTGAGCTGCGCGATCAGGAGAGAAGCCGCGGCCGCAGCGAGGAATATGGGCAGCCTCAGCCCGATCCTGTATGGATAGTCCTGCAGCCAGCCCCTCATCAAGAAGTAGGAGGCCGGCCAGGCGATGGCATTTGCGGCCAGCACCCAGAGAGCGTACTGCTTGGAGAGCAGCGTCATGAGGCCCGGGGTCGACGCCCCCAGGATCTTCCGGATCCCGATCTCCTTGGTGCGCTGTTCCGCGGTGTATGCAGCCAGCCCGAACAGACCGAGACACGATATGAGGATGGCCAGGAAAGCGAAGGTGCGGACGATGGCCATCTCCCGTTCCACCCCTCTATACAACCGGTCGTAGTCGTCGTCCAGGAACCGATACTCGAAGGGAAATCCGGGATTGAAGGATTTGACCGTGCCCTCAATATGCTCTATCGACCTGCGGATGTCGCCGGGATTTAATCTGATGAACAGATAGCGGTAGCGCTGCATGACGTTGTATTCAGGATCAAAATATATGATGGCGGGCCCGATCTCCTGAAAGAGGGGCGTGAAATGAAAATCCTTGACCACACCGATGATCTGAAGCTGGATGTCTTCTTGAGACAGGCGGCTTCCGATGATGTCTGGATTCCCAATGATGTCGGCGAACCGCTCGTTGATGAGTGCCATGGTCAGGTTGTGGCTCGACTGTCGGAAGGATTCTCCCTGGGCCAGCTCCATCTGGAACGTCTCCAGGAAATCCGGATCCACACCAAAGTAGGTGACCAGCGGATTGACGTTGGGATCCCGGCCGTCCCAGTCCCAGTCCTCGCCGTTGTTGTATACACCTGTGGGTGAGTGAGATGTGGCAGACACGCTCTGGATGCCGGGATGCTGTGTCAGCTCATGTTTGATCTCCTGGACCTTGGAGATCATGTCTCCCTCCAGGCCCACATACAGCAGCTGCTCCTTGTCGAATCCCAGGCTTTTCGCTTTCATGAATCGCACCTGGAGCAAGATGACCAGTGTCCCTATGATGAGCATCACGGACATTGCGAACTGAAGGACCACCAGGGCCTTGCGGAACCAGGCCCCACCCGCACCTGACCGCTTTCCTCTGAGCACGGCTGCCGGCCGAAAAGCAGAAAGGAACAGAGCCGGGTAGCTTCCTGCCAGGATTCCGGTTATCAGGGTAACGCCCAGGATCCCCAATATCCCGGACACATCCCAGAATGTCGAGAGCTGGAGCGGCTTTCCTGTGAGCGTGCGAAAGGAGGGCATGAGCAGCCATACCACTCCGATGGCCAGTGCCAGAGAGACCAGTGTGAAGATCAAGGATTCTCCGAAGAACTGTCGGATGATCTGCCTTCGCTGGGCTCCCACCACCTTGCGCATCCCGACCTCACGGGCCCGATGTGCGGAGCGGGCCGTGGACAGGTTCATGAAGTTGATACAGGCGATGGTCAGGATCACCAGGCCGATGAGGGCAAAAGTGCGGATGTTACCCATCCGCCCGTAGAGGTCGAGGTATACCTGGTTGAATGGATAGATGAAGGGTTCGATATTGGTGCTGGCGTCTGACTGACGCACCCGGTTGAATATCTTCTCGTTGAAGGCTTCCATATCCACGTTCTCCGCCATCTCGAAATACGTGCGGAATGCCATGTTGGACCAGGTGGATGTGTAGTCGGGGCGATACCACTTGTGGGTCAACTCCAGGGGGGCCCAGATGTCGAAACGTACGGTGGAGTTATGGGGGATGTCCCGCATCACACCGACGACCCGGAATTCCTCATTCCCGTTCACTGTCAGTACTTTCCCGATCGCATCCTCCATCCCAAATATCTTTTGGGCTGTGCTCTCCGACAGGACCAGAACGTTGGGATCTCCGAAGGTGTCGCGGGGATTCCCCTGGACAAAGGGAAATGTAAAGACCTGAAAGATCTCGGGATCCGCCAGCTGGATCCTCTCCTTGAATTGGTCGTTCCCGTATTCGATCAGGAATTCCCTCTGCCCGTTTTCGTGCCGGGCGGCGTTCAGCACCTCGGGGAATTCTTCCCTGAGAGCCGGCCCCAGGGCTGGCACCGTACCCGCTCCTCGGGAAACCTCGCTGCCGTAGTGCACGATGCTCCTCCCCAGGTAGATGGAATCGAGCTTCTCGTGGAAGCGGTTGTAGGAGACCTCGTCCTTGACCCAGACCAGGATCAGGATGCAGCTGGCAATTCCCAGGACCAGGCCCAGAACATTGATCAGCGAATACCCCATGTGCCTCTGGAAGTGGCGCAGGGTGATCTTCAGATAGTTAATAAACATGGCAAGACTCCAGTAGATGATGTTTTTCACTACAGCCGGAACGAGCCTGAGGACCTGCAGCCGGTACCAAGCACGGGCTGCCCGCGTTCCTTTTGAAGAAAGCAGGGAGCGGAATCCCTCTTCGAAGTCGCCCAGTTTTTCATAGATCTCTTCCTCCAGCAGCAGGTGCCGCAGCATCATCTGGGCCAGACGGGGCGGTCGATGCGGTTGCGAAGGCATTATCTTGTCTTAGCTCAAAGCCTCGTCAGGGAGCTTCTTCCACATATTTTTCTGCACGCGTTGGAGTTCCTGGAGTGCATCCTTTCCCTCTTTAGTCAGGGAGTAGAGGCACTTGTGGCGCCCTCCCCGCTCCCGGGTGGGATCACCCTTGGTCTTGCTCACATATCCCTTGTGGGTCAGGCGGTTCAGCGGATCATAGATCTGCGCCAGGGACCACTCTACTCCGGCTGCTGCATGGATCAGTTCCCGGATCGAGATCCCGTAGGCGTTGTCTCCCAGCCGCAGGATGGCCAGGAGGATGATCTCCTCGGCACGGGACAGCATCTTCATCGAACTCAAGCTCCTCTCAGTTTATTCCTTGCATAAGTATCGGAATCCGATACATATATATAGACGCGAAAATGAGAAAAAGGTTCTGCCGGAGATTAAAATAATTTGAGTTCTGGCAGAGAGGTGAGGACTATTCCAGGGGCAGATCCTGACCTTGATCAGTCACCCGGCCGGCCGTCGGGGCAGAAGTGGGGGAGGCGGCCCATCCGGTGAGGCCCCCCTCGGTGCGGACCAGCCAGTAGTCCCGGAAGAGCGCGAGGATGCTGATCGTTTGTCCCGGTGAGATCTTATCCATCTCAACGGAGCCTGTTGTCGGGGACTCCGTGATCCTCAGCGGTTGTGCTGCGGCCTGGACCTCGAGGCTCTCGCTCAGGGACTCGATCCCCTCGGACACAACATACCCGGTTTGGCCATCCGGGAGGAAAACACGGTAGTGGTCAGTCGCAGCGGCCAGGATCTTCATCGGAGTGTGAGAATCGATTTCGAAGAGCCGCTCAGAACGTGATGCGGGGGCTCTCAGCAGATAGGTTCTGCCTTCCTTGGCCCGCGCCCACTGTCCCAGGGGATGCAGGTCCGCTGTCACTGCGATGGGATTCACATTGGTCTTCCGGAGGAAATCCACTGGATCCACGGCCCCGGACCGCTGGATGTAGATCGCGAAGTGGAGGTGGGGCGGAGTCGTGCGGGCGTTACCCGTGTTGCCCACGGTGCCGATGACCTGGCCCTTTTTTACGAGGTCGTTAACTTCGACCTTTTGTTCCTGCAGGTGGGCGAAGTACAGGTTGAGGTTCCTTTTCTCGTCCCGGAGCCAGACCGTCCGGCCGCCCACGGCTCCCTCGCGCACCCTGCGGACCCTGGCATCCGAGGGGGCGATGACCGGCGTGTGGCGGCGGGGGAAGATGTCGACACCGTGGTGTTCCCGGCGTCCCCCGTCGCGTGGATCCCCGAACCAGCTCCCGATATCCGAGAACCTGGCGCCCTCCACCGGGAATCCCAGGGAGGGAACGTTGCGGATGGTGACGGTGAAGCGGCCTCCCCTCAGGAGCTCGGGCTGGATGCGCAGGGCATAGTCAAGGGTGATGCGAGGCTCGACCTCGAGCCGGTACTCCGTTTTGTTGGCGCTGGCGATCTTTACCCAGAACTCGGGGCTGCCGCCTCCTGTGCGGAAGAGGTCCATGAAGACGCGGGTCGGGTCTGCATTCTCGAGATTGATCTCGATCTCGGTCCGCTGCCCGCGTTTTATCTCGAAGCGGTAGGCCACGGCAAAAGCCTTGGTCGAGTCTACGTAAAAAGTTTCCTCGAAAGGCGTGTTGATAATGACTGTCTTCTCCAGACAGTCCTGGGAGGCCTTGACCCAATCCCGGGCCAGGGCGCTTTCCGCCAGCCCCGCCACTTCCAGCGCATGTATATAGGCCTCGTACGCATTAGAGGGAAGGTAGGCTTCGGGCACACTCTCCTGCCTGCACGCCTGAGACATAAGAGCCGGGAATACAAACAGGAAAAACAGTATGAGCGGATTGCGTGTGAAACGAGTGTCCATTTGTCGTTCAGGGTTCGGCTTTTCTTGTCAACACCGTTTAGTCGTTCTTAATCAGTATACGGGACATTTTGATCCGGGTTATTCCGGGACCTATCTCATGCTCGCGTATTCACATCCCTATAGTACCAGATAAGCTGCCAGGGGTCGATGCCGTGCCTCTGTTTGGAGTGAATGAAGGGAAAGGGACTAGTTCCCTTTGTTTCGATCGAGCCAGGGGCGGAAACTCTCATAGGAGTGAATGGCGAAACCGTAAAAGCTCCGGTAACGCCCGAATTCCCGTGCGGTCTTCCGCATGACCGCTTCCAGGTCTTTCCATGTCTTCTCCTGGAATGTGATCTTTGTGGAGGGGACTTCGGTCCGGCCTGTCTGAAAGAGTTCCGGCCCGCCCGCTTCCCCAGAGGGAGGATCGGATCCCCCTGGTATCCAGTGCAGAAGGGCTCGGCTCCCCTCCAGGCTCCTCACACCGAGTCTGGAGGGACCCTCATCCCCCTCGAAATCCAGGATGGTCTCTTCTGGGAGGGGTACGGTCTCGAGCCCGATGAATACATTTTTTCCCATTTTTTCCGCGAGCCGGATCTCGTTCACGGCGTGGGCGATGGTGCCGTCGGCGCCATAGGCTCTGGTCCGGTAATCCATGATCCCGATGTTGTCTGCGATCGCCAGGAGCGCCTCGGTGAAGGGCCGCCCGTCCAGCTCGGTTATGGGTTCGTAGAAGCGGTTCAGGGCGTCGAACCAGAAGGGGATGTCCGCGCCCAGTTCCAGCCCGGCCGCGGCGCTGTCTCGCTTGAGTTCCTTGAGCAGAGCCAAATACTGCCGTAGGATCCTCTCCTTGTTCGCGCCTGCGAAGCTGGGCAGGATGTAGGGCTCGATATCGTAGCGGACCGCATCGAACCGGGCCTCGGGCTCCGAGCCGTGGTTGTATCGGATGATCTCCCGGAGAGTGGCCTTCACCTGGTCATGAAACTCTTCCAGGGCAAACCTTGGATCGCCGTCCAGTGCATGACAGGTGATCCCTACCGTGTGCAGCCCCTCGAGAAGCTCCCGCATCCCCGGTTGGTCCCAGGAGATCTTCCACTCTTCGCCGGTCTTCTCGGCCCGGTAGGGGAGCTGGAGGAACAGATCCGTGATCCCCTGGTCCCGGCAGAACACCTGCAGCTCTGTCTGAGCCGCGGGATCTCCCAGCAGCTTTGCGGTTTCCCAGAGCCACATGCCAAGGCCTGCTGGCGGCCGGGGCTCGGGACGTATTTCCGAGAGCGAGGAGAGGGAGGCTTCACTGTGCTTGGCAAATGCGATATCGCGGATATAGATCCGCCCTTTTCCCCTTACCGCCGCGAACACGAGACTGGCCAACTCATTGGGATCGATCCTTGCTGGAAGGCTTGTGAGCGGCACCCAGGCCCGCTGCCACTCCGTGGTGATCCTTCCCTCGGGGAGGAAAACCTCCAGCGCATCGATCGGAAGGGAGTCCTCTTTCTGTTCCCAGATGCGGTCGGCGATCTGGAGTCTCAGGGCCTCATTGCCTTGCTCGCCCCGGATCGAAAAAGTAAAAAAAGCAAACGGCGAAGAATCCAGAAATACCCGTTGCGGCGGAGGAGATTTGAAATCGAAGAGGTGAACCCAGAAGCCGGCAAAGCCTGACGGGTCTTGTGAGAAAGCGAACGTCAGAGCCTGTCCTCCTGCCGGCAGGAGGCTGATCGTGACATCGGCTGTCGAGGGTGCCTTGGAAAAGCTGTTGAAGTAACCGCCCAGGCGGTTCACATTTCCCTCATTGAAATCCGCTACCAGGTAGGATTCCCCGGCATATTCCGGAACGGCACCCCAGGGCCTGACTGGTATCTGGGGGACCGGCCTCGCCCGTCGGATGTGATATACAACCATCTGATCCTGTTCAGTCCCGTGCAGGATCCCGATGGAAACGAAGCCGATGTCTTCGATCCGGCTTATCCCCCAGAGGCTCAGGTCGACTTCTTGGCTCAGCCGTGCTTGGGACTGAACATCGGCCGATATTCCAGGGGGCGTTAAGCAGAATGAGAGGAGGACGGTGTGCAGAACCCAGGTTGCGATCATGAGCAGCTACAAGGATGATAGCATGGGTGCCTTCCATGGACAATGCAAAATACCTGAACGAAATAGATAGAGAGTGCGATCCGGTAATCTGTCCAGCTTGAAATAATCGTTTGGGAATTATACACTCTTTTCGAGGGCAGGAAGAACAGTTCCGATCCTACCCCCTCAGGAGTATCCATGATCAGATCGCTACCCAAAATGCTGCTCAATACCATCGAGGCCTATCCCAAGGACGACTTTATGCTCTACAAAAAGGGAGGGCAGTATGTCCCGCTGTCCACCGCAGAGTTCGGCAGATGGGTCGAGCTTTTCGCCTTGGGACTGCACGAGCTCGGCGTGAAGCCTGGAGACAAGGTCGCCATCCTTTCGGAGAACCGGCCGGAGTGGGTAATGACGGATTTCGCCACCCTAAGCCTGGGCGGGATCACGGTTCCGATCTACACCACGCTGGTTCCCGACCAGGTCCGCTACATCATCGAAAATTCCGGCGCCAAGGTTGTGGTCTGTTCGGATCGGGAGCTGTGGCAGAAGGTCGCCGCGATCAAGGACGAGCTCCCTCAGGCCGAACACTTCATCCTTTTTGATGCGGAAGCCACAGAGGGAGTGCTCTCCCGGCAGGATGTCTGGGACCTGGGGGAGAAGGTGCAGCAGGAGCATCCGGGATTGTTCGGGGAATTCTGCGGAAGGGCACATCCCGATGATGTCGCCACCATCATCTACACGTCCGGGACCACCGGCATCCCCAAGGGAGTCATGCTGTCCCACAACAACCTGATCTCCAATGCCGAGGCGGTCCTGTCTAAGATCCCCGTGAGCCAGGCCGATACGGTGCTCTCGTTCCTGCCGCTCTCCCATATCCTTGAGCGGTGGGCCATGTGCTGCTACATCTACGTGGGGGCGACCGTAGGATTTGCGGAGAGTCTCGAGGCCCTGTCGGAAAACATGCTGGAGATCCGGCCCACCATCATGGTGACAGTACCCAGACTGCTGGAAAAGATCTATGCCCGTGTCCTGGACAACGTGCTGTCCGGATCGGCCGCCAAGCGCGCCATCTTCTTCTGGGCGGTGGGAGTGGGCCGGGCCTTCGCACAGAGAAAGGTCCGCAAGGAGAAGATCCCGGGCCTCCTCGCGTTCAAGCGCAAGATCGCATACAAGCTGGTATTTGCCAAGATCTATGCCCGTATGGGCGGCCGCCTCAGGTTCTTCGTATCCGGCGGCGCTCCCCTGGCCAAGGAGATTGGCGAATATTTCTATGCCCTGGGGCTGCTGGCCCTAGAGGGATACGGACTTACAGAGACGTCACCTGCGATATCCTTCAACCGTCCTGATGCGGTGAAGTTCGGCAGCGCGGGGAAACCCGTACCGGGAGTAGAGGTCCGGATCGCGGAGGACGGCGAGATCCTGGCCCGCGGGCCCAACATCATGTTGGGCTACTTTCAAATGGAAGAGGCCACGCGGGAGGCCTTCGAGGGAGACTGGTTCAAGACGGGCGATGTCGGCCACATAGACGAGGAGGGATTCCTGGTCATCACGGACCGTAAAAAGGACATCCTCGTGACCTCGGGCGGCAAGAATGTGGCGCCTCAGCCGATCGAGAACCTTTTGAAATCCACTCCCTATATCCTGAATGCCGTGGTGTTGGGGGACCGGCGCAAGTTTATCTCGGCGCTCATCGTGCCGGATTTTGAGAAACTCGAGTCTTATGCCAGTCGTCGGGGCATCTCCTTTCAGGACCGGAAGGAGCTCCTCCGCGATGCGGCCATCAAGACCTTCCTGGACCAGGAAGTGGATAAAGCACAGGCCAACCTGGCCCAGTACGAGAAGATCAAAAAATTTGCGCTGCTCGACAGGGACTTCGAGCTGGAGAGCGGTGAGGTCACCCCAAGCCTCAAGGTCAAGCGGAACATCGTCGAAAAGAAATACAGTGAGCTCATCGATTCGCTGTACGAGGACTTGGACTAAAGGCCGGGGCTTTAAGCCCGCTCAAGTTTTAAAGATTTTGCATCCAGGGATCCCCGGTTGATTCCAGCCAGGGGATCAGTTCGTCCTTGAGGAGCTGATCGATCAGGGGAGAATCCGTTTCGGCCAGATTGAGAAGCTGAAATCTGTCCTCGAGGTTGCCATGCAGGACCGCTTCATCCGGCTGGTCCGGCATGCGGCTCAACATGAGCGTATGTCGGTGGGTCCGTACACCGCGCCGGCCCCATCCAGGCTGTCCGTAGGGGATCCACAGGTAAGGCTGTGAGTTGGGGCGCTCGCCTGATCCCGTCCGGAAAAGCCCTGCACAGCTGCGTCCCTGCACATCGACGGGGACACTGTCCGCGAAACCCATGAGGTCCAAAAGCGTTGGGTAGATGTCGGGGACGGAGAGGAGCAGGTCGTCTCTGCCTGCGTCTATCTGCCCGGGCCAGCGCAGCATGAAAGGGATACGCATGGACTCCTCATAGTGGTTGTTCTTGGATACCTGGTCGTGGATCCCCAGGCAGTTGCCGTGGTCGGAAGTGAAGAGCACGATCGTGTCCTGCTCCAGACCCTGTGCCTCAAGCGCGGCCAGGATCCGGCCGAACTGCTCGTCGACTCCCGTGGTCATGGCCAGGTAATTGCGGATGTGCTTGCGGTAGTAATCGCCCCAGCGCGTGCCCGCCGGGGGGATGTTGGGCCGGTTGCACAGCTCCTCCAGAGTTTTCTCGCCGTACCGTTCGACATAGCGGTCCGGGAGCTGGTCATAGGGCATGTGGGGGGGATTCATGGAGACCACCAGGGCGAAGGGGCTGTCGGGATTCCGAAGCGAGCCTCCCTCGTTCCGGAGGTAGCGGATGGCCTGGTCGGCCTCGTGCTCCGGTCCCCACTGGTCCACCCAGTGGGCACCATCACGCCCGGCATCCGTCTTCCAGTACATGGGCTTCATGTGCTGGTCGTACGTGCCATAGGCATACCAGTGGTCGAATCCATGGCGGCGTTCGGGCGGACACCACTCGTTCCAGGCAAAGTCTTCGCGGTTGTTGTAGCACTCGACGTAGGGCTTGCGGGGCCCGTCCAGGTGCCACTTCCCGATATAGCCCAGGCTGTAGCCCTTGTCCCTGAGAATGTCCGACCAGCAGTGCTCATCCTGCCTGAGCTCGTATCCGTGTTCTGTGCCGTTCGTGTTGCAGTTGGCCAGGACTCCGTTGGCATGTGGGTATTTTCCGGTCATGAACATGCCCCGGAACGGGCTGCAGACCGGATAGTTGCTCACCGCCTCGGTGAGCACCAGGCTCTCGTCCGCGAAGCGGTCCAGGATCGGCGTCAAGACCGGATCTTCCTGCATGAAGCCCTGGGAGTGGGCCCTCATCTGATCCGGGAATACGATCAAGAGATTGGGCGGTTTTTGGGATGCGGTTTTCGAACATCCCTGGAACAGGGAAGGGGCCAGCGCCGCCCCCGCGAGGGAGATTCCCGATCGCTTCAGGAACTCGCGTCGATCCAGATATGTTTTGTTACTCATGGCAGCAGGATTATCTCCCATTCATAAGTGGAATTCAAGCCGAGCCGGCCGCATGTTCCGGTTTGCATTGGGGAGGGGCATTTGCTAGTATTGAAAAGTTCCAAAACAAGGGGAAATGTTTTGAAAAATCGGAGCAGTATCATGACTCGAACATGGGGAGCGTTATCTGCTCTGGCGATCTTGGTGTTATGTGTCTCCAGCCCGGGATGCAGCATGACCAAGCTGGCCGCCAGGCAGACAACGGCCGTCATGCTGCAGGCAGTGCCCACCTACGACAGGGAGAGCGACCTGGAGCTCGCCGAGCAGGCGAGCGCGAGCAACCTGAAAATGATGGAGGGCCTCCTCGAGGTCACTCCGGAGGATGCGGATCTCCTCCTCCTCACCTCCAGCAGCTTCACGCGCTATGCCTTCGGATTCATCGAGGAACAGGTGGAGATCGCGGATGAGCAGTTTGATTTCGATACCAAAACGGCCCAGGTCAAGCGGGCTGTCGATTTTTATGAACGGGGCAAGCGATACGGGATGCGTTGGATCGCCCTGCGCCGCGCGCGGTTCCACTCCCTCGTAGACCAGGATCTCGACACGCTGGCGGAGGCGATGCAGGAGTTCACACTGGAAGATGTCCCGGGGCTGTTCTGGACCGCTTATGCCTGGGGGAGCATCATCAGCCTGCAGCAGAACGATCCCGACCGCCTGGCCGAATTGAGTAAAGTAGAGCTGATGATGGAGCGGGTCAGGGAGCTCGATGAAACCTATTTTTTCGGCGGCCCGCATCTTTTCTACGGCGCCTTCTACGGCACCCGCTCCGAGATGCTCGGCGGCGATCCGGCACGGGCGAAGAAACACCTGGAGCGGGCCATCGAGATCACGGAAGGCAGATTCCTCATGGCCAGATATCTGCTCGCTAAGGGCTACTGTGTCCAGGCCCAGGACAGGGAGCTCTTTGAATCCACCCTGCGCGAGATCATCGCCGCCCCCCCCGATCTGTATCCGGAACAGCGCATGGCCAATGAGATCGCCAAGCGGCGGGCCGGGCGCCTGCTGGATCGTATCGACGACCTATTCTTTTCGAGCCCTCGAGCCGGGGGGTTGCGCTGATTGGAGAAAACGAATGAAAGTCCCCCTGAAACGTCTGACCATTGTCTTTCTCGCAGTACTGGTGCTCAGTGCCCTGCTGCCCGCCAAGACGGTTATCAAGATGGCAACCCTGGCCCCCGCCGACTCCACCTGGGTGAACATGATGAGGCAGATGGCCAAGGAGGTAATGGACGAGAGCGGTGGTGAGATCGAATTCAAGCTGTATCCAGGCGGCGTTCTGGGCGATGAGAGGGACATGGTGCGCCGGATGCAGATCGGGCAGATCCACGCCTGTGCCATGACATCTGTGGGGCTTTCGATCATCCAGAAAGAAGCCCTGATCTTCCAGCTCCCCCTCATGTTCGACAATTACGCAGAGCTCGACTATGCCCGCGATAAGCTGCTGGGGAGAATGGAAAAAGCCTTTGCGGAGAGCGGATATGTGCTCCTCGGCTGGGGAGACGTGGGGCCGGCCTACCTGTTTTCGCGGAAGAGGATCCAGAAAAAAGAAGACCTGAAGAGCAGAAAGGTCTGGGGATGGGTGGATGACCAGATCGCCATGGCCCTGTACAAGGAGGCCGGCATCACCCCCATACCGCTCTCCATCTCAGAGGTCCTGACCTCACTCCAGACCGGAGTGATCGATACCGTTCCCTCGACACCGCTCGCGTGTGTGGCCCTGCAGTGGTTCAACCGGCTGGACTACATGATCGACCTGCCCCTGTCGGTCAGTGTGGGCGCCACCGTGGTCACCAAGAAGAGCTTCGATCGCATGAGTCCCGAATCCCAGCAGATCCTGGTCCGGGTGGCCAAGAAATATCACCAGGCTCTGGCACAGAAGATCCGGGATGAGAACGACCGATCCCTGACAACGCTCAAAAATCAAGGGATCGAAATGGTCCCAGTTTCCGAGGACACCAAGCAGGATTGGGAGACGATCGCCCTGGGAGTCAGAAAAACCCTCGTGGGCCGGCTGTATTCGCAGGAACTGCTCGATGAGCTCATCCGCCTGGTTGAGGAATACCGCTCAGGTGTCAAAAAATGAAGGCGCTCGGCTCGATCGATAGAGTCCTCTTCAGGATCGAGCTGACCCTGCTTACGGCCGTCCTGGCATCCATGGTCGGCCTCGCCTGTCTTCAGATCATACTCCGCAACTTTTTTTCCACCGGGATCACCTCAGCGGAGATCGTGCTCCGGCATCTGACGCTGGGCCTGACTTTTCTGGGTGCGTCCCTGGCCACACGAGAGGGACGACACCTGAAGATCGATATCGTACCGCGGATCGTGTCGAAGCGGTTAAAGGGCCTGCTCGGCGTGATCACGGGGATCCTGTCGGCGACGGTGTGTGTCATCCTGGCCCGGGCGGGCTGGAATTTTGTTCAGCTCGAACAGCAGTCCCAGTCCATGTTCGTCCTGGGGATTCCGCTCTGGATCGCAAAGCTGGTCATTCCGCTGGGATTCCTGCTGATCGCGTTCCGCATCATACTCAGGATGGTCTACCAGGCTCCGGGAGAGAAGGCCCATGACAGCGATTAAGTCCCTGGGGCTGCTGCTGTTCGCTCTCATGGGGGGGCCGCTCTTTGTCCTGATCGGAGCAGCCGCGATCCTGGGATTCCACCATGCCGGGATTGACCTGACCGCCATCATCATCGAGTTCAACCGCTTGACCAACAGCCCTACCCTGATCACCATCCCGCTTTTTACCTTTGCCGGGTATATCCTCGCAGAGAGCCAGGCTCCCAAGCGCCTGATCCGCCTTGCTGAGGCCTGGTTCGGGTGGATCCCCGGGGGGCTGGCCATCGTTGTGCTGGTCGCCTGCGCCTTTTTCACGACCTTCACGGGAGCCTCCGGAGTGACCATCGTCGCCCTGGGGGGATTGATGCTCCCCGTTCTCATGAAGAACTATTCCGAACGATTCTCCCTGGGGCTGATCACATCCTCTGGCAGCCTGGGGCTCCTGTTCCCTCCCAGCCTGCCCCTGATACTCTACGGCATCGTGGCCTCGGCACCGATCGACAAGTTGTTCCTGGCTGGCATCGTTCCCGGGATGGTCCTGATCCTGGTCCTGTCGGCCTATAGCTCGGCCTGGAGCGCCAGGATCAAGGTCCCCCGGACTCCCTTTCATCTGAAGGAAGCGCTCCTGAGCCTGTGGAAGACCAAATGGGAGGCGCTCCTGCCGTTCCTGCTGCTGGCGGCCATCTACAGCGGCACGACCACCGTCGCAGAGGCCGCCACACTGGTCGTGATCTATGTCCTCATCGTGGAGATGCTGATCTATCGCGACATCAAGGTGCCCATGCTAAGCGGCATTGTCAAGGAAAGCATGGTCCTGGTGGGTGCGATCCTGATCATCCTGGGCGTAGCCCTGGGATTCACCAACTTCCTGGTGGACCAGGAAATCCCCATGAAGGCCCTGGAATTCATCCAACAGCACATTCACAGCAAAATCGTGTTCCTCCTTGCCATCAACGCCTTCCTGCTCGTGGTCGGCTGCTTGATGGATATATTTTCCGCCATCATCGTGGTCGTGCCTCTCATCTCTCCCATTGCGGTTGCCTTCGGAATCGATCCTGTCCACCTGGGGATCATCTTCCTCACGAACCTCGAGATCGGCTATCTTACTCCTCCGGTTGGGCTCAACCTGTTCATTTCCAGCCTGAAATTCGATAAGTCTATCGTGAAGCTTTATGTGTCCGTCCTGCCATTCATCGCGCTGCTCCTGCTTGCCCTGATGCTCATTACCTACATCCCGGAGCTGAGCCTCTGGCTTCCGCGTCTTTTCGGCCATCCATAAGCAATAGGAGACCGGCAGAAGTAGGGGACAGGGCAAAGAAAAAAGTGGATCCCATCACGATCGCCTTCATATTCGGGCTGAGAAGCCTGGAGGAGCTCGAGGCGGCCTTCCCAGGACAGTTATTCGATACGTTGACCACGCATTTTAACTAAAACTTCTTGCTGATCCCTGCGATGAAAGAATAGTCGTCTTTCTCGATCCCGTCTCCCACGGGTTTGCCGTCGTGGCTGTTGATAAATGTCAGCTTCACGGCCCAGCTTTTGACGATGTTCGTTATGAGGCTGGCCTCGAACTGCCACACGACATGCCCGAAATCCTCGAAATTGAGATTCACTTCCCACTTCTGGTTGAACTGTGCGTTTTCCGAGATGTCCCAGGTGAATTCATCGGAGATGGCCAGCGCCGCATAGGAATCCCGGTCGCCGGTATCGTAGAATCGCGTGGCGATCAGAGACAATCCGCTGGAGAGCGTGAACTTGAGGTCTTCGCGTGTCAAGAGCTTGAATCCCACTCCCAGTCCCGGCAGAAAGCGGTAATCGTAGTTTTTGAAGCGGTCCCTGATCCCTTGGACACGATAGTAGGACAGTATCCGTTCCGAATGATTCAAATTTATGGCGGTGCCCAGCTGATAGGTCTCCTTGGTCGTGACCTGGTCTGCCTGCCCGTACAGGGCGAGGCCGCGGTTCCGCCATTCGATTTTCTCAGAAAGAATATGATCCGCAGTAAAATCGAAGGAGACATCCGTGGTGTCTGAATTCCCCCGGTTCAATGAAAGGCCCAAGGAAACATTGCCCTGCCATCTCGGGATCTTTGCTTCCTCATCCTGTCCCTGAAGAGGGATCAGAACGAGCAGCAGGAATAGAATGCCAGTAGGTATTGACCTGTGTCTCATCACTATGCTCCGATTCATGTATGATTCCGGTGTATGATCAGAAATCGAAGTCCGTGCCGACCCCTAGTTCTTCGGCCTTGTTGTACACGTGAAATGCCGTCGAGATGTCCTGGATCGCGAGCCCCACGCTCTTGAAAAGGGTGATCTCCTGGTTGTCCTGGCGTGCAGAAATCTTGCCGGCGATGACATCTCCCAGAGAACCATGGACCTGATCCCAACTCCATTCTCCGTCATTTACGGGGATGATGAAGTCTCCGGCCTCGGCTCGGCAGGCATCGACCAGGTCGCACACCACTTTAGACCTCGCCACGGTGGCGGCATCGAGCTCCCGCATGGCCGGGGCATGGGATCCGACACCGTTGATGTGCGTGCCGGGCCGGAACCAGTCTCCCTGCACGATGGGATCCTTGGCGCTCGTGATCAGCGTGACGATATCAGCTTCGCCCACGGCTTCAACGGGATCGTCGGAGATCACGATCTCGCCCCTGATGATCTCTGAAAGGGATTGGCGGAAGGCCTCCTGCTTCTCGGCCGGATCCAGCGAAAAGAGGATGAGTTTTTCAATATCGCGTGCGCAGTCGACCGCCCAGGCTTGCGTGCGAGCCATTCCACCGGTACCAAATAGGGCATGCACTTTTGCATCTTCCCGAGCCAGCACCTTGGTGGCCAGGCCTGCCACACCCCCGGTGCGCATGGCGGTCAGGTAGCCCCCGTCCATCAGCGCGATCGGGGCCCCTGTCTTCTCGTCCAGAAGGATGATGGTCCCAAGCACGGTAGGGACATGGTATTTTGTCGGGTTGTCCTTGTAGACCGTGACGACCTTGGCTCCCAGCGCTCCCATTCCCTTCAGGTAGGCAGGCATGAAAAGGGCCAATCCCCCGTGTTCGGGAGAGGTGATGGGAGTCCGCTGGGGCATGACCGCCCGATCCTCTGCCAGGTCTAGGAAAGCCTGTTGAAGTATCTCGATCTGGTCCTTCATGTCCAGGACCTGCATCACGTCGTTTCTGGATAGCAGTTTTGTCATGTCGTTCCTCCCAGTCTCATGAAATATGGACCCAATGTATCATACTCGATGTCAAAAATCATGGGACAGTTCGGTGAAAGAATAGTTTGCGAAAAAGCCTGATTCCAGATATCATATCTGTACCCAAAAAATCACTCAGTACACAATGACAAAGAGCGGATATCATATCCACATGAGCATCTTCACAGCGATCTCGCACCGGATCCTGTGGAGACAAAAACCCAAGAAATTCACCTAAGACCCCCTACTTTCCGGATATCACCGGCTTTTCTTTGAGATGATATACCAGATTTTGTGTCCAAGAAGGAGGATACTCGATGGCAAAACACGAACCGCATAAGATCAAATCCATACGAAACCTGACATACTTTTCCCTATCGGACCGGTTGAAATACCTGAGAAATGTCGACTTCAATGTGGGTCTCCTGCCCTCGTCCCTGGTCACCTTCGACATGGTGTCCCAGGGCAGCTCGGCCATGAGCCAGGAGCAGGTGGGAGCCCTGTTCCTAGGGGATGAGGCCTATGCGGGGGCCCGCAACTTCGTGACACTGAGCCAGCGAATACAGGATGTGTTCGGGCTGGAGTTTATCTGTCCGCTCCACAACCTGTACGGGGGGCTGAAGCTTCTGAGCTCGATCAAGGTCGCGCCGGGTGTATTCGTCGGTGGAAATTCCCCCGCACCCCGGGGTGTCGTCGAGTATTTCGGAGGCACATACCAGCAGTTCTCCCAGGATGAAGCCGGGGAGTGCCCGGGAAAACTCGATCTCGAAGAAACCAGGAATTTCCTGGCTGAGAATTCGGGACATGTCGCCTTTCTCTATGTTGACCTCTACAGCGGGGGATGCCTGCCGATCACCTATGATGCTTTGGCCTCGCTCAGGGAAGCGGCCGACGCGGCAGACACCCTGCTCGTCATCGACACGTCCTGTATCGCCCAGTATGCCCGGCACCTGATCGGGTCCGAAGAAGCCTTTCAAGATGGAAGCGTGGCCGAAATAATCCGCAAGGTCTCATCCCTGGCCCACACTGTCGTGTGTGATGCCGGTCAGGACGCCATGAGTAATGTGGGTGGTTTCCTGGCCACCAACGACGCCGGAGAGCACGAAAAACACCAGAACGAGGTCGTGGTCTTCGAAGGCCTTCACACCTACGGCGGGATGGCGGGCCGTACCATGGAGGTTGTATCCGTGGGACTCCGCGAGATGACCGATGACCTGCAGGCGGATTGGATCGCACATCAGACCGGGCTCCTGGCCACGATACTGGAAAGCGCCGGGATCCCGTTCTTCACCGGGAGCAGCGGCGTGTATCTTCGGGCCGACAAGATCCTCCCGCAGGCCGGGGGGTACGGTGCATCCCTGTTGTCTGCCGCGCTGTATCTGGCCTCTGGGATCAGGGCCCACATCGAGGGTCCCTATCGAAAAAATGCCCTGCTTCCCGTGCTGATCCCCAGGCGGGCCCTGATGAACACACAGCTTAAAGAAATCGCTGAGGCCATCGTCGAAGTCGTCAAGCAGGCGGGAGACTTAACGCCACTAATCCCCCTTAATGAGCCTGACTATTTCTATGAGGGCCGCTACGAATGGATCGCACCTCATCTGGAGGACTTCCCCTTTGTCAGCGAGCCCCATGTCATTCACAGCATCGAGCACGTGGGCATGAAAACACGCGAGGAGAGGCAGGATGCCATGGCCGAGGCAGGCTACAACACGTTTCTTCTGATGTCCGAAGACGTATCCATCGACCTGCTGACAGATTCGGGGACTTCGGCCTTGAGTGTGGAGCAGTGGGGCAGGTACCTGGCGGCCCGGGAGACGCCGGCGGCTTCAGACGCCTACTACGACATCCTGGAATCGTCCTGGGAGACGTACGGCCACAAGCATGTCATCATGACACACCAGGGCCGTGCCGCAGAACACATCATGTCCCAGCTGTTTATCGAAGAGGGGGATTATGTCCCTGGCAACATGTATTTCACGACCACTAAACTGCACCAGGAGATGGCGGGCGGTGTTTTCGTAGACGTGATCGTGGATGAGGCGCATCGGACCGAATCGGATTATCCCTGGAAGGGGAACATCGATCTCGACAAGCTGACTGCCCTTTTTGAAAAGGCCCAGGCCGAGGGCAAAAAAATCGCCTATGTCTCCTACGAGTTTGACGTGAACATGGCCGGCGGCCAGCCCGTCTCGATGGACAACATAAAAGAGGTCTATACCTTCTGTCATCCGCGCGACATCCCGGTCTTCTTCGATGCGACCCGCTGCGCCGAGAACGCACGTTTCATCCAGGTTCGCGATCCGAACTATGAGGATACACCTGTGGCAGACATCCTGCTCGAGATGTTCTCCTATGGCGACGGCGCCACGATCTCCAGCAAGAAGGACATGCTGACGAACCTTTCGGGATCGCTGGTATTCAAGGACAACGAGGATTGGTACCGCAGGGGCCTGCAGATGCTGCAGCTCTTCGAGGGCCCTTCCACAAGCGGGGGGACCTCGGCCGGCGACATGGCCGCTCATGCGCAGGGCCTGCGGGAGATGGTGGACGACGCCTATATCAATTCGCGTATCGAGCAGACGGAGTACCTGGGGGCCCTGCTCACCAAGGCGGGAGTACCCATCGTGCTGCCTCCGGGGGGGCACGCCATATTCCTGGATGCCCGGGCTTTCCTGTCTCACCTCGATCAGGACCTTTTCCCCGCCCAGATGCTGGCATCCCAGATCTTCATAGAGACGGGTGTGCGGTCCATGGAACGGGGGAACGTCAGCAAGGGGCGCAATCCCGAAACAGGCGGGAATTACCGCCCGGCTCTCGAGTTGGTCCGGCTGACCATCCCGCGGCGCGTGTACACCAAGGATCACATGAAGGCCGTGGCGGAGGGGATCATCGAGCTCTATAAGAAGCGTGAATCCATCAAGGGGCTCACCTTTACGTATGAGCCCCAGAAGCTCCGGTTCTTTCAGAGCCGCTTCGAACCGGTTTCCGATTGAAGAGGTGAGTCAGCGTCGGTTCGGCCTTGCTCAATGGTCTCTGTCTGACAGCCGCCCGACCGGCCTGGCTTCCCTGGATAGCTGGAGGTCAAAACGCCTCATCTTCTCGATCAGGCGCTCGACGAGTTGTGGATGCTGGTTTGCGACGTTGTGGGATTCCCCGATATCGTCCCTCAGGTTGTAGAGGCTCACCGGGAACGGCCCTCGCTTCGTGTGGTCCCAGCCACGGGACTTGGCGGTATGGAGCTTCCAGTCGCCCTCGCGGATCGCCTCCAGCGTGCCATCGCGCGAGTAGTAATAGAGTGCTTCGTAGGGTGAGGGGATCGCGTTGGGATTCCTCAGCAGCGCGGAGATGTCATATCCGTCTATAGCATACCTGTCGGGGAGAAGTCC
This sequence comes from uncultured bacterium, assembly GCA_965533275.1. GTDB lineage: Bacteria > Acidobacteriota > Aminicenantia > Aminicenantales > Aminicenantaceae > JAUXEH01. The sequence goes on from CBESWG010000003.1 coordinate 88,304, forward strand.
CCCCGCCAGTGCTACCAGGGAGGGCAGCAGATCCATGACGGTCGTTACCGCCTGACAGATCTCTCCTTCGGGCAGGTGGCCGGGCCAGAGGGCCAGGCAGGGGACACGTGCGCCGCCCTCCCAGGTCTGGGCCTTCCTCCCGCGCAGCGGCCCAGCTGAGCCGGCCTTATCCCCCAGGACCGGCCCGTTGTCGGATGTGAAGACAACCAGGGTCTCGGTCTCCAGGTCATTCCGCCGCAGGGAGGCCAGTATCTCACCCAGGCTCCAATCGATCTCCTGGATCACGTCTCCATACAGACCCCTCTCGCTCGTGCCCCGGAACCGTTCCGAAACATGCCAGGGCAGATGAGGCATGCTGTGTGCGAGATAGAGGAAAAATGGCCCGTCTCTGTGATCCTCGATAAACTTCACGGCTGCCTCTGTATAGCGCCGGGTGAGGTACCTCTGATCCGGCCCCTCTTCGATTAGGTCGCCGTTCTCATACAGAGGAAGGGGAGGGGATAAGAAAGGAGGATCGCGGTACTGGTGGCCGTCCATGTCATTGGAGTAGGGCACGCTGAAGACATAGTCGAAGCCCTGCTTCTCGGGCAGGAATTCCGGGTGGTGCCCCAGGTGCCATTTCCCGATGCAGGCTGTAGAGTAGCCCAGGTCATGAAGCAGCTCCGGAAGGATGGCCTCTGCGGGATTTAGCCCGTGTTCCGAGAAAGGGAACAGAACGGCCTCATGCAAACCGATGCGTTTGGGGTAGCAGCCTGTCATCATGGCCGCACGGGCGGGAGTGCAGACGGTGGCCGGTACATAGAAATCCGTGAAGCGTATCCCTCGGGCCGCCATGGCATCGAGATTCGGTGTCTGGAAGCCCTGCGCCCCGTAAATCCCGATGTCTCCATACCCTTGGTCGTCGGTAAGGATGACGATGAAATTGGGCTTCGAAGGCTCAGGACTCTGCACACAGGCTGCAAAGAATAGGCTTAGGAGAATGGAGGCCGCGGCTGAGGAATTCCGGCTGCGCGATTTAAGGTTTTTTCTGTCAAGGATTTTAATCTTTCTAGTCACATCCCTCATGTCAGTCTCCCCTCGCGTTCTGTTTATATCACAGATCACACTATGGGGAAAAATGCGGAAGCATTCACTGTGCAAATTTATTTGGAATATTTGCTTGACAGAAAGCTTCATGGGATATATATTATAAATGAAATGAAGTTAAAAAGAAATGAAATAAAAATGGAGATTATGCCATGCCAACAACAAAAAATCTGAGGCCTACCCAGAAGTGGATGATATTTTTTACGGCCGTCCTGCTGGTGATCGTGGCTGCGGCCCGCATATTTTATGGTGAGGTCGGATTCTACTGGGCCCTGGGGGCGACCCAAATCCTCATGGCCGCGATCCATTTCCTGGTCATGTTCCGGACACGGAATCCTGTGTACCTGATCACGGTTTCCTTCTATGGATTGCTGGCCTTGGTCTTCCTTCCCCCGCTTGCCGGCCATCCCTGGCGGATCGTCTTTGCTGTTGCGGGAGCGATCCTCATCATCCTTCATTTCATCGTGTTGATCTCCAAGCAGATCAACTGGAGGTACCGCGAGATCCTGGAACTGGCCGCCCGGCCGGTGAAAGATGCTGCTGATGGATTCACCTCCCGCCCCTTCCCCTCGGGCAGCGCTGACTATGGGAAGGAGGATGCCAGTGGATTGGCCCGTTACCTGCTGAAGTACGTGATTGCCTATCCCATCTTCGAGGATGGCCGGGTTGTTCTGATAGTTCCCCGCTACATGTGGAGCTACCTCCTATTTTTCAAGCGGACCTATACCAAGGAGACCTATGTCGTCTTCCATGACACAGGCGAAGTCTCGGTGCGGATCGCCGAGCTCGATTACCGGGCCTACAGGGAAGAACTGACCTTTGATGAACTCTGTGCCTCTCTGGGGGACCTGTTTAAACAGTTTATGATCGATTATCGGGAAGGCAATGCCAAGAAGATAATCAATCGTGTTAACTGTGCTTGACCATGAGGAATGTTATGAATATGGACAACAGCAGCGATTTTGCATCAGCCCAGCGTCTGGCCGCCCTGGTCGCCAAGGAGTATGCCCGAGATTTTTTCCGGCTGCTGGTGATGTACCGGGACATCTCGGCTTCGGAAGCTGCGGCGCGTCTAAAACTTCATGTCAAAACGGCCCAGGATTTCCTGGAAGGACTGGAAAATGCCGGGATTTTGGAGAAAAGAGAAGCGGCGGAGAAGAAGAGGCCCTACTTCCGGTTCTCGCTCAAAAAGCAGAAGGTCCACATCACAATTAACCTGGATTCCCTCTACGACTCCAAGCTCGAGCCGGAACATCGGGAGTGGCGTATCCGGGAAAGAAAGGCGTCCGGTGCCCTCTTCAAGGAGGCAAGGGACAGCCGTATCTCTGCGGTCCATGTCTACGAGGGGGAGGGAAGGTCCCGCACCGAGAGGCGCCTCAGCCTAACGGAATGTCAGGGCCGCTTCCTCTTCCACCTGCCTTTCCCAACGGAAGATTTTTTGAGCGTCTCAGAGATCACTGCCAAGGCCGGAGTCTCACAGGGATTCCTCCCGGAGATCGTCGATCTTGTCGACCTGCTCCGGAGCCACAAGGTGATCGAGGTCGAGAAAACAAAAGGCTGAGCCGGTATTCCCCATACTCAAGGGATATCTGTATCGGTGCGTGCGGCGATCAGCCGCTCGAGGATCCCACGATACATGCGCATCTGCGTCTGGCGGTTGTAGGGTGGGACAGCCGTTTTGTGGGAGATGGCCATGTCCAGGGCGGGCAGCACGGATATGAACTGGCCGTAGGCTCCGCTGGCCGTGTAGCCGCCTTCCCAGGGGCCGGCGGCATTGGGCCCGTCCCAAACCCACCACATATAACCGTAGCCGAAGTCGCCACTGCGATAGGGTTCGGGATTCATTTTCTCGATGGGGGTCTTGACCCGGCTGATCTTCTTGGTCCAATACTCGGGGACGACCTGCCTCCCGGCCCAATTTCCCTGCCGCAGCATCAGGTAGCCGATCCTGGCCATGTCCCGTGTGGACAGCCAGATGTGGTACGCCGGGTAGCGTGACTGCTTGAGGTTGCCCGACTTGCGTTGGGCCAGCCGATCGAAGTCCTGCATGTTCAGGGGAATGGCCAGGTCGCGCTCCAGGGCGTCGTAGATCGTCTGGTGGGTCAGCTTCTCGAAGATATAGCCGGCACAGTTGAAGTCCCAGTTGTTGTAGAGGAAGTATTTCCCAGGTTCTTGAGAGCCCCGGGGCGGAGCCGAGGCCGTGCTGTCGCCGCCGTTGGAGGCGGGATGGTAGATGCCGGAGCGGGCCGTGATCAGGTGATCGATGGTGGCCTTTATTTCCACCGGCAGAAGCCCATCGACGTCCGTGATGCCCAATTCCTCGAGGGTCCAATTGAGGCGGATGGTCCCGTCCTTCACGTATTTCCCATACAGGATAGAAAGGACGCTCTTGCGGACCGAGGCCAGGTAGCTCAGCTCTTCGAGGTCGCCGTATTCGTAGAGGACCCTGCCACCGACGGTGACCAAAAGTCCTGTTGTGTCCAGGGTTTTGACATACTCGGTCACCTTGTCCAGGCCTGCCTGGGAATATCCGACCGAGTCGGGATCCGCGATCCGCTGCCAGGTGTCGCCCGGATAAACGAAATCCGTTCCAGCTTCTGCTGTCTTCTCCTGTGCAGCCGGGGCTGCCACCAGGCCCATCAGGAGCCATAGGGCCGCACATGCGGCCAGTGTCTTGCCTGCAGCTCCATGGGAACGGTATCGGAATGTCTTGGTTGTGCGCGTTCTCATAGCAAACTCCTTTCCCCGTCAGGTACGCAGGTAGGACGCCCCGTTGACGTCCAGGATGCAGCCCGTCATAAACTCTGAGCCCTCGGAGGCAAGAAAGATGACCGCCCGTGCCACCTCTTCGGGTGTGGCCACGCGGTTCATGGGGCTCTGGCCGCGGATGCTGTCTCCTTCCGGGCCGGCCAGGCCTTCTGTGGACATCTCCGTCGCGACCCAGCCGGGTGCCACGGCATAGACGAAGATACCGTACGGTGCCAGCGCCTTGGCCAGGGACTGGCTCATGGCGTTCTGGCCTGCCTTGCTCGCCCCGTAGGCCGGCGCCTCCGGCTCTCCCCGGAAGGCCCCCCGGGAGGTCACGTTCACGATCCTTCCTCCCCCTTTCTCCATCATGTGCCGCCCCACACAGTAGGCCGCGTGCGCGGATCCCATCAGATTGATGTCGATGGTGCGCTGCCAGTTCTCGATCCATTCCTGAAAAGAGACACTCTCCAAGGGATGCTCCTCGAATATGCCGGCGTTGTTCACCAGGATGTCGATGCGGCCCATCCCTTCGATCACGCGCTCGACCATGGCGGATACAGCCTCAGGATCGGCCACGTCGGCCCTGACCTTCATGTGGGGGCCGCCCTTCAGGCTTTTGAGGGTCTCATCTGCGGCCGCATCGTTCTGATTGTAGTGGACCGCCACTTTCCCCCCCCTGTCTGCCAGGGCCACTGCTACTGCCCTACCGATCCCTCTCGACGCCCCTGTCACCAGTGCGTTTTTGCCTGAAAAGTCCATCGTATCACCTCGCACCAAATCTATCATATTTTATGAGGTGTTGTGAATCTACGGATCACGTCTCGCTGCGATTTGATATTCCTGCGGCCCCTCCCGCAGACGACCGAAAGACGATCCGTGAAGCGCTGGAATTCGCAGTGGACTTCGCCCAGGGAAGCCGGAAATGGTCGGACGGATGGCGGGGGATCCAGGCGTTCCAGGTCTGGATCCGCGTGGTCGAGATCGGCTATGCCCCGGCCTTTGGATTGGCCTTCAATGCCGCAGTCTGGGCGGAATGCCGGAAGTTTGCCGTGAAGTTCCTGCAAAAGGCCCGTTCTCGCCTCAATTCCCCGACACTTGATCCTCTCTGGGTGGAGGCCTTGGCCAACATCGCATCTGAACACGAAACTTGAGACACTCCCCGTTCTGGCTCTGGATCTGGATGCGGCCTTTCCAGGCGCGTGATGAATCCTTGAGGCCTGGACATTGACAATGCCGAATTTGACGTGATAGGTTTTATCAGAGAGAAACGTATCATCACTATTCTTTGAGGAGAGATCCATGTCTCGATCGAAAACCCGGAAAGGACTCACACGGAGAGATTTTCTGAAGGCCGCAGCCGTGACAGCTGCGGCGCCAGCCATCGTCCCCTCGTCGGTCTTCGGCCGCCCGGCTCCCAGCGATACTCTGCAGATGGGCTGCATCGGCGTCGGGCGCCAGGGCCAGGGCGACATGCAGTCGCTGATCTACCGCGGCCTGGAGCTCGGGGCGCGTGTCGTGGCCGTATGTGACGTCGACGCGCACCGCATGGAGGACGCCCAGTGGCTGGCAGACAAGATCTACGCCTCAGAGCTGGGAAAGGACGGGTACAAAGCCTGCGCGGCCCACTCTGATTTCAGGGAGCTGCTGGCCCGCAAGGACATCGACGGGGTCCTGATCGTGACACCGGACCACTGGCATGCGGTCCATGCTGTGGCAGCCGCCGATGCCGGCAAGTCCATCTACCTGGAAAAGCCCATGACCTACACCATCGAGGAAGGGAAGCGGGTGGTTGAGGCTGTCCGGAGGAACAAGGTCATCCTGCAGGTAGGCTCGCAGCAGCGGTCGTCCACCTACTTCCGGATGGCCTGTGAGCTGACGCGCAATCAGCGGATCGGCAAGCTCCATACCATCCATGTCTTCCTCCCTCCGGACAAAGGTACAGGCGATCCGCAGGTGATGCCGGTGCCCAAGAACCTAGAATATGATGCCTGGCTGGGTCCTGCCGCGGAGGCACCGTTCTCAGAGGATAGAGTGCATCCCCAGAGGGATTACAGCCGCCCGGGCTGGCTCCAGATCGAGGGATACTGTCGGGGTATGATCACCGGCTGGGGATCCCATATGAACGACACCGCCCAGTGGGGGAACGGCACGGATGAAACCGGCCTGGTCGAGATCGCGGCCAAGGCCGAATTCCCTGACCGGGGCCTCTTCGATGTGCACACGACGTACCGGGCCGAGGGGATGTATGCCAATGGGGTCCGGATGATCCAGGAAACGGGTGAACCCGCTGGCGTTCGCTTCGAAGGAGACCGGGGTTTCATCTTTGTCCAGCGTGGCAAGATCGAGGCCTCGGACCGGGAGATCCTGAAGCAGGAGATCGGCGACGATGAGACCAAGCTCTATGTCAGCAACAACCACATGCGCAACTTCCTCGAATGCATGCGCAGCCGCAAGGAACCCATCACGCCGGTGGAGGTGGGGCACCGTTCCAACTCCATCTGTGTCATCACACACATCGCCATGAAGCTGGGCCGGAAGCTGAAGTGGGATCCTGAGGCCGAGCGGTTCCCGGGGGATGACGAGGCCAACAGCTGGCTCGATTATCCTCACCGCAAACCCTGGACGGTCTGAGTATGGCGGCCTTCCGGCTTCGGATTGGTGGAGTCTTTTTCCTCTGCCTTTGCGTCGTTTTATTTGTCGCATGTGGCTCCGAAGCACCGGAGCCCCAGTTCCAAAACGATGAGGCCGGAGGTGTCCTCCGCGTGTTGTTCTCGGGACAGGAGGCGTTTGCCTATCAATATGCGGCCCGCCTCGACCTCCCGCACTACTGGCCCCTGAACAGCCCCTCAGGCCGGAACCTGCTGGTGCAGCAGACCGAGCCCTATCCGCATCACCGCTCCTTCTGGTTCGCAGACACGATCCGCTTCCAGGAGGAGGGGGAGCGGGATGTCAGCACGTATAACGCCCTGTATTCGGGACAACAGGTCGGCGAGAATCGATATGAACCTCCCTTCAGCGACCGCGTCCGGCACAGGGCTTTTCAGCGCCTCGACACATCGGCCGGCCGAGCGGTCGTGGTCTCTGAGCTGGTCTGGGAAATGGATGGAGGCCGCCCCATGCTGGATGAGACCCGGCACGTGGCCGTTCACTCCCTTGGCAGCGGTGAGTATCTGATGGATATGATCTTCACCCTCACCGCCTCCTACGGCAGCATCGAATTCGTGAGCGACGACGTCCACTATGCCTGGCCCTACCTGCGGCTGCAGACCCGGTTCAGCGGAGAGAACGGAGGCGTGATTTGCTCCGACAGCGGAGCCACCGGTCAGGAAGCGACCAACATGCAGGTCGCTCTGTGGATCGACTACTCCAATACCCTGGAGGGTGTAGCAGAAGGAGTCGCCGTTTTCCAGTGGCCCGATGGGCAGGAGCACCGGTGGCTGACGCGCGAATACGGCTGCTTCGGTCCCCGCAGGCCCGATGCCAGGAGCGGCCATCCTTTCGTGCTGAAGCAAGGGGAGTCCCTCACTCAGCGCGTAGGCGTCCTGGTCCACAGGGGCGATGTGGAGGCCGGCCGCGTGGCCGCGCGCTACCAGGACTACATCTCGGGCAAATGGCAGGAATGAATCGGCGCGAGTTTCTGAGCAGCGCCTCCCGAGCCTGCCTCGCCCTGAGCCTGGCTGACCTCCGGGGCTATCAGTTGGTCCCCAGGGTACGGATCGAGCGCATCGCCTTCTTTCCCCTCCGATATCCCATGACGGGATATTTCAAGTTTTTCACGGGCCCTCACGGCTCATCCGGAAGGGCCGCCGTGATCGTCAAGATCACAGCGGACAACGGCACAGTGGGTTGGGGCCAGTCGCTGCCCATCGCGAAATGGAGTTACGAGACGCTCGAGACGTCGTACCTGGCGCTGCGGGACTACTATGCCCCTGCGCTGCTGGGGCTGAATCCCACGGACATCTATGAGGCGCATAAGGTCATGGACCGAGCCATTGCGCCGGGATTCTCCACCGGGATGCCAATCACGCGGGCCGGCATCGACATGGCGCTGCATGATCTATCCGGCAAGCTCTGGGGAAGGTCCCTGGCCCAACAATGGGGGCGGCCGCCGGGAGGGCCGCTGCCCCTCAGCTGGACGGTCAATGTCCAGAAACTAAACGAGGTGGAGCCCCTGGTCGCCGCGGGGAGAGAGCGGGGCTATCGATATTTCAACATCAAGGTGGCCCCCGATCCCGACTTCGATGTTGCGGTTGCCAGGCTCGTGAAGGGCCTGGCCCGCGATACCTTCCTATGGGCCGATGCAAATGGAGGATATGAACCGGACACGGCACTGCAGGCAGCGCCCCGGTTGGCCGATGCCGGCGTAGACGTGTTGGAGGCCCCCCTCCGCCCCAACCGGATCAGTGGATATCAGGCCTTGAAAAAGCAGGGAGCTCTGCCCATCCTCATGGACGAGGGAGTGGTCTCTCCGATCGAACTCGAGGAATTCATCAAGCTCGGTATGTGCGACGGCGTGGCAATGAAACCTGCCCGCTGTGGGGGACTGGAATCCAACCGCCGCCAGATCGAACTGTGTGAGAAGCACGGGCTCATGTGGCTGGGAAGTGGCCTGACCGATCCCGACATATCGCTGGCGGCCACCCTAGGCCTGTACGGGGCCTATGGCCTGCAAAGGCCTGCAGCGCTCAACGGCCCTCAGTTCCTGACGGCAGATGTCCTGAAGCAGCCGCTGCGGATCGAAGACGGGAACGCTCATGTGCCGGACGGGCCCGGATTGGGCGTCGAGGTGGACGAGTCCAAGGTCTGGGAGCTCATGCGCCAGAGCGGAGGAGACAGACTTCTTGAGGTCTAGAACCAAGGAGACAGGCGGTGACTAGCAGTACTCCGGAGACAATAGTGAAGCGAAAATGCATTGTGGTGCTCGGACTTGCCTTGTTGGTCGCTGTCGCTTGTTCAAATCCTGGTCAGCTCCGTTTCTCCGAAGATGAGATCAGTCAGAGCCTCACCATCCTCGATGGGACCTCACATGTGCTCTCCTATCAGTATGGGGAGCTGCTCGAGGAGGGTGTCGATCCCCAGTATGCCCGCTCCAGCTATGTCCATCCCCTCTATTCCCTGGATGGCCAGGAGAGCCTGACCGAGGACTTTCCTCGGGATCACCTGCATCACCGGGGCCTGTTCTGGACCTGGCCGGTCGCTAAGACGCGTGGTTTTGACACCCAGACCTGGCACCCTTCGGTGCCTCCGCTTCGCCAGCACTTCGTGCGCTGGCTGAAGCGGGAAGTGGAGCATGGCGTGGCCACGCTGGCAGTGGAAAATGAATGGAATCTGGACGGCCGGGAGGTCGTCGCACGGGAATGGGTAACCCTGGAGATACACCCTGTTTCCGGGACGGGACGCCCCATCGATATCGAGATCGTGCTCGAGGCAGTCGGTGGTCCTCTGGAGCTTCGCGGGGCACTGGACCAGAACAAGGGTTATGGCGGGTTGTGCCTGCGCGGCGCTCCTTTGTTAAACGGGGCCGTGATGACCACCGACAAAGGAAACCTGCAAGAGGATGTGACCGACGTCCCCTTCCGCTGGGCCGACCTGTCCTCGCCGGAGCAAGGGATTGCGATCTTTGTCGCACCCGACCATCCCGGCGCTCCGGTCCACTGGTTGATCCGGAACAGTTATGCTGGCGTGCTCAATCCTTCCTGGCCGGGAAACAAAACGACCATACTCGAGCCGGAGAGCCCCATTACGCTCCGCTACCGCCTCTACATCCATCGGGGCGACGTGGTCTCGGGGAATGTACAGCAGGCATATGCGGCCTACGTGTCGCGTTAAACGCGTGAGAAAAGTACCGGTTCCTCCTGCTATTCGATAACGATACTTCCCAGGTCCTCTTCGGGTTCGGGGAAGCTCATGTTCAGCCCCTCCAATGTGTCCACGAGGATGCGGCTGATCACCAGGTTGCGGTACCATTTGCGGTTGGCAGGGATGATGTACCAGGGAGCGTATCCCGTGCTGGTCTTGCTCAGGGCATCCGCATAGGCCTTCATGTATTCGTCCCAGAGCAACCGGTCTTCGAGGTCCCCGCGGCGGAATTTCCACTGCTTGTGGGGAGTATCCAGGCGTGCCTGGAAGCGTTCCTTCTGCTCCTTCCTGTCGATTTGCAGGAAGAATTTGAGGATGGTCGTGCCCTCATCGGCCAGAATTTTCTCGAAATCCCGGATATGTTTGTAGCGGCGGCGCCAGACCGGGCCGGGTACGAACCCCTTGACCCGGACCACCAGTACGTCCTCATAATGGCTGCGATTGAAGATGACGATCTCACCTCTGCCCGGAGTGTGCCTGTGAATCCTCCACAGGTAGTCGTGGTCCAGCTCCTCCTCTGTGGGGACCTTGAACCCGGCCACTTTCACTCCCTGGGGATTCACGCCGTCGAAGACATGCCGAATGGTGCCGTCCTTGCCGCCAGCGTCCATGGCCTGGAGCACGACCAGGACTTTGTGTTTGTGCTCGGCATAGAGTTTCTCCTGCAGCTCTTCCAGGCGTGAGTTCAGCTCAGCGAGTTTTAGCCGGCCGTCTTCCTTGTCCCCCCGGAAGTAGGCCTTGTCATTCGGGCTCCGCTTCCCGAGGTCAAGCTTTTCGCCGGGTTTTACGAGATATCTTTTCATTTTCCCTCCTCTCAAACAGCGCTCAAGAACATCATATCGTGTCCCCGGCGATTGTTCCAGTGGATTGAGGATGAGGGAAGAAACACCTCCCGTATCTATCCCTGGGGCAGCTCTTGGAGAAACCTATTCCCTGGTTGGCCGGGGCGGGCATGGGTTATTCTCCTTGCTCTCCTGTATAAGGTGGCGCAGCTCCGCAGCTTCCTCTGGTGTGACTACCTCGTCCTCCAGCAGGCAGCGTACGAGCTCCGCGCGCGAGCCCCCGAAAACCCGGTTTTTTATGTCGTCCAGTATGTCCTTGTGAGCCGCCAGCCTTTCCCTCACGGCCGAATAATGGTAGGTCCGGCCGTCTTCCCGGTGAGCCAGCCAGCCGTAGTCCTCCAATCGATTCATCTGGACCTGGATGGTGGTGCGCCGCAGACCGTTCTTGCGCTGGGAATTGATGATCTCGAGCACATCGGTCACTGTCACCTCGCCTCGCTCCCAGACCACCTTCATGATCTCCAGGTTGGCGGGGGAAAGGTGGAATTTATTGCGGCCTTTCATAGCATGGCTCCTGTTTTACGACATCTGTCGTTAATAATGTAAACGACATTTGTCGTACTGTCAAGCCGATAGGGTCTTTTTATAGAGAGGATCCCCGATCAGTCCTGCGCCTGCGGCTGTTTGAGCAGGGCCACAGGCCGAAAGGGACGGAACGTCGGTCTCACCTTCCGATGTAGCCGGGTTCATCCTCCTCGACGAGCAGCCGGGTTGTCAATACCGTCTCTCCCGCGGTCAGGCGGACGAGGTACTCACCGGGGCCTGCCAGCGGCGCGCGCCGCTGGTAGCGCCTCTGTGTGGACTGCGTCGAGCTCGAGGACTTGCTGGGCGGATTCTGACGGAAGTTCCACAGGACCGTGTGCACCCCTGCCCCTTTGGGCCCTTCCATGTTTCGGATGACCTTTCCCGTGATGTCGAGGATCTCGATCTGAACATTGTCGTCCAGGTCGCCCTTCAGGTAGTAGGCGATGCTGGATCCTGTAGGGGGATTCGGTTCGAAAAAGCGCTTGTCGGTTACCCAGCTCCACTCATAGGTCCGAGCCCACTGCACCTCGGGGCGGATGTCGAACAGGTGGACGTCCTTCTCCCGGACCTCGGCGGTCCACTGCTGGAGTGGGGTGAGGTTGTCCGCGATCCAGGCCCCGCGGCCGTGTGTGCCGGCGATGAGGTCATAGTCCCGAGGATGGATGAGGAGGTCGTGCACGGGAACGGTGGGCAGTTCTTTCATAAAGCGGGCCCATGTCTCACCCCGGTCCAGCGAGATATACACGGCAAACTCGGTCCCACAGAAAAGGAGGTCCGGATTTATGTAGTCTTCACGTACGACATAAACAGAGCCCTCGGGGAGTCCTTTTGTGATCTTTTTCCAGGTCTGTCCATAGTCGTCGGTAGTGTAGATGTAGGGGGCCTGGTCGTCGTACCTGTGGCCGTCGAAGGCCACGTATGCACGGCCGGGCACATGGTTGGAAGCTTCGACCCGCTTGATCCAATAGCTCTCAGGGGCCCCGCTGATGTTGCCGTTGAGCAGCGTCCAGTTCGCGCCCCCGTTCCGGGTGAGCTGGACGTTCCCGTCGCTGGTCCCGATCCAGATGAGTCCAGGTTTGAGAGGCGATTCGTCGACCGAGACGAGCGCGCTGTAGCGCGAGTCCGGATCCGCGGTAAGGTCCGGGCTGATGGTCAGCCAGTTGTCTCCCCTGTCCACGGATTTAAACAGCTTGTTTCCCCCGAAGTACAGCGTGTGTGCATTGTGAGGGGAGATGATGACCGGGGCGTTCCAGTCGAAGCGGAACCGCTCACGCCTCTGGCCCTCCTGGGGCCGGGGTGGCTGTGGCCTCAAGAAGTTGGTCTGTCCCGTCCGGAGGTCGAGGCGCTGCAGCATCCCTCCCTGCGTCTCGAAGTAGACCGTGTTGAAGTCTGTCGGATCGACCAGGTTCACGAAACCGTCCGCATTGCTCAACGGAAACCAGTCCGCGTTCACGATGCCGGAATTGCGGCGCGAACGGCTGGGTCCGCCCCAGTTTCCGTTGTCCTGGAGCCCCCCATACACATAGTAGGGCTTGCGCATGTCGGCCGTGATGGCGTAGTACTGGGCCAGGCAGATCGATGTGATCACTTCCCAGTTGTCGCCCCGGTCGAACGTGATGTTGATGCCGCCGTCTCCTCCTACGACGACATGGTCGGAGTTATTGGGATCGATCCAGATGGCATGGTAGTCGATGTGGGTCCGGCCCTGGACCACCGGTCCGCTCCTGACCGTGGTCCCCCCGTCCTCGGAATACCCGAGCGGGGATCCGCAGGTCCAGATCACGTCCGCGTCATTGGGATCGACCCGGATCTGGCTGTAGTAGGAGGACCGGTTGTTGAAGGTGTTCATGTGCTGCCAGGTCATACCGTAATCCGTAGACCGGAATATGCCGCCCAGGTTGGGATCGGGATCGCCTGCCTTGTCCTTGGGGGGGCCGGGTTGGCCGCGCGTCTTCTGCGTGCTGACCTGCGCGTAGACCGTGCCAGGCTGGGTGCGGGAAGCGCTCACAGCGCTGCGCCCCCATTCGTCCGTGGGCAGCCCCTGGCTGGCCTTGGTCCAGGAGGCTCCGGCGTCCTTGGTGATGTAGATCCCCGCCTTGGGTCCCCACTGATCGACCGGGTCTCCGGCATCGAACCGGTCCCTGAGCCTCTCGTGGGCCACGGCATAGAGGATGTTGCTGTCTTCAGGATCCATGGCCACATCTGTAACGCCTGTTTTCTCGTCCAGGTACAGGGCTTTTTTCCAGGTCGCGCCGCCATCCACAGTCTTGAACAACCCGCGCTCCTCGTTCACGGCCCAGAGGCGCCCGACGGCCGCTACGTATACGATGTCCGGATCCTTGGGATCGATGAGGATGCGGCCGATGTGATGGGTATCCTTCAGCCCCACGAACTCCCAGGTTTCACCGGCATCCGTGGATTTAAAAACTCCGGATCCCCACGGCGAGCTGTTGCGGTTGTTGGGCTCCCCGGTCCCCACGAACAGGATGTCGGGATTGGAGAGGGATACGGCGACATCTCCGATGGAGCCGTTGGGCTGATCATCGAAGATCGGTTCCCAGGTTATGCCGGCGTTCTTGGTCTTCCACAGGCCTCCGGTGGCAGCGCCCACGTAGATGATGCTCGGATTGCTCTCCACGCCTTCTACGTCGGTGATGCGTCCGCCGGGATTTGCCGGGCCGATCTGCCTCCACTTGAAATTCTGCAGAAGCTCCTCGGTTTCGCCTGCGGCCGTCTGGGCCGATGCGGTGTGAGATGAGACTAGACAGAGCATCAGAAAAACGACGCTCAGCAGTGTGGTGAAGGATCTGGACATCATGACCTCCTCATTTTCATGGATGTGACTGAACTGAGAGAGAAAAAATATAACGTTTTCTGGGGGGTTATGCAAATGGTTTCGGTGATTCCTGAACGCAAAATATAGGGTGTTCTAACGAGAGGAGGGATTTTTCTCAGGCCGGTAGTCTGGGTTGGGCTGCGGCAGTTTTGCTCCGACGCCCTGGAGCCAGCTGTCCAGGCGGGTCTGCAGGCTGCGAACCCTCTCCGGAAACCTGTCAGCGAGATCGGTTTTTTCGCCGATGTCTTCCATGATGTTGAACAGTTCCAGCCGCCCGTCCTCGTAGTGCCGGATGAGCTTCCAGTCCCCTTCCCGGATGACGCTGTAGGGCGTCAGCCTACCGCCCCACCAGTAGTGGGGGAAATGCCAGTAGAGAGAGTTCCGCGGGAGTGAATCTCCACCTCGGAGCAGGGGCATGATGTTCATCCCATCCAGGACCCGATCCTCTTGTATGCGCGCTCCGGCGATCCCGCAGAGCGTCGGGAAGAGGTCCTGGCTGGACACAGGAGTGGAACAGACCGATCCTTCCTCGATCCTTCCGGGCCAGGAAAAGATCCAGGGGACACGGATCCCGCCCTCGTAAGGGAAGCCCTTGCCGCGCCGGAGGGGAGAATTGTCCGTGGCCTGTCCGCCATCCACCTCGACGTGGCTGGCCCCGCCGTTGTCTGAGGTAAAAACGATGAGGGTTTGGTCGGTCAGATCCAGTTCCTCCAGAGTTGCGAGGACCGTCCCCACGGCCTGGTCCACGCTCTCCACCATCCCGGCATAGGTGGGCGAGGTCTGGTTGGTCTTGGTTTTTTTTGTGTATTTTTCCTTGAGGTCGGCCCTCGCCTGGATGGGCGTGTGGACGGCGTAGTGGGCCAGGTACAGGAAGAAGGGGCGATCCTGGTTGCGGCGGATGAAGGCGGCCGCCTCCTCTGCCTCCCTGTCTGTTAAGTATTCTCCCTGCCTGCGGGGGGGCAGGGCGGCGATGGAGTCGCGGTTCTTATTCCCATAGGGATCGAAATAGCTGGGAGGGTGACCGTATTCGTTTCCTCCAATATTGGAATCGAAGCCCTGTTTGTCCGGCCACCAGGGCTCATAGCCCAAGTGCCATTTCCCCACATGACAGGTCGCATAGCCCGCACGCTTGAGCGCCTCGGCCAGCGTGACCTCGTCATGGTCGAGCCAGAGTTTGTTGATCGGAGTGGCGAGCTTCCGGTCGGGCCAGCTCTCGTGCCCCCCGGGCGTCTTTCCGTCGGAGAGGGCCTGGGCCTTCAGCGGGTGCGTGGGATGGATCCAGTCGGTGATCCCCAGGCGGGCCGGATGCCGGCCGGTCATAACCGCCGCCCGGGTGGGGGAGCAGACGGCGCAGGCGGCATAGCCCTGTGTGAATTTCATGCCGGAGGAACACAGCCGGTCGATGTTGGGAGTCTCGTAATAGCGGCTCCCGAAACATGCCAGGTCGGTCCAGCCCAGGTCGTCCACCAGGATCAGCACGATGTTGGGTTTTTCAGGGATCCGGACCTGGGTATTCCGGGGCAGGACCGAGGCGGCCAGGGCGAGTTGGCCGGTTTCTTTGAGGAATTGACGTCTGTCCATGCCTTGCCTTTTCTTATCACAGGGTGGGATGGGGGTCAAACCCATTTACGTTCCGACATCCGCCCTCAGGCCACCCGGACAGTTTGGCGTATGACCACATTCTTGTATTGAGTAATTCTCTCCGATCGGGTTATACTAAAAAAAAGGTCACAAATGCTTGACCAGACCAGGAAGGAGGATTCTATGTCTAAGAAATCCACGATTCTTTTGTTGATCGTTTTGCTGGTGATTCCCTGCCTGTGCATCGCCCAGGAGCCCGCTGAACCCGTTCTCGAAAAGGGAGATGTCGAGAAATTCATTAAGACTTTTCCCGTGTTCAAGGAGGAGCTCGAAGAACTGGGCATGAAGTATGAGTCGGAGGAGGGAGATTACACTCTACCAGAAGCCGTCCAGGCCAGCAGTGAGTTCAATGCGGTTTTAAAAAAACACGGCTGGGACGAGACTTTTTTTTCGAAAATGGGGACCATCTTTATGGGCTACGTCTCGCTGGCGCACAAGAAGGAAATGGCGCAGATGGATCCAGAGATCGAGAAGGCGATCAAGGAGATCGAGTCCACCGCCGGGATGTCGGAGGCCATGAAAAAACAGATGGTCGAACGCCTGAGGGCCACCCAGAAGATGATGGGGGGCCAGCAGGGCGCGATGCAGCAGAGCGTACACAAGCTCGACCTGGCGCTGATCCAGCCCCATATCCCGGAGCTGAGGAAACTCTTCGAAGACGAGGATTGATCCTCGGTACCTGAACACCAGTTTATAAGAAGGGGGGGTATTCCATGAAGGTCGTACGCTGGCTGCTGTTGGGAATTTTCGTTGTGGTCCTCAGTGTGCCGGCCTTCCCACAATGGGTGAAAGCCTATGGACGGGACTTCGGAGATTTCTACCCCGGCGTGATCCAGCCGACGCCGGAAGGTGGCTATGTGGCCTGCGGCCATTACAGCGACGTGAGGGACCAGTCGAACCCAAGGGCATGGGGGTGGGTACTCAAGCTCTCCCCCTCGGGGAGCGTGGAGTGGGCGCGCTCCTATACACAACTCCTGTTCTGGATCGTCCCGACAGACGAGGGAGGCTATGCAGCCTGCGGCTGGAACGGGATCTACAAGCTCGACGACCGGGGCGAGATCGAATGGAAGCTCGAGGTCAGGAAGGGCTACTTCTGGAGTATCGAGCAAACCTCGGACCGGGGCTATATCGTGTCTGGTGAGTATGGCGGCGGACCCCTCAGTGGGGAGACCGGATCCCGCATCCTCAAGCTCTCAGCAGAGGGGGAGGTCGAGTGGCGGAGGGAGTTCGGTATCGGCGACCACAGAAAGATCCTCTCCATCAAGCCCACTCCCGATGGCGGCTATGCGGCTGTGGGAAATACCAGCTTCAAGAAAGACGGGCAGGGCCTCTGGATCATGAAGATCAATTCCCGGGGCCGGATCGAGTGGCAGCAGGTCCTGGAACAGAAGGCTCAGAACTGGGCCGTGGATTTCGCTGTCACCGCGGGCGGGGATTTCCTGGCGGCCGGGTATCGGGCTGATTATTCTTCGGACCTAGCCCAGAAGACCTGGATCATGAAGATCGGATTCGATGGGGAGGTGCTTTGGCAGAAGTATTTCGGCGGTCCCCACAATCCCTATTTCAAGCAGATCTGCGCCACCCGAGACGGCGGCAGCATCCTGGTGTCCCTGGCATCCCTGTATGACTTCGATTTCCACATCCTCAAGCTGGACACAGCAGGCGCGGTCGAGTGGGAGAAGACCTTCGGGAACAGCGGGGACAATGCCGGGCTTTGGGAAGACCGGGTTTACTCGGTCTGCCAGGGTTGGGACGGGACCTACACGGTTCTGGGGACCACAGACAACCTGGGCTTCACACCCGAGCCTTCTGGGCGTGCGCATACCTTTCTTGTGGCCCTCAACCTCACTGAGGACGGCGCCCTCCCCACGTGTCCCTATCTGGACGACAGCCTGGCCTCGAACGAAGAGGAGATCGGCTTTATTATGAATCCGTTGACCTTCTCCTTCCGGGACTGGAAGATGAACCACATCGATACCGGCATCCAGGTCGGTGATCTGGACCTCAAGGCAGTGGACGAACTCTGCGCATGGGAGCCGGATAGCGGCGGCCCCCTCCCGAAAATAGTCAAGCGCAAGAAGGGCCCCATCCGCTGATTCGATCCGATTGGGGGGATGGATCTCCAACCTATTTGAGTTAATTTCCTACATTGTAGTAAAAAAGTTCTTGACACGGGAAATTCAATATACTACATTGTAGGAGATATGAGGCGAACATGACCAAGAAATTTATCTCCCGTTCCGAGGAATACATCCTGCTGGCTGTGGTACGGCTCCGCGCAGAGGCCTACGGAGTGGCCATCCGCAACCGGCTCACGGTCGACACCGGAGAGACCTGGGCCTTTGGGGCCGTGCACGTCATGCTGACCCGGCTCGAGAAGAAGGGGTTGCTGGAATCCTATCTGGCCGATCCCACTCCCCAGAGAGGAGGCCGCAGCAAGCGGATCTACTCCATGACCTCCCTCGGGCTCCAGACCCTTACCCAGATCAAGAAGGTGCAGGACAAGGTGTGGTCCGACCTCTCGAAATTTTCCCCTACAGAATGAAAATGGCACTCGGAGAAACCTACGCTCGGCCCCCGCGGATCTCGGAATGGTTCCTCGAACGGATGTTCCCTGAAAAGGGCGCCTATTCCCTGGCAGGTGATGTGGCGGAAACATTTCAGCGCATCCATCAGGAAAAGGGGCGCCGTCCCGCCCGCCGTTGGTATAGGGCCCAACTCATAAAAGCTGTTCCCGCGTTTATCAAGGATTTCTTATATTGGAGAATCACTATGTTCAGAAACTACGCCAAACTGGCTTACAGGCATATGATCAGGCAAAAGGGCTATTCGTTTATCAATATCGCCGGCCTGGCCATCGGCATCGCCTGCACCATCCTGATCCTGCTCTGGGTCCGGGACGAGCTGAGCTTCGATCGGTTCCATGAACACAAGCAGGACCTCTACCGTGTGACGTGCATCGGCACTGAGGCCAGTTTCTTCAGTTCGCCTGCCCCCTTTGCCCCGGCCATCGTCGCCGAGATCCCGGAGGTCGAGGATGCCGTGCGCGTCCTGAAGGCGCTGCGTTTCGTGTTCAAGCGTGGGGAAAAGGCGTTCTATGAGGAAAACGGTATCTCCGCGGACCCGTCTTTCTTCGACATGTTCTCCTTCGAGATCCTGAAGGGAGATCCACGGGCCGCGTTTGAAAAGCCACTCAATATAGTCCTGACCGAGAGCCTGGCCCGGAAGTATTTCGGGGATGAAGATCCCGTGGGGAAAACCATGCAGTTGGAGGGCCGGGCCGACCTCCGAGTGGTCGCGGTATTGGCGGACATCCCGGCCAACTCCCACCTCCAGTTCGACTTTGTGCTTCCCCATAAGCTTGTCCGCTGGGCCGGATTGGCATGGGGGGATTTCAATTTCATGACCTACCTCAAGGCCTCTCCTACCAGGAATGAGGAGGAGCTGACCCGGAAACTGAACGAGGTCGCCGAAAGGCATGGCTGCCCGCAGATCGTGGATAAGCAGCTGACATTCGCCCTCCAGGCCCTGCCGGACATCTACCTGAATCCGCTCGGAAATTTTGACATACCGCTCGGCAACAAAAGATATGTGTATCTGTTTTCCGTGATCGCACTGTTCATCCTGTTCATCGCCTGCGTGAACTACATCAACCTGTCCACGGCCCGGGCGGAGAAACGGGCCCGTGAGGTCGGTCTGCGAAAAGTTGTTGGCGCGGCCCGAATCCAGGTGATCAAACAATTCTTCGGCGAATCCCTGATTATGGCACTACTCTCTCTTTTCCTTGCGGTGATGTCCGCCTGGCTGCTCATGCCGGTCTTCAACGGGCTGACTGGCAAGAGCTTGTCGTTTGAAATCTTCGATCCTATGGTTCTCCTGGGGCTGCTCGGCATCACCTGCCTGGCCGGTCTCCTCGCAGGGCTCTATCCGGCCCTGTATCTCTCGTCCTTCGAGCCCATCAATGTGCTGAGGAACAACCTCATGGCGCGGTCATGGCTCAACGGGCCGTCGAATCGGCAGGCCCGTAAGGGCTCGCTGAGGCGCATCCTGGTGGTCGCCCAGTTCTCCCTCTCCATCATCCTGATCCTTGCCACCATGGTCATCTACAACCAGCTAAACTTCATGCGGGACAAAAGTTGGAACTCCGGAGGCGATGTCATGCTCCACATCCCCTTCAAGGAGAATCTTCCTGCCAAATATGACCTGGTCAGGAACGAGCTCCTGAAGCATCCTGGGATCACAGCGGTCGCAGCCAAGGATGTGGTGCCCACCTCTCTACGCAACAACACGATGGGTGTGGGCTGGGATGGGAAGACCGACGACCAGTCAGGCATCCACATGGAAACCACACGCGTGGATTTTAACTACTTCCCGGCCATGGGCATGGATATCGTCGCGGGCCGGGGCTTTTCACAGGAATTCCCGGGTGATGTCGGCAAGTCCTTTATCCTGAACGAAGAGGCCGTTCGTTTAGCTGGGATAGAGGACCCGGTCGGCAAACGGTTCCGTCTCTATGAGAATGTCGGCACCATCGTGGGCGTCATCGAAAACACGTATTTCCACTCGCTCCGCACGGTCCTCAGGGCCCAGGTCTTCTATCTCTTCACGGACCTTGCCCGTCAGAGGTCCGGAGTGGTGCTCATCCGCGTGAAGGCTCCTCAGGGCCTCATTGACCTTCAGGAAACCATCGCACGCATTGAGGATGCCTGGCTGGGAGTGAACTCGATCGCTCCCTTTGAGTATCGCTTCCTGGACGAGACCATCGCGGCCCAGTATGGAAATGAGCGGCGCTTGGGACGCCTCTTCGGCTATTTCGCCTTCTTAGCCGTATTCATCTCGTGCCTGGGACTCGTGGGGCTGGCCTCCTTCCTGGCCGAACTGCGGACCAAGGAGATCGGGATCCGCAAGGCTCTGGGTGCCGGCCTCGGGGATATCGTGGGCATGCTATCCCGGGATTTCACGCTCTGGGTCCTGGCCGCCAACCTCATCGCCTGGCCCGTAGCCTGGCTCGTCATGCGCCGCTGGCTGCAGA
Organism: uncultured bacterium; assembly: GCA_965533275.1. Lineage (GTDB taxonomy): Bacteria > Acidobacteriota > Aminicenantia > Aminicenantales > Aminicenantaceae > JAUXEH01. The sequence goes on from CBESWG010000003.1 coordinate 108,873, forward strand.
ATTTCGCCTACCGGACACCGATCACTTGGTGGATCTTTCCGGCTGCCGGTGCGATCGCCCTGGTGATCGCCTGGGCCACCGTCAGTCTGCAGACGCTGAGGGCCGCCCGCTCCAATCCCGTCGACGCCCTGCGTTACGAATGATTCGGTAGGGTACACGGACAGTCAGCCGACTCGCCTCCGGATGACTTCTTTTTTCAGTTTGCCCGGCTGAGTGGAATTTCAATTTGATCTAGAAGGGCCTGCGGCAGGTTCAGGGCGATTGATTCTGTAAGGCCGCTGTGATATTTTTTCGGAGTGAATCTACAGCGACTGGATGTGATCAAAATCTTTCCCTTAAGGGGCAACTCCCATGAAATCTAAACCATACTTCGCGGCATTCGTCCTGATGATCCTCGGGATTAGCGGCCTGGTCCCTGCCCAGGAGGCAAAGAGCCCGCTGCTCGAGTCCTGGCAGCAGTACCTTGAGCTCAAACGCAGCTCCGAATTCAGGTTCGAATGGATATCGCTTGGGCCGGTCATGAATTCCGCGCGGGTGGAGGCCGTCCAGTGTGATCCGGAACGGCCCGGGACCTGGTATGTGGCCTTCGGATCGGGGAACCTCTGGAAAACCACCAATCACGGCCTGAACTGGAAGCCTATCTTCGAAAACCAGCCCACACTGGGTATCGGCGACATCGCCCTGGCCCCCTCCAATCCCGACATCATCTGGTTGGGATCCGGGGAAAGCTTGAAGAAGCCCCGCAATTTTACCATGCCCGGAGTGGGCGTATTCCGTTCCGACGACGGCGGCGAAACCTGGACAAACACCGGGCTTCCGGATTCCTATCATATCGGAGAGATCGCGGTCCATCCCACGAACCCGGAGATCGTCTTTGTCGCGGTTCAGGGACATTTCTGGTCGACGAATCCCAACCGGGGCCTGTACAGGACGATGGACGGGGGGAAGACCTGGGAGCACGTCCTCTATGTCAGCGAAAAGGTGGGAGCGAACGATGTGGTGATCGCTCCCTCCGATCCGGACGTGATATATGTCTCCATGTGGGAGAACAACCCCGGGATCTCCGGCGCCGAGAGCGGCGTGTACCGGAGCTCGGATGGCGGCAGGACCTGGGCCCGGCTCAATGGAGGGCTGCCCACTGGGCCCGGGACGGGGCGGATCGGCCTCGCCGTCTCCTGGAGCGATCCCGACAAGGCCTATGCCCTGGTCGACAACCTGGCCAAGGAACGGGACCTCGCTGCCGAGGTCTATGGGACGCTGGACGGGGGAAAAACCTGGAAGAGGACGCATGAGGAAGAGCTTTATATCTTTCCGGGTATCGGCTGGTACTTCACGGATTGCTACGTGAATCCAAAGGACGACGATGAGGTCTTCGCGCTGGGCGTGCGCATGGCCCACAGCGCGGACGGGGGGAAGACATTCACACTCGTGGGCGGAGACGTCATGCACCTCAATCCCAACGCGGCTGACCCGCTGCACCTCGATCACTGCGAGATGTGGATCAATCCCCTGAATCCCGATCACCTGGCCCTGGGCAACGACGGCGGCCTGTATGTCAGCTACGATAAGGGGGATTCCTGGCTTCACTACAACAATCTGCCTGCAGGGGAGTTTTATGACGTCTCGGTCGACAACCAGGATCCCTATCTGGTGTATGGCGGAACTCAGGACGACTCCTCGGTCTACGGCCCATCCCGGGAGTGGAAGCCCAAGTATCCGGACGGCTGGAAATACGTATGGGTGGACGCGTGGGCCGGCGGCGACGGGTGTGTGACCATCCCCGATCCCGTCGATCCCAACACGGTGTATTCGTCATCTCAGAACGGGGGGATCTTCCGGAAGGATATGCGGGCGGACCGCTCCCAACGCATACGGCCCCGGCTGCCCAAGGACCACCCCGGTGAGCTCCGGTATGCCTTCGTCGCTCCCTATTTTATCTCCCCGCACAACCGCCTCACCCTCTACCACGGCGGCAATTATATCTTCAAAAGCCTGAATCGGGGAGACGCCTGGCGCATGATCAGCCCGGATCTCACGGGATCGGCATATCCAGGGAAGCGGACCGGCGCCATGGGGGCGATCGCAGAGAGTCCTCTCAAGCCGGGCCTGCTCTATGCCGGCACGGACAGGGGAGCGTTCTGGGTGACCCACAATGACGGCGTCGAATGGACCGAGCTTTCCGAGGGGCTGCCAGACCACTACATCCGGAGCATCTGCCCCTCCCGCTTCAAGGAAAAACGGGTTTATACAGCCGTGGCCGGGATCAACGACGACGACCTCGCCAACTACCTCTTCGTGTCCGAGGACCACGGCCGGGAGTGGCGGTCCCTGACCGGCAACCTCCCGGATGAGGTGGCCTACGTCATCCTGGAGGATCCTACCAATGAAAACATCCTGTACGCCGGGCTGTACCGGGGTGTATTCGTATCCACGGACCGGGGGCGAAGCTGGTCGCTGCTGGGACCGGGGATGGCGGCCACGGCGATATCCGACTTGGTGATCCAGGAGCGGGAGATGGACCTTGTGGTGGGGACCCACGGCCGGGGGATCTACAAGCTGAACCTCCGTCCCCTTCAGGAGGCTTTCGAGAGGGGAGGGCCTAAGGAGCCTCGCCTGTTCGATACGCCAGCGGCCTACCTGCCCTGGATCAACGACACCCACCGCGATCCCAAGTACAGCACCATGGAGAAGGTCCCCATCACCTTTTTCCTGGATCGGGATGCTGATGTCACCATCTCTGTGAAGGACGCACGCGGACGTAGCATCTGGGAGGCTAGGCACTCTGGGAGAAAGGGCTTCAACCAGATCCGGTGGGACCTTGTGCAGGAGAGGGTTGACAGCCCGCGGCCCTACTTCACCCAGTATTTCCAGTTCGCCAGGTCCGGGGACTACACCATCCAGGTCTCGGGCCCGGAGATCGATCTCCAGGGTGCACTTAAGATCATGGATCGGACCGAATCCGTGCGCTGAGTCCCCGGAACGGGAAGGATCGGAATAACCCGATCCAATGAAACACGTAGGTATAGAAGGGGTGTGGAGTCCCTGGGAATCGGATCACAAGGAGCCTCGGATGCGGACATCAAACAAGATCCTGTGTGTAGTAACTGTGTTTATCGTGGCCGTTTTGGGCCTGGCCGGCTCGGCCTCGGGTTTCCCTGGCCAGGACATCGGATTCGATCCTGACAAAGTGTATCCAGGGGAAGTGCTCAAGCAGGATCTCGCGCTCCTACGCACCGCCTTGGAGGAGGGGCATGCCGGGCTCTATTGCTATTCCTCGAAGGAGGAGATGGACCGGTATTTCGACAAAGTCGCCGAAAAGATCGGCCGCCCCATGACCGAGCCGGAGTTTCACAGGCACGTGGCCTGGCTGATCGCCCTGGTCAATGACGGGCACACGGGTGTGAGGAGCTCAACGGCCTACGGCAGATATCTCTCCAACCAAGCCTACTTGCTCCCCTTCAACCTGCGCTACGTCCGCGGCAGTGCATATCTCTTCCGCAATTACAGCAGTGATCCGGACATCAAGGAGGGGGAAGCGGTCCTGGCCATCAACGACAGGCAGATGGCCGAGATCCTGGAGGATATGTTCGAGCACATCCCTTCGGACGGGCGCATAGAGACATCCAAATACAGGCGGCTGGAACGCACGGAGTATTTCGGTACCTTGTACGCCCTCCTCTACGGTGTGTCCACGTCATTCACGATCACCCTCGCGAATCCTGCAGGGGGCTCCTGCCGCACCATCACCGTCGATGGTGTGCGGCCCCGGTCTATGAACAGGATCGCCGGGGAGCGGTATCCCGGAACAATGAAATCTCTTCCGCCCATGGAGGTGGAGTACCACGGCGATACGGCCGTGCTCACGATACGCACTTTTGGGGACAGCCCTTATCGCAGCCTTGGCAAGTCCTATCCGTCTCTGCTGGCCGAGATCTTCCGGGAGCTGGAGTCGAAAGCCATCAATAACCTCCTCGTCGACCTGCGCGAGAACGGTGGCGGGGCGGACATGAACGGAAAGCTGTTGGTCTCCCGCCTCTTGGCTGAACCGTATATGTTCTACACCCACCTGGAGGTTATGCGGGACAGATTTTCCTTTCTCGAATACATCGATGCCCCGGACCTGGAATCGAACCTGAAAAAAATGCTGCGCAAAAACGACAAGGGGACCTTCGACCTGATGTTTCATCCCAACCTGGGTGAGCAGAAGCCGATACAACCGACCTTTCAAGGCAAGGTCATGGTTCTCATTTCCGGCCGGAGCTTCTCCGGATCCGGAGAGTGCACCTCGATCCTGCATTTTCACAAACGAGTCAAATTCGTGGGGGAGGAGTGCGGGGCCGGATACTACGGCAATACCTCGGGTTTCATGCCGGAACTAACCCTGCCCAACACGGGCCTGCGGATCAGGTTGGCCCTGCTCCGCTACCACATGGCGGTCTCCGGATATGAGCCCCGGGATCGGGGGATCATCCCCGACTATCCTTTCACACGAACCATCCAGGACCTGCTTGCAGGCCGGGACACGGAGCTCGAGTACGCCTTGGAGTTGATCCGGAAATAACCTGAGGGGATTTCCCGTGCCTGTTTTTCCCTATGTCCCGGACCGCCCATCGATCCCAATTCCGCGAGGTGGCCTCCTCCCGTATCCGTAAGACTTGAAGTGTGGGCCGGTTTTTAATAGCCTAAGGACACAGGAGCCGGTCATGAAATTATATCCTCTCCCTTTACTTGCTGTTTTCCTTATCTCCCTGAGCCTTCTGGCGAATGCCCAGGCCACATCTCCCGAGGAGCGCATGAAGTCCTGGGAGTTTCATCAGCGGCTCGCGGCCGAGTCCCCCTTCAAGGACCTCGAATGGCGGGCCGTGGGGCCTGAGCTGCAGGGAGGCCGCATCGAAGCTATCGCCTGCCATCCGGAGCAGCCCTTCACGATCTACCTGGGGCCCGGATCGGGGAACCTCTGGAAGTCCGTGAACAACGGCACCACCTGGGATCCGGTCTTCGAGAAGGAGTCGGCCTTCGCCATCGGGTGTATCGCCATCGCGCCCTCGAACCCGGACATCGTCTGGGTGGGGACCGGAGAGGTCCTCATGGCCCGCAGTTCCTACTCCGGTACCGGGATCTTCAAGTCCCTGGACGGGGGAAAGAGCTGGAGGAACATGGGGCTGCACGATTCCCACCACATCCCCCGGATCGTGATCGATCCCAAAGACCCGGATGTTGTGTATGCCGCTGCTCTGGGGCATCTTTATGGATTAAATCAGGAACGCGGCCTGTTCAAGACCACGGACGGGGGGCAGACGTGGCAGAATATCCTCTTCGTCTCGGACCGGGTCGGAGTTGTTGAGGTGGTAATGGATCCTTCAGACCACGAAACCCTGTATGCAGCCACCTGGGAGAGGACACGCCGGGCCTGGAACCACACGGCCAGCGGAGAGGGGAGCGCGCTCTATAGATCGACGGATGCGGGACAGAAATGGGTGCGTCTCACACGGGGCCTGCCGCAGGGGAAGGACGTGGGACGGTTCGGCCTGGCCGTCTCGCTCTCGGACCCGGACATTGTTTATGCGCTGCTGGACAATCATTCCCTGCGCCCGGATGGGGAGCGTCGCATTGCGGGGGAGGTCTATCGTTCTGAGGACAAGGGAAAAAGTTGGCGCAAAACACATGAGGGATCTGTCCCCACGGCCATCGGTTATGACTTCTGTCTGATCCGGATCGCTCCCGATGATCCCGACGAGATCTATGTCCTGGGAAACAAGCTCGTCCGCTCGCGCGACGGGGGAAAGACGTTCGCGAATGTCAGCGAGACCGTCGTCCATGTGCTGTCGCACGACATCCGGGTCCTGCACCTCGACATGCACGACTTGTGGATCGATCCTCGCGATCCTGACCGGTTCCTGCTGGGAAACGACGGGGGGCTCTACGTGTCCCACGATCGGGGAGAGACCTGGCTGCACCTCAACAATCTGCCCATCGGCGAGTTCTACGCCGTCACTGTGGACATGGAGGTGCCATATAACATCTACGGCGGCACTCAGGACAATGCCGCGCTCTTCGGACCCTCCACCCATGACATCCAGGACCGCTTGACGGAATACGGAGTGGAAGATCCCTGGCAGCATGTCTATCTCGACCGCTGGGGCGGTGGGGACAGCTACTTCACCTGGCTCGATCCCACGGATCCCGACGTCATCTACTATGAGCACCAGTTCGGGGTCCTGCGCAGGAAAAACATGCGCACCGGCAAGGCTGAGGACATCATGCCGCGCGCAGGAGAGGGAGAGCCGCGGCTCCGGCGCAACTGGATGACACCCTTTTTCGTGTCCCACTACGATCCCTCCACCCTGTATTATGCCGCGCACAGGCTCTACAAATCCTCCGACAGGGGCGACAGTTGGGCCTGCATCAGCCCCGATCTCTCGACCGATCCGGGACCGGACAGGCAGGGAAATGTCCCTTTTGGGACGACCACTTCGCTCTCCGAATCAGTCCTGCAACAGGGATTGCTGTACACGGGGACAGACGACGGGAACGTGCAGGTCACAAAGGATGATGGGAAGACCTGGAGCTTGATCCGGGAGGGGATCCCTCCCAGGTGGGTGAGCCGCGTGGAGGCCTCCCGCTTCGACAAGGAAACCGTATACGTGTCGCTGACCGGATACAGGAGGGACGATTTTTCTGCTTATCTCTATGTATCTCGCGATTCCGGCGAGACCTGGTCCTCGATAGCGGGGAACCTGCCTGCCGAATCCATCAACGTCATCCGGGAGGATGCGGTATCGCCCGACATCCTATACGTGGGCACGGACCTGGGCGTGTACGTGTCCCTGGACCGCGGCGCGAGCTGGCATTCCCTGTGCAATCACCTACCGACCACGCCCGTCCATGACCTGGTGGCCCACCCTCGGGAAAGCGAGATCGTGATCGGAACCCACGGCCGCAGCTGTTTTGTGTTGGACATCGCTCCTGTACGCGCCCGCCTGCAGGAGCGTTGACCAGTAGAGGGAGCGGCTGGAATCCAGGATTCGTGGGTTCTCGTTTACAGCAAACAGGAAACGTGCTAAATTCCCATGCTAGGGATATGTCCAATGAACTCCAAGCTATTTAAGGCGCTGATCATAACAGTAGTTCTGTTTCTGTTTCCCCTGCTTCTCCAGGCCCAGTGGCGCATGAAAGCCCTCACGGCCCTGCGCATAGAGGTCCCGATCGAGGTCGACGGGCTGCTCTCCGAGGAAATCTGGGCGCAGGCCCCCGAGGCCGGGGACTTTGTCCAGTTCCAGCCTGATCGGGGGGCGCCGGGGACCGAGAAGACGCTGGTCAGGATCCTCTATGACGGCGAGAACATCTACTTCGGCTTCCTCTGCTATGATGCAGAACCAGGGAGGATCGCCGCCAGCGTCACCAAGAGGGATTCGGACCTGGCATCCGACGATGCAGTGTATGTCGCACTGGATACGTTCCTGGACCACCAAACCGCCTACCTCCTGGGCACCAATCTGCTGGGCACCCAGTTCGACGGCCGCATCACGGATAACGGCCGCAGTACCGATCCTACCTGGGATGCGGTCTGGAAGTCGGCCGCCCAGAAGACGGATTACGGATGGAGTGCAGAGATCGCCGTCCCCTTCAAGAGCATCAAGTACGTACCGGGAGAAGGGAAGACTTGGGGCTTCAGCATGGGGCGGTTCATACCCCGTAGGCTGGAGTACAGCTTTTGGACCGGCCCCATGGAGTCCTACACCCGGGTGTCCCAGTTCGGGGAGCTGAACGGCCTGGACCTGCAGAAAGCGGCGAAACGGGGCCAGATCATACCGCACATCGTGTCTCAGACCGAGGTCGACGAGGTCACGGACGTGCGCGTCGGGCTGGACGCCCGCTACGCCTTCACGCCACAGATCTCGGGGAACCTGACCCTGAATCCGGATTTCGCCATGGTTGAGGCGGACCAGGAGGTGATCAACCTCACGCGTTTCGAGACCTATCTCCCCGAAAAGCGCAACTTCTTCCTGGAAGGGGCGGAGATCTATCAGCAGCGGATCCGCCTGTTCTACTCGCGCCGGATCGGGGATATCTACGGAGGCGCCAAGGCCTACGGGAAATCCGGCGGGTATGAATTCCAGGCCATGACGGTCCAGACCAAACCGGATGAGGCAGAGGGCGAAAACTCGGCCAATTTCAGTGTCTTCAGGGCAAAAAAGGCTCTGATGCGGGGCTCCACCGTGGGATTCCTGCTGGCCAATAAATACAACAATGGCAGGAACCAGGGCACCCTGGGTTTCGACACAGCCCTGTACTTCACCGACACCTTCCGCTTCACGGGTCAGCTGGCTGCCAGCTACGGAGACAACAGCGGGAGCAACCTCGCGTTCTTCCTGCGCCCCAGCTATGATTCTGCTACCTTCCACATCCACCTGCGCTTCACCCAGCTGGGCGAGTATTTTGCGGACAATGCCAATGCGGTCGGGTTCATCCGGGATGACAACCGCCGGGAGCTGGACTCGGCCATCAGCAAGACCTGGTGGATGCGCCAGACCATGTTCAACAGCATCGAGTATAATTCCAACTACAACATCTATTGGGGATTGGACGGAACCCTGCGGAGCTGGAAGATCAACCAGGGCATGGATTTCGAGCTGAGGAATAAGTTCTCACTGGAGCTGGGACACCATCAAGAGTACAAGATGTACGAGAAGGATTTCCGTAACCACAAGACAGACATCGAACTCGGCTACAACACCCGGGAATGGCAGAACGCCAGCGTCAGCTACAGCTTCGGGCACAATTTCGACCTGGACTTCCACCTGATCGGTGGGGACGTCAACTACATGATCCTGAGCGGGCTGTCCTTGGAATATGGGCTTTCCCGCTTGATATACGAACCCGATCCCGAGGGCGAAAGCACGTGGATCCACGTCCTCCGCGCCACCAATCATTTCACCCCGGATCTTTACTTGAAACTCTTCTATCAGATCCACACCGCCATCGACAAGCACAACATCCAGGTCCTGTTCGTGTACCGGTTCCAGCCGCCCTTTGGAACCATCCAATTCGCCTATCAGAAAGGGACGGCGGAATTCGGTGAGAAGGGCGACCAGGGACACACTTTCTTCGCCAAGTTCGCGTACATGTTTTAGAAATCCGCATGGACTTCCATATATTTTCTTGAACGAGTCGGGTAGGAGTGAAACACTGCCTTCACCCCCTGTGGGGCGGGATCAAGAACACGAACCTACACGAGTTCACATCGACCATTCATCCGTACCCTCACCCTCGAATTCGCGCCAGGGAATATACGAGTGCTAATACAGTAGTCGATCGATGGCTGCCTCCCGATCCGGTGATCAGCGAGATCCGATAATTCGAGACAGGACGGAATTATCTCAGAAACGTATTCAAGACCTCTTCGATCGTGTCCCAGGCGGATGAGGTGGGAATCACGAGCTCGAAATGGCCCGCATCTTCTAGAAGGACCAGGCGGCATGTGTCACCTTTCTGTTGGGCCGCCTCTTGATAGGCCTGGGCGCCTTGGGACGAGATGATCGGGTCTTTGGCTCCCTGGATGAGTATCTGGGGAACACCGAAAGGCAGGAGCTCAATGGGCGATCCGTGGGCGTATCTGAGCGGGACCTCCTCTTGAGTGCCCCCCATGAGCTTAAGGACGGCATCCCCGCAGCCCTGCTGGTACTCCAACCTGCTGAGGTCCCCCACGCCAGCCAGGGATACCACTCCCTGGATCGGCAGGGGTGCGGTCCGGAACAGGGGGCTGTCTTCGCGCAGCTTGTTTCGTGCGGCTGCCCACAATGCCAGGTGTCCTCCCGCCGAATGCCCGATGAGGGTGATCCTATCGAGGTCCAGGTCATGTTCCACAGCCAGGCTTCTGAGATGGTCCACGCCGTCCGCGACATCCAGGAATGTGCCGGGCCAGCCTCCTCCCGGATTCCCGATCCGGCGATACTCCATGCTCCAGGTCGCGAACCCGAGCTCCGTGATGGCCGAAGCCAGGGGACTGATGTGATGCAGGCCATACGCGGCCTGCCAGCAGCCTCCATGTATGATGACCGCAACGGGAAAGGGGCCGGTCCCTTCCGGAAGCCGCAGCTGTCCGAATTGAGAGGAGTCCTCTCCGTAGGGGAGCATAAAATCCGCTTCGGTTTGTTTGAGGGCGATCAGATCTTTTACCGTCATGAGCTGCGATGGACCCTCTCCCTCGACAGATGAACAGACCATCCCCAGGATTGCGATGCAGAGAGCAAACGACCTACGGGTCCGCTTGAGTATCACCTCTGCTTGATCCGCTCCCCTCATGGTCCTGCAGCCTCGATCAGAGCCGCCTTCATGTCCTTGGGCAGCAGGTAGTGGTAGGACAGCAGGCGGCCGTTAAAGACGATGCTGAATACGCCGTAGGGAGAGGGTGCCTTTTCCCGGATCTCCCGACTGCTCTCCAGTTCCACGACCCGACTCTCGATCCCCAGCTCGCGGGCGGCCTCCAGGGCGGTTTCGGTGGCATCGGGGATGTACGGGCATTGTGCTGTGCGAACCACCGTCAGGCCTGCTCCGAAACGGCGGGCCTTTGCTTCCCAATCTCCTGTGAAAGAGGGTGGATCCGCATCACCGAACCTCTTTACCATGATGTTGAAAGGCGGCTCCTCGGCCGCGGATACGAAGCCGTATTTGAGAAGGGCCTTATTTCCCATCAGCCAGTTTTTATCACTGGTGAGCATGGCCACGCCTTTTTTACCGGCGGCTTCAGCATCCCGAAAACATTCCTGCAGTAGGGCCCCGGCAAAGCCTTTGTTCTTGCTTTTTCCCACCACCCACAGGCAGTGGATGAACATATAGTCCGATGCGTTGACCGAACGCCATGCATACTCACCGGGAAGGTATTCGATAAAACCCCGCTCGGGCAGTTCCAGCATCCTGATCCGCATTCCCTCGGCGAACCGGGCCTTCAACCACTCGAGTTTCTGCTGATAGCCTTCAGACTTCCGCTTGCTCATGTAGCAGAAGAACCCGGTCTCTTCCACGTTTTCGGCGTTCACGTCGATGATCTTCGGTGGGGGCATGCCTTCCACTCCTACATGAAATACTTGTTCTGGTTGTAGACCATGTCCCCGAACTCCCGCATGAAATCCATCTCGTCCGCGGAAAGTGGTCCTGCCTTGAGCGCGGCGATGTTCTCTTCCAGCTGCTTTTTATTGCTGGGGGCCGTGAGGCACACATGCACATGCGGATTCGATAAAACGAATCGGTAGCAAAGACCCGCATCCGGGACAGGCCTCTCCTCGGGCCAGTTTTTCTTAGGCCTCCGGGTCAGCTGGCGCCAGCGCGTGGCCGTGTAGCTGATGATCCCGGGATCATGGGGAGCAAGATGAGGGAAAATATCCAGTTCCGCGCCACGGTGGGCGGCATTGTAACGGATCATGAGAGCATCCAGCGCTCCCTCCGCAGCCAACCTGCCTGCGAACTTGCGGTCATGGGTCGATATACCCAGGTGTCCGAACTTGCCTTCTTCCTTGAGCTCGTACAGCTCGTCCAGTGTCTTTTGCGGAAAATGCTCCGGTTTGGTGACGCCCAGGAACAGGAATATGTCGATGGTGTCGGTGCGCAGCTGCCGGAGCCGCTTTTCGAGGGTCCTACGCAGGTTGGGGTGCCCGACCAGCAGGTTGTAGGCCCCGGTGGCTACCACGAACCTTTCCCGGTCCCGCTTGAAAACGTCCCGCAGGACGGCGAGCATCTGTTTGTCGATGCCGAAGCAGAAGAAGAAGTTCAAGCCCTGGTCGATCGCTCGATAGATGGCCTGCTTTCCCGGCCAGGAGGGCGCCGCCAGCCCCAGGCGGTGGACCTCCAGGCCGGTCTTCCCGAGGACTGTGTGTGTGAATTCTTTGTCCATCCGTAAGTCGCTCCCTTCCTCTCCATTAGGAGTTTTAGCGGCGGCTTTGTCAAGCCGATAATCGGGATGGCGACTTTGGGGCTTCCAGTCTTATGGGGCGATCTCTTTTCTCAGGCGCTCGATGATCCCTGCATCCACCCAGAAAGCCTGATTTTGACCACCTCTGGTCGAAATAAAAAAGAGGTATTTCCCATCCGTAGAGACCACCGGGCAGAGCTCGTTCCCCGGGCCGTTGATCGGCGGACCGAGGGATCTGGCCTGCGCCCAGCTCTGATCGGGCAGACGAAAGCTGATGTACAGATCAAGATTGCGTTGAAAGAGCAAATAGCTTCCATCCGGGGCGATGAAGGGGGTTGCTTCGCCCTGTTCCGCATTGATCCCCGGTCCGCAGTTCTCGGGCTTGAGATAGTGGCCGTCTTCGAACCTGGCGCAGTAGATATCATCTCCGCCGAATCCCTCCGCAGAGTGGGAACTGAAGTACAGGTTTCCCCTTCTGTCCACAGAGAACTGCCAGTGCATCTGCATGTCGTTCACCGCAGGATCCAGCGGCTTGGGCTCGGACCATCCCATACCCGTTCTGTCCATGACCCAGATCCGTTCCTTTTGAGATCCGGGCACACCCGACAGCGGACGGTCGGAGATGAAGAAAAGCCGTTTCCCGTCTGGTGCGAAGAAGGGTACATCGTCATCGAAGGTACCGGAGAAGGGCGCGGTCCGGGGCGCTGACCAGCGTCCGGATTCCCGGGTTATCATGTATATGATCCCTGTAGAGTAGATGGCGCCAGGCCGAAGGACCATGGGGGTCCAGAGGGCTGTGCTCCCGTCGGGTGAGAACACCACGGTGCTGTGTAGGCCCCAGATGGACGACACGATTCCCAATCCGAAAACCTCAGGCGTTTCATCCGGAGGTTCCTGGCCCAGGTATTCTCCCTCCAGGCGCGGGAAAGTCAGCGGGCCCGTGTTTGCCTTTTTTTCTCTGAGCAGTTGAATGACCTCGTTCTGTTTGAATTCAGAGGCGACATTGAAGGCCGACTGCCCCATGATGCTCCGGGCATCGATGTCTACACCACTCTTGATCAGGAACTCCACTGCTGCCCTGCGCCCGTTCCTGGCCGCATAGTGCAGGGGGGTCCAGCCGAACAGATCCTGCTGATGCACATCCAGATCCCTGTCCAGCAATCTTATCATGATCACGAGGGAGCCTCCCCCGGCCGCTTCGTGCAGCAGCGATCCCCCGGTCTGAAGCTTGAACCGTGTGTCGGCTCCACCCGAGTCCAGGCGGTCGAAGAGGTTCTCCAAACCATGAGAGGCCGCATACATCGCCATCCTGCGGGAATCCCGACCTTTGATAGGAATTTCTACCCCGGCTTCAAGGAGCACATCCACCACCTCTTTTTTGCCTCGCCAGGCGGCCAGGTTCAGGGAGGTGGCCCCGTATTTATCTCGGACGTTGATATCCGCCCCGGCTCGGATCAGGATCTCCGTTGCTTCCGGTCCCCCCCTCTCCCTGGCGCAGAGCAGGAGAGGTGTGCGGCCCCAGTTGTCCTTGATCTCCAGCTCCGCTCCCTTCTGTGTCAGCAGGCTTAAAATCTCCTTGTGGCCGGCCGCCGCCGCATGATGCAGTGGGGTCTGGTTGACATAGTCCCGGACGCTGATCTCTGCGCTCTTAGAGATGAGCAGTGCGGCCGCCTCAGTGAAGTTCCTGGCGGCCAGGCTGTGAATGGGGGCGATCTGATTGCTGTCCAGTGCGTTCACATCCGCTCCTTTCTCAACCAGATAGGCGACCATCTCCAGGCTGCGGCCGCGGCAGGCCCAGTGAAGGGGCATACGCCCATCTCCGTCCCTGTTGTTTACCGATGCCGCATCCTTTTCCACCAGGGCCTTGACGGAAGCGAGGTCCCCGTTTTGAACGGCCTGGTGGATCTGGGCGGCGTGAGTGTCATTCCTCATGAGAACCAGCAGTATCGCCGAGAGGATCAGGATTTTTCCCTTCATTTCATTTCTCCGAATATAGCGTTGTGTGTCGTGTGGCTCATACCTAACGATGCTATGTATGCGAGAAATGTGCCAATAGGACCAACAGGGAAACCCCATTTTTAGTGCGATTTGGAGACACGGATATTGTCCGTAGAATGACACCCGCTGTTCAGAAGCGTACAGTGAGATTCAGGCGATCCCAGAAGCGGCCGTCATCCCCTGATGGCCCAGCGCAGGATGTTGGAGAGCTTGGGCGGCTGGCCCTGCATCAGGATGGCCATGCGGAAGATGCGCCCTCCTGCCCAGATGGAAACTAGGGCAAAGATGATGACGCCGATCAATCCTACCCAGGGCTGCCACATGGGGATCCCGGCCGGCGCGCTGATGCGCAGCAGCATGAGCATGGGCGTGAAAGGGGGGAACAGTGAGAGTGCGGTCGCGAACGAGCTGGTCGGTTCCTGGATGACGGGCATGAGCAGGAACATGGGGATGAACACGGGGATCATGGCGGGGAAGGTCAGGTTTTGCGCGTCCTTCGCATCGTTGCAGGTGGCGCCCAGGGCCGCCAGCATGGATCCGAACATGACGATGGCTAGCACGAGATAAGCAAAAAACCAAGGCAGGATGTGATATGGGACATAGTCCGCCAGGCCCAATCGCCTCAGGATAAACACGCCTCCTATGACATAAACGGAAGCCGCCGTCAGGGAGACGGCCAGGCCCCCCAACACCTTGCCGGCCATGAATTCGAAGGGCTTGATGCTGCCCAGGAGGACTTCGGCGATGCGCTGGCTTTTTTCCTCCATGACCGACTGCAGCTGCGGCATGGCTCCCATCATGATCATCATGAAAAAGAGGAAGAACAGGACGAGGGGGGCCAGAATGGCTTCTGCTTCACTGCTGCGCTTGGCCTCCTTGATCTGGCCCGAGTTGTCCAAAGAGACGAGCCCCAGGGGGGCGACCTCGAGCCAGGTCAGGGCTGCCTCCGCTTTCTCTGCCTCGACACCGGCTTCTTCCAGCCGCGTCGTGCGAAGGAATGTGTTGATCGGCCCGGTCAGCCAGCCCCGGATGTTGTCGATGGCTGCGTTCTTGGCATAGTATCCGATCCGGGCCGTCTCCCAGTTCGTCTCCGGGTTCTTTACGTTGGGGCCGATCTCGAGGAAGGCATGGAGCTCGCCTTTCCGTATGCGGTTGGAGAGCTCCAGCCTTTGCGTCAGGGGATCGGACAGGTCCGGTTCGATCCGCTCGAATATCCAGGCGGGTCTGACTTTTTTGCCGGTCTCCTTGTCCATCACCTGCGCATCGTTCCGGGCCTCGGCGGCCTGCATGATCACATCCGCCATGATGCCCGACTGATCAACGATGATCACCTGCTTGTCCCGGGTGTCAACCTGGCCCTGGAATAACCACATGGCCAGGCCGCTGCCACCCATCATGACGGGCATCAAGACCAGCGCGATGATAAAGCCCTTGGTCCGTACGGAGGTCTTGTACTCCCTCTTGGCAATTCGCATGATCTTACGCATGGTGGTTCTCCTGGGCCTCGGGTCCGGCGATGCGGATGAAGATGTCATAGAGTGTGGGCTTGGTGAGCTCAAAGCTGAAGATCCGCGTACGCTCCATGATGGCCTCCAGGATTTCCTGATGATCATGATCCGGTTCGACCTTCAGCTCCTGCATGCGGCCAAAATCCGAGATCCGGTCCACGCCCTCGAGGTCCTGGAGGGCATCGGCACCGGATTCGGTCGCGATGCGCAGGGTGTCGCTGCCGTACTCGTCCTGGATGGAGGCCAGGGTGCCGTCCAGGACTTTTTTGCCCTTGAATATCATGAAGATGAAGTCACACATCTTCTCCGCCACATTCATGTCGTGTGTGCTGAAGATGATGGTGGCACCTTGGGAGCGCAGCTCCAGGACCACGTCCCTGATGGCTTCGGCATTGACGGGATCCAGCCCGGTGAAGGGCTCGTCGAGTATGATCAGTTCTGGCTTGGCCACAATGGTGGCGATGATCTGGGCCTTCTGGCTCATGCCCTTGCTCAGGGTTTCGACCTTCTTGTTGGCCCAATCGGCGAGGTCCAGCCTTTCGAGCCAGTAGTCGACGTCCTTGTCGACCTTGTGCCCGCTTTTCAGTTCCCCATAGAACTGCAGGAGTTCACGGACCTTCATCTTCTGGTAGAGGCCTCTCTCCTCGGGAAGATAGCCGATCTTATCCCTGACAGTATCGTCGAGCTTCCGTCCGAACACCGTAATATCCCCGGAATCCGGATAGAAAATGTTCATGATCATGCGCAGGGTTGTGGTCTTGCCCGAGCCGTTCGGGCCGATGAAGCCGTAGATGCTGCCTTTGGGAACTCCCAGCGAGAGGGAATCGACTGCCTTGACCGAGCCAAAGGTCTTGGTGATGTTGTCGAGTTCAATGACGTTCATGTGTGTCTCCCTTGGTACTACGACTGTACGGACCTTTCTATTCTGGGTGTGTGAGAGAAGACTGAATATTTAGATGTTCTGAGGCCTGCGTTCTCCCTCTTTTTATACGGAGTTCTCGAGAAAAAGTTAGGTTCAGGGCGCGAACGCTCCGGTACCCATCAATCCAGACTTGTTGTGTGCTTCTTGGGGTAGTCGAAAAATACGGATGTTCCGCTTCCTTCTCCTGCCATAGCCCAGGACGTGATGTCGAGGTCTACGGCAAATATCCCGGTGGTGGGGATGTTGTCGACGGCCTCCCCTGTGAGACATTCCGCCAGCAGAGTTAATCCCGGATTGTGACCCACCAGCATCACCTGCGCTACCGAATCATCGATCTGGTGGAGGATCTGGAGCAGGGTCAGGGTGCCCGCCCCATAGAGAGATTCCCGCCAATGGATCTTCCGCAGGGGATATTCGATCAAGGCTGCGATGATCTTCACGGTCTTGGCCGCGCGTTTGGCCGGGCTGCTGAGGATGAGGTCAGGCCGGACATCGGCCTCCCTGAGCCTCTGTCCCATGAAGGGGGCGTCCCGCTTGCCGCGCTTGTTGAGAGGACGATCGAAATCATCCAGTTCGGGATCCTTCCAGCTCGATTTGGCGTGCCGTACCAGATACAACCTTTTCAATTCTTTTTCTCCATTTGCGGCAGCGACCGGATCTCCCGCCACAGTTCTCCATAGGCTTGGGCGGCCGTGGATTTCCCGCTGAAGCAGGCCACAGGTTTGCGGTAGATCCCCATCTTCTCCACCACGGCTGAATAGGGGATGGAACTCCCAAGGAAGCGCTTGTCCGAACCTCGTTGTTCCTGTATTTCCCGGTGCATCCTCTTGCGCTGCTCCACCATGGAGAAGAAGGCCCGGATCTTCTTTTTATCCAACTTCTTGGTCCTGAAAAAATCCGTGAGCTTTTCCAGGGCGAGCATGGACAGTGTGGTGGGGATGACCGGTACCAGGATCAAGTCTGCCGCCTGGAAAATATTTTCCGAGACCAGCGTGATGTTGGGGGGGGCATCCAGGAAAATGTGGCGGTAGTTCTTCTTGAACGGGATCAGGAGTTCTTCCAGCCGGTGCTTGGAGCGTTTCATGCCGTCCAGAGCGATGTCCAGGTTGCGGTAGGAGATGTGGGAGGGGAGGGCGTCGAGATTGTCGTGATCCGAGCCCTTGAGATGGGCCGCTATCTTCCCGCCGCCTTGCAGCATCCTGCGGGCCTTGTGCTTTTTCGAGGGCCGTATCCTGAGATAGAACGAGGCGGAACCCTGGGGATCCAGGTCGCAGAGCAGCGTGGGAGAGCCTTCCTGAGAGGCAAGATAGGCGAGGTTGACAGCCGCTGCGGTTTTCCCCACCCCGCCTTTGACATGATAGAGTGCGATGATGCTCATCTGCCTTTCTTTCCCCCGGGCGAGGGCTTGAACAGCTGCTCGAAGCGGGCCTGGCTCCGGGGGCTGCTGAAAGCCCGGAAGCGTCTATTGAAGGCCTGACGGACGGTTTTCTGTCTCCGATCCAGGCTTGCGATCAGGCCTCCCACCGCGGCAGCGGAGAGTCTCATCCTGCCCGTATCCCCCTCCAGCTTATCCAGGTAGTCCTCAAGATACCGCTGTTGGACGAACAGGTCATTGAAATCACCGAGATTGTCCTGCAGCTTCTTCAACTGACCGATCGCGCTTGCCACCTCTTTTTCGGGAAATAGCGATGCAAAGAATTCGAGCAGGTATCTCAGCTTCTTGCAATTAATACGAAGACGGTGGAGTTCCTCGTCCGGAGAGTCATCCCTGATCTTTTCGCCGGCCCGCAGGACCTGCCTATATCTCCTGAAAATGAATCGGCAGGCCAGCTGAAATACCGGTTGGCGGGCTCTGGGGGACTCCTTGTCCGAAATATCTGCCGGTGAGTCCAGAAACTCCGTCCACAGCGCCACGGTCCTGTGGTACGCAGCGCTGTTCAGGGAACGGCTCACGGCCCGGAGTTCTTTTTTTCGCTCTGCCGCCAGGTCCTCGAAGAGCGCATCCAGGCCTGTGGCCAGATGATCCGGCAGCAGGGCCTGGTATTCTTCCCTCTTGAGCAGATAGACATCCAGGTCGCGGAGCGCGTTGGTGGCCTGTCCCAACCGGGCGAAGTCTTCCCGGAAACGGCTCGTCTCTTCCTCTGGGAAGATACCCTTGAGCTGGCCCAGAGCGGACCGGATCCTCCGAATGGCGACCCGGTAGTCATGCAGGAATTCCGTATCCTTATCAGCCTTGACTCCCTCCTCGTTCCTGGCCATGACTCCGATGAGGTGTCGGAGGATCCTGCGGACGGCCTCTCCCGATGGGAGTTCCGGCTCCAGGGGTAGGAGAAACTTGGAGGTGTATTCCCCCGGCTCCAGACCCAGCTGGCGCATCAGCACGATGGGCAGGCTCTCATTCTCTGCGACTATGTCCAGGTCCCGGAGGAATTCCTTGAATTCCTTGAATTCAGGCCCGTATCCGAGGACCGGCCGCGGCTCGAGGCGGAACACTCTGTGCCTCCTGCCGGAGCCGGCTTCGGCATCATAGGTGGAGAGGTCGAGCCTGAGCACGGTCTTCTGATCCTGGTTCAGGATCCGCAGCCCGCGCTTTTGGGCGGTCACAATCATGAGGGGCAGCAGGGCCCGGACATCGAGTGGTGCCTCCAGCAGGCTGCGCAGGTCGCCTTTGGGGATCTGCCAACAGAACCTCGGAGGATCCTGCCCTGCCCACTTGGCATGGGAGTACGGGAGTCCCTGTTCCAGGTCGAGGAGCAGGAGCCGGTCTCCTTCGCGTACCAGGGCCAGCCGCTTGCGATAGAGGCGCCAGTCAAAGGTGTCGAAGTAGGTATAAACGGCATCCGCAGCCGGGGAGCTGAGTATCGTAAATTTCCGGGAGATCTCTCGACGGAGCTGCTGGAAATCCAGAGGCTCAGGCAGGATGTATTGTTTTTCCGTTTTTCCAGTGCCAGCCATCAGATACCCGAGAACCCAACCGAGCAGAAATCGTTGGCCCCATCATACACTCCATCTTTTGCCGGGTCAATCTCTGGAGCCGCGGGATCTTCACTGGCCACGACGGTCCGCTCCACATACCCGTATATGGTCCCGTCGGATGAGATGGCGTAAAAGAGTGTCTCCTCTGCGATGGGCTTCATGTGCTCTATTCGTAGCGCAGCGACTGTACAGGGTCCTTGCCGGCGGCCCTGAGCGATAGGATCACTACTGGGAGGGCTGCAGTCAGGATCGACAGAATCCCGGCCAGCAGGAACAGAAAAGGACTCATGCCGGTCCGGTAGGCAAAATCCTGCAGCCAGGCGTGCATGACATAGTATGCCAGGGGCCAGGCAATGATATTCGCAAGCAGCACCCAGCGGGCGAACTGCCGGGACAGGAGGAGGACGATCCCCGATGCTGACGAGCCGAGGACCTTGCGTATGCCGATCTCCTTGGTGCGCTGCTCTGCCGTGAACGCAGAAAGTCCCAGGATCCCCAGACAGGAGACGAAAATGGCGAGGAACGCAAAGTAGGTCAGTATCTTTCCCAGCCTCTGCTCCGTTTCGTACATGGCAGCCACACCCCGGTCCAGAAAAGAGTAATCAAAGGGATACTCCGGGGCCAGGTCCAGTGAGGTCTTCTCGATGTGTCCGAGGGTGTCCGGAATGTTTTCTGCCGCGATCTTGACGAACACATACTTGATCCAGTTGTTGTAGAAGCGGGGATTGATGCTGAAGACCTGGGGCATGATCTCCCGGTGGAGAGAAACGTGGTGGAAGTCCCTGACCACGCCGATTACTTGCCCCTCAACCCCCCAAAAATTGACCCGCTTCCCGATGGGTTCGTCCATGCCCATGAACTTCGCGGCCGTCTGGTTGATGACGAGATTGTTGCGGTCGTTGGTGTGATCCTGTAGGAAGCTGCGACCCTCCACGACCTCGATCCCGAACGTTTCGATGAAGTCGAAATCCGTTATCGAGTACCGGACATTGGTGTCCAAACCCCCCGGAGCCTTGCCGTCCCATTCCAGCCCGGAGGTCTTGTAGTCATCGTCATAGGGTACGGCCTGGCCCCGAGTCACACTGGAGATGCGGGGATTGCTGAGCAGCTCCCGCTTGAGGTTGGCGAAGCGCTGCAGAAGGACGGGATTGCTCTCGATCTTCAGGACATGATCGGTGTTGAGGCCCAGGGGCCTGTTCCGGATGTACTCGCTCTGCTTGAGCACCACAAGCGTCCCCGCGATGAGCATGACCGAGATCGTGAACTGCCCCACGACCGAGACCACGCGGAACACAGATCGGCTGGACCTGAGATGGTGGACCGCCTGCAGGGCTTCGATCGGCTTGTGTGCTGTGAGGAAGAAGGCCGGATAGGTCCCGGCCAGGAGCCCCACGACGAGGAACAATCCTATGAGCAGAAAGTGCAGGAGGGGATCCGCGCCGCCGAACAGCACAAGATGTTTGGCTGTCAGCCTGTTCAGCACGGGCAGCGAGAACCGGACCAGGGCCAGCGCGATCACGAAGGCCAGGGCCGATAAGAGCAGGGATTCTCCCAGGAACTGAAGGATCAACTGTCTTCGGCCGGCCCCCACGACCTTGCGCAGCCCGACCTCGCGGGCCCTGCTGCTGGATGTAGCCGTGGAGAGGTTCATGTAGTTGATGCAGGCGATGAGCAGGATGAAGGCCGCGATGACGGAGAAGATGTACACGTAGGTCATACGACCGAATCCGAGGTGGACCTTCTCCATGGGTAGGATGCCGACCGTCAAGGGATCGGTCAGGTTATAGGGCGCGTTCTCGTTCAGGGATGATGCGATCTTTTCCCTGAATCCCTCGAGTGAAGCCTGTGGATCCAGCAAGACATAGGAGGGGTCTCGCCAGTTCCAGTCTTCGGCCAGGTCGTTCCTCAAGGGAGAGATGAAGTCCAGCTGGATGTGGGAATTGGAGGGGAAGCGAACCACACCGGTCACGATCATGTCCTGGCGGCTGTTGAAGGTCATCTTCTTGCCGAGGGGATTTTCCCCACCGAAATACTTCTCCGCGATCTCCTCGCTGATCACCAGGGAGTCGGGATTCTCCAGTGCAGAGGCGGGATCGCCGTGAACGAAGGGGAAGGAAAACATGGAGAAGAAGGGGCGATCGACCAGGGCCACGGAGTCTTCGTAAAACATCACGCGCGGCCCGTCTTTCGGCTGAAAGGCAAAGGAACAGGTCGTCTGGCCCAGTTCATAGATGCGGGTGTAGTCCCGGATCTCGGGATAGTCCGCGGCCAGCAGGGGAGGTAGGGCATAGGGGACGTTGGAATCGAGGACATTGTTGGGGTGCTCGATGGTAAGCAGGAAGAGCTGGCCTTTGTGGGCATGGAAGCCATCATAGCTCAATTCGTCCTGCACCCAGAGGGAAATCAGGATGAAACACGCCATGCCCACGGCCAGTCCTAGGAGGTTGATTGCGGTGAAAAGTCGGTTCCTGAGGATGTTTCTGTAGGCGATCTTAAAATAGTTTCTGAACATGGTGACACTCCAGAAAATGCGATTTCGAACAAAAGAGGGGAGGGAAATGAGGATGAGCTTCCAGTACCAGAGGAGGGCACGGGACTCGCCCCGGCTTTCGGCTGCGGTGGAAAACTCCTCCTCAAGGTCGCCGAGGATGGCGGGATTGGCCCTCTGGTCGACCAAGACACCGAGGAGGCGTTCCGCGAACCGAGGCGGTTTTTTGCCCTTCTTTGTCATACCCGCTCAACCCTTGCCCAATGCCATTTCCGTGTCCGGATCCCACAGCAGCCGTTTCAGCTCCATGGCGGCCCTCAGGGCCTCGATGCCATGCTCCGTGATGTGATAGTAGTATTTCCTGCGGCCCCCGCGTTCCGGGCTGGGATCCCCGGTAGATCGGATCAGAAAACCCTTTCGGGCCAGCTTATCCAGGGCGCTGTAAAGCGTGCCGTAGGGATAGGCCCGGCCGGTCTCCTCGGACACATGCTGGCGGATGGTCACACCGTAGGCGTCTTCCTTGAGCTTCCACACCGCCAGCAGGAACATCTCCTCGGTCAGTGTTAGGTCTTTCATGGGGCCTCCCGTCTCTTATATGTACGAAAAATAGGATAAATAGTTTGACCTGTCAAGGATATTTTTACGATTATTCGGAGAAATAGGCTACTTGATGCGGGTGCCTTCGACTTCGATCCCCATGTCCGGGATGTTGCATACGCAGATGGTGAATTTCCCTTCCGCGTCCTTCTTGAATGCGAACTGATACTCCATGCCGTCGGGCGATACACCGATAAAGGTCGTTTCCTTGTCTTTCATGGGCTCCATGATCTCTGCATCCTCGTTCTCGGGAGCCCCCTTGAGTTTCCCGTCTTCCACGGTGAACGCGAAGACCATGAACTGGCCCTGGTACTCGAACTCATAGCTACCGGCGATCTGTTCCAGAACTTTGGGATCGACCTTCTGGTCCTGGATCGTGCCCGGATCGAGGGCTGCGGCGCTGAGAACGAGGCCCAGGCACAGCAGGACTGTCACAACCGCATTGCCAAGGTATCTTTTTCCTTTTGCCATGTCGCACTCCTTTATATATCTTTATCTTATACGTATTTTTTTGCCAAAAGATTCATTCATCCGGGCGCGTTCGTTGCTGTCCTCTTATCAGGGCTCTGGAGATCGGGGCCTCTCGCTCCTCAAAAGATGTAACATGTTCGGTGAGAAGGGTATAATACATCTGGTCATTCGGGATCCCCGCGGTCCTGGGCGCCTGGGAATTCATACGCAGAGACGTTCTGTGACTCGATCTGTTGTGAAATGCCCTGGCTAGAAAAACTCGAGGCCGGCGAAGAGCAGGGGATAGGTGTTGCCGGAGTTGAAGTTCGCAGAGGCGTCGAAGCTGTGGCCGAGGCCCGAGCCGACAAACAGTGCCATCCTCTCAGAGAGAGGGGCCCGCAATGCCAGGCGCAGCTCCAGCATGTGCTGGTCGGGCTGATCCTTGGGATTCTTGAACAGCGGAGTGTTGTCCCGGTAGCGGTAGCCTCCGTCTGCGCCTAGGCTCAATTTTTCTCCTATGGGGAACATGAGGCCGTAGTGCATCCCATAGGACAGGGACTCGCTGATCTTGTGTTCGACGTTGTAGAGGCCCAATGAAACGATGGAATAGTAGCGTCCGACCTCGAACTTGACGCCCCCTGTCACGGCCACGCCGTTCCCTCCCCAGGCGATGCCCTTGATCCGCCCGTTGCGTGCGATGTTCACGGCCCCGATGGGGATACCGTCGTTGTCCTCTTTGCAGTAGTTCACCAGGCCGATCTGGACGCCCTCGTTGTGTTCGCTGACATTGCCCAAGCCGACCTGGAGACCTTTCTGGTGGACCGCGACGTTGAAGGGCGCGACCTGGGCTCCATGCAGCTCATCCCCCACCACGTTGAGCAACCCCGCTAGCTGGCCCCCCTCACAGCGGTTGCCGGCGATGTTGAAAAGGCCCACAGCCTGGATGCCGCCGAGATCTTCGCCCACGACATTAAACAAGCCGCCCAGCTGGATCCCCTGGAATTCCTCTCCCACCACATTGAAGAGCCCCACGGCCTGCAGGCCTGAACTCGGGCCTCCGCCCACGTTGAAGCCGCCGGCGACCTGGACTCCGTTGAAGCCTTCCCCCACCACGTTGAACAGCGCACAGAACTGGCCGACCGTACCCCTGTTCCCGACCACGTTGGCGAGGGCGGAGACCTGCAGCACCTGGCCTGTCTCGCCCACGACATTGGCCAGTAGCGAGGCCTGGATGCCCGTGAAACTCTCCCCCGCGACCGTGGCCAGCCCGGCGATCTGGACTCCGGAACCAGATTCGCCCACCACCCCTGCCAGACCGCAGAGCTGGAAGCCGCTCAGGCGGTGTTCGATGGCCGAGCCGAAGAGCGCCAGATCGAAACCGTTGACGTAGCCGACATGGCTGTAGACCAGGCCGAGGTTGATATTGACTTCGTCATGTTTGCTCTGGTTGATGCTGACGGGGTAGTACAGGGAGAGGTTGACGACATACTTTTTCCCGACCTCAGGGATTTCATCTTCTTCCTCACCCTCCTGAGCCAGAACGGGGAGACTCATCAAAATGATCATAGAAACCACTGCGAGTGCGAACCACGTTTTTCTCATCCGGCGCCTTCCTAAACTAGAATTCTTGTCTTTCTTTTTAATACGAGTTTTATTCTCCATGGGTTCCCTCTCATGTGGCCATCCATCTATCTATGCCCCTGGGCCGAATGTTTATTAAGGAAATTTAATCCAATATTAATCCGACATTAATGATCGTTTCCTATAATTCCTTCTTATGTTCGAAGTTCTGGAAGGAGATCCCACATGGTAAAAAGAGCTCTCTTGCTCGCCGCAGTACTGCCTATGCTCTTCCCAATTGTTGTTCATGCTCAGCAGGATAAACCCTCCCGGCTTGAGGAACCCCTGGACCAAGACCAGGCCTCCCGGTTGGAAGAACTCAAGGCCGAGGCCCCGCGAGTCTTCATCGACTGCCGGTTTTGTGATCGCGACTACTTTCGTGAGGAAGTCACCTATGTCAACTATGTCCGCGACCGCAAGGACGCCGACATCCACGTGCTCGTGACCGATCAGCGCACCGGAAGCGGTGGAAACGAATACACCTTCGCCTTCATCGGGTTGCGGGAATTCGAAGGCCTGAACTTCAACCTCGTCCATGCCTCGAACCCGACCGACACCCGCGATGACATCCGCAAGGGCCAGGTGACGGTCCTGAAGCGGGGCCTCTATCCCTACCTGCTGAACACCCCCATCTGTGAGCTCATCAACCTTGACTTCATCGAGCGGGTTGAGCTCAAGCCCACGGATGTCAAGGACCCCTGGAATTTCTGGGTCTTCAGCGCCAACCTGGAGGCCGACCTCAGCGGAGAGGCCAGCCGCACCTCCCAGAGCTTCGAAGCCAATGTCTCCGCCAACCGTGTCACTCCCGATTGGAAGTTCCGGTTGGGGCTTTCAGGAGAGTTCGATGAGCGCCACTTCGATTATGACGGCGAGAGCCTAACCAGCATCCAGGAAGAGAAAAACCTCGCCACCATGGTCGTCAAGAGTCTCAGCGAGCACTGGTCGGTCGGCGGCTGGGTGGAGGCCGAACAGAACACCTACAGCAATACGGACCTGTATTTTACCATCGCGCCGGCCGTAGAATTCAACGTGTTTCCATATTCCGAATCGACACGCCGGCAGCTCCGCTTCCTCTACAAGCTCGGCATCAACCGAGCCCAATACATCGAGGAGACGATCTATGACAAGACCCAGGAGACCCTCTACAACCAATCCCTGATGGCGACCATGGAATTTCGCCAGCCCTGGGGAAACGTCTCCACCACCCTGGAGGGCTCCCACTATTTCCATGATCCCAGCTTTTACCGCATCAAGCTGCAGGGCTATGTCTCTGTGCGCGTGTTCCGGGGCTTCTCCTTCAACGTGCGCGGCCGTTACGAGCGGATACACGATCAGCTCGCACTCCCGAAAGGAGATAGATCCATCGACGAGGTCCTGCTGCGCCGGAAGGAGCTGGCCACGGATTATGACTACTCCTTCTCGGTCGGCTTCCGTTTCACCTTCGGCTCGGTCTACAGTAATGTCGTCAATCCGCGCTTCGAGGGATCACATTACCGCGGGAGATAAGTGGGTCTGGTTTTGAATCCGTGTCAGAGTGATCTATAATAACATGACGGACATGCGGCTACTCATCGTCGAGGACGACAAGAAGGTCGGGGCTTTCCTGGAGCGCGGCCTGAAGGAGGAGAACTACGCCGTCGACGTATGCCGCAACGGCGCCGACTCCCTGTATCTGGCCCAGGTCAATCCCTATGATGTCATCATCCTGGATATCATGCTGCCCGGAAAAGACGGATTTTCCGTGTGCCGGGAACTGCGCGGAAGCGGCATCCTGACGCCCATCATCATGCTAACCGCCAAGGACACTTTGGATGACAAGGTCATGGGCCTGTCCGAAGGGGCCGACGATTACCTGACCAAGCCCTTCTCTTTTGATGAACTGCTCGCCAGGATCCGGGCCCTCCTGAGGCGGAGCCAGGACTACAAGACCAAGGCTCTCCGGATCGCCGACCTGGAACTGGATCCTGTCCGGCGCCTGGTCACACGCGGCGGCCGGAAGATCGCTCTAACAGGCAAGGAGTACGCGCTGCTCGAGTATCTGCTGCGCAACCGGGGGCGCGTGCTGTCCCAGTCCATGATCATCGAGCATGTGTGGGACATGGATTACGAGGGAGCCAGCAACATCGTCAATGTCTATGTCAACCACCTGCGCCGGAAGATCGACAGGGACCACCCGGTTAAGCTTATCAAGACCGTGCGCGGCCACGGCTATCAGATCGATGAAGATTAAACGCTTCCAGTCGCTCTCCTTCAAGCTGATGATGTGGTACATCGTCATCCTGGGTGTGATCGTGGCCCTGGCCGGGATCTTCCTCTACCAGGGTTTCAAGGACAGCCTCATCCGCGAGCTGGACGCCGTGCTGCTTGAGATCGCGGACGAGACCAGCGAGAGTTATTCGCAGACCCGGGGCGTGAGTTGGGAGGAGGCCATCGAACAGGCCGAGTCGCGGTTCCTCACGCACCGCCCCTTCATCCAGCTGGTCGCGCTGGCTGAAGAGGGAGATCGGCGTGTCGAGTCGATCATCCATACGGCCCGCATCCCGGAGGGTGCCTTCCGTCTGGGTACGCGGCTCTATTATCGCGCTGATCGGTCCGACATCGATACCCTGGTCTTTGTGACGATCGAAGAGGCGCAGATCAGCACATTCCCGCTGAGGGTTTTCCTGCTCCCCGTGAGGGGGCCCAACGTGCTCCAGGTGGGGATATCCCTGGACAGCACCATGAAGGACCTCAACCGTTTGCTGATCGCCATGGTCCTGGCCGGGATCGGGCTGCTGCTCTTTGCATCGCTGGGGGGGAGCTTCATCATCAACCGGGCGCTCCATCCCGTAAAAAACGTCGTGAAAACCGCGCAGAAGATCACGGCCGATGACCTCTCGCTCCGGATCGAGGCCCACAACCGGAAGGACGAGATCGGAGCCCTGGTTGCGACCCTGAACGAGATGATCGCCCGCCTGGAAAAATCGGTGGAGAAGATCCGCCAGTTCTCGGGAGATGTCTCCCACGAGCTGCGAACCCCGCTGACCATCATCCGGGGCGAAGTGGAGGTCCTGCTGCGCAAGAGGCGGGAAACTCCAGAGTATATCGACACGCTGGGCAGTGTGCTGGAAGAATCCCGACGCATGGAAAAGATCATCGACGATCTCTTGTTCTTATCCCGGATCGAAGCGATAGAAAGGGCCAAGTTGAGTCAACCCGTTCATCTGGATGAGATCTTGACTACCGTCATTGAGAGCCGGGAGGCCGTGATCAAGAAAAAGGGCTTGAGCTGCGAGGCCGGCGAGGTCTCCGAGATCCGCGCCAAGGGCAGCGGCGACCTGCTTGAGCGCCTGATCGCCAATATCCTCGACAATGCCATACGCTACACGCCTTCGGGTGGTCGCATCACGTACAGCCTGTTCCGGAGCGTTAAATGGGCTCAGCTGGAGATCCGGGATACCGGTATCGGCATACCCGCCGAATCGCTCCCGCTGATCTTCGACCGCTTCTATGTTGTGGACCAGTCCCGCTCCAAGGAAACGGGAGGCTCGGGCTTGGGGCTTGCGATCGCCAAATGGATCGCCGACAGCCACGACGCCCGGATCGAAGTGACCAGTCCGGAAGGAGAGGGGGGCACTTCAGTGAGGATTCTGTTCAAGCCTGCTTGATCTGGCGCGATATTTTTCGGACC
Organism: uncultured bacterium; assembly: GCA_965533275.1. Taxonomy (GTDB): domain Bacteria; phylum Acidobacteriota; class Aminicenantia; order Aminicenantales; family Aminicenantaceae; genus JAUXEH01. The sequence continues at coordinate 137,010 of CBESWG010000003.1, forward strand.
GGCTCAGTTATTCTCGATCAACCACTGGTAGATGGCGACGTCCTCGATCTCTAATGTGATCTTTTCGATCTGGATTCCGTCTCTGGCCCGTGCGGCGGCCAGTTCATGTGTGCCGAAACCGATGTTGGGGATCTCCCGGGTTGAATCTTTCGGGACCTCTCCCGCATAGACCCCGTTCATGTAGATATCGATGGCTTCCCCATACGCGTTCCCGACAACGATCTTCGAAGGTCCCTCGATGACCCATATATACTTGAGGCTCTGAGTACACTCGATGGGGCCGGAGAAGACCAGGATCTCCGTGCCTTTCTTCTTGGCTTCCAGCTGATAGGTTCCGAAGGAGAGACCTGAAATGGTCTCATCGGCGGCGTGTTCCACCGTGAATTGGAAGGCACCGTCCAAGAACACATCTACGCCCGCTCCGCAGAGATTCTGGGCGGTTATGTCCGCAAGAGTATCCGGGTCCGTGGTGTTCTTGCAGTGGGGGGTCACGATGAGAACCAGCCCCAGGAGTGCGAGAAATCCGATCTTCCAGCCCTTGTGAAGAGTTTTTTCGCAGTTGTCTAAAGGCATGTTGACCTCATTTTTTATATTATACACGGAATTGGACCATCTGGCCATGGGCTCCCTTCCCTCCTTGTTCGCTTGAGTCGGAAGCGGACCTGTGGCATAGTGAGTCCCATGCTTAGTCCAGGGACGGCACCATTTTTCTGATTGCTTTATTGGAGTTCCAGGAGGGGTGAAATAAAAACCGATCGCAGGCATTTCATCAAGTGTGCCGCCGCCGGGCTGGCCGGGGCCGCCGTTCCCGGGGCTGTATGGCCGAAACATCCGGCAGCACAGCGGTCCCGTCCGGACGGTGCCACGCTGTCCTACATGTCCTACCTGCCATTATCCGATGCGGAACGCCGGGCTCTCGTCACGGCGGCTCATTTCGGGGAAAAAGAGGGGGCTGCAAGCCCCGGCAGCATGGTCATCACTTCGCATCCGCTGGCAACGCGCGAGGCGGTCAACGTGCTCAAGCAGGGTGGGAATGCCTGTGATGCCGCCTGCACCGCCGCCCTGACTCAGACCGTGGTGGAGCCCCACATGACCACGCTGACAGGGGTATTTTCCATGCTGTATTTCGACGCCGCCAGCGGGACAACGCATCACCTCAACGGGAGCAATAACGCGCCCCTGACCCCCCTTGAAGGGTTCCGGCTGGGGAACCTGATGCGGGAGCTCAAGACCGGACGGGGCGTTGCGGTCCCGGGATTCTGGGCTGGTTTCGAGGCAGCCCTGGCCCGCTTCGGCAGCCTGCCCAAACGACGGATCATGGCACCTGCCCTCCACTATGCAGACCAAGGATTCGAGATCCATCCTTTCCTCTGGGGGGAGATCTTTGTCCAGAGCGAGCTGATCGGGAAATCGCTGCAGGGGAGGGAGATCTACTTCCCGAACGGCGCGCTGGTGAGGCCCGGGGATAAACTGGTACAGAGGCGGGCCGCCGAACTCCTCCAGCGCCTGTGCGAGGAGGGAAACGAGTATTTCTACAGGGGGGATTTCGCCCGCCGTTTCTGTGTCGAGGTCCAGCAGGCGGGAGGGGTCATAACGCCGCGGGATTTCCAGGCATATGAGGTCCTGTGGCAGGAACCGGCCTCCGGGACCTACCGGGATTTCGAGATCCTGGCCTCGCCTCCTCCGGATTTTGGGGGATCGAGCATGATAGAGATCCTCAACCTGGTCGAGCTGCTGGACCTCCAGGAGCTCGGCCCTGCCGCGGATTCGTCGGAAACCGCCTGGATGATGCTCAGGATCCTGGGCCTGGTGCTGACCGAGGGGATAACCCAGAGAAGGGCGGGAAGGATCCCGCCTTTGGACAAGCTCCTTTCCAAGGAATTTGCCTCCGAGCGTTTCAAACGGCTGCAGGATACATCACAGGACAACACTCCCCTTCCGATGGTGCCTACGGGAAGTAACCACCTCACCGTGGTGGACTCTCAGGGGAATGTTGCCACGATCCTGCATTCCTGCATGTCCTTCCCCTGGCAGAACGGGCTGTTCGTGGAGGGCGTGAGCATCTGCGCGTCCGGAGCTCACTACGGTGTCGGAATGCCTGGCCCTGGCGAGAGGATCCATGCAAGGATCTGCCCCGTCATATTTTTCCAGGATGGCCGGCCTGTCCTGTCCGGGGGTTCCCCCAGTGTTTCCCTGATGGAGAACATGCTCCAGAATATCACCAACATCCTCGACTTCGGCCTTTCCCTCCGGGAGTCGGTCTTGAAACCGCGTTTCGGAGGGATGTCGATCTCGAATCCGGGCCTGCGCCTCATCGAGGCGGACATGAAGCCGGAGATCATAAGGTTCCTGCAGGAAAGGAAGATGCGGCTGGATATCGTCAATCCCTGGAACTGGCATCTGGGCACATTTGAGGGGATCCACATCCATCCCGAAACTCGGATCCGTTCCGCCTGTTCAGATCCGCGTCGGGCCGGAGGTGCCGAAGGCCTGGCCTTGTAGGCAGCCAGGGCTTCCTGAATTCAGATCAATCCTGCCAGGGCCGCTGTGAAGATCCTCATCTCGTCCTGGGTCCCGATGCTCACGCGGATCCAGTTCTTTTCCTGGATCTGAAAGGGACGGACCAGGACGTCCTTTTCCGCGAGATCGACCTGGATTTCACGGGCGTCTCGCGGGACCTCAAAGAGCACAAAATTGGTGTGGGAAGGGATGAATGTCAAGCCCAGCCTGTCCAGCTCTCCATACAGGAAGGCCTTGATCGAGCTGTTCTTTTCCCTAGTGCTGCGGACAAATGCGAGGTCTGCATACGCGGCCGAGGCTGCCGCGAGGCTGGTGGTGGCTATGGACGCAAAATTCATCCTGTAGGGCGCCAGGGACTCCATAACAGGCGCTTGTCCGATCCCGTATCCCACGCGCAGCCCGGCCATGCCGTAGATCTTGGAAAAGGTGCGCATGACAACGACATTGTGCCCCTCCCGGATCAGGCCGACCATGGATCCATGGGAGGGATCGTTCACATACTCATGATAGGCTTCGTCTACGACCACCAGGGTTGTGCGCGACGCCTTCCCGCTCGGCGATCGCCTCTATGAAGCCCGGATAGTCCCGGTGAGGGTAGAGGTGGGCCCGTGACACGGCCTGGACCAGGGCTTCCCTGGCTTGGGGCGGGGGGCCGTACGGGCTTTCGTTGCTGTTGAGCTTGGCCCCCCCGACCTGGGCGGCCCTCAGTTCCTCCTCCCGCGGCTGTATCCCACAGGCCGCGCTTTCCAGCCCCAGGGCCATCCCTGCCGCTGACCAGGCCCCGGCCTTGAGCCATTCCCTGCGACTCATTCCTTCGCGCATTTTTTCCTCCTTATCGATGGGGATACTGCATCTTTTGCATCCCTACCATAGAACAAAACAGGCCTCTGTCTCAAGAGCCCGGTTGATTGACCGGCCCAACGCCTGTGGTATAGAATAAATTCCAGTGGCCGCAGGCCTCGAGAACCGAGACCGTGCGGCCGCATCCGAGGCAACACAAGTACGGTAGGAGGAATCCATGAGCGAAAAGGACGTAAAAGACCGGGACATCTTTGCGGAAATAGGGGACGCTATCAAGCAGCTCGGAGAAGAGATCAAGCCCCATCTTTACAAGGCTGAGGAGAAGCTCCGCGACCTGGATGAGGCGGTTCGCCCCACACTCTCGGACCTGGGCGCGAAGATGAAGGAGCTGGGGGACGCGGTCGAGGGCCCCATGGACGAACTGTCCGCCAAGCTGAAAAACTGGGGTGAGTCAGTCAAACCGGTGGTCAAGGACATGGGAGACCGCGTCAAGAGCTGGAAAAAGACCGCGACCACAGAGCCGGAAGACGGCCCGACCGACCTGACCACAGAGGAGTAACGTGCCCTCTCGCCGATGTCCGGCGCGTTGGCGCCGGTTCGCCGCCGCCCGCCTCTGTCCCGCTGCCGGAGCATGAAAGACCGAACCGCTGATCCCGCCCTGCGTTCCCTCATCGGAAGGGTGCGCTCACAGCTGTCGCACGCGATGCTCAGGGACCGATCGCAGGTTCGGCAGCGGCTGAGCCGGCTGCGGGCTCGCAGCGCGCGGCTGTCTCAGAAGGACATGCTGGGCGAGCTGGCCGGGCTCGAAAAGCGCCTCATGGAATCCGCCCGCGAGCGGCAGGCTCGCATGCAGCGCATCCCCCGGGTCACGTTTCCTGCGGAATTGCCCATATCCGGCCGTGCCCGGGAGATCATTCAGGCCATACGCGATTTTCCGGTCGTGATCATATCCGGAGAGACGGGCAGCGGCAAGAGCACTCAGCTCCCCAAGATGTGTCTGCAGGCAGGCAGGGGCACCGCCGGCCAGATCGCATGCACACAGCCCCGCCGGATCGCCGCCATCACCATCGCCCACCGCATCGCTTCCGAGCTCAAGGAAAACCTGGGGCGCTCCGTGGGGTACAAGATCCGGTTCCGTGACCGGTCCACACCGGATGCTTTCATCAAGATCCTGACCGACGGCATGCTGCTGGCCGAGACCCAGTCCGATCCCCGCCTCGAGGCCTATGACACTTTGATCATAGACGAGGCTCACGAGCGGAGCCTGAACATCGATTTTCTCCTCGGCATCGCCCGAACCCTGCTTGACAAGCGCCCGGAGCTGAAGCTCATCATCACCTCTGCCACCATGGATACGGAAAAGTTTTCGCGAGCGTTTGGAAACGCACCTGTGATCGAAGTGAGCGGCCGCCAGTTTCCGGTCACGATGGAGTACCGTCCGGCCGAATCCTTCGCGGGGAAGACCGACGACCTGGACTATGTGGACCTGGCTGCCAAGGCCGTCGATCTGATCAGGCAGAAGAAGAAGCCCGGTGACATCCTGATCTTCATGCCCACGGAACAGGACATCCTGGAGACCTGCGAACGTCTCGAGGGAGGCCGCAGGCATAAGGGGAGGGGAGACACCGTTCTCCCACTCTATGCCCGGCTTCCCGGAACCCAGCAGGGGAGGGTGTATCATGTCAAGGGGCCCAAGATCGTGGTGGCCACCAATGTTGCCGAGACCTCGCTCACCATTCCCGGGATCCGCTATGTGGTGGACACAGGGCTGGCCCGAATATCCCAGTATCAGCCCGGCACGCGCATCAACAGCCTGCCCGTGAGTCCCGTCGCCCGAAGCAGCGCCGACCAGAGGGCCGGCCGCTGCGGCCGCGTGCAGGAGGGGGTCTGCATCCGCCTGTACTCGGAGAAGGACTATGCCTCCCGCCTGCCCTTCACACCCCCTGAGATCCGTCGCTCCAACCTCGCCGAGGTCATCCTGCGCATGATCGACATGCGGCTCGGGCATCCCGCAGACTTTCCCTTTGTTGATCCACCCAAGCCCGTCAATATCAAGGATGGATACGAAACCCTGATCGAACTGGGGGCGGTCAGCAAGAGGGGGGGGAGGGAATATGCCCTTACGGAAAAGGGCCGCCTCATGGCCCGCATGCCGCTGGACCCCAAGATCAGCCGGATGCTGCTGGAGGCCCGGGAAGAGGACTGCCTGCGCGAGGTGTCCGTGATCGCCGCTGCCCTCAGTATCCGGGATCCGAGGGAGCGGCCGCCCGACAAGGCCGAACAGGCCGACGCCATGCACGCGGCCTTCCGCTCCGAGGACTCAGATTTCCTGACCCTTCTCAACATCTGGGACCGTTATCACCAGGTCCTGGAGGAACTGGGCTCGCGCAGGGAACAGCGCCGCTTCTGCCGAGACCACTTCCTCTCATTCTCACGCATACGCGAGTGGGTCCATGTCCACGATCAGATCCGGGCCATCCTGCAGGAGCAGAGGATCGCTCTGGGCCGGAGCCGTAGGGTGGAGATCGGCAAGGCTCTCTACACCGGGATCCACCGCTCCGTCTTGAGTGGATACCTCTCAAATATCGCCGTGCTCAAGGAGCAGAACTTCTACACGGCGGCCAAAAGCCGTGAGGTGATGGTGTTTCCCGGATCCGGCCTCTTCGGCCGGCGCCGCCCCTGGATTGTGGCGGCCGAGATGGTCAGGACCTCGCGGCTTTTCGCCCGCTCGGCAGCCCGGATCGATCCGGCCTGGCTCGAATCCCTGGGAGGGGAACTCTGCCGCTATTCCTATTCCGAGGCGAGCTGGGACAGGGAACGGGGAGAGGTGCGGGCCCTCGAGAGGGTCACCCTCTACGGACTGGAGATCGTGTCCCGCCGATCCGTCTCCTACGGCCGGATCAATCCTGAGGAGGCCCATGAGATCTTCGTACGCTCAGCCCTGGTCGAAGGCGAGATGGAGGATCCGCCCGCGTTCCTCAGGGATAATTTGGAACTCGTGGAGCGGATCACCCGGTCGGAGGAGAAGCTCAGGCGCCGGGGATTCCTGGTGGGAGAAGAAGTCATGGCCGAGTTCTACTCCCGGCGTCTGCCAGGCATGGCCGATGAACGCAGCCTGCGCAAACATCTCAAGGAACTGAAAGACGACAGGTCCCTCAGGATGGGCGAGGAAGACCTCCTGCTCGAGCACCCAGACGGGGACACTCTGGACGGATTTCCGGATCACCTGCGGATTGGAGACCTGAGGCTTTCCGCCCGCTATCGCTTCGCTCCAGGAGAGGCGGACGACGGCGTGACCCTGAAGATTCCCGGAACAGAACTGTCCCGGATACCGGAGGAAGCTCTGCAGTGGGGTTTGCCGGGGCAGTTCAGCGAGAAGATCACGGCACTGGTCAAGGGGCTTCCCAAACGCTTTCGCAAGCTGCTCGTGCCCGTCACTGAGAAAACGCGGATCATCCTGTCGGAACTCGAGCCTGGCGAAGAATCCCTGTACTTGGCCCTGGCCGGCTTCGTGCGGAGGCGCTTCCTGGTCGACATACCTGAGTCCGCGTGGGCCGAAGCCGACGTCCCTTCCCACCTGCGCATGCGGATCTCCGTCATCGGCCCTGATGAGGAGGAGCTGGCCGCCGGGAGGGACCTCCCCGCCTTGAAGAAGAAGAGATGGGACACTCGCCCCGTGCCGGCCGATTCAGAAAAATGGGGGGATGCCAGGAAGAGATGGGAGCGGCGGGAACTCCAGGACTGGGACATCGACATTATGCCAGAGAGCGTCACCGTGGGTCCGTTTGTCACGGCATATCCGGGATTGGCAGCCGGCGCCTTGGGCATCGACCTCAAGCTGTTCACGTCAAAAGAGGAGGCCCGGGAATCGCATTGCAGAGGAATCCGCACCCTCCTGGAGCGCAGGCTCGGGAAGGATCTGGAATTCCTTCGGCTCTATCTGATCGTTTCTCCGGAGCAGGAGAAGCTGGCTTTATATTTCGGCGGAAAGGCCGTCCTCGAGAAGGCCCTGATGGAGGCGCTTCTCCGGGATGTCCTGCAGAAGGACCTGCGTACACGAGAAGCATACGAGGCCTACGCGGAAGAGCTGAACAGGACACTGAACGAGAGGGGACACTTTCTGAACCAGACCATGTCCGGGATCCTGACGTCTTTTCATCGGGTGAGATCCATACTCGGCGACATCGGGAGGGCCGCGGATTCAGGCCCCATGGTCCGGGACCTGCTGGAGGGCTGGAAACAGGACCTCTCCATCCTTGTGCCGAATGGATTTCTCACGGCCTATTCCCTCGAACGGCTTGGGCATCTCCCGCGCTATCTGGAGGCGCTGGCCCTCCGGGCGGAGAGGGGGCGGATCGAGCCTGCCAAAGACCGAAGCAAGGCCGGGCAGGCCCTGCCCTATATCCAGCGGCTCTCTGCCTTCAGGGATGAATTGACAGGAGAGGAATCCCCGGAGAAAAAAGCCGCCGTGGAAGAGCTGCGGTGGATGCTGGAGGAATTCAAGGTCTCGCTCTTCGCCCCTGAACTCAAAACCCCCGCCCCCATCTCCGCCAAAAGGCTGGCGGTCAAGATCGGCCAGATCCGAAAGATTGGGGACGGACCATGAAAAGGGCCTTCCTCGCCGCAGTGCTGCTCGGTATCACCGGCTATGTCGGATCCCAGGATATCCAGCACGAGGCCATTGCCGTCAACATCGAAGTCCCGGTACGGGTGTTCCAGGCCGGCGTATTTGTCGACACCCTCTCGATCGATGATTTCGAGGTCTACGAGGACGGTGTGAATCAGCAGATCGAAGCAGTGTACCTGATCAAGAAGGCGGAGATCACTCGCCGGGAAGAGAAGGAAAAGACGTTCGAGCCCAAGATATCCTCCCGACATTTCGTTCTCTTTTTCGAGACCGTCGAATATCTTCCCAAGGTGGGAGAGGCACTGGATTTCTTTTTCCAGGAGATACTGCAGCCTCATGATTCCCTCATCGCGGTCACGCCCACCAAGACCTATACCTTCGACAGCCGGGGCCTTCGAACAGCTAGAACTCATGTCCACGGATACACCGGACACCTCACGCTTGGAGCAGGTCTTTGCTGATTCCTCGATATCCTGTCATTTCCTGTATGTCAACAAGGCCCCGGCCGATGCGAGCGGTGTTCGGCAGAGGCTTCAGAGAATTACTACCTGCTTTATTACTCTCCCCAGGGCTATTGCCCCGACGGCCGGTTCCGAAAGATCAAGGTGCGGATCAAGGGCGGTGGCTACCGGGTTCTGCACCGCGCCGGATATCTGGCTGACTGATAGCGATCGCCTTCGGCCCGCCCAAGCAGAGCTTCAATCGGAGTCGTGAACTATCCTCCTCAAAAAAAAACTTGACAAAACCGACTTACTGTTATATATAAGTAGTACAGTTGTGGAGCCAAAGCGATCATGGAGATTCGAGTCGATTCAAAATCCGCCCTGCCGGTATACGAACAGGTGAAGAGGGCCATCAAGCTCGCCGTCCTGTCCGGAGACCTGGCCGAGAGGGATCGCCTGATGTCGATCCGGGAGCTGGCCCTGAAGCTCAGGGTCAATCCCAACACGATCATCAAGGTCTATTATCAGCTCGAGGTGGAGGGCTTCGTCTATTCCCGTCCCGGGGCCGGGTACTTTGTCCGGCTGGATCCCGACCGGGTCAAACAGGCAACCCGTGAGCTGTTCGAGCAGCTCACTGACGAGTATGTCTCACAAGCGGCACATTTGGGCTATCCTCTGAAAGAGGCCGCCGAGGAGATCGCCCGCAGGCGGTCCCGCAGCGAGCAGCCCAAAGCAAAAGGGGGATGAGAGATGCTTAAGATCAGAGACCTTTCGTTCAATTACGGGAAGACCAACGTCTTCAGTGGCTTCGACCTGATCGTACTCTTTCTGGCTGCGGCATTCCTGAGTCTCCCGGTCGACTCGGTGATCATGGCTTTCCTCGGTGTTGGGATGCTCTATTTCCTCTTTCGGCTGGCCGCGAAGATGCTCTATCATCTCATGATCCACCTGTGGCGCGAGCACGGCTCTCCCTGCAATCCCAGGAATGAGTTTTCCAGCTGGGCGATCGCCGCCCTACTTGTCCTCGTGCCACTGGGGATCGCCTTCTGGAAAACCTTCAAGAATTTCGACCTGAAACCGATAAGGATGCAGCTCAAACCCTATCTTGTCATCGCCCTTCCCTGCCTCTTGGCTGTCCTGATTCTCGCTGCAATTTTCTATGAGACCTACTTCGGGCGGCTCCTGCGCGAGATGTGATCCCCCGTTTCTCACCCTATCCCGGAATATTTCCTGCCCTGCCTGCTTGGGAATTGCTTGGTGTCGGACCATGGAAACATGCTGCTGACTGCTTTCTTCTTCCGCACGAGTCTGGAAGTTGACAAAATCGTATGCGATAGCCGACAATATGCCAGAATTGATAAAATATTTTCTCTCTGGTGTGTGTCTACTGGGCCTCGCTGCGCTGGTCTCGGCCCAGGATACGCTCATTGAGATCTCCTCACAGATCGCCGCCCGGGTCCGTTTGTACTTTGTGGGGATGTTTGTCGGCAATCTCAGTCCCGACAAACAACACCAGAAATGCCAGAGGTGAATAGTGAAAAAAATCCTAGTGATTTTTATCTGTGTGCTGACCTGCATTTCGCTGCTGGCCCAACAGAGCAGCCTGATCGAGTCCGTGTTTGTCCTCAACATCGAGATCCCGGTACGGGTGTTCCATGATGGGAACTTCGTCGATGACCTGACATTAGCAGACTTCGAAATCCAGGAAAACGGCGTGAAGCAGAAGCTCGAGGCTGTGTACCTGGTTAAGAATAAGACGGTAGCCCGCAGGGATGAAAAGCGTATTTTTGACCCTGATACCTCCCGTACCTTTTACCTGTTTTTCGAGGTGCGGGAATACACCCAGCGCCTGCATGCGGCGATCCAGTTCTTCATGGAAAACGTATTCCTGCCTGAGGATGATCTGATCCTGATCTCTCCCGGCAGTACCTACCGCTTGAAGGACATCGCCATGGAGGCCCGGACAACGGAGGAGATCCTGGAGGAGATCCGTGAACGGCTGCGCCCCGATGCCGTCCTCGGAAACTCGGAGTTCCGCGCTTCACTGGGCGACATGATCGAGATCAGCCGCGAGATGCGGTCGTTCTTCCAGACCCTGACCGGAGACCAGGAAGGGGAGATGGATTTGGGCGAATTGACCTACATGAAAAACAAACTCCTGGTGGACTATGTCGGCCTCACTACCCGCCTGCAAAACCTGCGCCAGGCGGATGAGCTCAGGCTCCTGGATCTGGCGCGCTACCTGGACACGCAGGATGGGCAGAACCTGGTGTTCATGTTCTATGAAAAGAAACTCATCCCTCAGATCGACCCCTATCTGTGGGACCGACTCCTGAACATGCTCGATACAACTCAGTATACACAGTCCCTCGTCAATCAGGCGATCAATTTCAATTCCAGGGAAGAGTACCTGGACCACAAGAAGATCGCGCAGGCTTTCGCGGATACTTCGACTTCCGTACACTTCTTGCATGTGTCTCCCATGCAGGCGAACGTCGCTGATTTGTCTATTCGGGAAGCCGGGAGCGAAACCTTCAAAGTGCTGGCCTCTATCTCCAATGCCACGGGCGGCTATGCCTCAAGTTCGGCCAATCCGGAAGTGCTTTTCAAAGCCGCGCTCGCAGCCTCTGAAAACTATTATCTGCTTTACTACACGCCTAAGAACTACACCGGAGACGGGAAGTTCAAGTACGTCACTGTGGATGTCAAGCGCCAGGGATGCAAGGTCACACACCGTATGGGTTATTTCGCGAATTGAAGAAATGAAGGGGCATACATCATCGGTCCCCCTTCCCGTATAACATGCCCCATGGCCCCGATTCTTACAACATATCGCACTGGGACGATGTCCACCCCCCCATCGAGTGCTTGACCACTCCAGGGAATATTTTATTCCCCGCGGTGTATTGAATGTGGATACGGAAAACATGGATGGAGCGGGGAACGCATGAGTTCAAGATTCGTGTGCCATTCTATCGCCTTCCCCGTGGTCCTGTTCGTCATGATGAGCTCCTGCGTCCACCAGCAGGCCGGCTGGGAGGGGAGCGTTGCCGATGAAAACGGGGTAACCCTCATATGCAATCCCTCCACGCCGCGCAGCCTGGGCCCCCTTGTGATGCTCCGGGAACAGTTCGCGCTCCAAGAATCGGACAGATCCCTGCTAGGTCGAGGCCTGTCCCGTTTCCGAGATTTTGCTGTGGACTCCTCGGGAAACCTGTTCCTGCTGACACAACATGCGGAGAAGGATTTTGTGTTCAAATTCGACGGCCGTGGTCGATTCCAAAAATCATTCATACGCAGAGGCCAGGGACCGGGCGAGCTGCAGGTCGCGCACAGGATCCGGATCAATGCCCGAGACGAGCTAACCCTGCGCGATCCAACCCGTGAGGTACTGTTGGTCTATAACACGGACGGGAGTTTCCTTGAGGAGGTCTCACTCCCTCCCGGAGTGCGTCACATCGACCGGCTCCCCGGCGACCGCTATCTCATCTCCCGGTCCCTTTCAAGGCCCGGGGCAGCTGGAACACGATCCCTGTCCATACTCCTGTGCGACGGGAGCCTGAACGAGATCAAGGAACTGTGCCGGTATGATCTGGCCGACAAGGACTACCATGACGGCCGCATCGAAGGCCGGATCGATGCCTTCTACTGGACCGTGGACGGGGACAGGATATTTGTCGGAACAGATATGCAGGGCTACGAGATCCTGGTCTTCGACCTGGCCGGAACCCTCCTCCGCAGGATCCGGAAAGATTACCTCCCTGTCCCTTATCCCGACCCGTACAAACGGTCTTTTCGGGAGGCCTGGAAAAAATTCCCTCAGGTCGGCATCCGCTTCCCTCAGCACCTGCCGCCCTTCCATTCCCATTTCACGGATGAGGAGGGCCGTCTCTTCGTCCAGACGTTCGAACCGGGGCCGGAACCGGGCTCCTGGATGCATGATATTTTCGATGCCGAGGGCATCCTCATCGGCCGCCAGGATCTTCAGATCGCATGGCGAGGGGGTTCACTCGGCCTCTACGCTCACGCCCTGGTCAGAGCCGGCCGCCTGTACTGCCTCCAGGCCAGAGAGGGCGGATATCATGCCCTGGTGGTTTATCTCATGGTCACATAGTGGTAGAATTCTCCGGTACGCGGTTCAAACCCGACGTCAACCTTTGGGATCTGTGCCGCGTCTGAATCAACTGGAGGGCTCCTCAAAATGAGATATGTCTCCCTGTTTGTTTTCGTCCTGTTCCTACTGGCTGCTGCCTGTGCTCCCGATGCCGCATCAGAGGCCCGGATCGAGACCGTCGACGGCGTGGAATGGATCCACAATCCAGCCACACCCCGGTTTCCGGGGCGATCCCTGTTGCTGGAAGAAAACCTCGCGCTCGAGGGCCGCGGAGCCGACGGCGCCATCATCCTCTTCCGGCCCTCCCGGTTCCTGGTCGGCTCCGAGGGCGAGTTCTATGTCCTCGATTTCGAAGACCAAGCCGTCAAGGTTTTTGACCACACCGGTGTGTTTCTCCGTTCCTTCGGCGGGAAAGGCGAAGGGCCGGGCGAGTTCCAGAACGTCATCGACATGGACGTCCTTTCAGACGGCCGCTTCATCTTCCTCGATACTGCCGCCCGCAGGACCAGCCTCTTCGATCCCGAGGGGGTGTTTTTGAACAGCCACCAGTGGCGCGGATTCCGCATGGACATCCTGCTCCCCGGGGCGGATTCTTACATCGTGGATGAGACCGTCTTCATGCAGCCCCCGCAGTATACGGTCAAGAAGGTCGACCTCACTGGCGGCGAAGTCCTCTCGCTGGGTGAGTTCACTCCCCTCGGGATTCGGATCGTGAGGGAGGGGGATACAACCTACTCGCTCGTGATCCCGGCTCTCCCCTCATCCAAATTCGCCTCCGATCCGGTGCGCCAGCGCCTGTATCACTGCCTGAATGAGGAATACCTCATCGAGGTCTTCGATGCCGACGGGAACATGTTCCGCAAGATCCAGCGGCCCTATTCGCCGGTGCCCTTCACTCAGGAGGACGCCGAAGAATTCTACGCCTCACACGACCGCAACACTGACAAGATGTACGGGAAACTGGCCCGCCAGGTGGAGCTCCCCCACGTCAAGACAGTGACGGATCTCATGCGAGTGGATGATGGCGGAAACCTTTGGGTCCAGACTCATGAGACCAACGGGGAAGGCGGCCGTGAACTCAAAGCTTACGATATTTTCGATCCTGACGGCAGGTATGCCAGCAGGGTGTGGCTGGATGTGGTTCCCTCGCAGATAATCGGGGAGCTGATGTACTGCCTGGAGGCAGACGACGAAGGGTTCCGGACCGTGAAGCGGTATCGAATGGTCTGGTCAGACTGAGAGCCCTTCCCTATAAAATGCCTACCTGCTGCTTGAAGTTCAGGATCTTCTTTTCGAGCTCTGCGACCTTCCCCAGGCTGCTCTCGTCCTGGAAGGTGGGCTTCAGGTTTTTAAGCTCATTCTCGATGCGGCGGACCCTGCGGATAGCCTGATCCGCATCTGCGGTGCTGTCCAGGCCCGTGGAGCCGGCCATCCTCTCGGCGCCGAGAAGGCTCCGCGAGGCCTCGTCGAATCTCTTTTCCAGATCGTTAATGATCTTTTCCTCGTCTGTCATGGGGACGTAGAGATAGGTATAGGCAAAGTATCCTGCGGCCACCAGGATGAGTATTGCGATCAGTCCTTTCATGATTTTCTCCCCTCCATTTAGTCAGCTTGAACCTGTCCAGATTGATTATAGGAAAGTCATTCAAAAAAGACCAGAGCGATCTGAGTGCAATATCCTTCTCATTCACCCGACTCAATGGAATGATGCCCGCATCTTTGCATAAGAAAACAATCCAGGTACAATAGATGATCCAAGAAAACACCATGATGAGAGTTGCAAGAGTGATACTGGCTGCAGTCACAGTTGTACTGCTGGCAGGGTCGGCGGCTTGCGGCAAGGATCCTACACCCACCCAACCCGAAGTACCTGATTTGACTCCCTCCCAGCCTGCCATCTCGTTCGCCTGCAGCCCGACCTCGGGAAGCAAAGACGCGGTCGTGACGGTCACCGTGTCCATCCAGCACAACGCACAGGAAGTCGGGGTTTTTGGGATGGACCTGACCTTCCCCCCCAAGATGCTCGCCTATGCCGCTGTGTCCAAGGGAGGCCTGACCGGGAACTGGGCCGCCGTGGACGGGAACGAAGTCAGTGCCGGTAACCTGAAGATCGGGGGATTCAAGGGTTCGGGTACGGCGGTCGCGAAAAATAGCAGTGGATCCATCGTAGTGATCTCCTTCACCGTGGACGGCACGCAGCTGAGCAATGGCCAACAGGGCCAGGTCTGCATCAAGAATTACACGGACGACATCGTGGGTATCCCTCCGGAACCGGTCTGTACTTCCTTTACCCTGACGAAATAGCTCCTCGCGGAAAAGGCTTGCCAAGACGCCCCGAATCATCAATAATATTCCCCAGGTACACTCCGATCCTGATTTTATCGAGGCTGAACCATGGAAATTACAGTTCGTGAAAAGGACGATGTCGCTATCCTGGATCTGAAAGGTGAGATAAGGCTGAGCGAACATCCGGAACCCGTACTGCGGGACCATGTCAAGCGAGAGATGGAAAAGGGCAAGCGCAAGCTCCTTCTCAACTTTGCCGATCTGGAATTTATCGACAGTTCCGGTATCGGAGAACTCGTGAGCAGCTATGTCTCGGTCAAGAATGCCGGCGGCAAACTGCGGATCGCCCGCGTGCCCGACAAGATCATGCTCATCCTTGAGTACACCAGCCTGGGAAATATCATCGAGGTTTTCGAGGATGAGACTTCCGCACTCGAGGATTTTAGCTAAATTCCCCTACTCCTTCCCTCCCTTCGGGCCAGGATTTTTTCCCTCGCCTGGTATATAATACTGTGTTTCATGCGCTATGATACAGGATTTTAAATGAAACTGCTCTATGTCACGTCGGAGGCCGCCCCCTACTCCAAGACCGGGGGATTGGCGGACGTCTCTGCCGGGCTGCCCGCAGCCCTGGCCGATCTCGGCGTGCAGGTGAAGGTGGTCACGCCGTTCTATCGAACCGTTGCGGAAGGTGCCCATCCCCTTGCTGTGCTGAAGAGCGAACTGGCCGTGAGCTTCCTTGACAGGGATCTACGCAGCCGGGTCCATGTCCACCGACACCGCCCCGAACTCAGCTATTATTTTATCGACCGTGACGAATTTTTCGACCGGTCGTTCCTCTATGGCACTCCCCGAGGAGACTATTTCGACAATGCAGAGCGATACATTTATTTCAGCCGGGCCGCCCTGGCCGTTTGTCGGCTGCTCAGGTTTAAGCCGGACCTCATTCACTGCCATGACTGGCAGGCGGCACTCATCCCGGCTCTTCTGAAGCACTCCTTGGAAAACCGGTCGATCTGGTTGAAAGCCCGTTCCCTGCTCACCATCCACAACCTGGCCTACCAAGGTGTATTTTCCCAGGAATTTATGCCGCTCAGCGGGCTTCCTCCCGAACTGTTTACCATGGAGGGAGTGGAATTCTACGGACAGATGAGCTTCTTGAAAGCCGGGATCGTATTCGCCGACCGCATCACGACGGTGAGCAGGACCTATGCAAAGGAGATCTGTACGCCCGAATTCGGCTACGGCCTCGATGGCGTGCTGAGGAATCACAAGCCCCGATTGTCCGGCATCCTCAACGGAGTGGATTACTCCAGTTGGGACCCGGCGATCGATCCCCATCTCGCCTGCAATTACAGCCGTTCGGATCTATCGGGGAAACCACTCTGCAAGCGGGAGCTCCGAAAGATCTTCGGGCTGACCGGACTCCCGGACAGCCCTCTGATCGGGATGGTCGCCCGTCTGGTGGAGCAGAAGGGACTGGACATCATCCTGGAAGCCATGGAGGGGATACTCAAGACCGGAGCCGACCTGGTGATCCTGGGATCGGGAGAGGACCGCTACCATCAGGAACTGAGGGCACTGGCCAGAAGGCACAAGGGGCGCATCGGGGTTCGGATCGGGTTCGACACAGCTCTGGCACATAAGATCGAGGCCGGGGCGGATGTCTTCCTCATGCCGTCCCGCTACGAACCCTGCGGCCTCAACCAGATGTACAGCCTCAAGTATGGGACCATCCCGCTGGTGCGAAGTACGGGAGGGCTGGAGGACACCGTCCGTGAATTCGATCCCGCAACCGGGCGCGGAAACGGCTTCAAGTTCAAGGCGTACTCGGCCAGCGCCCTGATCTCCTGCGTGCGCAGGGCGACCGCTCTCTACAAAAGGAAGGACCGGTGGGGTATTCTCATCAAGAATGCCATGCGGGCCGATTTTTCCTGGGAAACGGCGGCGCGCAAGTATCTCAGCCTCTATGAGAGGATGCTGGGATGAGACCCGGGCCAGTCCGGCACGGACCGACCCTCCTGGGCCAGGAAGACATCCATCTCTTCAAGGAAGGGACCCACTGCCGCCTCTACACACGCTTGGGATCCCATCGCCTCGTGCATGCCGGCGAAGAGGGAGTGTTTTTCGCTGTGTGGGCGCCGAATGCGAAGTCGGTTTCGGTGGTCGGAGATTTTAACGCATGGGCGCCCGGGGACCACCCCCTGGCTGTCCGTTGGGACGAATCAGGCATCTGGGAAGGCTTCATACCGGGATTGAGTCAGGGGGATCTGTACAAATATCACATCATTCCCCGCGAGGGCGGAAAGGGCCTGAACAAGGGCGATCCCTTTGCCCGGCGTTGGGAGGAGCCGCCGCGCACCGCCTCGGTGGTATGGTCTACTTCGTACCGCTGGCGGGACCAGGCCTGGATGCGGGAAAGGCGCCGGGCGAACGCCTCGTGCACGCCGACATCGATCTATGAGATGCACCTAGGCTCGTGGCGCAGGAAGGAGGACCCGGCCGGCGGCTTCCTGGGCTACCGGGAGGTGGCGGACCCACTGGTCCGATATGCCAAGCACATGGGATTCACGCACGTGGAATTCCTGCCTTTGATGGAGCATCCCTTCTACGGCTCTTGGGGCTATCAAACGACGGGCTACTTCGCCCCCACCTGCCGCTATGGAACCCCCGAAGACCTGATGTATCTCATCGACCGCCTCCACAGGAACGGCATCGGCGTGATCCTGGACTGGGTCCCCTCGCATTTTCCCTCCGATGAGTTCGCCCTGGAACGGTTCGACGGGACAAACCT
This sequence comes from uncultured bacterium, assembly GCA_965533275.1. Taxonomy (GTDB): domain Bacteria; phylum Acidobacteriota; class Aminicenantia; order Aminicenantales; family Aminicenantaceae; genus JAUXEH01. Next base: position 154,595 of record CBESWG010000003.1, read on the forward strand.
TTTCGAGCATGCCGATCCCCGCCAGGGTTTCCATCCGGACTGGAAGAGCTGCATCTTCAACTACGGGCGCGGCGAGGTGCGGAGCTTCTTGAGCAGCAGCGCCATCTACTGGCTGGACCGATTCCACGCCGACGGAGTGCGGGTGGATGCCGTCGCCTCGATGCTGTATCTGGACTACTCCCGTGAGGAGGGGGAATGGGTGCCCAACCGCTTCGGAGGGCGTGAGAACCTCGAGGCCATCGAATTCCTCCAGCAGCTGAATCGGGTGCAGGAGAGCGAGTACCCGGACGCATGGACCTATGCCGAGGAATCGACTGCCTGGCCCAAGGTGACCCGGCCTCTCGGAGAGGGGGGATTGGGATTCGGCTCGAAATGGAGCCTGGGCTGGATGCACGACTCCCTGGATTTCTTTTCCAAGGAGCCGGTCCACCGCCAATACCATCACGACCGCCTGACATTCAGCCTGTGGTACGCCTTCAACGAGGATTTCGTGCTGCCCCTCTCTCATGACGAGGTCGTGCACGGCAAGGGATCCCTCCTGGGGAAGATGCCCGGAGACGAATGGCAGAAGTTTGCCAACCTGCGCCTGCTGCTGGGCTGGATGTTCACTCATCCGGGGAACAAGCTCCTCTTCATGGGCGGGGAGTTCGGCCAGCAGGGGGAGTGGCGGCATGATGAGGGCCTCGACTGGCATCTCCTGGATCGTCCCCTGCACCGGGGAATCCAGCACTGGGTCAGGGATCTCAACCGCCTCTACCGCTCGCACCCGGCGCTGTTCGAGCTGGACCAGGTCCCGGATGGATTCGAGTGGATCGACTTCAGCGATGCGGAGAATGGTGTGGTCTCTTTCCTGCGCCATCCCAGCGGGAACGCCTCTCCGCTGCTGGTGGTCTGCAACCTCACGCCCGTCCCCCGCCTTGGATACCGGATCGGGGTACCCCTGGAGGGAGCCTGGAGAGAGCTGCTGAACAGCGATGCCCGTGTTTATGGGGGGAGTGGGATGGGGAACCTGGGCGGGATCGAAACAGGATGTGAATCCGCTCATGGTAGGGCATCCTCGCTGTCCTTGACTCTCCCACCCCTGAGCCTCCTGGTCTTTTCCGGCCCGGAAGAGAAGGATCGGCCTCACGGGGACGTGGGATGAAGCCCTCCGTCTGCCTCCACGGCCATTTCTACCAGCCCCCCCGCGAAAATCCCTGGCTGGAGGAGATCGAGATCCAGGACTCGGCCCACCCGTTCCATGATTGGAACGCGCGCATCACGGCCGAATGTTATGCTCCCAATTCCGCCGCCCGTATCCTGGGCCCTGATGACCGGATCACGTCCATTGTGAACAACTATGCCCTGATGAGCTTCGATTTCGGGCCCACGCTCCTTTTCTGGCTGGAGATCCACGAAAGCGAGACCTATGCGGCGATCCTGGAGGCGGATCGACTCAGCCGAGCTCGCTTTGGTGGATTTGGATCGGCCATGGCTCAGGCCTACAACCACACGATCCTCCCCCTGTCCAACCGCCGCGATAAACGCACCCAGGTCCTCTGGGGGATCCGGGATTTCATCCACCGGTTCGGGCGTCGGCCGGAAGGTATGTGGCTTCCGGAGACCGCGGTGGACCTGGAATCCCTGGAAATCCTGGCTGAGCAGGGAATTCTTTTTACGGTCCTGGCGCCGCATCAGGCCGGCCGCACGCGCCAGCTGGGGTCCGACACCTGGCAGGATGTGGACGGGGCATCGGTCGACACGCGGTCCGCGTATCTCTGCCGCCTCGAATCCGGCCGGAGCATCTCCCTCTTCTTCTATGACGGGCCCCTCTCGCGTGACCTGGCCTTCGGCGATATGCTGAAACACGGCCGGAAACTGGCAAACATCCTGACGCAGGGGCCCGATGCCGATCCTGAATTCCCCCAAATCAGGCATATCGCGGTTGACGGAGAGACCTTCGGTCACCATCACCGTTTCGGGGATATGTCCCTGGCCACCTGCCTGGATGCGATCGAACATGGAACGGAAGCACACCTGACGAACTATGCCGAGTTCCTCGACCGGCATCCCCCCCGGCTCGAGGTCGAGATCGTCGAAAACACGTCCTGGAGCTGTGCCCACGGCGTGGACCGCTGGCGGGGCGGCTGCGGGTGCCGCACGGGCGGGAATCCTGAGGGAACCCTGGCCTGGCGCGCACCCCTCCGGGAGGCGCTGGATTTTGCCCGGGATGGATTCGCATCCGTGTTCGAGCGGGCCCTGAGCCCCTGGGCGGACGATCCCTGGGTTCTCAGGGACGGATACATCGCTGTCATCCTGGTTCGCTCTGAAGAGACACGGAACACATTCCTTAAGGAACATGGGCTGCAGTCCCTGTCCGATGTAGAGCGCGTCAGGCTATGGAAATCGCTGGAGATGCAGAGGGCGGGAAACCTCATGTATACGAGCTGTGGATGGTTCTTCGACGATATCGCCGGGATCGAGTCGGTCCAGATCCTTCAGTATGCGGCCCGGGGGCTGCAGCTGGCGCGTGAGATCGGGGGAGAAGATCTCGAGCCGGAGTTTCTCTCTCTGCTGAAAAAGGCTCCGTGCAACGATCCCAGGTTCGAAGACGGAGGCGATCTCTTTGAAAAACGCGTGAGGCCTGCTGTTCTTGACTTTCTCAGGGTCGGGGTCCATCACGGCATCGCTTCACTTTTCATGGAAGACCCGAAGCAGGCTTCCCCGGCCGCCTTCCAAATAGACAGGGAGGTGTGGGAGAGCCGGGAGAGGGAAAACGATCGGCTGGCAGTGGGGCGCAGCCGTGTCCGCTCCCTCCTCACAGGGGAAGCAAAGCACATAAGCTACAGCGCACTGTTCCAGGGTGAACACCGCCTCCTGGCGTCCGCGTCCAGCGGGATGTCGGGAGAGGAATTCCAGACCGCAGGCAAAGCGATCCTGGACGCGTTCCAGGCGCAGGATGCCGCTGAGGTCCTGTCCCTGCAGTCGCAACTCCTGGGACCAGCCCGTTACACGCTCCAGCATCTTTTCAAGGACACCAAGAGGCGGGTCGTTCAGGGCCAGCTGGATGCGGTTCTCCAGGAATTTGAGGCTTCGGTGCGGCCGTTCTATGCCAGGCACCGGGAGTTTGTTCGGGCCGCCCGCAGGATGAACGTCCCGCTCCCGGAGTCCCTGGCCTCAGCGGTGGGCTTCCTGCGGAACCGGGATGTCATCCGCATGCTCGAGGCGGCAGTGCCTCCGGACCTGGATGCGCTGCGGGATTTTGCTGCCGAGGTCCAGGAGGGCGTCTTTCTCCCTGAAGAAGCTGCGCTCGGCCAAGCGGTCAGCGGGCGGCTCCTGGCCCTACTGGAGGCTTTGATCAAAGATTCCGGGAGCATTCATCTTCTGCGGCTGATCTGCGGGCTGCTCGATGCCGTAGAAGGGCTTTCACTGCAGCTGGAACTCTGGAAGAGCCAGAACCTGTTCCTGGCCTGGGTGGGCTCTGCGCTCCCGCCTATCCGGGAACGTGCCAGGGCAGGTCGGAAGGAAGCTCACAAGCAGATGGATATGGCAGTGCAGCTGGGCGATCTTCTCTCCGTCGAGGTGCGGGACTAGGTGTCTGAGCTGGAGCGGTCCGCGGGTATCCTGCTGCATCTCACGTCCCTGCCCTCCGGGGGGGGCATTGGAGACCTCGGCCCGCAGGCCTTCAGGTTGATCGAACTCATGTCCGCAGCTGGATGGGCATACTGGCAGGTGCTTCCCATCCACCCCACAGAACCGCGTTTCGACAACTCCCCCTATCACAGCACGTCTGCCCATGCCGGCAATCCTCTGTTCATCAGCTTGGGGGGACTAGTGAAGGAGGGCTGGCTTCGGCCTGTTGAGGTGGAAAGAGCCGAAGTCCCCGCTGGAGAATGTGTGGATTATGCGGCTGCGCGCCGCCTGAAACGGCGGCTGCTGCACACGGCGTTCCAGCGATTCTCGATGGGACGTGATCCGGCCGACTTTGAGCGGTTTTGTAATACGAATTCGGGCTGGCTCGAAGATTTTGCTCTCTTCTCGGTCCTGCACCGCAAGTTCCAGGGGAGTCCCTGGCATGCCTGGCCTGTTCCCTTGAGAGACCGAGATCCCGAGGCCCTTGCCTTAATGGGGGCTGAGCATCTGCCAGCCCTGCGGGAGATCCAATTCCTGCAGTATGTGTTCTCCCGCCAATGGAGGGACCTGCGGGAACACGCGCGTATGAAGAGTGTCCGACTGATCGGGGACCTCCCCATCTATGTCACCTATGACAGCGCCGATGTGTGGGCCGCCCCGCACTATTTCAAGCTGAAGTCGAACAAGCGGCCTTCGCATGCAGCCGGGGTTCCCCCCGACTATTTCAGCCGTACCGGCCAGCTCTGGGGCAATCCGCTGTACCGGTGGTCCGAGCTGAAGCGGAGTGGATTCCGCTGGTGGATCGATCGCCTTGGCTTGTCGCTGGAACGCTTCGACCTCTTGAGGATCGACCATTTCCGCGGCCTGGTCCGCTATTGGCAGGTGCCGGCCGGTGCCCGAACAGCGAGTCGAGGGTCCTGGCAGAGGGCACCGGCTGCTGAGTTTCTGGAGCGGGTACGGAAGGAGTTCCCGCGACTCCCCTTCATCGCCGAAGACCTGGGGACCATCACACCGGATGTCGTGGAGATCCGGGAACGGTTTGGGCTGAGGGGTATGAAGGTGCTCCAGTTTGCCTTTGGCGATGCTGACCCGGATCATCCCTTCCTCCCGCACACATACCCCGCCCGCTGTGTGGCATATACGGGGACTCACGACAACAACACGCTGCGCGGATGGTACGAGGATGAGATCGATCCCAGCACTCGGGAGCGGGTGCTTGCCTACCTGGGCCGGGGTACCGGATCCTCGGATGCGGTGGTGGGGTTGATCCGGCTCCTTCTGGGCTCGCCTGCGGACCTGGTTGTGCTGCCGGCCCAGGACCTCCTGGGTCTCGGATCCGAGGCCCGCATGAACCTCCCGGGCTCCCGAAGCGGAAACTGGAGGTGGCGCCTCACTCCCCGGCAGTTGGAGATGGCCTTCAGCACAGAGGCCGCTCGCCAGCTCGCGGGATGCGGCCGGCGGCTCTGAGCCCGCATGTTTCCCCCCCTATGTGTTTTTCCAGATCTCCCTGAGCAGGCGTGCCGATTCTTCGGGGAACGCCGGATTGATGTGGAATCCGCTGCCCCATTCAAAGCCGGCAGGCGGGAGCTGCCTGGGGAGGATCTCCAAGTGCCAGTGGGATGCGGCCCTCAGGGAGTTAGGATCCCATCCCTCGGATCCCATGGCGGCAGGATTGGGTGTGGTGTTGAGGAAGTAGTTGTAGGGGGGATCATCCAGCAGCGCCTTTAAACTCAGCAGGGTATCTTTGAGCATGCCGGATAGGCTGGACAGGTCCTCAATGCCCATCTCCGTGAAATCCGGCATGTGCCTGACCGGCGCGATCATGGCTTCGAAAGGGAATCGCGAAGCGAAAGGGGCCAGCGCAATGAAGCCATCGGCCTCATGGATCACACGGGTTCCGCTGGCCTTTTCCTGTTGTATCAGGGTGCACAGCAGGCATGTCCCGGTTTTTGTGTGATGCTGGAGGGCCGTCTCCAGCTTCAACCTGACGTTTTGGGGGATGACCGGTGTGGCGATGAGCTGCGAGTGGGGATGAACCAGGGAAGCCCCGGCAGGGATCTTGTGGTTCTTGAAGATGAGGGCATAGGCCAGCCGGCTGTCCTGATATACCGAGAGCAGCCTCAGGCGATAGGTCTCGATCACCGACCGGACATGGATCAGCGGCAGGTCGGCCAGGCTGTCCGTGTGGCCTGGGGATTCGATAATGACCTCGTGCGCCCCAACGCCCCGCCTCTTTTCCAAAAGGCCCGAACGTTCGTCCTCTCCCTCCAGAGATCGTCTCAGGGCGGGGAAGCGGTTGGGAACGACCCGCACGGTCCACCCCGGCGTGTCCGGCCCCTCTCCCCCGGACTCCCTGAGGGCCCACAGTTCGGGGGGTGTTTCTCTCTCGTTTCCTTCACAGAAGGGACAGGGCAGGGCCTGACCGGGGTGTGTCGTGCCTGCGATCTCTTGAGGTCTCTTGTCCCGTTCCGGGGCGATGATCACCCATCTGTCCAGCAGCGGGTCGTGTCTGATCTCGGACATCCGTTCAACCTCTTCCCTCGATCCCGAAGTTCATGATCCCTGGTTGTGCGTGGGATGATAGGCGTTGTTGAGGTATTGGTACATCATGCGCTGCGCAGTGAAAAATGAGCCGTTCAGGGCGATTGAGGAACGCATGATGCTGGCATAGTCCATCGGTCTACGGTAGTACATCGGCAGGATCACGGATTCCAGCTTGTGGTACAGTGACGCGGCTTCTGCCGAGTCCGAGTCGCGCCCTTCAGGCCCTCCGTCGATAGACCAGCCGGTCACTCCCTCCACATGCCCTTCCAGCCACCAGCCATCCGGCACGCTGAGGCTGGGGACTCCGTTGAGGGCAGCCTTCATACCGCTTGTGCCCGAAGCCTCCTGCGGTTTTCTGGGAGTGTTCAGCCAGAGATCCACCCCGGAGCAGAGCGACTTGCCCAGGCTCATCTTGTAGCCCTGCAGGTAGACGACGGCGATGTCGTCCTCCAAGGACTCGGCCGCGGCGAAGATCCTTCGGATCAACTCCTTCCCTCCCTCGTCGTGGGGGTGAGCCTTCCCGGCAAAGATCAGCTGGAATCGGCCCGCCTTCCTGGCGATGGCCCGCAGGCGGTCCAGGTCGGTGAAGATCAGATCGGCGCGCTTGTAGGGCGTGGCCCTCCGGGCGAAACCGATCGTGAAGACATCCTCCTCCAGCTTCCGGCCGGAGCGCCGAGCGACCTCCTGCATCAGGTGCTGCTTCGCTTCTTTGTGGGCGGCCATGATCTCTTCCCGCGTGATGTTGATGGCGTACCGCAGGTAGAGGCTGTCCTCCTGCCATTCCTGCATGTGGCGGTCATAGAGAGTCTTGAAAGGCGGCGCGGTCCAGGTGGCGGCATGGACTCCGTTGGTGATGGAATTGATGGGGTATTCGGGGAACATGTCCTGCGAGATCTTTTCGTGCCGGTGGGAGACTCCGTTGACATACCAGGAAAACATCAGGGCCAGCGAGGTCAGGTTGAGCTCATCCCCGACTTTGGCCCGGCCGGCTGCCAGGAAGCCTGCCTGCTTCTCTCCCAATACTTGGGTAACGAGGTCCAGGGGAAACTTGTCGTGTCCCGCCGGGATCGGAGTGTGGGTGGTAAACACACACATCTGACGGACCCGGTCGATGTCCTGCCGGGTTGCCTGCATCAGGTCCTTTTCCCCAAGGCGCTCCTGGAGCAGGGCCAGCCCGAGCAGGGCGGAGTGTCCTTCGTTCATGTGAAAGGCTTGGATGTCTGCATAACCCAGGGCACGCAGCATGGCCACCCCTCCCAATCCCAGCACGGCCTCCTGGCAGAGGCGGTAGCGCAGGTCCCCGCCGTAGAGATGATCTGTGAGGGAGCGGTCCCACTCCGAGTTCTCCCGCAGACATGTATCCAGGAAAAAGACGGGTACGCTGTGTCCCGAGCCGCTCTGGATCTGATAACGCCAGGCTTGGATCCGCACTGTACGGCCTTCGAGGGAGACACTGATCCTGGGCTCCATGAGTTCCAGGAATTCCTCGGGATTCCAGTCAAAGGGACTCTCCGACTGGAGTCCGTCAGGATCCAGCTTTTGACGGAAGTATCCCTTGCGGTGGAGGAGGGTGACCCCGACCAGCGGGATGGACAGGTCTGCGGCCGCCTTGAGCGTATCGCCGGCCAGCACACCCAGCCCACCGCTGTAGGTGGGCATGTCGGATTCCAGGCCCACCTCCATGGAGAAGTAGGCTATGGACGAAGAGGGAGAAGGCTTGGGGGTGAGGGTTAGGGTCATGGGATGGTTCCTTTCAGATCTCGGTTCCACTGGGGATCACTGCGTTCTTTGGGATCACTGTGATGCCGTCAACGATGTGACAGCTCTCACACTGGTGCTGCTTCACACTACGCGTGTTTACCAACTTGACGTTATTGCCGATGCGTGCGTTCCGGTCGATGATGGCGTTGCGGATCTCGCAGTTGTCGCCTATCCCGATGTCGGGAATGCGGCGCTTTCTGCCGGTCGTGGTGTCTTTGTGCAGTTCGAAGCGGTTCGCTCCCATGAGTATGGTCCTGTCCAGCTTGGTGTTCCTTCCGATGCGGGACCTGATCCCGATGATGGAGTCTGTGATCCGGGCCCTGTTGATGATGCTTCCTTCACAGATGATGGAGCGGTCGATCACGGAATCATGGATCCGGGACCCCGGCAGGAACCGGGCCCGAGTGAATATGGGCTTGGCTTCGTCGTACAGGCGGAACTTGGGCCGGCTGCGGGTCAGGTCCATGTGGGCCTGGAAAAAGCTCCGGATGGTTCCGATGTCTTCCCAGTAGCCGTCAAAGAAATAGCCGAAGACCTTCTTCCTGCGGATGGCATGGGGGATGACCTCTTTCCCGAAATCCCCAAATTCCGTGTCCTCCAGAAGCTCCTGGAGGACGGAGCGGTTGAATACGTATACTCCCATGGAAGCCAAGTGGGACCGCCCGCCCGCCTCCACATTGAAGCGGGTGAAAGTCTCCTCGGGGACACGCATCGAATCCAGGAGCTGCGGATCCTTGGGCTTTTCCTTGAAGTCCGTGATCTTCCCGTTCCGGCCGACCTTCATCACCCCGAATTGCGAGGCCTGTTTGGCAGGGACGGGATATACCGAGATGCTGATGTCCGCCTGTTTTTGTATGTGGAAATCGATGAAGCGGCGGTAGTCCATCCGGTAGAGGTGATCCCCGGAGAGGATCAGCACGTAGTCCACTTCGCTGCGCAGGAAACCCAGGTTCTGGCGGACGGCGTCGGCCGTTCCCTGGTACCAGTCCCGGCTTTCCAACGTCTGTTGAGCGGACAGTATGGTCACGAAATCCCGCGTAAAATTGTCGAAGCGATAGGTCAGGAAGATGTGCCGGTGCAGGGACTCCGAGCTGAACTGGGTCAGGATGAAGATCTTCCTCAGGTCGGAGTGGATGCAGTTGCTGATGGGAAAGTCGATGAGCCGGAAGCGGCCGGCGATGGGGACGGCGGGTTTGCTGCGGATCCTGGTCAGCGGGTATAGACGGCTTCCCTGTCCACCCGCCATGATGATGGTCGCGACATTGTGCATGCTGTGGGCTCCGATCCTTGAAATACGGATACTTCGAAGGCATTATAGTCCAAACCGCCGCCAAAATCACGCCCGACAGCTTCCCGTCCGCAGATTTCCCTGGTGTGTCTTTTCTTGCAGGGAGGATGAACACAAACGATTCCTCCTGGATTCCCGCCGATTGACCACCTGTTGCCCCGTGTGATATATGTGAATAAACCTATCTCGCATGGACATCACATTTCTCATCACTTATGTTGTCGGCCTGGGCTTGCTCATGCTCTGCTCTGGCTTTTTCTCTGGTTCGGAGACCGCCCTCTCGGCGTTGACGAGGACCCAGATCGAACGAATGCGGCAGGATGGCACGCACAGCAGCGCTGCCGTGGTCCGGTTCCTGGACGAGCCCCGCAGGCTTTTCATCACCGTGCTCTTTGGCAACACGCTGGTCAACATGGCCTTCATCACGATCATGGGTGCGCTGATCTATGATACGGTATTCCAGAGCCGGCACCTGGGTGCCGCCTATGTGACCGCCATCCTGGTCGAAACCGCCATCCTGCTCCTGTTCGGGGAGATCACTCCCAAGTCCCTGGCCATACGGAATCCCGAAGGATTTTCCCGCCGGACCGCTCCTCTCCTCTGGAATTTCTCCCGCCTGATTTTTCCTTTCCGAAGGATTCTGCGGTTTTTGACCGACATCCTCCTCCCCCTTTTTGGGGTGCGCAGAATGGTCGATTCCCTTCCTGTCACCAGAGAAGAGATCCGGGAGACCGTACGCGCCACTGCCGAGGGGGGGGCCATCGACGAAGACGAAGGAGAGGTCCTCTCCAATGTCTTCGAACTGCAGGATACCAAGACCAAAGAGATCCTCGTGCCCCGGACTCAGATGGTGGGCGTCGAAGTCTCCACTGTCATTCGCGATGCGTTCAAGACGGCCATGCAGCGGGGTCACTCCCGGCTCCCTGTCTACCGCAAGCGGCTCGACAACATATGCGGGATTTTTTATGTCAAAGATCTGCCGCGCTGGAGGAACGTAGACGTGAGGAGCCTGGGACATCAGCGCTTGGAGGATCTCACGCTGGATGAATTCCTGTCCAATCAGGAGCTTTTAGGGGCCCTGAATCCAGGCCGGGAAAATACGCTGGTCCTGACTCCCTTTTTCGCATTCAAAACGCAGAACATCGGTTCCCTGCTCCGGGACATGACACGGCAGAAGAAGCAGATGGCCATAATCCTGGATGAGTTCGGGGGGGTGGAGGGGCTGGTCACGTCAGAGGATATCGTGGAAGAGGTGGTGGGAGAGATCCGTGACGAGTACGATGCGCTGCCCGAACAGCACCTAGTGCGTGAAGAGGGGCGTGCAGAGAGCTACCTGGTACCCGGATCCATGGGCCTGCGCTCCTTCAACCGCCGCCTGAAACTCAAGCTGGATGTGTCGATCGCCGATACCATGAGCGGCTACGTCACACAGCTCTCCGGAACCATACCTGGAGTAGGGGACGTGGTCCGCGATGAGCCTCTGGGATTAACGTTCCAGGTTAAAAAGATGGCGGGAAACCGTATCGATTTGCTGAGCGTGCAGGTGAGGCGCCGCGCTTCTGGAAAACCTTCCCCTAAACTCTTATTGATCCTGGCATTGGTGCCTCTACTTGGGATGATGAGTGCGGGATCCACAGTGCGTGGTGCAGGGAATCCCCCAGGGGCTGACTATCTTCCCGCCTTCCTGTGTCTCCTGGTATTTTCACTGGTGATGATGGCATTTTTTGCCGGATCGGAGACGGCCGTGGTCTCTGCCTCCTCCGTCCGCATCGAGATCCTCGCACAGAACAAGAATCCGCGAGCGATGTTTATCAAGGCCTTGATAGAGGAGCCGGACCGCATGCTCGGTACCGTGCTGGTGGGTACGAATCTTATGGGGACAGCCGCGGGTGTGGCTGGCCTCCAGCTCACGCGCATCCTGCTTCCCCGGCATGAGCACCTCCAGGAACTGGCCAATACTGTGGTCATGACTTTTGTTATCCTCCTTTTCTGCGAGATCCTCCCCAAGACCATCTTCCGTGCGCGGGCAGACAGCCTTGCGCTACGCAGCGCCCCCATCTTGCGCTTCTCCGCCGTTTTGCTGCATCCCCTCGTGAAGTTTTTCACCTTGGTCTCAGGGCGTTTTGTCCGCTTCGCCGGAAGCGAGGATTTGGCGGAAAGGTCCCGTGTCATGCGGGAAGAGCTCAAGCTGCTGGCCGAGATGGGGAAGGAAGCGGGGGCCGTGAAAAAGGATCAGATCCGCATGGTCCACGGCGTTCTGGACCTGGATGAACGTGCGATCGGGAAGATCATGACGCCCCTCGTTGACATGGTCGCATTGCCAGAAGACACCAGGCCTACAGCTTTTCTACAAAAAGTGGCGGATACGGGTTTCTCCCGCATCCCCGTCTATTCGGACCGGATCGATAACATCGTAGGAGTTGTGAATGTGCTGGATGTCCTCGATGTTGAGGAACTCCCTGAAACCATTGCGCCCTTCATCCGGAGGGACGTCCGTCATGAACCCGAATCCCGACGTGTCCTCCCCCTCCTCAAGGACCTCAGCTGCAGCCGCAGACCTATGGTGTTCGTGGTGGATGAGTATGGAGGTGTGGTGGGCCTGGTGACCATAGAAGACCTCGTGGAGGAGGTCATGGGCGAGATCTGGGATGAGAAGGACAGGGAGGATTTCGAACTCGTGAAGAGGATCAGCGACCGGGTACTGGACTGTGACGGGAAGGCCGAGATCCAGCTGCTGAACCTGGATTATGGGTTAGCCCTCCCCGAGGGGGAGTACAATACCCTCGCGGGATTTGTGATCGAGAGAATGCAGCGGATCCCTAAAAAAGGGGAGAGCACGTCCGCAGCCGGCCTTAAGTTCCTGGTTTTGGATGCGGATGCCAGGAGTGTGCGCCGCATCCGGATCATTATCAAATAGGCAGCGGGCAGGCCACAGAGAACCTGATCGCGAACGACAGATTGGTGGTTTATGGCCCGCTGCCCGCCCTGCGGCTCAGGTTCGACGAATGATGTCTAGTTTGAGAGGACCTCACACACGCGATGAAAAGAGAAAAGATGTTTTAATCAGGCAGAAAGCCTTTATAATAATGCTAAGGAGGGAGGGAGAATGCTTCGTATTAACCGGTTCATCCACAGGCGGGGAGTAAATGTCGGCCTTCCGCCCGGTACCGCGACCTACTCCGGCGAGCCAAAAGAAGAGCACATCCGGATCACCGTTCTCGATTATAACGGCGAGACTTTTCATGAGACCGAGGTCTCAGGCATCGAAGAATGCGCGCACTGTAAAGGCAGTGAGGCCACGACCTGGATCAATGTGGACGGGATCCACGATGCAAGTCTGATTTCGGAATTTGGGAAACTGTTCGAGATCCATCCCTTGGCTCTCGAAGACATTGCCAATCCCTGGCAGCGACCCAAGCTGGAAGACTACGACCAGTTCCTGTATGTCGTCCTCCGTATGTTGTCCTATGATGAGGCACATAATGAGGTCACGGGCGAGCAGGTGTCTTTGATCTTGACCGATCACTGCGTGATATCTTTTCAGGAACGGCCCGGAGACATATTCGAAGGCCTTCGGGAGCGGATCCGCAAGGGAAAGGGGCGCATCCGCAATATGGGTGCGGATTATCTGCTCTACTCTCTTCTCGATACGGTGCTGGATCAGTATTTCCTGATCCTGGAGAGGCTCGGCGAACGGATCGAGGACGTGGAGAATCAGGTAATCTCCGACCCTAGACCTGATTCCATCAACGATATCCACAGACTCAAACAGGAAATGATCTTCCTCCGCAAAGCGGTATGGCCGCTCCGGGAGCTGATCAATGTCTTGGAGAGGGGCGAGTCGCCTCTCATGACGGAAGCGGTACACCGGTACCTGAGGGACGCCTATGATCATACCATCCAGGCCATCGATACGGTCGAAACGTTCCGGGACATGCTGGCGAGTTTGCACGACACCTATCTCTCTGGACTCAGCCAGCGAATGAACGAGGTCATGAAGGTGTTGACGATAATCGCCACCATCTTCATCCCCTTGACGTTCATTGCCGGCATCTATGGGATGAACTTCGATAAAATGCCCGAACTGAGATGGCCTTGGGGATATGGGGGTGTCTTGGCCCTGATGCTGATGATCGGGATCGGCATGATCGTCTATTTCAAACGCAAACGCTGGCTGTGAGAGCATAGGCAAAGGAGTGAAATAGGATGAAGCCCAAATACATTATCTTACTTGTATTGCTGCTGCTGGCAGTGATCTTTGTCATCCAGAACTCGGCCATGGCTACGATCAAGCTGTTTTTCTGGAGCATCAGCATGAACCAGATCATCATGATCTGCGGGCTGCTGGTGGTGGGATTCCTCATCGGATACCTGGTGACGCGGAAATAGCGCACTCGTTCGCTCTCCGTCCGGGCGCTCCGACATCGGGCTGATCTGTTTCCGCATGACGAGGTGGGCTTGAGGCCGGGGAGCGATCCCAGATCAGAGTGGCCAGAACACCTGGACGAGCCAGGTGACCAGAAGGCAGAATATCAGGTTGAGGGGGAGCCCCACACGGGTAAAATCGGTAAACCGGTAGCCCCCTGGGGCATAGATCATGGTGTTGGTCTGGAAACCGATAGGCGTGGCGAAACTCGTGGAGGCGGCAAAGGAGATGACCACCAGGAACGGCCGGGGGCTCACTCCCAGGGCCGCGGCAGTGGAGAGCGCGATGGGGGCAAGCAGCACGGCAGCCGCCATGTTGGACATGCCCTCGGTCAGCAGGGCGGTCAAGAGATAGAAGGCGGCGAAGAGGACATAGGGCCCGAGGCCCATGAGCGGGCGCATCAAGGCGTCGGCCAGCCACTGTGCGGTGCCTGTCTGCTGCATGGCCAGCCCCAGGGGCAGGATCCCCCCGAGGAGGAAGATCACCTGCCAGTTGATGGACCGGTAGGCCTCCTCCGCTGTCAGGCAGCCGGTCACGATCATGCCGACGGCACCCAACAGCGTCGCCGTGAGTATGGGCAAGACCTGGAATGCGGAGAGTGCTACGACCGCTCCCACCAGGACAAGCGCGATCAGGGCGCGGTCCTTCCGAAGATGGAGTTCGCTCATCTCCTCGGTCATGATCAGGTCCTGAGAGCGCAGGATGCGGCCGATATCCTCCCCGGGACACTGCAGGAGCAGGGCGTCGCCGGCCTGGAGTCGGACGCGGTCCAGCCGCTGGCGCATGACCTGCCCGCGCCGCTGCACCGCCAGGACCAGGCAGCCGAAGCGCCGGCGGAAGTCCGAATCTTCCAGTGACCTCCCCTCCAGGCTTGAGCGGGGAGGGATCACGGCCTCGATTAGCCGGAGTTCGTCTGCGGTCATGGGCTTGTCACTGATCTTTACGTCGGCTCGAGTCTGCAGCTTGAATTCGTCCTTGATCCGCATTATCAGGCCTGCATCCCCATGGACAAGCAGGACATCACCCTCCCGCATTACGGTTTGCATAGGTTTCGAGACCGCCTTATCGGCGCGGATCAGGCGGATGAGTTGGATGTCTTTCACGGCCTTTTTCTCGAGTTCGCCCCAGCGTTTCTTCAGGAGAGGAGAATTCCCGGTCAGGCTGAGCTCAGCCAGGTAGTCGGTCAGCCGGTACCTGTCGATCTTCCGATAGGCCCCCTTCCTCCGCGGCAGCAGTTTCCCGGCCAGCAGGACCAGATACAGTATCCCCACGGCGGCGAGAACCGCTCCCAGGGGAGCAAACTCGAACATGGCAAAGGCCGGGCGCCCGTTCTCGACGGCCAGAGAATTCATCAGGATGTGGGTGGAACTGCCGATCAGCGTGCAGGCGCCGCCCAGCTGGCTGGCGAACGCCATGGGGATCAGAACATACGAGACCGGGATCCGACGCTTCTCCGCCAGGATCACGCTGATGGGGATAAAGATGGCGACCACAGCCGCGTTCACGATGAATGTGGAGAGCAGGGCCGTGGTCAGACAGAGGACCAGGATGAAGCGGATTCGGGACCGGCCAGCACCGGCATCCACGCGGCGGGCCAGCCAGTCTACCAGCCCTGTCCGGACCAGCCCGGCACTGATGATAAACATGGCTGCGATGATGGCGGTTGCCTGGTTGGCGAAACCGTAGAGGGCCTGTTGGGGCTGCAGCAGGCCCAGTAGCAGGAGCGCACTTAATACGAGCAGGGCGGTGACATCGGGCCGCAGTTTCTCCGAGACAAAGAGGGTCATGGTCGCGGCAAGGATGGCCAGCATGAGGAGGATCTCGAATTCGGGCATGGCTTCGTCCTGTGGTGTCCTCCTACCATATCACAGAATATTCAGCGAACGAACAGGATTTTCTTTGACCTGGGGAAACGGGTGTGATATTACCAAATGATCATTATGTGAGCGGGGTAAGGCCCCGCATCTCGAGTCGGAGGACGAAATGAAAAGATTACTGAGCTTGAGTGTGATCGGGCTGTGCCTGCTCTTGGGGGGCATGGACCTGAATGCACAGCATACGCCCTGGATGATCTGGACACTGATTCCCCAAGCCCAAATGGACGAGATCATCGGTGAGGCGTCCGGAGAGACCGCCTACAACACCATCATGGAAACGGGCGGATACAACAAGAACCGCCTGGCGGATGAGTATGCCGGGACCTTCTATGAGTCCCAATATATATATGATCAGCTCAAGTCTTACGGGCTGCCGGGGACGGATTTCGCCCGCTTCCCAGGCGGGACCGTATGGGACGGGATCAAGGGCGAGCTCTGGGAGATCAAGCCCCGCCGCCAGAAGCTTGCGTCCTATCAGGACATGACCGCTATGCTGGCCAGCGGCAGCAGCCCGGCCGATGTAAAGGCGGAGCTCGTGTGGGTCGGCCTCGGCACGGCAAAGGAGATGCAGGGACTCGAACTCGAGGGCAAGATCGTGGTGACCGAGGGCCGCGCGAGCAGCGTGCATGCCCTGGCCTGCTTGAAGATGGGGGCCGTGGGCGTCATCGGCATCAGCACGTCACGCGAGCATTTCGATCCCCTCCAGATCCCCTGGTCGGGCATCTACAACCGGCGCGGCCAGGAAACCCCCTCCAAGTTCGCCTTCTACCTTCCGGCCAGGGAGGGGGCCATCCTCAAGGCGCGCCTGCTGCGAAGGGAAAAGATCCTGGTGCAAGCCCAGGTCGAATCCACACAGGAAGCCTACGATCTCCAGAACGTCGTGTGCCACATCCCGGGTACGGATCCCAAAGCGGGTGAGGTCATCCTGTCGGCGCACCTCTTCGAGGGCTACGTCAAGCAGGGGGCTAACGACAACAAGTCGGGGAGCGCCGGCATCCTGGAAGTGGCCCGAGTCCTGCACACCCTGATCGAGGAGGGCCGCCTGCCCAGGCCCAGGAGGACCATCCGCTTCCTGTGGGGCCCGGAGTTTTCCGGGACCGGGCCTTGGGTCAAGGCCAACAAGGATCTCATGGAAAAGACCCTCTGCAACATCAACATGGACATGGTAGGGGAGTGGCTGAGCCTGAATAAGGCATTCTTCTGCATGATGCGCACCTCCTACGGAAATCCTCACTACATCAATGACGTCATGGAGAACTACTACCGCTATATCGGAGAGGGCAGCCGTGAGCGGATCCAGAACCGCAGCGGCCCAGAGGGTGTGCTGCGCCGCATCGTGGCACCCTCGGGCGCTGACGAGCCGTTCTACTACAGCATCGAGACACACTATGGAGCCTCGGATCACGAGGTGTTCAATGACTGGGGCGTCCAGGTCCCTGGCATCATGATGATCGTCTGGCCGGACCGGTGGTATCATACCTCCGGCGATCGTGTGGATAAATCCGATCCCACCCAGCTGAAGCGCGTTGCGGTCATCGGGGCGGCGGGAGCGTACACCGTGGCCAATGCCGACGATGGCATGGCCATCAAGATCGCCAGCGAGACCGCCAGCAACGGCGCCCGGAGGATGGGGCATGAGCTGATGAGGGGACTGGAAGCACTGAACCAGGCATCGGCAGACGGGCTGGCCGAGGCCTACAAGACGGGCCGCATGTACATCGAAGCGGCGGCCCTGAACGAGGCGGCCACCTTGTCTTCGGTGATGGAACTGGCCACCGACACCAAGAACGTGGGAGGCCATGTGGCAGCTCTCAAGAAGAGCATGAAGTCTCAGGGAGCCGCCCTGCTGGCCACGCTCGATGCCCACATGCGGCAGCGGGCTGCATTCTGGCGGGTCGAGCCGATCAAGATCGAATGGACTGAGCTGGAACAGAAGGCTGCCAAGATCGTCCCCCGGCCCACGGCAAGGGTCAAGGAGAACGGGTACAGGGGCTACAGCGAGCACATCGATGCGGTCCCCGCGGACAAAAAAAAGGAGTTTCCCTACGACCGGCGCAGTGTGGGCAACACCCGGGAACTGAACCTGCTCATCAACGGGGAGAACAGCGTCCTGGACATCAAGGCGCTCTTGGATTCTCAGGCTCAGACCCAGTCGAAACTCGAGGCGATCTTCAATTACCTGGAGATCCTCAAGCTCGCCGGCCTGATCGAATTCTAGGGGACATCCCCCCCCATATCGTTACATCTTCTCGCGGGCGGTGATGGCCTTGTGGCCGTCCCGGCGCCAGAACTCCCGGGCCGGGACCGGCTGCCCATAGCCGCTGGCCTGGTCCAGGGTCACCATCACATTATTGAGAGGTGAGATGCGTCCCTCGATGGCAGTGCGGATCAGCCGGTGCAGCCAAGAGTTGTTGGGCTTGGTGAACGGGCAGACCCGCTTGCAGTTCGAGCAGCTGAAACCGTTGAAATCGTAGCAGCCCTCTGGGGTCACATACCACTTGAACACTCCCGGATTGTTGGCCGGGGAGCGGCCCTCCCAGGTCTGCGGCCCCTTGCTGATCGAACTGCTGGGGCAGTCCTCGGCACACAGCATGCAGCTCTCACAGAACTCGGCCACACCGAAACGTATGGGGGCATCTGCTTCCAGGGGCATGTCCGTGATGACCTTGGCCAGCCGGACACGCGGTCCGTATTTGGGAGTCACGAGCAGCCCCAACCGGCCCAATTCCCCCAACCCGGCATCCACGGCCATGGGGATGCTCAGTCCCACGCCGTTGCCGGCGGGAAGGGCCCTGTAGCCCAGACCCCGGATGAATTCAGCCAGGGTGGATGACGTCACCGCCATGCGGGAATATCCATTGCCCGTGGCCGCAGATGCGAGCCTGCCGGGAGAATTGGAGATGGCGTAATAATCCTCTTCGAATGCCAGGGAGACCACCCGGTTCATAGAGCGGGGGATATACCAGGCCTCCTCTGTCTTCTCATAGCGGTCCCCTTCGGCCAGCACCGGAATGGTCCGCTCCCGGTCTTCACGCCCTGGCGCGAAGTGGTCAGAATACATCCAGAGTGGATTCAGCTCTGCGACCCCCGCCAGGGAGGCCCCGTAGAACAGGGCGGCATGTTTCACGGCCCGTGTCGCATCGGCCCATGTCATGTCGATGTCTGCAGGTTCCCAGGGCCCCATACTTCCCAGGCCGCTTCCCCGCACCATGCCGGAGGGGCCGTCCCAGCGGTAGGTGACTCCGTCCGAATGGGCATAGGTCCAGGCGGCGGACATCAGGGCATAGTCCAGGCGTGTCTGGTCGGGGACCCGGCCCCGGCCCTCCACCAGGTTCTTGTAGGACACGTTCTCCGCTTCCGCCAGCGCCTTGCGCCGCTCAGGCAGCCAGACATTGAGGCTGAAGGTCGTGAATTTTTCGCTCATGGGCTTGATAACCCTGGTATCGATCCGATAGGGAAAACCCACCATACGGCTCTGCTCCACGGTAAACCCGCCGTACTCGTCCTGGGAGGTCAGGAGATTGCCTCGCGAGGTCGTCCCGATCACCGTGGGGGCTGCCATCCCCGCCCCCAACGCGGCTCCTCCCAGAGACAGGAGCTTGATGAAATCACGTCTGTCGAATGAGTTCTGGTTCATGGCGTTATCTCCTCAGGCGGTTTTACGCAGAAAAACCAGGCGGGCCAGCAGGAATCCGGCGATCAGCGCCAAAAAGCCCATGATGGTCCCCATGACCAGGGCACCCTTCACCGCGCCTTCCTCTATGAATCCCGCGATGACCTCCAGCACAAAAATGACGTAGGCATACTCCAACACTACCGGCAGCCACTGCCACCATTTGAGTGCCAGGTTACGTTTCTTGGTCCATTGGATGATGCGGATCAGAAGTGCTGTGGTCACCGCCCCGATTAAGATGTGGATCATGAGAGGGACTCCTTTATTGATTTTGCATGTGTCGCAGTTTCAGGCGTAATATAATATCATAATGGGATCGGGCTTCAACAATTTCTTTATGCAGAAGAGCTTCCGCGGCTTGGGCCGGCTCATCAGACAGGGCTGACCAGACAGCCACATCTAAGAGGAGAGACATGAACAGACGGAACTTGCTGATCGTTGGGATCGGGATTTTGCTGTGCAATTTGATGTTTCCCGCTGCACTGTCTGCCCAGAGGACAGGGTATTCTCAGGAAGAATTCGATAGGCGCCGCAGCGCCCTGATGGAAGCGGTGGGGGATGGCATGATCGTCCTCTTCGGGGATGCGCAGCCCCAGCCGGGTGCCCACTTCAGGCAGGACAACGATTTTTTCTACTATACGGGGATCGAGGACCTCAACGCCCTACTGCTCATGGCGCCCGGGTCGGGCGATAGCCATCTCTTCCTGCCTCGTCAGACTCCACGAGAAGAGATGGTCGAAGGACCGAACCTGCTCAAGAACATGGAAGGGGGGGGATCGCATGGATTCACCGCCATTCATCCCCTCAGTTACTTCGATGAGTTTCTGGCACGGAGGGCGCGGCAGTTCGGCCTGATGTTCCACCTGAGGCTCTCTCCGCGCGACACCATCGATAACGCGCGCTGGGAGACCCGCATTTTCGCCGGGCGGAAGAACCGCACCCACTACAACGACCAGATCTCGCTGGATGCGTACCGGATCAAGAAACTTAAAGAGCGTTACCCCATGTGTGATTTCCTGGATGTAACAGCGCACATCGACCGGATGCGGTTGATCAAGACGCCGGAAGAGATCGATATCCTCCGCCGCAACGGCAGGGTCTCGGCTGCCGCGGTCAAGGCCGCCATGTTGGGCACCCGCCCGGGTGTCTTCGAATACGAGATCGAAGCGGAGGCCCTGTATGTGATCTTCAGACATGGGGCCCGCGGCCCGGCCTATCCCCCCATCGTGGGCTCCGGGCCCAATTCCTGCATCTGGCACTACGATCGCAACGATCGCCGTGTCGAGGGAGGCGACCTGGTGCTCATGGATTTCGGGGCCGACTTGGATCACCTCTGCATGGACATCAGCCGGACCTGGCCCGCCTCCGGAAAATTTGCAGCCGAACAGAGGGAAGCCTACCGGGTAGTGCTCGAGGTCCAGAAAGCCTGCATCGAGGCATACCGTCCGGGTGTGACAGTGGAACAGGTGAGGGAGCATGTGGCCCGGGTCATGAGCCAGAAGGGCATGGATTCTCGCGGGCTCAGAGGCGGTTTCGGCCACCATGTCGGTCTGGCCACACACGATGTAAGCTACTCGGGCCCGCTTCAGGAAGGGATGGTGTTCGCCATCGAACCGGGGCTGTATTACCCGGACTTGGGCTTCGGCATCCGCATCGAAGACACCGTCCTCATCACGAAGGACGGCTGCGAGGTCTTGACCCGCGAGGTGCCCAAAGAGATCGGAGAGATCGAGCGCCTGCTGGCAGCCCGCAGATAGGTTAAGATTTAGACTTAGCCCTGGCCATGAACTGCTCCCGGTCGATGATGGCCCGGGTGTGCGTCCCCTGCCCGACAACCCCGGAGCCGTCCCAGGCCTGGACCGCGAATTCCAGCACCCGGTCCGCCCGCTTGACCAGCGTGGCCTCTGCCGTAACCCGGCCCCCCAGCGGCGTGGCGCGAATGTGTTCCACCTCGACCCGTGTGCCGACTGTGGTCCACCCCTCGGCCAGAAAGCCCTGGACC